>JBKWUD010000015.1:0-45243 GCA_046989265.1 Eubacterium sp.
ATACTATGTGGAAGAATGTGTTTTTATTTTTGATAAAAACGCATGCTTTTTAAATGCATTCTTTCAATAGTATGGGTCATTTAGTTAGTTTGGCGACTACCAAGCATGCGTTTTTTGCGCAGCTTCGGCTGCGCCTTTTTTATTTTTCAGGAAGTGATAATATGCTGAAAACCGTGCAGTCGGAAACTATTTCTGATTGTACAAAAATGCAAACTCCTTTTGCTGCGACATAAAATAAAACGAAACATACAGCTCCCTCGCAAGAGGGAGTTTTTTGTACAAAAAGAGTCTGCACTTTTATTACTTATATTCTTTCAAGTCTTTTGTTAAAAGTGAAATTCTTGAAATGGATTTCCATTCAAAGTCCATATCGATAAGGCGAATTATTGTGTCAAAGAGTAATGATGGGTTAAGATTTTTATCAGGTCCTGCAAGGAGTCGGACATTGAGCACAATATTATCCTCTCTGACTGAGATATTATGCTTAATAATAAAATCCTTGATATTCGTTTCCTTTAGCACTCTTCGCCTGCCCTGCTTACCTTTTTTGAGCGCCATTATTTCATCAAAGTCAAGAACGGATTTGATTTTTTCAAGTGCAGTTTCATTATCCTCAAACTCAAATTTATAGACATAATCACTGTAAACGATTTCATGGCAATCCATAAAATCCTCATACACATCTACAATTCTGATGCCTTCCGGCAAAGCATCATTCATACGAGCCTTTATTTCATCATTTGTAATATCGTCGAGAATTCGGATATCAACATTTTCGCAAAGGCTTTCAACGCCCAGTGAAAGCGGCAAAGAAAAGCTCATATACGGATGCGGATTAAAACCCTCTGTAAACCAAAGATTTATTTTTGCTCTTGCAAGAGCACGGGAGAAAACTCTGTTCGTATCAAGATGACTGATATATTTTGCCTGACCCGTTTTCGAAAATCTCAACCTAATTTCTCGCATCACAATGTCCTCCGTTAAGTCGGTTAGCTCCGCAGCCTGAACATTTAATTCTGCAATGCGGCGTTGTCTGATTCTGATGAGCCTTTAGATTCTCTTTTTCAAGGAACTTACGGCTTACACCGTAATCGAGATGATCCCAAGGCAAGACTTCAGAAAATTCTCTTTTTCTATGAGTATAGAAATACGGGTCAAGATTAAACTGCTCAAATGCAGCCATCCAAACGTCAAACTTAAACTGGTCATCCCAAGAATCGAATTTACAGCCGTTTTTAAACGCAGTATAAATAACATTGGATAACCTTCTGTCGCCACGGGCAAGAACGCCTTCCAAAAGTGATGTAGGTGTTTCATGGTATGAGACTTTAATTTTTCTTGTAGGTATACACTCAAGCAAATGCGCCTGTTTTGCTTTAAGTGAATCCATGGTGTCCTCAGGTTCCCACTGAAAAGGTGTAAACGGCTTCGGAATAAATGACGAACAGGAAATTGAAACCTGAACACCTGTTCCCTTTTGCTTATTGGGATTTTTGGCAAATGCCTCCACTACCTTCATACCTAAATCAGCAATACCCTCAATATCCTCCATTGTCTCAGTCGGCAGACCCATCATAAAGTACAATTTAACTGTAGTCCAGCCATTGTCAAATGCCTTGTTGCATGTTCTGAGAACCTCTTCTTCAGTAACATTTTTATTGATAACGTCACGCATACGCTGAGTACCTGCCTCAGGGGCAAAGGTCAAACCGCTCTTTCTGACTTTATTAAGCTTGTCCACAAGCTCGTCGGAAAAATTATCAACACGAAGGCTTGGCAACGAAAGGTTAATTTTATTCTTAACTGTCCAGTCGATTAACGAACTCAGCATTTCATTAACATGTGAATGGTCTGAGGTAGATAACGAGCAAAGTGAAATTTCATCATAACCTGTTGAGTCAATAAGAGCCTTGGCCTGACGATTAATTGTGTCAACGCTCTTTTCTCTTATGGGTCTGTAAATAAATCCTGCCTGGCAGAAACGGCAGCCACGGATACATCCTCTGAAAATCTCTTCAACTGCTCTGTCATGAACAATATTTATAAACGGAACAACAAATTCCTTTGGATAATACACCTTATTCATATCGCTTACAACAGCTTTTTTTACCCTTTCAGGTGCACCGTTTATAGGCTTCAACTCATTAAGAGTGCCGTCATCATTATAGCTGTCCTCATAAAATGAAGGTACATAAACACCGGTGATATCCTTAGCTTTGAGCAAAAATTCATGCTTGGTTGCGCCTGATTTTTTACATTCTTTTAACAGGTCCAACACCTCATTGGTTGAATCTTCCCCATCTCCGAGAAAAACTATATCGCAGAAATCTGCGATAGGCTCAGGATTGCAGGCACAGGGACCGCCTGCACAGACTATCGGAGTAAGCTCCGTTCTATCCTTAGACCAGATTGGAACCCCTGCTAAATCAAGCATATTAAGAACATTGGTATAGCAAAGCTCATATTGTAAAGTAAAGCCGATTATATCAAAATCTCTTATATAATCTCCTGATTCAAGAGCAAACAGAGGAACATTATTTTTACGCATCTGCTCCTCCATATCATTATCAGGTGCAAAAACTCTTTCACACCAAGCATCTTCTCTATTATTAACAAGCCCATAGAGAATTTTCATTCCGAGATGACTCATACCGATTTCATATGTATCGGGAAAACAGAAGGCATAGCGGATATCCACTTTTTCTGCATCTTTAACGACACTGTTTAGCTCACCGCCAACATACCTTGCCGGTTTTTGAACATATTGAAGAATTTTTTCAACCTCTTTTTTAATCATACAAACCTCAATCAAACGAATTATTTAATGAATAAATGATTATATAGATTACTATTAAAGTAAGCGATAAATTTTTAAAATAAACTGCAGCAGCTATCAGAAAAGCTATAATAATTATGCTTATTATTTTAAACACTTTATCTGAAATATTTATAGTGAGCAAATTATTAAGAACAAGCTTTAATACTCTGCCTCCGTCAAGCGGATACAGCGGTAAAATATTGACTGCAAAAAGTGCAAGATTAATCTCCCGCTCAATATTTAATAATACAAATATAAAATTAACTGTTACACCGCCAAGCAAAAATAAAATCTGCCTGAAATCATTAAGTTTTGATTTATGCTTTAAACCTATGCCATAACAGGCAATCGTTATGCTTTCTGCTCTTCCGCCCAGAACATAAAGCATTACTATATGACCAAGCTCATGCAGTGCAGAAAACAGAATAACATATAACACGCTTTCACTGTCTGTTAATATTGAAAATGAAATAATCAGAAAAAAAGAAAATTCAATTTTTATCGATACATTATTAATATAAAACCTCAAAACATCACCATAAAAAATTATGATGATATTTTAAAAATTATTTCTTATCAATATAGCTTTGTAAAATCATAACTGCCGAAACAGCATCAACTGTATTCTTGCGTTTTTGACCTCGAACATTATTACTCGACAGTATGTCATGAGCCATTACAGTTGTTAAACGCTCATCCTGATATTCAACGGGTAAATCGATTTGTTTTTTTAGCTCATCACCGAGAGATTTACATTCATCACAACGGTAACCGTAAGAGCCGTCCATATTTCTCGGAAGACCGATAACAATTTTCTCAGGCTTTTCTTTATTAATTATTTCAATAAGTTTGTTTACAAGCTTTGGCTGATAGCTTTCTTTAACTACAGCATATGGAGATGCAAGAATTTCACGAACATCACAAAACGCAACACCCGTCCTTACATCACCATAATCAATAGCCATTATCTTCATATCTCACCTATCATCAGTTATTAAAAGAACAGGAAAATCAGCAGTTGAGCCGATTTTCCGTATTCTTTAATTAATTAAATTATTCCTCGTCATCCTTGCTGCCCTCTGTAGTCGGAGGCTCTGTGGCAGGCTCAGTCTGAGCCGCTGTTGTAGATTCTGCAGCAGTTGTTGATTCTCCGCCGGAGGAGGTTGTCTGCTCAGTTTTCTTAGCAGCAGTTGTGCCTGTGTAGGTAGTAGTTCCAGGAAGGTTATCTTCATCAAACCAACCCCAGTTACCTGTTCCTCTGCACAATTTACCATTAGCTGAACTGTATTCTCTGCGAACAATTCCGTCAGGTGTTTCAAACTCTCTTTCGTTGACACCCTTCTTCTCATAAATATTTTTCATTACGAGATTCCAGATAGTACCGCTTGGGTTTGGCGAAAGTGAATAGTGAACCTCCTTAGGTGTATCATAGCCATACCATACACCGCCGACATACTCAGGAGTTCCGCCGATAAACCAACGGTCTTTATTCTCAGTTGTCGTACCTGTCTTGCCGAAACATTCAATATTGCTGAGCTTATAGCTTCTGCCTGTACCCTGAGTCATAACAGTCTGAAGGAGCTTATTCATAATACCGGCAGTAGTTTCAGAAAGTGCTTCTTCCTTTGTCTCCTCAGGTTTTTTCTCAATAAGCACATTGCCCTGAGCATCTTCAATCTTATAATACGCATAGCCCTCGTAATAGTAACCGCCGTTACCAAAGGCCTGATATGCAGTAGTCATTTCAAGAGTCGTAACACCATTAGTAAGTGAGCCCGTAGCCATAGGAGCATAGTCACTGTCAGCAACTGCGTCCAGAGTTGAAATATGGAACTTTTCAGTGATGAAATCAAAAGAATATGTTACACCGATTTTGTCAAGTGTATGAGCAGAAATCGTGTTCATTGAGTTAGCAAGTCCTCGCTGAACAGTTACCATATTGCCTGAATATCCACCGCCCTCATTTGTAGGCCACATTTTTCCGTTAACAGACATCAAAGGTGCATCCTTAGTAGGTGTTGACCAATAAATCTCTGTATCAGAATCCTCAAGACTCTTTTGCAGTGCAGGACCATATACAGAAAGCGGTTTAATTGTTGAACCCGGCTGACGGGTTGACTGAGAAGCTCTGTTAAGAACTCTGTTAGCCTTTTTCTTGCCGGTGCCTCCTACTATACCAAGAATTCGTCCACGATAATCCATAACTACACAAGCGCCCTGTACTGTTTCATCAGGCATCCTGCGGTATTTTTCATAGACATCCTCAATTGCATCCTGAACATCAAAATCAATTGCTGAATAGATTTTAAGTCCGCCGCCGTAAATCATATTTTTTGCCTTCTTAGAGCTATAGCCCATTTTTTGAAGGTCACTGATTACTTCCTCAATTACATAATCTGTATAATATGAATTTATTTTTTCTTTTTCACTTGATTTATTTGAATTTTCTTTAACTTTACTTCCCTTATAGTTTTTACTGTTTGTAAAAACAAGCTCATAATCCTTAGCTTCATTATACTGATCTTTTGTAATAAAGCCAAGCTCATTCATTTTTCCAAGTATCCACTCCTGCCTTGACTTGTTATTTTCAGGATTAAGCATAGGATCATACTTAGTAGGTGCCTTGGTTATTGCAGCAAGGCAGGCACATTCAGCGATATTTAAATCTTCAACATCCTTACCAAAATATGTCTCCGCTGCTGTTCTGACTCCGTAACAGCCGTGAGACAGGTAGATAGTGTTAAGATAAGCCTCCATAATCTCATCTTTTGAATAATTCTTTTCAAGGTTCAGAGCAGAAAGTATTTCGTTGAACTTACGAACAAAAGTTACATCATTTTCATCAGTAAGGTTTTTTATAAGCTGCTGAGTGATTGTTGAACCACCCTCACCGCTCATAGTAACCGTTACACCAATTGTTCGCTTCCAGTCAACACCGTGGTGAGACTCAAAACGCTCATCTTCAATTGCAATAAATGCATCCTGCATATATTCGGTCATATCGTCCAAATCGACCCATATTCTGTTTTCCTCACCGTGAAGCCTTGTTATTTCAATAAGCTTCTCCATATTGTCGTCTTTATATCCATAGATAAATGAAGTCTGATTCTGGCTGGATGCCTCATCCTCCAAATTAAACACAGGATCTCCGTAGACAATGCTGTATCCGTAAATTGTAACAACTGAAAAACAAACAATTCCGACAACAGCACAAATCATAATTAAAGCGAGAAGAATTTTACCTACAGTAGCAAAAAACTTCTGAGAAGGTGTTTTTTGAACGCTATTCTTTCTTCCCTTGGAACCTGACTTTTTTCTATTAGAATTAGATGCCTTTCTGTCGCTCTTTGAGGTAACATTGTAAGAGCTTGGGAGCCTATCCTTTCGGGCATCCTTATCCTCGTTATATACTTTTTGAGAGTTGTTCATAAATGATTCGAGTAAATCATCATAATCATTTGATGCCATAATATACCTCCTTAAAAGTAAAATGATGCATTTTTGCTTATTATATAATATTTTTAATAAAAAATAAAGAATAAATTATAATTGTTTACAAATTGATTACTTAATCCTTTTTGCACGCTTTTTATTCATTAAAACAACGCGTTTGCTAACGATAACATCATCATAAGTCTTCTTTGCTCTGACAAATGCCCAATAGCTCTTATTACATTTTGAGCATCGAACAGCAAAATTAAACGCTTTATTCCTCATTTCAACATCTGAAACCCTATTCATCGGTAAATTGCAGTTAGGGCAAACCAGCTCAACACTGTTAATATCAAACAAATCCGACACAGGTTCGCAAATCATATAAGGCTTATACAGTATTCTTTCAAAAAAAGTATTGTCACAAGGCTGAACATATTTTACAAGCTTGTCCCTGTCAAATACTTTTTTTAAGCACTCAGCAGTCACATAGCAATCCGATAATGCTCTGTGCAGCTTTGTTGTATCAACAGTGATACCAAAGATTTCTGCACAGCGTGAAAGTCCTATCTGATTGTTGTTTTCATTTTCACTCTTAGGAATAAAAGACATACAATACTTTTGAGCATCACAATAATTTCTCATAAAATCGACATTGCAGTCACCAAGGAATTTCAAAAAATTTGATGCTAAAACATACAAATCCGAATTGCTCCAACTGAGAAAAACATTGTCCTTCCCCCTTGACCATCCGGCAAAATCCGCAATAACTTTTTCAAACGGAAAGCCATTCTCTTTGATTTCCTCATTCGTTATTTTTGTCAATCTTTTGCAGCGGCTTGAAAGCTTTTTAGCAAGCTGTGGCTTTATAAGCTGCTTAAATGAATCAACAATATTTAATTTTTCATCAAGCTTTAATGCCCCTATTTCTATAATTTCATTCATTGGCTTCTGCGAAGCGTAGCTGTAGGCATTATTCCACTCCAAATCAAAAATTATATAATACAAAACACATTCTCCAAAATAAGAATCTGACCTGTCCAATACAAGTCAGAGCATTTATTTAAACTTCACTTACAACAAAAATGACCTTGCATAACGCAAGGTCATTACACAATTGTTATACAAAAAGAAAGATAAGAAAAGCTGCAAAAACAAGAACAAAGAATACAATGATTAACCATTTAGTAACTCTTTCAAGTTTACTCTCAATCGTTCTGCCCTTTGACTTGCCGACATATGAATCAGAACCACCTGTGATAGCACCTGAAATGTTCTGTGATCTGCCTTCCTGCATCAAAACCACAACTGTTATAATAATTGATGCTACAATAATTACAGCACCTAATACATAATGATACCAGAGCATAATTTTACCTCCATATAGATTAGCACTCGTGAATTATATCACAATATTTTCAATAATGCAAGCCTTTTTTGCTATTAATTGTTAAAAAGTAATTTGATCGGTATTATCAGCAGGTCCCGGCAACGCTCCTGCTGCAGGAAGGTTTTTAGTTCTGAAGCGCCAAGCTTTTTCAAACTCTCCCTCTTTATAAAAATGCATTGATTCAAGCTTATGATTCTTTTTCTGTGTCATAACAGAAACGCCGACCGTGTCTTTAGTAGTTTTTGCTGCAATTGCACCGGTGTTTAAAATTAACATTCTGCCGTTAGTTGAACATAAAACAAGCTCGGTATCCTCCTCGATATATTCACAGCACGCAAGAGGGGCTTTGGCTGAATAAGCCTTCAACAGTTTCTTTCTGTTAGTCTTTGTCTTATACGCTGTGATATCAACCTTTGCAACCTTTCCGTTTTCAAAAGCAAAAATCATATAGCCTTTATATTCGCGGATAACACATATAAATATGGTTTTTTCGTCAGGTTCCATCTCAAGCTTGGCAGAAACATAAGTACCTAACTGAGAGGCTTTTCCGTCTGCGAAATCGTCAACCTTGGATTTATAAACCTGAGCCTTATCAGTAAACACAAGAATTTCATCTCTGTTTGAGCAATCAAATGTATTTACTACACAGTCACCCTCCTTGACCTTTTGCTCGCCGGACATACGAAGATTTGCCGTTCTGATTTTATTAAGATAACCCTCTTTAGTGATAAATAAGGTAACAGGATAATCTGCAGTCTCCTGCACCGCATTTATATCAAACTCTTCAACTTCATAGAGTATCTGAGAACGGCGCTCGCCTGAATATTTGTCAGCAACATCAGTAAGCTCTTTAATGATAATTTTCTTCAGCTTGTTTTTGCTGCCGAGAATTGCTTCAAGCTCTGCAATCTCAGCAGTAAGTGATTCAATATCTTTAGTGCGCTTAAGGATATATTCCCTGTTCAGATGACGCAGCTTAATCTCAGCAACAAACTCAGCCTGAACCTGATCAATTCCGAAACCTATCATCAAATTAGGAACAACCTCGGATTCACTTTCGGTTTCACGAATAATTTTAATTGCCTTATCAATATCAAGAAGTATTTTTTCAAGGCCTTCAAGCAAATGAAGTCTTTCAGCCTTTTTATTAAGAGTAAACTGAGTTCTTCTGCGAACACAGTCAAGCCGAAAGTCAATCCATTCCTTAAGAATATCGCCTACACCCAAAACCTTGGGATAACCTTTAATAAGAACATTAAAATTGCAGGAAAAGGTATCTTCAAGAGGTGTCATTTTATATAGCTTAGTCATAAGCACATCCGGATCAACTCCACGCTTTAAATCAAGTGTAATTCTCAGACCCTTTAAATCTGTTTCATCTCTGAGATCAGACAATTCTTTAATCTTGTTAGATTTAACAAGTTCAACTATTTTATCTATAATTGCCTCGGATGTGGTTGTCGGCGGTATTTGAGTAATATCAATACAATTATAGGATTTATCATATTTGTATTTTGCACGAACCTTAACAGAGCCTCTGCCGGTACGATAAATTTTTTCCAGCTCATCCTTATCGTAAATTACATATCCTCCGCCGATAAAATCAGGCGCAAGAAGAGTATCTGAGATTTCGTGGTCAGGATTTTTGATGAGAGCAATGGTTGTATCACATATTTCTCTCAAATTAAAAGAAGCAATTGATGACGCCATACCTGCAGCAATACCTGTTGTAACATTACAGAGTATTGACGGAAAAGTAACAGGTAGCAGGGTCGGCTCCTTCATAGTATTATCATAGTTATCAACAAAATCAACAGTATCCTTGTTGATATCCTCAAATAATTCTTTTGAAATAGGAGCAAGCTTAGCCTCTGTATAACGAGAGGCGGCATACATCATATTCTTTGAATATGCCTTACCGAAATTACCTTTTGACTCAACATACGGATACAAAAGACTTTCATTTCCTCGGGAAAGTCTGATCATAGTTTCGTAGATAGACGCATCACCGTGAGGATTAAGCTGCATAGTTCTTCCGACAATATTTGCACTTTTTATTGTACCTCCCTGCAAAAGACCCATATTATACATTGTATAAAGGAGCTTTCTGTGGGAAGGCTTAAAGCCGTCAATCTCAGGAATGGCACGAGAAAGTATAACGCTCATTGCATAAGGCATAAAGTTTTGCTTTAAGGTTTCAACAATATGCTCGTCCTTTACAGTTCCCGCACCTTCGATATGGACATTATCAGCAAGCGGATTTTGATTTTCTTCAACTACATTTTTTCTTTTTCTCGGCATAATTCAAAATCCCTCCTTTAACTTACATCTGCGGCATCAATGTAAAGATGACCATAATCTGAGATATAATCCTTACGACCCTCAAGATTATCACCAAGAAGCAAATCAAACATTTCCGATGTTTCGGCTGCTTCACTTGGAGTAACCTTTATAAGTCTTCGTGTTGCAGGATTCATAGTAGTAAGCGACATCATTTCAGCCTCATTTTCACCAAGACCTTTTGAACGCTGAACAGTATATTTTTTATCACCTATTTGTTCCTTAATAGAATCCATTTCCATTTCATTATAAGCAAAATATGTCTGATCCTTACAGGTAACCTCATAAAGCGGTGATTCGGCAATATATACCTTGCCCTCTTCAATTAGTTTAGGCATAAGACGATAAATCATCGTGAGTATCAGAGTTCTGATATGAAATCCGTCAACATCGGCATCAGTACAAATCATAATCTTGTTCCAGCGAAGCGAGTTCATATCAAACATAGACACATCTTTTGCAGCTTTGCTCTTTACTTCCACCCCGCAGCCCAGAACTTTAATTAAGTCAGTAATAATTTCAGATTTAAATATTTTATCATAATCAGATTTCAGGCAGTTCAAAATCTTACCGCGGACAGGCATAAGAGCCTGAAAATTAGCATCTCTCGCCTGCTTGCAGGCACCAAGAGCAGAGTCACCCTCAACGATAAAAATTTCTCTCTCATTTACATCCTTAGAACGGCAGTCAACAAACTTCTGAATACGATTTGTCATATCAATTTTAGTCTGAAGAGTTGTTTTTAAATTCTTTCTTGTCTTTTCAGCCTTAACCCTTGAACGCATATTGATAATAATCTGATCAGCAATTTTATCCGCATCCATTTTATTTTCAATAAAGTAAACCTCAAGCTGCTTGCGAAAAAAATCAGTCATTGCATCCTGAATAAACTTGTTTGTAATAGCTTTTTTTGTCTGATTTTCATATGAGGTCTGTGTTGAAAATGATGATACAACAAAAATCACACATTCCTCAACATCCTGTATGTTAATCTGTGAATCTGATTTGTTGTATTTATTATTAGCTTTTAAGTAAGCATTAATCTGATTTACAAACGCACTTTTAAAAGCCTTCTCAGGTGCTCCGCCATGCTCAAGAAAGCTTGAATTATGGTAATATTCCTTGAGCTGAGTGTCAAGGGAAAAACAAAGTGAGGCCTTGATTTTCAGCTTATAATCGTCTAAATCCTCACGGTCACGGCCTACACGCTCGCACTCCCAGTATTGAGGTGTAGTAAAAGCCTTGTCCCCTGCAAGCTCTTTTACATAATCCTGGATACCGTTTTCATAGCAATATTCAAAAGTTTCAAAATACGAAGAATTTATTTGATTTTTGAAAACAAAGGTAATGCCGTCATTAACAATAGCTTGTCTTTTAATAGTTTCCTGATAATACTCTACAGAAACATCAATATCTGTAAAAACCTGTAAATCAGGTTTCCACTTAATTCTTGTACCTGTATCGCCGCGTTTTTTATATTCCTCTTTTTGAAGTCCACCGACATTTTCGCCATGCTCAAAATGAAGATTGTATTTGTATCCGCCTGACTTAATCTCAGCGTCCATATATTCAGAAGCATATTGTGTTGCACAAAGGCCAAGACCATTTAAGCCCAGTGAAAACTCATAGTTGTCACCGCCGTTATCGTACTTACCGCCGGCATAAAGCTCGCAGAAAACAAGCTCCCAATTATACATATTTTCATTTTTATTAAAATCAACAGGAATACCTCGTCCGAAATCCTGCACCTCGACGGACCCATCAAGATAACGGGTAACAATAATTTTACTGCCATAGCCCTCTCTTGCCTCGTCGATTGAGTTTGACATAATTTCAAAAATAGAATGCTGGCAGCCGTCAATACCATCTGAACCGAAAATTACAGCAGGTCTTTTACGGACTCTGTCAGCGCCCTTAAGCGATTTAATACTTTCATTACCGTAAGCTTTTTTAGAAGCCATGAAATCCCTCCATAAGAAGTATGCATACATTGAAGATTATACAATATATGGTATTAAAAAGTCAAGCAAATGAAAATTATTGCCTTAATAAAGATTGTTTATTTTAATACAGAAACCATTATATGTTAGAAATAATTAATGCTGCAATCAATATTATATACAAAAAGAAGGATTTTTTTAAAATTTACACTTGCAATTTATGAAATAAGTTGATATAATACTACCGTTACAGATACATAGGGGTATAGCTCAGTTGGTAGAGCAGCGGTCTCCAAAACCGCGTGCCGAGGGTTCAAGTCCTTCTGCCCCTGCCAAAAAATGAAAGAGCCGTTTTTATGGCTCTTTTATTTTTTAATAGAGTATAATAGGGACTTGAACCCGAGAGGGTCAGAGCGTAAAGAAAACAGTTCAGTGAACTGTTTTTAGCGATGAGCGGTGAGACGGGTACTGTTGCGAAGCAACGGTCGTCGAGCCATTAGTATGCAAGGCATAGCCGATGCATACGCCAACTCCTTCTGCCCCTGCCACACAAAAGCCTTGAAACTGCTTAGTTTCAAGGCTTTTTTTCTGTCTTTTTCTATCACGGCACTCGGTCTGATTGTACCTGTTTTCTAACACTTTTCTAACCAAGTTTGTTCAACTTTTTCCAATAAATCCAACCTCTCCGTTCTGTACAGCATCAACATAAAATTTTACTATTTGTTTTTTCTGTGATATAATATTTATTGTAATTGAGGAGAGTAAAATGAAAATATTTATAATTAGGCACGGACAGGATGATGATTCAGTTCGTGGAGGTTGGAGCGATTCACCTTTAACAGAAACAGGTGTCCGCCAATCTATTGAGCTAGCAAACGAAATTCATAATAATGTCGAAAGAAAGTATAATATCGGGAGAATCTTTTCAAGCGATATTATCAGGGCGAGACAAACGGCAAATATCATTGCAGAAAAACTAAATTTGCCGGTATGTCTTATGCCTGAATTCAGAGAAGTGAATAATGGTGACATGGCTGGATTGGACAATCATATTGCAGAAGAAAAATATCCGGAATTATATTGGAGAAATTTGGAATGGAAAGAGCATTATCCTAACGGAGAAAGTCCAAATGAATTTTATGATAGAGTAAGCTATGCTTGGTTGAATTTCAAGCAATCGCTTGTTAGCTATGATAAAAATGTTTTATTGGTAACCCATGGTGGGGTAATTAATATAATCAAATGCATTGAAAATGGAACAAAATATTCAAATAAAGAAAAATATCAAGGAATTCCAAGTGCAAAAATATGCTTTGAACTTGAAGTGTAATTAAAGGTATTGAACAATGAATAAATATTTACAACACTTAAATCGAATTGAATTTGTAGTTACTATGGCTTGCAGCGGCAAATGCAAGCATTGCTCACAAGGCAGTCATATTTCCAGTGATCATATTGACGGTGACGCAGCACAGCAAGCAATTTATGATATCTGCAAGAATTATAAAATAGACTCACTGATGACTTTTGGCGGAGAGCCTTTATTGTATCCTGAAATCGTTTGTAAAATACATTCAGCTGCAAAGAGAATGGGGATTAAGCGAAGAGAGTTAATAACCAATGGATACTTCAGTAAAGATACAAGCAGAATTAAAGAGGTTGCTCATATGTTAGCCGAAAGCGGAGTTAAAAGCATTTGTCTTTCAGTTGATGCTTTTCATCAAGAAACTATCCCTCTTCAATATGTTAAGGAATTTGCAAAGGAAGTTCTTGATAATAATATAGCTATACATACCCATCCTGCATGGCTTGTAAGTGCTAATGATGACAACCCTTACAATTTGAAAACGAAGGAGATTTTAAAAGAATTCAGATTAATGGGTATTGAGATGTCAACCGGCAATATAATCTTCCCAAGCGGTAATGCTTTAAAGTATTTGGGCGAATATTTTAACGATAACACAGAATACGTAAACCCATATGAAGAAGATCCAAAAGATGTCAAAACTGTAAGCTTTTCTGCCAACGGCGATGTATTAAACGGCAATATAAACCAAAATTCAATTATAGATATTATGGAATCATATTTTGCTTAAGATAAAATAAGCTTGTTAATTAAAAAAGACTGAAGCGTTGTTAATTGTAATGCTTCAGTCTTTTATAACTTATTAATCAAAATTATCGTTAATACCTTATGCTGACAATTTTTCACGAAGTTTTATTAGAATAGCTTTTTCTTTACGGGAAACCTGTACCTGTGAAATTCCGAGAAGGCTTGCAGTTTCACACTGTGTTTTGCCCTCATAAAAACGATATTTTATTAATAATTGATCCTTATCACTTAAAGTTGACATAACCATATTAATTGATAATTTATCAAACAGAGTATCACTGTCATCAACAGGGATATCTATTTCTTCTTCACCATCCTCAGTAGTATAACTTAATGAAACTACAGGATTTATTATATTAAGTATTTCCGATAACTCATTGATATCAACCTCAGATAGTTCTGCTAGTTCGCTGAGAGTAGGCTCACGTAGCTCCTTACGAATAAATTTATCCCTTACAGCCTGCACTTTGATTGATTTTTCTTTAAGTGACCTTGAAACTTTGATTGGTCCGCCGTCACGAAATATTCGCTTAATCTCACCCATAATAACAGGAACTGCATATGTTGAAAATGCAAAACCCTTGCTCTCATCAAAATTATCAACCGCTTTTATTAAACCTATGCAGCCTGCCTGAAACAAATCATCATAATCTGCACCACGGTTTCTGAACCTGTTAGCAATTGAATGGACCAGACCTATGTTATCTATTATTTTCTGCTCTCGCTCATCATTTACCATTTTGTGCGACCTGTAATTCTTTTTGTCAGTTCTACGGTTGTTCCCTTTCCCACGCTTGAATTAACCTTAATTCTGTCACAGAAAGACTGCATAACCGTAAATCCAAGTCCTGCCCTGTCACTTCCGCCCGTGGTAAAAAGAGGCTGCATTGCTGATTTAACATCATCAATACCTACACCCTTGTCCCTGATTTTAATTTTAACTATGCTGTTATCAAATATCTGACCTGTTATGTAAATCTTGCCGCAAATATCCTTATATCCATGGACTATGCAATTCGTAACAGCCTCCGATACGGCTGTTTTTAAATCCGAAAGCTCCTCTATGGTTGGGTCAAGCGGTGTTACAAAGGAGGAGACAACAACTCTGCAAAAGGCTTCGTTGACACTTTTACTGTCTATAGTTAATTTAAACTCATTATTAATATTCATTTTGATTCTCCTTAACCTTGAATTTCTTTTATTGTTGCAATGCTGCCGAGTCCTGCAAGCTCCATAAGCTTTTTAGTCTGAGGCGTAACATTCCTTATTTCCAGTGTTCCGTGAAAATTCTGCATCAGTCTGTATCGCCCCATTACCAAGCCGATACCTGATGAATCCATAAAGGTTACATTTTTAAAATCCAGGATTAGGTGCTGCGGTTTTTTAAAGCTCAGAGTATTATCTATTTTCTCTCTGATTAACGCACTTGAATGGTGATCAATTTCACCTATCAAATAAGCGATTATCAAATTACCGCTTGATTCTATAGTTACATTCACTGTTATCACTCCAAATAAAAATACCAATCTGCTAATAAAATAACAGATTGGTATAGTAAAATTTGTAGAAATATATATATTATAAAATTAAATTTCTAATCTCTCTTGCAAGATAAAAAGAACCGCATATCAAGGATATATTTTTTTGACTGACCGCATTGGCAGGATTATCAATAACAATAACATCATCACAATACTTTTGTGCAATTGTTTTTAAATCATTTGCAGGCATTGAGCGTGAATTATTCGGTGTTGTAACAATTATCCTTTTACATTTAGGAGCAATAACAGATAAATAGCCATCAACATTTTTATCTTTCATCATACCGATAACGGCAATTTCATTATTAATTACATTTTCAAGTGCTTTGGCAGCATCCACATTATGACCGCCGTCTATTAGGATGCCGTTAATTCTTTCCTGTCTTGCAGGCAAACTTGATATACTGACAGGTGAATTTATTCCTAACACTTTAAGCGCAGCTGAAGCAGTTTCAAGATTATTAATCATATAATCGTTTGCGTCCTTAACCCTGATAACATTTTCAAATTTATCAAAAATTCCATTAACATCAGGATTCGGATAAAGTATGCACGGACTTCCCTGTCTGATTATACCGCTCTTTTCCTGTGCAATAAGCTGAATTGTGTCTCCCAAAAATTTAGTATGATCAATAGCAATATGCGTTATAACTGAGCAAACATTTGTTTTTTCAACATTAGTTGAGTCATTTTTGCCGCCCATTCCACACTCAATAACTGCGTAATCAACACACTCATCAGCAAAATATTTATACATAATTGCTGTTAAAAATTCAAATTCAGTGCAGTCATTATTTTTATATTCATCAACATATCCGGCAAAAACTTCTTCGGGTATAAACTCATTATTTACCTGAATTTGTTCACGGTAATCAAGTACCCACGGTGATGAAAACAAGCCTGTTTTTTGTCCGTTTTGAATAAGTGCATCAGCAATTGAGGCAGCAACTGTTCCCTTACCGTTTGTTCCTGCAATATGAATAATTTTTAATTTATCCTGCGGATTATCCATTTTGTCAAGCAGTTTTTTAATACGCATAAGCCCCGGCATAATGCCGAGGCTTTGTTTGTTTAATATAAGATTTAGTGCATCATTATAATTCATTAACCTATTTCCTCAATAGATTTTTTTATTTGAGCAATTTTTTCTTCAAGCTTGGATGCATCCTCTCTGTTCTGAGCAACGACCTTTTCAGGCGCCTTATTAACAAAACCGGGATTATTAAGCTTTTTCATAATAAAGGCAAGCTTATCTTCATCTTTTGCAAGTTCTTTTTCAAGACGCTTTTTTTCAGCATCAAAATCCACTAAATCACCGAGCGGAATATAAATTCTTGCATCATCTGTGATTATGGTTACAACATTGCCCAAATCACCAAAAGCATTGTCAACAACTACATCATTAGCAGAAGCAAGACGCTTTACAAACTCTGTACCGTTTTCATAGGTTGCTGAATTAGCAGTTTCAAAATAAACCTTTGCTTTTTTGCTTGGCGGAATATTCATTTCTGCTCTTCTGTTACGGATAGCACGAATTGCAGTCATAATTTTTTCCATCTCAGCCTCATCAGCTGCAAATGAAAGTGACTCATCATATTCACACCATTTTGAAATCATAATGGATTCTGTATCATGAGGAATAGCCTGATAGATTTCCTCGGTAATAAACGGCATAAACGGATGGAGCAATTTAAGAATATAGGTCAGAACAAAAACAAGTACTGCCTTAACATTATCCTTAGCCTGTTCATCATCGCCCTGCAGTCTGATTTTTGCAATTTCGATATACCAGTCGCAGAATACATCCCAAATGAAATCATAAAGCTTTTGAACTGCAATGCCGAGTTCATATTTTTCAAGGTTATCTGTTACATCCTTTGCAAGTGCATTAACCTTTGAAACAATCCACTTATCTTCAATAAGTAAATTTTCAGGCAGTCCGTTATATTTATAGTCATCACCCAGATACATAAGAACAAATCTTGCTGCATTCCAAAGCTTATTTGCAAAATTACGGGATGCCATAACTTTGTCGTCAGAGAAACGCATATCATTTCCCGGAGAGTTGCCTGTTGCAAGGGTAAATCTGAGTGCATCAGCACCATATTGCTCAATAATTTCAAGAGGATCTATACCGTTACCGAGAGACTTTGACATTTTTCTTCCCTGTGCATCACGAACAAGACCGTGAATAAGAACAGTATCAAAAGGTGCTTTATCTGTATAAGCAAGACCTGAAAAAATCATACGGCTTACCCAGAAACCGATAATATCATATCCCGTTACCAAAGTATTTGTAGGATAATAATGCTTTAAATCATCTGTTTCATCAGGCCAGCCGAGAGTTGAGAAAGGCCAGAGTGCTGATGAGAACCATGTATCAAGAGTATCAGGATCCTGCAGGATATTTTTGCTGCCGCATTGAGAACAGGTGTAAGGGTCATCCTTAGAAACAGTTGTTGCGCCGCAATCATCACAATACCATGCCGGTATTCTGTGACCCCACCACAGCTGACGGGAAATACACCAGTCTCGGGTACCTCTCATCCAACTCATATAATTCTTTTTGAATCTTTCAGGTACGAACTTAATTTCACCTGTTTCAACAGCATCAATTGCAGGACCTGCAAGCGGTTCCATTTTAACGAACCACTGTTTTGAAACCATTGGCTCAATATTAGTATGACAGCGGTAGCAAGTGCCTACATCGTGCTTAAGCGGCTCAATCTCTTTAATATATCCACCCTCTTCAAGGTCAGCAAGAATTGCTTTTCTTGCTTCAAGGGTACTCATACCTGCATATTTGCCGCAGTCAAGAACCTTAGGCTCATTTTGAGTCGCTTTGCCGCTTGCAATAATCTCATCAGCAATGGCTTTATCCTCAGCACCTGTCATATGACCGTCATAGGTAAATGTTCTGACAATCGGAAGATTATGGCGAAGCCCTACCTCAAAATCATTAGGGTCGTGCGCAGGAGTAATTTTAACAACACCTGTACCCTTAGTCATATCAGCATGCTCATCGCATACAATAGGAATTTCCTTATTAAGTAAAGGAAGAATTACATGACAGCCGTGAAGGTGCTTATATCTCGGGTCATCACCATTGATTGCAACAGCGGTATCACCAAGCATAGTTTCAGGTCTTGTTGTTGCAAGCTCTAACTTCTCACCGGTCTCCTTAACAGTATAAAGAAGATGCCAGAAATTAGAATCCTTTTCCTCATATTCAACCTCAGCATCGGAAATTGACGTATTGCAGTGCGGACACCAGTTAACCATACGGTTACCGCGATAGATTAAGTCCTTTTCATAAAGTCCTACAAAAACCTCTCTTACGGCTTTGCTGCAGCCCTCATCAAGAGTGAAACGCTCTCTGTCCCAATCACAGGATGAGCCCATCTTTTTTAACTGCTCAATAATTCTGCCGCCGTACTGCTCTTTCCAAGCCCAAGCACGCTCAAGAAACTTATCTCTGCCAAGGTCGTCCTTGGTAATTCCCTCATTGCGCATAGCCTCAACAATCTTAGCCTCAGTTGCAATAGAAGCGTGGTCAGTGCCCGGGAGCCAAAGGGTATCATAGCCTGCCATACGGTGATAGCGGATGAGAATATCCTGAAGAGTATTATCAAGTGCATGTCCCATATGGAGCTGACCTGTAATATTCGGAGGCGGAATAACTATAGTATAAGTTTTCTTGTCTTCCTCACGCTTTGCGTGAAAATATTTGTTTTTACACCAAAAATCATAGGTGCGATCCTCAACCTCTGAAGGGTTATACTGCTTTGCAAGCTCTTTTGCCATATTTTCATCTCCTGTAAAAATAAAAAACCGCCTCAATAATGAGGCGGAATAATTCCGTGGTACCACTCAAATTGCACAAATATACTGTGCCGCTCAAATCTTTAACGCAGATATACGGACAAAGCTACTGCAAGTTCACTCTGCCGGCTCATAAGCTACCTTCACCTGCTTTTCTTATCAGCTTGCACCAACCGCTGACTCTCTTAAAGAATGCACAGACTACTCCTCTTAATCAAAGCCGTTAAATATTGAAAATAGTTTATCAAAAATAAGCATTATTGTCAAGTTATATATAAAAAATCGCTCCCTGATTAAAGGGAGCTTATATGTTTTATCTGGCAACAGTCGGGCATAGTTTTTTGCAAAAAGTTTTAATTTCTATCACCTCCCTAAAAACAAAAAAGCACAGCCGGAGCTGTGCAAAAAACACATAGCTCCAATGTCGTCAAACAAAACAAAATGCAATGTCGTAATTGCAAGTGTAAAAGAGCCTGTGTTTTTTATAAATAGAAAACACTTGCTATAACGACAAATAAAATATTTTGTTTTGTTTGACAATTAAAGTATATCATTATGTGAACAATGTGTCAATAATAAAAAAGCACAGCCGGAGCTGTGCAAAAAACGCAGTGCTCAAAGCTGCGAAGCAAATCTAATACTTATCTTCAAATGATAGAGTCTGTACCAAAAATAGAGCCTGTGTTTTTATCAAAATAAAAAGACAAACTATATCAACTGAAAAAATATTAAATTTGCTTCGCAATTTTATTATATCATTATAGTAATGAATTGTCAAATAAAAAGACAGGCGCCTGTCGGCGCCCGATATTTTAATCATCATAAGTAATCTTTTTAACTTTGAATACGGCACGGAGAATAGGTGCAAGCAGCTTTGGACTTTTGATCAGAATAACTTTCATAGAAAACTCCCCTTATCTTTTGCAGCATATGATTCCGAGGATGATTACTACCACTGCAAGAATTCGTGTTATCCATACGGTCGGACAGCAGCAGGCAACTATACAGCCGGCACCAAATGCAATCCACAAAAAATCCCTTCTGCACATTTTTTTCATAGTAAACACCTCTTTTACTGCGTTTACTATATCATATTCAAAATTCAATTAATCGTTACTCTCTACAAGCAATAAAGTTCCTTTTTTTAAAGAAATTTCACAAACATCATCACAGACGAAATTACTCTGTGCAAATTGGTCACTCTGTTTAATATTGAGCTCATCAAGATCATAAAAGCCTGCTGTGTAATAAGCCCCCTTAATTCTTACTCCCTTGCAATCCTCAAGATATGCAAACAGTGAAAAATTATCATATTCCCTTTTAAAAGAGGTTTTTCCCGTTATAAGCGATAAACGGTTATGCTCATCACAAATGCGGCAATTTACACCATTTTTGCGGCAATAATCAAGATTCAAAACATTTGAATAAGAATGATCAAATCGATTTCCTATTGCATTAAATATTGTGATATCATTATAACCTCTCCTGACAGCAAGCTGAACACATTCAAATGTATCTGTGTATGCCTTTTCAACAGGAAGGGTTATGATTTCACAATCTGTATCAGGTTTGGGTGATGAATCAAAGTCACCTAAAATCAAATCAGGCTTAATATCAGCCTCAAGCAATTTTAGATATCCTGAATCTGCAGCTATTATAAAGGATGACAAATCAACATTATTTTTAAGATAATCTGCATTTTTAATCGGTGCACCGGAAATGATAGTGCATTTTTTTATTTCATCTGCCATTGCTTAATATCCTTAACCTCATTATACATTGAAATATAGCTTTGATGCCTTGATTCAGCAATTTTGCCCTGTGCGGCAGCCATGCATACTGCACATCCCTTATCATTAACATGAGTACAGGTAGTAAATTTGCAGCTGTCCAAATAAGGCTCAAACTCCCTGAAACAATATGGCAAATCGTCCTTAAGAATTTTTTCGCATCTTTCAAAATCAAGAGAGGAAAAACCGGGAGTATCGGCAATATAACCTCCGTCAGTTTTAAAAAGCTCACAATGCCTTGTTGTGTGTCGGCCTCTGCCTAATTTTTTACTTGTTTCCCCTGTTGCAAGATTAAGATCAGGAAAAATATTATTAAGAAGAGTTGATTTACCAACGCCTGTATTACCTGTAAAGGCACTGATTTTTCCACTAAGCATAGAACGGATTTGCTCAGCTCCCGTACCCGACTTATTATCACAAACGACAACCTCAAATCCTGCACCCTCATAAATTTCAACATACTGCTGATAATCGCACTCCAAATCAATTTTGGTTAATACAACAACAGGCTCTATATGCTTATATTCTGCAATTGCAATGAGTTTGTCAATTATAAGCATATTTATTTTCGGGTCAACAAGCGAAGATACAATAAACAAAGTATCGAGATTCGCAAGCGGAGGACGAATCAACTCGTTTTTACGCTCTAAAATTCTGTCTATCGTGTTTTCGGCATTTGTATTCTCATTAATAGAAATCTCAACATCATCACCGACAAGCGGTGTAATCTTTTTATTTCTGAAGTTGCCGCGCGCCTTACACTCATAAATGACATCATCGGCGTCTACATAGTAGAAGCCGCCGATGCCTTTAATAATCTTTCCTATTACCATTAATTATCCTTATTGTTCTTCTTCAGTAGGTTCTTCTGTGTTCGGTTCAGCATCAGTAGTAGAATCATCACTTGAGAAAGCACTGAAATCAATGCTGAAATTCTGATTATTCTTACCGTTTGTGGTCTTTGTTTCTGTAGCACCAGTATGCTTTAATGAAATTGTTATTGTCTGTGAATTCTTACCGTCACCATTTACACTGATAACCTTTGATTTGCCGTTAAGTGTAACAATTTGATTCAGATAAGTTTCGCCATCAACACTAACTTTAATAGTATCGGTTAAATAATTGCCATCACTATCTATGCATTTAGGCAATTTTACGGAAATTGAAACCTTTACGCTCTTAGCGGTTGTTGTAGTGGTAACACCTGAACTGATAACAACCTTAATTGAATCCGTTGCCTGAGCAGTTGCACCTGCAGACGGTGATTGAGAAATTACAATACCCTTAGCCATTTCACTGGCCTGTGTTATAAATGATACATTTTTGAAGCCGTATTTTTCAAGAAAGGCTCTTGCACCGCTTTGATTTAAACCCGATACATCAGGTACCTTAAGAGTCTGAATAACAGTTGTTGACGGACCTGATGAAACATATATTGTAACCTCTGTATCAGGTGAGGCAACCATTGTTGCCTTAGGGTCTGTATAAACTACTGCTCCTTCAGCAACATTCTCACTCGATATGCTGACTGTTTTATAGTTTTTCAAATTATTCTGTTCAAGTGCCTGAATAGCTTTTTCCTCAGTATATCCGTAAACATTTGGAATTGTTATATCACTTTCGGACGCTGCAACAACAAGTGTTACCTTTACACCGTCAAGCACCTTGCTGCCTGCCTCAGGAGATTGACTTATTACCGTACCTGCGGCATAATCGTCAGTTTTTTCCTGCTCCTGAATAAACTCATAGCTATATGCATTACTGTCAATAATCTCATCATATGACATACCGACAAAATTTTCAAGCTTATTCGTATTCTTATTAACACCGTTTGTAACACCCATAACAAGCAGAATAATTGCAGCAATAAGAACAATAACACCAATAACAACGGCTGTTATTACTTTTTTCTTGTGATCGCTGTCGTTATAAATTTCTTCTTCCTCATCCTCAGGCTCCTCATCCTCAATATGAACAGGAGTCTTAGGCACAACTCTGGTAGGATTTGAGTCAACCTTTGATACATAATTAAAAGTTGTATTGGGATTTTTGATAATTTCCTCAATATCAAGCAGCATTTCGGTTGCAGTCTGATATCTGTCAAGCGGATTCTTCTGCATTGCACGGATACAGATTTGTTCAAGACCAAGAGGAATATCTGAATTAATGTCAGTTAATCTTTTAGCATCAGCCTGCAGCTGCATCAATGCTACTGAAACCGCACTGTCAGCCTCAAACGGGACAGAACCTGCAAGCATTTCATACAGAACAACGCCAAGTGAATAAATATCTGCTTTCTCGTCAGTGTGCTCGCCCTTTGCCTGCTCAGGTGCAATATAATGAACAGAACCGATAGCCTGTTCAGTAAGTGTTCTTGTTTCAGATCTTGAAAATCTGGCAATACCAAAATCAGTAACCTTTATATTTCCGTTCTGAAGAAGAATTATATTCTGAGGCTTAATATCTCTGTGAACTATGCCCTTATCGTGAGCATGCTGAACTGCTCTTAAAATCTGAGTCATAAAGAACAGCGCATCATTCCAAGTAATTGCACCCTGCTTTGTAATATATTCCTTAAGAGTGATGCCATCAATATACTCCATAACAATATATTGAAGCTTTTCACCAAAATTAACATCATAAACTCTTACAATATTAGGGTGAGATAAAAGAGCAATAGCCTTGGATTCATTCTTGAAACGGCGTTTAAACTCATCATTATTCAAAAATTCTTCTTTAAGAATCTTAACTGCGACAATTCTGTCATCTACATTGTCATATGCCTTGTAAACAACAGACATTCCGCCAACACCGATAATTTCCTGCACCTCATATCTGCCGTCTAATCTTTTACCAACATAATTATCCATATATCATTAACTCCATAATTAGAAATCAAATTAATTAGCCATCGCAACAACCGTGATATTATCGCCGCCGCCGTTATTATTTGCACGCTTAACAAGCCGGTCAGCAAAAGCATAATACTGACCGTCACTGATATCGTCAATCATTTCATTTACTTTAACATAATTTGTTAAACCGTCTGTGCATAGGAGCAGAATCTCGTCCTCTTTAATATCAATCTCTGCAAAATCAATTTCAATCTTTTTATCAACGCCGACTGCACGGGTAATAAGATTTTTATTAGGATGATTTTCTGCTTCCTCTGCAGTAATTTTTCCCTGATTAATTAAATCCTGAACTACACTGTGATCAGTTGTGATCTGTTTTAATCCATCCTTATTTGCAATGTATGCACGACTGTCTCCTGCGTACGCAATATACACCGTATTATCACGAACAATAGCACATACCACAGTCGTTCCCATACCTTTAAGCTCCGGTCGGGAATCAGCCATATCATAAACCTCAATATTAGCAGCAGTTATTGCAGAATCAAGCATATTTCTGATTGAGGAATCACGCATTCTTTCATTATAAGATGCAGTAATTTTATCGCTGATAACCTTTACAGCAAGCGCAGAAGCAATATTGCCGCCTGCTGCACCGCCCATCCCATCACACACTACTGCCCAGGCAACCTCACCCGGGAGCTCGCCTACCGCATAAGCGTCCTGATTAGAATCTCTGACTATTCCCTTGTCTGTTTTAGCAACAATCTTCATTACTGCCACCGCCGTTCTTTTTTCTGCGGAGCTGTCCGCAGGATGCATTTATATCCTTACCTAAGGTTCGTCTTATTGTAGCATTAATTCCCAATGATTTCAAGGTATCTTGAAAATTTCTGACAGCTCTGTCAGTGCTTCTGACATTTCCACGTTCCTCTACATCATTAACAGGAATAAGATTTACATGTGATATAAAGCCGTGCAACTTGCCGGCAAGTTCTATTGCACAAGCCTTAGTATCGTTGACGCCGTTAATAAGTGTATATTCAAATGATACACGCCTTTTCGTTCTGACTGCATATTCCTTACACGCCTTTATTACCTCGTTAACTCCCCATCTGTCGTTAACAGGCATCATAGAAGACCTTAAAGCATCATTCGGTGCATGAAGCGAAAGAGTCAGGGTCACAGGCATATTTTCATTAATTAATTTATATATTGCAGGAACTATTCCGCAGGTTGATATTGTAACATCACGCAGTGATATATTAAGCCCGTTTTCATTATTGACAGTTCTCAGAAATTTGATAACATTATCATAATTATCAAGCGGTTCACCAATTCCCATCATAACTATATGAGAAATTCTTATACCCAAGTCATTTTGTGCTGCATGAAGCTGTGACTCCATTTCCGACGGGAGAAGATTTCTCTTAAAACCGGCAAGAGTTGATGCACAGAATCTGCAGCCCATTTTACAGCCAACCTGACTTGATACGCATATTGTATAGCCGTATTTATATTTCATAATCACCGACTCGACATACTCACCGTCATAAAGTCTGAATAGATATTTTACGGTTTCATCAAGACAGGATTCATACTTATCCTCAATAATACATGACGGTATAAAATAGTTTTCCTTTAGAACTGTTCTAAGTTCCTTTGAAATATCGGTCATCTCATCGAATGACTGCACTGCGTATTTATGAAGCCATTTATATATTTGCCCTGTTCTGAATTTCGGCAGTCCGAGCTTTTTTATTTCGCCTGCCAATTCATCAAATGATAACGATTTAATATCAGTCATTGTCTCTTTCCATTACAGCATAATAAAATCCGTCGCCGCCGTTTTGTGACGGGAATGTTGTTTTTTCCTCAATCAATATAAAATCACTATTGACTTTCAGAAATTTTTCAACTACCCTTTCGTTCTCCCGCTTATTTAGTGTGCATGTAGAATAAACAATTCTGCCGCCGTGCTTTAAATATCTGCTTGATATTTCAAGTATATTATACTGTATATCAGGTAAATCTTTTATCGAATCCAGGTTTTTATAACGAATTTCAGGCTTTCTTCTGATTATCCCAAAGCCTGAGCAAGGAACATCACACAAAATTTTATCTGCAGCAGGAATATGGGGATTATATTTTTCAGCATCATTAACCGATGCTTTGATATTTGTAATACCGAGCCTTGCGGCACCCTGCTCAATAAGCTTCACTCTGTGTTCATACAAATCAAATGCATAGACGGAGCCTTTATTATTCATCCGCTCTGCAATGGTAAAAGCCTTACCGCCGGGTGCAGAACAAATATCAAGAACAATATCATTCTCATTAACCTTCAGTGCTTTTGCACAATTATATGAGCTAAAATCCTCAATATGAAAAAGTCCGTCTTTAAAGGCTTTACATTCTAATAAATCAAAAGACGAGGTAATATGAATGATATTATCAAAAATTTCACCCTCAACTTTGCAATTGTTCAGTTCATAAAGACATTCTTCAGCATCAACATATAAGCTGTTTGGTATTGCAAAAACGGGCGGTTTCTCATTAACGGCGTTTAATATTGACAGTGTATTTTTCTCGCCGTATGCTTTTTTCCACATATTAATTAAATGATGCGGACAGGAATACCGTATGCTCAAATCTTCAATTGAATTAATATCTATTCTGTCATTGTCAATTTTATGTAAAACAGCATTGATTAGGTTTTTATAATAAACTGCACCGACCTCTTTTGAAAGTTCAACAGACTCGTTTATAGCAGCTGAAGGAGGCACCTTATTCATAAAATAAAGCTGATAAGCTCCTAGATATAAAATGATTTTTACCTTCGGCTTGGTTTTGCCGTTTAAATATCGATCTATTAAATAATCAAGAGTAATTTTTCTTTCAATAACACCATAGACAAGGCTTGAAATAAAAGCCTTGTCTTTATTTTCTATGCCCTTAAGAGCCTTATCAACAGCAATATTTGAATATGCATCTTCCTTAAGAACATTATATAAAATTTCAAATGAAATCAGTCTGCTGCTTTTCATCGTCTGCGTCCGCCACCGTTAACAACAAGTAATAATCTGAGAATTGTAGCAAGTGCCGATGCAAGAGCTGCCACATAGGTTAATGCTGCTGCCGTTAAAACCTTTTTTGCACCCTTATATTCTGTTTCAGTTAAAAAGTCATATGTGCCTATTGTAGTAAGAGCAAGCTTGCTGGCATTAAATTCAACAGGAAGAGTGATAAGCTGAAACAGAGCAACAAAAGCATAAAGTATGATTCCGACATATGCAACAGGCTCAGAATTTATAAAAAGTCCGATCAAGCAAAGCGGAACACCGAGCCATGAACCGATTCTGGTTGCAGGAATTACAGCATTGCGGATTTTGAGCGGCGCATAACCCTGAGCATGCTGGCATGCATGACCTGCTTCATGACAGGCAACTCCGATTGCAGCAATGCTTTTTGAATCAAATACATCCTGAGATAAGCAGATTTCCTTATTCTTAGGATCATAATAATCAGTAAGAGTACCGTTAATTCTTTTGATTTTCACATCGGTTATACCATTTAACTGAAGTAATCTCCACGCAGCATCAGCTCCTGTCATTCCCGATCTGCTGACCTGGCGGGAATATTTTTTAAAATTAGATTTAACGCTGAACTGGCAAATCAATGCAAAGATAAAAACAGGCAACACAATAAAGCCCGTCATATAATACATAAAATAATAGCCCATATGTTATTCTCCTAAGACAGTATTAATTTCAATTTTATTACCTGCTAAAAATGACTTTATATCCATTCTTTTTTTTCCTTCAAGCTGGAGCTCAAGAATTTCAATACATCTGCCGTCACCGCAGGAGACAACAAGTCTTTTATTATTATCAACAACCTCTCCTGACTTATTACCTTTTAAATCAGACAAAATTGTTTTGTGTATTTTTAAGTTTTTGCCGTTTAGTGCGGTTATTGCAACAGGCCATGTCTGAAGTCCGCGAACCTGATTGTGAATTTCAAATGCAGCTTTGTTCCAATCAATCGGACAAAGCTCACGGCTAATCATTTTAGCATATTCATATTCGCCATCAGGTTGTTTGTAAGGAACAGCTTTTCCCTGCTCTATCAGTTTGAGAGTCTCAATCAGAGCGTCAGCACCGATAACAGAAAGTCTGTCAAAAAGCTCAGCTGATGTTTCGTTGATACCAATCTCTGTTTCTTTAACAAGCAAAATATCACCTGTATCAAGTCCCTCATCCATCTGCATGATTGAAACGCCCGTTTTCTTGTCCCCGTTGAGAACAGCCCATTGAATTGGTGCGGCACCTCTGTACTTTGGCAAAAGTGATGCATGAACATTGATGCATCCGTATTTTGCAGCAGTCAATATTTCCTTAGGCAGAATTTTTCCATATGCTACAACTACAATAATATCCGGATTTAAACCGCTGATAATTTCCAAAGCGTTTGAACCTTTGATTTTTTCAGGCTGATAAACGGGAATATTATATTTTATAGCACAGGCTTTAACCTCCGGAGGAGTAAGAATCTGCTTTCTTCCAACAGGCTTATCAGGCTGTGAAAACACACCGACAACCTCATGATTTGATTTCATTAATTTTTCAAGGCAGGGCACTGCAAAATCAGGCGTGCCCATAAAAACTATACGCATATAATCAGCCTTCCAACTTTCCTGTAACATGGGAGGTAAATAAGATACCCTCAAGGTGATCAATCTCATGGCAGAAACAACGAGCCTTTAAATCCTCGCCTGTAAAAACCTGCCATTTTCCATTGCGATCCTGAGCTTTAACCTGAACCTTTTTGGGTCTGACTGTAACGCCATATTTGCCGGGCAATGAAAGGCATCCTTCCGATTCCCTCTGCTCACCCTCTTTTAGAGTGATTTCAGGATTAACCAGTTCAATAGGTCCGTCTCCAACATCAATTACAACAACTCTTCTAAGTATACCGACCTGCACGGCAGCAAGTCCGACTCCGTTTGAGGCATACATAGTTTCAAACATATCATCAATCAGTACAGAAAGTTTTTCATCAAATTTTTCTACAATCCGACTTTTTTTATTAAGAATCGGATCTCCGACCTTAACAATATTTCTAAGTGCCATTTTACTCTCCTCTTAAGAGATATCGTTAGGATTAAGCTCAATTCCTATGCTTATATCCTTGTACTCTTTTATTTTACCTAATCTTTTTAAAATTTCTGTTATCATATTGCGAACTTTTATAGAATTTTTACATTTCAATGCAAGCCGATAACGGTAATTATTATTAATTTTTGAAATTTTTGCAGGTGTAGGACCCAAAACAACAAGCCTGACATCACTGTATTTATTTGAATTAAGCTCTACAATATTATCAAAAAACGCCTTTGCACAAAGTGCAGTTTTATTTTCATCCTCGCCTGTAAATGTTGCTGAATAAATATCACAATACGGTGGATATATCATAAGTTTACGCAACTGAATTTCATTATTATAAAATCCCAGATAATCCTGTTTTGCAGCAAATTCAATTGTTTCATTATAGGGATTAATTGTTTGGATAACTGCTTTACCCCTTGAATCTCTTCTGCCTGCTCTGCCTACAACCTGAGTAATTAAATCAAAGCTGCGTTCTGATGCAGTATAATTTTCGTCATAAAGTGAATTATCTGCATTAACAACACCGACAAGATTTACATTATCAAAATCAAGCCCCTTTGCAACCATCTGCGTGCCGATTAAAATATCATATTCACCATTTGCAAAAGAATCCAGCAGCTTTTGATGTGAAAATTTTGCACCTGTGGTATCCGCGTCCATTCTGAGAACCCTTGCCTCAGGAAACAAAGAAGAAAGCTCGTCCTCAATTCTTTGCGTACCATAGCCGCTGTAACGAACTGCATCACTGCCGCATTCAGGGCAGATATTATCAAGCCGTTTTGAATAACCGCAATAATGACAAATCAAGCGGTTATTATAGCTATGATAGGTTAAAGAAATCGAACAGTTAGGGCATGTGATAATATGACCGCATTCATTGCACGCTATAAAGGTATTATAACCTCGGCGGTTAATGAGCAAAATTATCTGCTTATTATCATCAAGACTCTCCTGTATAAGCACTCTCAGAGTTGAAGAAACAGGTGATTTATTACCCATCTTCTGCTCCTGTTTCATATCAACTGTTATAACCTCAGGCAGCTGAGCATCACCAAATCTTTCGCTCATTTCACAAAGCGTGTATTTACCCTTTTTAGCTGCACTGAAGCTTTCAATACTCGGTGTTGCAGAGGTCATCAGAAATAAAGCGTTATTATATTTTGCTCTGAATCGTGCAACATCTTTGGCATTATAGCGAGGAGTTCTTTCGGATTTATATGTGTGTTCCTGTTCCTCATCCATAATAATTAATCCTAAATTATGCAGCGGAGCAAAAGAGGCAGATCGTGTTCCGATTACTATTTTAGCTTCTCCTCTGTCAACTCTCTTATACTCATCATTACGCTCTCCGATTGATAAGCCACTGTGAAAAACAGCGACTTTATCCCCATAGCGTTTATGAAATATATTAAGCACCTGAGGTGTAAGTGAAATCTCAGGCACCATAACTATAACATCCTTACCGTCAGCAACAGCATCATCAATAAGCTTTAAATAAACCTGAGTCTTACCACTGCCTGTTATCCCAAACAAAAGCCCAGTTCCGCCACCTGTGAGCATCATTTGCCTGTAAGTTTCGTACGCATTGCTTTGCTGCGGCGACAAAAATATATCATCAGGCTTAGCAGATGCTGTAACAGATGCATATGGATTACGATATACTTCACGCTGATAAAATTCTATAATATTATTTTTTTCAAGATTTTTTAATACTCCTATACCGACTGAGCAGAACTCACAGACCTCATTTGCACCTGCGCTGCCGACATCCAGAAGTAAATCGCAAACTATTTTCTGTTTCTTGGTTACTTTAGATAATTCACTTTCGTCTTCAACCAAAAGCCTTACCATACGTTCGCTTTTTGACTTGATGCTGCCATATTTTCTTGGAAGCATTAGCTTTAAACAATCGTATGTTGTACAAAAGCAGCGTTCCTTGAGCCATAGAGCAAGACTTACAAGCTCATCTGATAAAATCTTATCACCAAGCATTTCTATTGGTTTTAAACCGTCTGCCGACTGCTCATCTAACGCAACAATTATTCCATTGCGAAGCGTATTCGATCTGCCGAACGGAATCTTAACACTGCATCCTATTTGAATACGGTCTGCCATTTCAAACGGAACAGCATAGCTATAGTCTGTATCAAAACTGAAAAAAGTGTTATCAACGGCAACCGTTGCAACAGTATTCATTAATCCTTATTCTTAAGCTCATCCGGCTCGCTAATGACATACTTGCCGTCGCAAATATCTTCAATAGCAAGTGAAACTGTCTTTACATCAATAGGCTGATCGTTTTCAATAGCCTCATCTCTTATTTCTCTTGCTCTTTTAGCAGTACCTACAACAAGGCTGTAACGACTGTTTACATTTTCTAACATTTTCTTCAAATCAGGATTAAACATAGTAACCTCTCCTTAATTATTGCGAGCCATAAGCTCGTTATTGATTATTTGATTTATATTTTCAACTGCATCGTTTAATGCATCATTGACAACATTATATTTATAAAGCGGGGCCAAATCCACCTCATACTTAGCAAGCTCCATACGGCGCCTTATATCTTCATCATCGTTGGTTTCGCGCTGCTTTAAACGATGCTCCAGAACCTCAAGGCTCGGAGGAAGAAGGAATATTGATACACAGTCCGGGCGCATTTTCATAATGCTTTGGGCACCCTGCACCTCAATAATAAGAAAGCAGACCTTTCCGCTTTCAATTGCTTTTTCTACCCCGGCAACAGGTGTTCCGTAATAACAATTATTATATCTGGCATATTCTAAAAGCCCATCATTTTCAATCAATTGCCTGAACTCGTCCTCAGTCTTAAAAAAGTAATTAACCCCTTCTATTTCGCCTTCTCTGGGCTTTCTTGTGGTAGCCGAAACAGACTCAACAACATCATCTCTGATTTTACAAAGCTCTTTAAAAACAGTATCCTTTCCGCATCCGCTCGGCGCTGAAAGGATTACCAGCATACCTTTTTTATTCATCACCGAGCACCTCCGAGCCAAAACGAACTGCAATTTGCTTTAAATCCATATAACTCAAAACAACATTATCAGAATCTGTGATAATAACGCTCTTCGTTTTTCTGCCATGAGTTGCATCAATAAGAGTACCCTTTTCCTTGCCGGTCTGCACTATACGCTTAACAGGAGCTGACTCAGGCGATACAATAGAAATAACTCTGTCGGCATTAATTAAATTACCAAATCCTATATTTACTAATTTCATATGCCTCACCCATTATTCAATATTTTGAATTTGCTCTCTTATTTTTTCAACCTCAGCCTTAATCTCAACAACCTTGCGGGCAATATTAACATCATTTGCTTTAGAGCCGATTGTATTTGTTTCCCTGTTAATTTCCTGAACAAGGAAATCCATTTTACGGCCTACAGGCTCATCTGAATTAATAAAGGTATTCAGCTGATCAATATGGGAACGAAGGCGAACGGTTTCTTCAGCGACTGCAACCTTATCAGCATATATTGCAACCTCCTGAATAACTCTTCCTTCGTCAAGTGCAGCATCACCAATAAGCTCGTGAACTCTTTCAATAAGTTTATCATTATATTCTTTGACAGTCTGAGGCGAACGCTCCTCAATAAAAGAAACACAATCAAGAATATACTTTGCGCGTGAATAGATATCATCACGCATTTTTTCACCTTCGACAGTGCGCATAGCAATAAATTTATCAACCGCTTCATCTGCAACCGATTTAACATAATTCCAGATTTTTTCCTCATCCTCATCAGCTTTTTTGACTACAAGAACATCCTGAAATCGGCTTATTGTTGATGCACCGAAATCCTCTTTCAAATCATAATTACCGGCAATCTCCTTAAGGGCTTTAACATAAGCACTGGCAAGAGTGTTGTTAACAACAACTTCAGCAGAATCAGTATTAAGTGCTTCGACAGAAACAAAACACTCAACCTTACCGCGTGACACACGGGCATTTATGTATGATTTAAGCTTCTCATCAAGAAAGCCGTACTGACGGGGAATTCTTGATGAAAATTCAAAATATCTGTGATTGACTGATTTTAATTCAACTGTAATAACATAGCCGTCAATTTCACTAACAGCTCTGCCAAAGCCTGTCATCGATTTAATCATAATTTTCTCCTTTGAAAAACTGTTTTTTAGCTTCATTCAGTTTATTCTTAAGTATTATAAATATGTTGTAAATACAGGTCAAGGGTTTGTTAATATTTTATTTACAAAATTAATATTTTATTTACAATTCCTTTTGCAGAAAAAAGGCAGAGGATATGTCCTCTGCCTTTTAGATAATTTAGAATTCATCAGGAGGTGTGATCTCTTCACCGTTATCACCAATACCGCTATTTTCAGATGTTGATATATAATCAGTGATTGTAAACTTTTCAATCTCCACTTCAGGAGAATCATATACTTTTCTCATATTAATACCTCCTGAATTAGTTACTGCGTACAATGTTACCATAATCAATAGTCTGAACAGTAGTACCGTTAACAGTGAAAGAATATTTAACATATGATCTGGCAACAACCGGAGCAGTTGTATTTACCTTAAGGAAATACTGTTGAGTGAGCTCATCAGGATTCTTAGCCTGAACCTTATATGCCTTCTTACCATTTGAAGTACCGCCAATTACAAGCGATTTTTCATCCCAATCAACAGAACCGTTAGCATAAATTGTGCCGTACTCAGTAATATTAACAGAGCCGAGTGAAGGAGCACTAAATATACTGAATGATGAAGCATCGGCTTTACCGATAGCTGATACAAACGCCAATTTAGCATCAAGTTTTCTGATTAATTCAGAATATTTATCTTTTGTAAGCTCAGTACCATTTGCATAGTATGCTGAACCTTGCTTTGTGATTGTAACATAATCAGCATTATCAATAGCATAGAAAGTATACTCATTACCATAAGAAACAACATAATAATCATCACCGCTAACAAATGCAATTGCATATGCATTGGCATCATTAGATGTAATTGTTACCTTCTTATCAAATGCGGCATCTGCAACATATTCGCCATCAAGATTTATCTTATATCCTTTAGCAAGCAAAGAATACTTTTGTCTTAATACAATAACTCCATTATCATCAGCGAGATCTGCAGCATTGTATGTACCATAATCTTTCGGCTTTTCGTTAACATTCCATCCAGAAAATTCGTAGAACGGAACAACATCACATAAATATGTTTCACCGATGAGTCCATAAGAGCCCTTGCTGAGAATAATTTGAGAGGTACTTGAAACTGTATACTCTTGATTAACTATTCCATAAGCATTCTGAATCTTTACACTAACAGTATCCTGTTCAACAGTATCAGAACGTGTAAATGCAGTTATAGTTGTATTGCCCTGTACTGATAGTGTGTAAGAAGAAGCTGCCGGAATATCTTTTGATGTTGAATCATTAACTACTATGTTCCACTTGTATGATGTACCCTGTGAAGGAGTGAATGTTAATGTTTCACCATAATATGCTGTTTGTGTTGAAGTATTGATATCCTCACCATCAAAATTCTCTACAAATGTTACCTGATATGTTGCTCTCTTAGCAGAATCCTTACCATTGTTTACTTCATTAAGAGCTGAAATAATTCCACTTGTCTTAGCATCAAGTTCAGCCTGGCTGCTCATATTTTTATAGATTGTGCCGTCATAAATAACATAAGCAAGTTCGTCAGAATTATCCGAATTATAATTAGGAGTAATGCAATTAACAGGTGAATTAATCTCTGCACCAATATCATAAGTGACTTCTTTTTCTCTTGTGCCCTGTGCTTGCACGATACCGTAAGGAGAAGAAGAATCATTAATAAATTCCGGAGTGAAAGCACCGATATCCTGATACTTAAGAAGATCTGTTGCTATGTTATAATTTTCATAATCAACGGGTTCTTTAAGATTATTAACAGCTTCATTAAGAGTATTGGTATCATGAAATATCTTATTTTGAATTTCAGAATAATTACCGATTATTGCCGTTTTATCATCATTATAAGAAATATTATCAGTTGTTACAGTTGTAGACTGTGCAGAATCAGCATCATTTGTTATAACTAAATCTCTGTCTGCATAACGCTTATCATTTGCTGTTTGTGCATTATCTGTTGAAACCGCAGCATCATATGCATTGCTGTAAGGCAACCATGTTGATATTGTGTAGCATTGAGTGTCTTCATCAACATCATATGCACCATCACCGTTGTTATCAATGTAAAGACCATTTGCCTGAGCAGCAGTATTATTATCAGATGTAATTTCTGACTCAAGACCTGTATAATCAGCCTTAACTCTAAGATGAGCTATAGCAACTTTAAGATTATAAACAGCAGTTTCATAATTCTGCTTAGCAGTCATACTTGTATCAGCAGCATTATAATTGTTTGCATTAGCACCTGTATCTGCAATATCTCTCCATGATACCTGACCATCCTCAACATCAACATCATTAATGAATGTTGAATATGAATCATAGTCCTTCATAAGCTGAGAAAACTCATCAAACGATTCTTCAGTATAACCTGAGCCGTTTGCAGAAATTACATTATTAGCATAATCATATGTATCATTAAACTCATCATAAAGTTTAACTGAGAATAATGCATTATATTTAGCCTCAATCCACGCCTTAAATGTAGACTGAGAAGATGGAGTTGACGCTTCAGGCAAGAAAATGGTTTCGCCATCTCTAGTAACACCGTTTGTAGAAATATTATATGTCTTGCCGCCTGAAACAACCACTATAGCCTGATTTTCAAATTTATAATCTGTTGCTGAATCAGGAGCATTTTTAACATTATTAACAAAAGCATTTGCAACACGAATAGCCTCATCATAAGCCTCACAGGTTTCTTCTGTGTAATACTTATTTGATTCTAATTCATTAGATGTTGCTGCTTCAAGTGCATTACGGGTTTCGCCCTTATTATAAACATAAACCGCCGGTTTAAGTTTGAGTGTAAGTTTTATATATGGATTTGAAGATGCATGATTCTCTATAATAGTGATAGTAGAATCAGTTACAGTACCAGTGCCTGAAATAGTAGAATTATATACTTTTGCAGGAGCAGAGCTCTGTGAAGCAGTATATAGAGCCTCCTGGAGTGAACCGGGGTTACTGTGATAGTTTGTAATAGTATATGAAGAACCAATAGTATTTGAAAGATCTGTTACTGACCAATTAATATTATCAGATGCAGTAGCACTTGAAATATACTGAGTCTCATATGTACCACGGTATTCAGGGACTCCGGCAATTGAAGCCGTAACAGACCATTTACCCTCTGTATCTACAGAAGCACCCTCAGGAAGAGAGTCAGATGACATATCAAGATAATAAGTACCCTTTACATCAGCAAATGCAGTTGATGGTGCTGAATTACTAGATGTTCCGTGAGATATAGCAAATGAGCCTGCCTTTATCTGAGCATCATAGTCAACTGAATAATCTGTTCTAAGGGAACTGTTATCCACTTCTTGACCCTGCACCCAATTACTTTTAGATGTAAAATCATCAACAGAGCGATAGTTACCTATGCCATATGCATTTGAGTTGTTAACTGAGTTATTTGTTCCATTTGAATCAGCAGAACCTTCAGAGCCATTCAACTTAACTGCCATACCGACTGATCTATACTTCGGGCTAATACCGTTTTTAATATATCCTGCACCAACAGAGTGAGCCTCAATAGATGATGAACGAACCCAAGTGTAGACCTTCTCAACATACTGAACTGTCGGATCTGCATCATTATGATATGTAACTTTAAGAGCCAAATCATAACCTTCAGCACCCTGAGGATCAGTTGATACATGACCACCGAGGTAGTAGCCTTTACAGGTGACACCATTCACTACTTTTTCAGATCCTTCAGCAGGAGAATCGGCTACTTGATAATATTCGCCTGTGGAGTTACCATCTGCATTAACCACTGAATCAATAGTCCAGCCGTCAGCAATGTAAACATTACATGTATTATTAGTATGGTAAGTTCCGTCAGAAATTTCAGTACCATAATAGTTAGCAGCAGCAGCGCCATTAACTCCGTCTTCACTGTGAACATAAACTTCAGGGTCTATGCTAAGTTCAGCATCCGGATTTGACCACTGAGCAGAACTGTTAAATTTACCTGTCTGAACACCCCAAACGGTATTCTGAGCAGCAACACCGACTGCAGAGAAGACTAACTTTTCACTGCCAAGCTCATCATTCATCTTAATTAAGCAGCCTTTATATTCCCTGTCGTTGATAGTCATTGATAAATAGTTATTTTCTACGCTCCATTTACCAACACTTTCATTATTCATATTTGAAATGTTACCGCTTGTAGTGGTAGTCTCATCAGCATAAGTCAAAGTATAACGTGTTGCAGATTTGAAATCTGTAGTCATTTCACTGCCGTGATCAAGAATGCTATAAGTACCGGCTATTTCATATTCTTCAGATTCATTGAAGGTTTCACCCGAATACTGATACGGAAGCACGCACTCCCAACCGTCTCTATTATACAATACCTGGTGAACACGGCTTGCATTGAGATAGTTAGTTGAAGCCAACGCACGCTCAGTAATTGTGCCGGAGTCGATACGAACATGATAAGCAATAAGGGTTTTACCCGCGTCATTACTGCCGTTATTGCCGGCTATTATATATGAGCAGTGACCATTATCATAATACTGCAGGTTAGAGCCTGTTAATGTATAGTTACCCATCAATTTCATACCTGAAACTGTTGAATCTGAATTAGCAGTTGTTGAAACAGCACCTGTTACATCAGTGAAAGAGCCTGCCATAGGACAAGAATTGTTATTCTTCCATACACGCATAGTATATTGATATCTATGAACAGAGCCGTAAACAACATTCAAATATGTGCTGTTAGTTGTTGGATTATAATAAACAAATGAGCCTTCACCTGAGCCGCCGCCCAATGATTCAGTGGTTGTTGCGGCAATTTTCTTACCGAAATACGGGTCATACCCATTGTCATACATCCACTGACTGTCGGTGGCAAAGCCGTCATCAGTAAGTTTAACCATATAAATACCGCCGCTCCATGAGCCGAGTGACATATAAAGGTTTCCGTCAGCACCATAGAATGGACACGGGTCTATACAGTTAGGATAAGTTGATGCAGTATATGTATATTTACCACCTGAAATCCAACTACCCTTAGTCAAATACTTACGGTGCGGATATGATGAATCGGAAGAATATGAATATCCATTAACCGCATCAAGCTTTTTCTTAATACCTGTTATTGTATCACTAGTACCTGCATTGTCATGGAAGCCTGAATACATAAGAGGAGTAATATTATAATATGGACCCTCAATAGAATTGGATTCAGCAGTAAAAATACAGGATACTGAAGAACCCCAAGATGATGTTGCTGAAACCATCATATACTTTTTAGTATTAGTATTGTAATATACTGAAGGAGCCCATACTAACTTACCGCTGCCTGTGCCTACAGAATCATTGGAATTATCGCCGGTCGACCATTTTAACGGAGCCTCTGTACCGGTAGCAGTACCGGAGGTTAAAACATCCATATAATTGCCGCCGGTATTGGCACTATAGCCCCAATATTCTTCATTCTGGTAACCTGTTCTTCCATGACTGTCACCAAGTTCAGTCCAGTTTGACAAATCATTTGAGCCGTATATAGTCATACCGGTACCAAACATATAATAACGATATTCATTACTATATCCTGATTTGCCGTAATTTACATTTTCTACGACTGTAGGGTCATGACCTGATGCATAAGCATAGAGAGTATCGTCATTCTCACCATAAAGTGAACGAAGCTCAACCTGAGTCAAAGCCTTATCATAAACACGGACATCATCAATAAATGATGTATAAGCAGGCTGCGGGAAAGGTTTGTAAGAACCGATTGACATGACTGTTTTAGAGTCAGTAAGGAACTTCAAAATATTGGTTGGAATGCAGGTTGCACTGCTATAATCTATATCATAATTATTGGTTGAGCCTGAAACGGGAGATGTTGAACCATCGCTTGTTGTATAATCATAACGAACGCCATCAACATAAATGCTTACTGAATTATTTGTTACAGAAAAGCCATAATGACACCAGATATTATTAGTCATAGCAGTAACCGTTGTGCTGTCATATGGAATGCCTGCAATATCAGTTGTTCCGTCAGTTTTATAATCTCTGTAAATGCCGCTGCCGCCTGAAGCACCATCGGCATAAAGAACATAACCACCATAAGTGAATGCTACATAGTGAGTAGCATCCTGATAAAAGGTTACTACCGGATTATAACCATAATTAGATGTATCTTTATCGTGCAGCTGATACTGCCAAAAAGAAACAGTAGTACCGCTGTCAGAAAGATCCTTGCCTGATAACGGGTTAGTATTAACATCAGCATATGCACCAGGAGAATCCTTAGCAGCTATCTGAGCAACGCCTAATCTGGTACCTGAACCGGCACTCCATGAAATTCCATCATGTGGGGTAACCGCAATTGTATTGCCGCCAGCATCTACGCCGTTTAAATCGCTGTCGAAATTGAACTGAGCAACAAGATGATTAAGAGTCGCATCACTCACATAAGGTGTGTTCTTATAATTAAAATTATAAGTATTTTCAGCCTGAGCAGAAATTGCAAAAGCCGGAAGTGAAGTTACCAGCATTGCTGCAGATATGAACAAAGACAGAAACTTCTTAGAAAAAGATTTTTTCATAAAATTGAATCCTCCTTATAGTTTATTTGCCGTTATTTGATAAATCTGCAGGCTGCTGACCCAGCCAAAATCAGGAAACACCAAATAATGCAAATTTCGTTATACTAGATACAATATATTCCAAAAAAAGACATAATTGCACCTATAATATTCAGATTAATTATATAATATGTATAAGCAAAAAGCAAGGTCTTTTTTGAATTTTTTGTAAATTTTTTTTAAAATAGATTTGGATAGAAGTTCTTTTTCTACATTCGTTCTCAAACTAAACTATAATATTATATTATATATTATAACATTAATAATGTATCTTTCTGCTGACTACATTATTACTCCGTCTTTAAATATTGAAATATCCCTGTAGCCATTAATCTCATTTTTTGTTTTCTTTCCATTCACGGTTAAAATCAGAAGCTCAAGCAACTTATCAGTCAGCTTTTCAAAATCTTCGCCGTTAACTAACTCGCCTGCATTAAAATCAATCCAATTTTTCTTTCTATTATATAATTGGGTATTTGATGAAATTTTAACAGTCGGAACAGGAGCACCAAGGCTCGTTCCTCTGCCCGTTGTAAAGAAGATAAGGTGTGCACCGGCAGCAGTCAGATTCGTTACCGAAACGATATCATTACCCGGTCCTGTAAGCAGGTTTAAACCATTCTTCACACAAGGCTCACCATAACCCAAAACATCTGTAACAGTTGATTTGCCGCCCTTCTGGATGCAGCCGAGTGACTTTTCTTCCAGAGTTGTAATTCCTCCGTCATGATTTCCGGGTGACGGATTCTCATAACATTCTTTTCCGTGCGAATAAAAATAGTGTTTAAAGCCGTTAATCATATTCACGGTTTTATCAAAGACTTCCCTGTTTTCCGCTCTTTGCATCAATATCTGCTCCGCGCCGAACATTTCAGGGACCTCGGTTAATATTGTCGATGCACCGTAATTTGTAAGTCTTTCATTAAGCCTGCCGCATAAAGCATTGGCTGTGATTCCGCTGAAAGCATCCGAACCGCCGCATTTATATCCGATTATCAGATTTTCAATCCCGACTGATTCTCTTTTATCATTTTTTATATTATTATAGATTTCTTCAATTAGCATTTTGCCGTCAGCAAGCTCGTCCTCTGCATCCTGGGCACAAAGAAATTTGATTCTTTCTTTATCAATATCACCAAGATAAGGCTTAAATGTTTTAAGGTTATTATTTTCACATCCCAATGAAACAACAAGAACACCGCCTGCATTCGGATGTTTAACAAGCGCAGCTAATATTTTCCGTGTGTTTTCCTGATCATCATCAAGCTGAGAACAGCCAAAAGGATGGTTATAGGCATAAACACCATCGCAGCCTTTGCCAACAATTTCATTGCCGATTCGCTCAAGTGCAAGAGCAGTTTTATTGACACAGCCGACAGTAGGAATTATCCATATTTCGTTGCGAATTCCTATTTTGCCGTTTTTTCGCTTATAAGCATTTATGGTTATATCTGATTTTACAGGCTTATATTTCGTATCGCCGTCATAACTGTAATCAATAATTGATGAAAGATTTGTTTTCAGATTATGCTCGTGCACATAGCTGCCCTTTGGAGTATCCTCAGTAATATGGCCGATTGGATAGCCATACTTTATAACATTATCCCCCGCATTCAAGTCATTCAGAAGAATCTTGTGGGCAGTTGGTATATCATCAATGGCAGTTAAACCATTTTCACAATACCCTTTTTCAACATCTTCAAGTGCAACTGCAACATTATCATCATTATGTAATTTAATAAACTTATTCATACGCTACCTCTTGAACGGCTGAAAGCATACCGTTTGCAGAAATGTTATTATAATATTTTAAAAGTAAATTATATAAATCCGGTATTTTTGTTAAATCCGTTCCCCATAATTCGGTATTAGATAATGTTTTATCAATGATTTCAGCATTTGATTTATCCATAATACCTTCAAAATAAGAAATAACATATTGATTATCATTAACCGAATATTTCCTTTTGCTGCCTTTATGTGTATAAAATGCAATCAATGCAGCAAGCGAAAAAGTCAATATTTGAGGCAATCTATTATTGATACTTATGTAATCAAAAATTGAACCAAGACAGCGTGCCTTGAATTTTGAAACAGAATTCAATGAAATATCCAAAAGCTTATGATCGATAAAAGGATTATTAAATCGCTCCAGCACACGATTGGCAAATACATTTAACTCTTCCTCAGGCAAAGAAATTGTTTGCTTAATTTCATTCATGCCCTTGTCAATATATTTTTTAAATACATCATCACACAGAATATCCCTAACTATATCAAATCCGCATAAATACGCAGCAAGCACTGACATAGTGTGTGCACCATTTAATATGCGCACTTTACGAGTTCTGTAAGGCAGCAAATCATCAGTATAAGTAACATTTTTGAACGGAATAATTTCTTTGGCACTTTCATCAGCCTGAATTATCCAGCTTCTATATGGTTCACACGCTACCGAGCATAAATCCGCATCGTTTGCAATATGACCTGTTACAATCCTGTCAACAAGAGTATTGCAAAAAAGCATTCATCATTTATATATTCAATGAATCCGCTTTCATAATTCCAAAGATTAGAATACTCGATCATACATCTTTTAAGCTCATCTGCATTATTTTCAATAAGCTCAACAGGCAAGAAAACGAGACCACTTTTATTTGATTTATAACGCTTATACAATAATACAGTCATCTTTGCCGGAAAAGATATATTAGGTGAACTTTCAGGCCTATCGGTCTTGTCAAAGCAAATACCTGCCTCTGTTGTATTTGATATGACAATTTCTAAATCATCACTGCAAAAAAGTTCAGTAAGCAAGCTATATTCTGACACTGTATCAATACATCTGGAGACACAATTAATTTTTCTTCTTTCGTCAATTGTTTTGCCGTCGAGTCTTCCCCTGACAATAACACTGTATTTACAATTTTGAGAATTAAGTGCATTTATAATCTTTACATTATTTCGTGGCTGACATATTACAACAGAACCATTATAGCCATGATTAACGGCATCCTGAATATAATCTTCTGCAAAGGCACGAAGAAAATTGCCTTCACCTATCTGCAAAATACTTTCCATACTATCACCTAAGTGCATTATAAATCATTGCATATACCATTTCAACAAAAAACTCCCAACTTACAGTTGGGAGCGTAAATTATTTAGTACATCGGACTAACCTCTTATTAAATTTTGATATTAATCCAACTAGCCCATTGGAGTATACCTCGCTATTAGAATTTAATTACTTTATCTAATATTTAAAATCAGTACCTTAGTACATCGGAGTTTACCTCATAATTATATTTCCAATATTTATAGAGATTTGAAACTCTGATTATCTGCAGGAAAATAATCCATATTATATATAACTTTATTATTCAGTTGTAACTACACCTGTAAGTATTTAACCAACCCTGCAAATAACTTATAAATACTTCATAAAGCTTCAATCCGTAAGTAATTTCCTTATTACCACTGCCGACTGACAAATCCGTTATTTTATTGGGATACTAAACAGGTGGCTGAATTCTCTGGTTCAATTGCCATCGGATTAGCCTCCTTTATTAAATTTGAACCGGGGCTTTTAATTTCTTTTGCCCTTCCTTTAAGTTCAACTAAATGATAACACAGTTTTTGTAATTTGTCAACAGTTTTTTTCAACATTTTTAAAATATTTTGGTTGTTTTGCTGTGATAATAAAAAGTTTAAATTATCATGTACATATATAGCAAATTTTTCATGGTTATCACCTATTGACTATTAATATAAATAATTATATAATATCTTATAAGATAAATAGGGAGTGATTAAATGGCTAACGAAGAAATTTATGAACCTGACATTCTTTCCGTAACTGATGAGAACGGCAATGAAATACTCTTTGAGCTTCTTGAGAGATATGAAACAGATGAAGATGTTTATGTTGCTATAACAGAATTCAGAGATGATGATGAAATCGTTGAGGCTGATTTTGAAGTTGTTATTCTCAAAGTAGTTACCGATGAAAACGGTGATGAATTCCTTGAAGAAATTCAGGATGATATGGAATATGAACAGATTTCAGATATCTTAATGGCTAAGGTTGAAGAAAAATATGAAGTAGAATATTTTGAACCTGAACAGTAATAATAGTTAATAGTCTGTGCATCTCGGCAACCAAGGGCTCAAATAACCCGAACAATCTTTAATTAGGGATTCAGACTCCGTTATGCAGGATTGCAGACCTCCCTGTTTTGCAGGATGCTGGGAGCACAAAGCATAGTGGGATGAAGCCCACCTGCCTTTAACAGCAGGTTATCTTCAGTCCTTGGCGGATGTGCGGATTATTGCTGAATTATAATAATGCCGAAACGATTGAAAAACCGTTTCGGCATTTTACATTGATTTAATAAAATAAATATTTTAAATTTTATATTGATTTTATCATAAATAAGTATTAAAATTATATTATGTTGGCAAAGGAGTCATATAACACAGGCGCCTTTGCCATTTTTTATGGAGGCATATTATGGAAAATTTAGGCTATTACAATGGAAAATACGGACTTATCGAGGAAATGCAGATACCTATGCTTGACCGGGTATGCTGGTTTGGTGATGGTATTTATGATGCTACATATTCTCATAATCACAAGATTTTTGATCTTGATGCACACCTTGACAGATTTTATAACAGTGCAAAACTGCTTGATATAAATATGCCCATTGAAAGAAACGAGTTAGCAAATTTACTTGCGGAGCTTGTTCTTAAGGTAGACAGCGGAGATCAGTTTGTATACATGCAGGTTACCCGAGGATCAGGACTAAGAGGTCATATTTATGCACAAGACATTAAAGCAAATCTTTGGATAACACTTACTCCATCACCTGTGGCAGATACATATGAGCCTATTGATGTTATCACTTATGAAGACAAGCGTTTTCATTATTGTAATGTAAAAACTCTGAATCTGATTCCTTCATGCCTGGCAGCTACCGCTGCAAACAGAGCAGGATGCGAAGAAGCTATCTTTCACAGAGGCGATATCGTAACTGAGTGTGCTCACTCAAATGTGTCCATCTTTAAAGATGGAAAAGTTATTACTCATGCACTTAATGATGAAATTCTGCCGGGCACTGCACGTCTCAGACTTTTAGCTTTTGCTGAAAAGCTGGGATATGCTGCCGAAGAAAGGGATTATACCCTTAATGAGCTTATGGATGCTGATGAAATAGTCGTTCATTCAACCGGCTCATTCTGCAT
>JBKWUD010000016.1:0-44288 GCA_046989265.1 Eubacterium sp.
ATCAGGCGAGCTTAAAGACAGTGCATTAGTAAAAAACATATTGCTTCTCGGAGTTGATGCCAGATCTGATGATAAGGCTGATGCAAGCCGTGCCGATTCGATGATGCTGATATCTGTTGATATGAAGCACCGCTGTATCAAGATGACCTCCTTCCTGCGTGATACCTGGGTATATATTCCCGCTCACGATGGCGAGCAGAGATTGAATGCAGCGTGCACATATGGAGGTTACAGCGGAGTTGTTGACACTATTGAGTACAATTTCGGTGTTGAAATTGACGGATATGTTGTTGCTGACTTTGAGATGTTTAAGGTTTTGGTTGACAGCATAGGCGGTGTTGAAGTAGAGGTTACTGAAAAAGAGGCAAAAGAAGTTACCAATCATAAAAAGCGCTATGGCAATGTTAAGCTTGAGGCAGGCAAACAAACCCTAACAGGTGAACAGGCTCTTGCCTATTGCAGAATCAGAAAAATAGACACCGATTTTATGAGAACTAAACGCCAAAGAACAGTTATGCAGTCAATTATAAGCGGAATGAAGAGCAGTAATCTTTTTTCACTGTATGGTATGGCATATAAGAGCGCACCATATATTGAAACCGATTTGAGCAAATCACAGATTAAATCACTTGCTGTTTGTGCAGCTGCCTGCTTAAGCGGTAAAATGGTTGAAACCAGAGTACCTTTTGAAGGCACATGGGAATATGCAAATAAGAATGGTGCAAGTGTAATAGCAATAAATGTTGATGATAATAAAAAGGAATTAATTGATTATATTTATGATAAATCGGCTGACGATATTATTGCCGAGCAAAAAGCAGATAAATAATTTATGATTATATTTAAATAAATCAGGGCGGACTATGTGTCTGCCCTGATTTTAATTTTGTGCAAAATAAAAAGGCACGGATTGCTCCGCACCTTTTTATTTTTAATTAGTCAGCGTCATCCCATTGATCGATAGAAGTTGTTACAACATCAGTTGTCTCAAACTCATCAACTGAAACGACAGGCTTTGTATAAAGTTCTTTCATTATGAAATAACCTCCCGTTAATTTCCGTCGGCTCTTGCGCAGTCTACACAAGAGCGACAGGATAAAATTTTAGAATATCAAAGTATTGATTTCGTCATAATCAATAACGGTAGATATTTTAAGCGATTGTATTGTAATCAAATACCATAGGAGCTGAGTACTCTGTAGTTACAGTGCCATCTTCAGCCTGATATACAATGTAAGCAAGAACTGTAGCATACTGAGCTGTAGTTACAGAATAGTTAAGAGCAAACTGCTTAGAACCTGTAGCACCAGCTGTAACCTTCTTAACAGCCTTGCCGTTTGGAGCTTTATTGCCAACACTGTCAACTGTTAATACATCAGCATCAACCTGATCAGCAACATATACGAAACCATGGTCAAGTAATGTGTAACCTGTCTCAGGAACACTCATTGTAGCAAGATAGTTAACCTTCTTCTTAGCTGTATCAGTTACTGTAGCACTAACCATGCCAACTTCAGGCTTAGTTATTACAGTACCGGTTACAGGCTTAACTGTAACATCAGAACCAACGAAGAATGAGTAAGTGTCGCCATAAGCAACAGGAGCACCATTTACTTCCCAAGCTGTAGCGCCTTCAGACTTAACTGTAACCTTAGTATCATAAGTTACTTGCTTTGAATTTACAGCTTCGCCGTCGATTGTACCTTCACCGTCAATAGTAACGTTGTAAAGGTCGCCTGTAGCTGTGTATGTTGAAGTAACAGTTGTTGAAGTTGTGATAGCCTTGATTTCCTCATTTGTTAATGACCAGCCTTCAAATGTGAAGCCAGGATAATCTGTACCAACAGGGATAGCAGTGTTCATAGCCTCAGCAAAACCTGCAACATCGCCAACATATGAATATGCTACATTGTTGTACTTATCAAGGAATACAACTGTAATAGCTGAATCTGTATCAGCGAAGATAGGAGTTACAGTTACATCAGATGTAGCTGTGAATGTTAAAGTAGCATCCTCAGATACCTTCTTACCTGAAATCTCCCAACCTACGAATGAAGAACCTTCAACAGGTGTAGCTGTAAGAGTTACTGTTGATAAGTAATCATACTTTGTAGTACCGTAATCAACATTAACATCACCGTACTGAGCATATTTGCCGTCAACAGTTACTTTAACACCGAGAGCAGGAATTACTTCGCCGCCTTCAGTCTCGCCGCAGCCGTTAGCACATGAGTAAACTGCTGTCTTACCGGCAGTTTCCTTAGTTGCAGGAACCTCTGCAGACTCAAGAACTGTGAAGTCGTGACCGAGTGCATCTGTCTCTGAATCTGTGTAAGTTTCACCGCATGCACATGTGTGAACTGTGTAACCCTTTTCTGTACATGTAGGAGCTACAACCTCATCTGTCCAAACATGAGTATGAGTAAGTTTAGGAAGTACTTCTTCTGTACGGCTCATTTCTGCACCGCATACTGAGCAGTATACAACCTTATCAACTGAACCTTCTTTTTCTTCTGTAGGCTCAACTCTGTTCTCTTCTACAGCGTCAGAAGCTGTGTGAGGAATCATGTCTGTTTCAACTGTTGTTCTTGAAATCTCTGCACCGTCATCTTTACAATATACAACTGATTCGTATGAACCCTTCTTAGTACATGTAGCAGCAACCTCATTTTCCTTTACAGGAGTATCAGGATTATGACCAAGTGCATTTACATACTTATCTTTATATGTGTCACCGCATACTGAGCAAGTGTATTCTGTATAACCCTTCTCTGTGTGAGTAGGAGCTACAACCTTCTCTGTATATGTGTGATCAACAGTATCCTTAGAAATTACTTCACCCTTAGTAATAACAACATCATTATGCTCTGCGCAAACTACATCACCTGTGTAGCCGTCTTCTGCACAAGTAGCAGCCTTCTGATTGATAACTGTTGTGTTAGCTGAGTGATCATGCTCGCTTCCGATACCCTGACCTGAGTTAACATTCATACCGAAGATTGTCATCTTCATAGAACCAGGAGCTGAAGGGTTAGCGTTAGTAGCATATGTTGTATAAGTATCAGTTACACCGCTCTCGTCAGGTGAGAAGTAGTAACCGCCTGAATAGTTACCTTCACTGTGCTTTGAGTTGTCAGTATCCCAAACACCAAATGTGATGTCGCCTTCGCCAACAATCTTGAATGCGAATGTTTCAGCAACTACAGTATTTGTGTAAGTATATCCTTCTGTCATGTCGCCTGTTTCAGGATTGGTAAACGGAACGTCAGGATCAGGTGAAGATGTTGAGCTTACATCTGTACCGCCAATTGCAGAAACGCATGCAACATTGATGTAGTTATTTTCTGTATTAACATATGATGTATCATCGGCTGTTTCACCGAAACCACCATTATATAATGCTGTTTGACCTTGTGCCCAAATCGGACTGGTACCTGCAGATGTCCATGTACCACCAGCAGTTACACGATCTGACTCTGTACCAAATGCATATTTTGTAGTACGACCGCTCTTATATGAGTATAAACCGGCCGGTTCAATATTATCAGAATAAGTAAGAACTGATTGAATAACAGCTACCTTAGCATTCATATTTGTGAAAAGAACTGTTACTGTGAAATAATCGTCAACGCCATAAGCATAGTCTGCATCGATTGAATCACAACCAAGAATAGCAGCAGACTGATCAGCGTTTGCCTTTGTAAGAACGAGATTACCTGAAATAGAACCATCAGCGTTCTTTGTGCTGTTGTAATCTACTTTTGCATCATAGATACCGCAGTAATCAAAGCTTGAACCTGCTGCTGCAGTACCAATGTCAGTCCAAGAACCAGAATTGGTATCATAGAAAGTACCAAACTGAAGCTGAACATCAGGTGCGTAATCACCAGGAGCTGCAAGAGCTGTGAATGGCATTGAGAAGCATACCATAAGCACTGCAAGCAGGCAAGCAATTACTTTTTTAAAAGATTTAGCCATTTAAATTTTCCTCCAATAAAAATCTAATTATTATAAAAATAATTATAATGTTACACTAGTATATACAATTTCCTGACCATAGAATTTGCTGAATAAGTACTTATCCGTATTATCTACATAGCCATCGCCATTATAATCGTAATTAATGTTGTATGCTTCCTGACCGGAATAAACTTTTGTAAATAAATACTTATCCGTATTATCTATATATGTATCCCTGTTATAATCCGCAATAACTATTGGTACAGCAGCTACGGATTTATCATCAGAAACCACTAATGTAACTTCCCTGTCAATAGTGGTTGAACCACTAATAACCATTGTATAAGTTCCCTCCGGAATACCGGTGAGCGTGTAGTAACCATTTTCATCGGTTACAGCAGAAATTGTTTCGCCATTAACATCTACAGAAACCGTAATACCACCAATACCAAGAGCACCTTCAGCACCGTTGATATCTGCAGCAATTGTAATCTGACCTGTTACAGAATAGGTTTCTTCAGTAAGAACCGGAGACATATCTGCCGTAATGTATGGAAAATGTTCCCCTGTCTCCTCATTCCCAACAAGGACATAGCAAGACTCAAAGCCATCACCATAATCAGCCTCAGTAAAGGTTAAATCAGGGTCTGATGAAACTGTAAAATAGTCTGCAAAGTCACCTGCGGTATTAATAGTTACTGTCATTGTTAGCATTACTTCTCCATCTGAAATAGCAGATGTATCGTCATTTTCAGAAGCAATAATAGCGACAAAAGAATTGTCTTCATTTACAATAGCGCCGACACTGAAACTTGGATTATTATCAGCTATAGTTGCAACACTGTTGATAGTCATGTCATCAGTATAAGAAGCAGTAAGCTGAAAAACGGAAACCGTCTTCATACCGGAAAGCTTGATTGACACAGTATAATCACTCGTTCCAAGTGAATTACCGTCAACCGCTTCACCGGCGGCATCAGTAAAGGCAGCTGTAATGGTTGGTGTTTCCGTGCCAAGCGTGCCCGTTTGAGCAAAAGCCTGTGCAGGAAATATAAAAATTGAGATTAATATAACCGTAAGAAGGGTAGCTAAGCATTCTTTAGAAAATTTTGTCATAAAATTATTCCTGCCTAGTTATTTTTTACGAGTGCCGAAGCAATCGCATTATTATATCCGCAATCGGTTAGTCACGCCGATTGCAAAATAATGCTTTTTTTTTGGACCGGGCCTTCATCAGAGTGCGGTTATCAAAATAACCAACACTCTGAATCCGGTCCTGGTCCTCATCTTCTCCAACCGAAGCGATTTAGAAGAATTACGCCTTATTTATACCGGATGGGCAGAACTTTAAAACAGCTATGCCCTTATCCGGGTTTTTTATTTAAATGGCTAAATTTAGTCAAGTGAAAGTGGTGAATATTCGATAGTATTACCATAGAAATTGCTGAATAAGTATTTATCTGTGTTATCTACATAGCCATCGCCGTTGTAGTCATAGTAAACACTGTATGCCTCTTGACCGGAATAAACCTTTGTAAATAAGTATTTATCTGTGTTATCTACATAAGTATCGCGGTTATAGTCAGCAATAACAACCGGAATTACAACATCAGCAACAGATGCAGTACCTGTAAGAGTTACTGTTCTGTCAATCGTTGTAGGACCAGAAATCTTAAGTTCAGTTGTTCCTGCAGGAACCTCTGCACTAAATGTACCATCGGCAGCTGAGGTTGCAACAACGTTTCCTTGAGCATCAAGTACGTCAATGCCACCAATAGCTACGGCACCTGTATTACCATTAATATCAGATGAAATTACAATCTTACCACTTACTGTGATTGTATCGGAAGCTGCATCAGCCTCAGTGAGGTTGTTTTCAGCTCTCTGGAGATCTGTCTTAACTGTATAAATCTTAGAAACCTGAGCAGTTCCTTCATCAGCAGTCTTGATAGCCTCTGAAAGAGCGATAATGTAAGCATTCCATGAATCGTCTGTGTAAACGGTTGGACCTTCGTTAACAAGAGCACCGTCTACCCATGCACCATATTCAGCCTCTGCTGCAGTAGCAGAAGTTACAGTTGCTGCAGTAACTACATCGTTACCCTGAGCATCCTGTCCTACTGTCTGAGTATAATCGAAGTCAGCATAAGTGTAAACATCTGCAGGCTTATTTGACGCAGTATAGTTAGGTGTAGTAGCGCAAGAGATTTCAGCCTCAAGCTTATTACCTATATAACCACGAGGAATTACATAGCCCTTGAATTCGTTATACATATTTATAGCAGATTCAATCTGAAGTGATGACTTATTCGTTACTGCCTCATAGACAGGCATACCAGCAGCATCAACTTCACCAGTATCCTCATACCAAATGAGTGATTCAGCATCTCTAGCGATTTGAACCATCTTCTCATATGAAGCTACTTCGTAGTTAACATTGTTCAAGCCTTCACGGTCATTTGATACTTCGTTAACAATTCTGTTAGCGATTGCAGTATCAACCTTAGACTGTAATTGCTCAAGCCAGTAAGCAAGGTTATCAATATCAAGCTGGTAAGTACCACGATAATCCGTACCGTCATTCGGCTTGATTACTGTTGCTGTTTCAGCAAGCTTGTATGACCAATCGTCATCAGAATTTACCTTATTACCGTTTGCATCTCTGTAAACGAAGCTAATCTCCTTATAAAGAGGTCTGCCCTGAGAATCAGTTGACTGAGTTGTTGTCTCATAACGATAAGGAGCACCAGGATATGTTGTTGTATCCCATGCAGTCTCATATACAGGAGCATTTACAATGTGATACTTGCCATCCTCACCAAGAGCAACAGGAGTACCTGTAGCATCCTGAGTCAAGTTGCTGCCTGAAAGTTCAACATTACTGTATACAGGCATTGTGCATTCTTCGTTATAGTACCAATATCCATCAGCACCCTTAGTTGCATAAGCCTGAATAGCTGCAGGAAGAGCAGTTGATGTAGGAATTGGTGTATAAGCGATATCCTTATGAAGCTCGTTAGTAACAGTCTCAGTAGCTGCCTGGTTGATCATCTTTGAACCAAGACCAGCAGCATTCTCTGTTGTTACAGGAGTAGAAATTGTCTTAACGGCTGCTGAAAGAGCAGTCTTCATTGATTCATAAGTCTCTGAAGTTGTTCCATCATAATCGGTAAAGTCTTTTGCACGATATGATGCAACAGTGTTAAGGTTATTATTATATGCCTGAGTAAGAGTTGAAGCTCCTGTATCATCAGCAATATACATATGAATAGAACCATTCATATTAGGATTGTTTACTGTGTATACCTGAACCTTCATTTCATACTCATCAGCAGTGAGTGCAGTTGTTCCATCGTAGTTAAGGAACTTGGTGTAAATAGTTGAGTTCTTTGAAACATCAGTTTTACCTGAAGCAAGATAAATACCGGCAGTTGGAGTACCCCAAGAAATAGATTTCTTACTGTCATTTGCATATTTACCTTGGAGAAGTAATGTAGATGCTTTCAAAGCACTGCTACCGCTTCCTTCAACATTTACATTAGCACCATCAGTACTTAAGTCAAATAATACAGCTTCGTATGAATAAGTTGTGTTACCGTTTGAATCAACGGCAGCAGCTGTTCTCTGAACACCCTTAACATATCCGGTTGCAATAGCTTCATCAATAGTATAAGCTACATGGACGCGAGTATTGAAACCTTCAGCACCCTTAATACTATCATCAAGAGCATTGATTTCTGCCTCTGTAAAGCCGGCATGAACACCGGTACTCATGACATCGCCTCTAACCCATTCTTTCGTGTTTGGATTATAGTAGTCATAAAGGTCATAGTTAAGGATATTACCGTTTGTCTTATCAACAGCAGCATAAGCATAATTTGAGTTGTCTGCTGATGCAGTTGTAAGTGTGTCGGAAATATCATTCATTGTTTTACCGTTAACTGCATAATATTCAGTTCCGGCTGTCAGATATGTATACACACCATCAAATGCACGAGATTTTGTTAAGCTCCATGAACTCTCATCGTTTCTTACACGGAAACCGAGATTTTCAATTGAGCTTGGCTCAGACATTGGTACAATGAAACTCTTTGGGAAAGTAGCATATAAGTAATTATTTGTACCGCCCTTAGCAGTTGATTTAGTATATGTACTTTCTGATCCTGATCCAGGCTCATAATTAGCATCATATTCTTTTACGGTATCACTGTAGTCACGAGAATAGAGAGTATCTCTCCAGTTCTTGTCAGTTGTGAGATACATATAAGCGATTGTCTCAAGATCTGATTCAACAAGGTTATCAGCAGTCTCTGTTGGCAATGTTGTGCCATTCATTTCGCCCTTAAATATATCATATTTAACAGTAAATGTATATAATACACCACCTGAAGGAGCATTACCTGAAACAGAAACCTTCTTGGTCTTTTCAGGAGCGATAACGCCTGTAGCATTACCAAGAGTAATATTTGAAACATTTCCGTTTGATGCTGTAACGTCTACAGATTTAACATTAATGAAATATCTAGGATCTCTCTTAACAGAACCATCTTTATCTCTATAGAATCTGTTAAGACCCATTGAGTTGTTGGTAATATCAAGAGTTGTAGATGTAAATGCAGTGCTGGATGTTAATCCTGATTGTGACGGAATAGCAATTTCTGCAGTTGCAGAATTAAGCTCATGGTCTGAAAGCTGAGGAACGAATGAAGGGATGAAGTTGTTAACAGCTTCAACCGCAAACATTGCGCCGGTCCAGCAGCCGCTAGTACCTGCATTAGAATAGCTATTTCCGCCGAATGCCTCATAAATATTGCAAATGAGGATACCGATTATACCTGTATCATTACTATCAGTTACATCAGATGCAGCTGAATAGTGAGCAAGTGTGCTTGTTGTTACAAGTGAATCAAACGGTGATGATGATTTTGTATCAGCATAAGCATCCTGATCATACCATGATGAATAAGGAATTACCTTATCATAACCCTGACCTGTGTAACGAGCACCGAAAAGGTTGTTAACGATCGGAACTACAAGTTCGTCGTAAACCATTACATCAACGCCCTGATTTGAAATAGGATCAGCAGATACGATTGTAAGAATTTGCTCAATAAGGTTTGTAATACCTTGCTTATTTGAGTGCTCATTTACATCGCCGATATCAAGGATACCATTGATGATGCCGTCATAAATAAGCTCCTTGCTTGAAGCCTGACCAGCCTTTGAGCTTGTGCCATATTGAAGAGTACCGATAACAGGTAATAATGAATTTACTATATTATCAAGATTTGTCCAAATGTCATTATCCATAGATACAAGGCAGTTGCCGTTAGCATCAACTACACCAAGGAGAGATGCAACTGCTTTACCTGTTGTGCCATCTGAGAAATTATCTGTTGATGCATAATAGCACATTACAGAATTAAGAATTTCAAAGATTGTTGTATCATCAGTTGGATTTGAATCATATACATTCCACTCAGCACCGTCCTTTGTACGGCATGGTACTGTTGAAGAAATAACATAGCCAAGAGCATCACGAACCATAGGAAGAACAGCACTGTTAAATAAATCAACAGTATCGCTCTTAGATACGATAAAGCCATCATTATCATATGTCCAAAGAACTGAATAATCCTTATCAGGAAGAACATATGAAAGATACTCTTCGAGAGCAACAATTGCTACACCCTCAGCATCCTTAGCTGAATCCCACTTGTCATCGTGGATCATACCAACGAGACTGTCAAGTGCAGGAGTGTTAAGGCAAGCAACAAGAAGAGGCATCATAGCTTCTTCAAAGTTTGTCTCTGAAAGATTATCATTCGTTGATGCAACAGTAATGTTATTATTAGTATAATAGTTATTAAGAATGTTAGGATCTGCTGCATTTGCTGCATATTCAAACATATCCATGAAATTAGATACAAGTGTTGCAGCAACTGTAGACTTATCAGTTGTATTGTTTGTTACTGCCATTGTAGGAACAGTGAGATTGGTAACAGGCTTTTCATTCTCATCAGTGCCGTAACCAATGTTGTCACTTTCCATAAAGATCATCTGTGTAGCAGCTACAAGAGCATCGTTAAATGCAGCAACCATGCTGTCATACTTTGTAAATGCAGTGTCAAAGAATGTTGACATACTGCTAATGCCGGTCTGCTCAAAATAAAGATTGATAGGACCTGTCTGCATATCAAAGTATACATCTGCAAGCGGGCTGTAACGAAGCTTATTGAATAATGATGTTGAATCAATATCATGCCAGTTGCCCTTTGCATCTTCTGCAACATTTCTGTCATATTCATATGTACGCTTAACAGCAGTAAGGAATTCGTCAGCACTGCTTGTGCCATAGCTTTCGTAAACTGCGTTTGCCCAAGCCTGAACATTTTCAGATGAGTAGTTTGACTTCCAGTTATCGTAATTCCAGCCTCTGTTGCCTGCACCGGTCATCCAATAGAAGAATTGGTTATCATAGTTAGAACCAACTGAGCCCTCTACTGACTCATGACCATTGTAGTTAACATGAACAAGACCGAGTGTATCCTGAAGTACTGTCTCCCAAGCAAGCTCAAGTGCTCTGAAAGCAAAGTCGAAAAGATTGTCATCTTTTTCAATAGTAAGTACTTCTAATGTTGTGATGTTACCCTGAGCATCATATACATTTTCAAGCTTGCCATCACCATTTTTATCATATACGAAAAGGAGAACATTGTTTGCAAATTGCTCTTCTGATGAATAAACAAGTTTAGAATCCTGAATTCTGCCCTCTTTCTTGCGAAGTGCTGATGAATCATTAACATAAACAGTTTCACCTGTTTTTTCATCAACTGTAGGAACATAATTAGGATATGTTACTAATACACTAATCTTTTGAAGAAGCTGCTCATTAAGTGCCTTAAAGAGAAGATCATCAAAATTCCAAGCATAAGTTCTGTCTGATGCATTTGTCTTCTTTAAGTCATTTAAATAAGTTTCTTTTTCACTTTCTGTAAACCATTTAGTATTATTGATGATAATATTTGCAACTAAATTGTAAACAAGGTTCCATTGATAACCGTCCCACATACCGAAAGTGCCTTGAAGGAGACTATAAACATTTCCTCCGATAAAGTTTTCGAGGAGACCAAGATCAAGTGAGCCCTTAAGAAACTGACCAACTACATTTTTGCCGCCGAAATCATTAGAGTTAACAAATAATGTTTTAGCAAGAGCCATTATAAGTTCTTTAGCACTATAATTCTGGCGATAAGACTTACCGCATTTTGATACTACATAATCGCCTGATGTTGCAGGTGAAAGACCGGCAATCGGTGAAAGGTCAATATTTTTAACATCGCCGCCGACAAGTCCGCCGTATGAATCAAGAATGTTGTTTGCCTGGCGAATGAGATCATATAGACCATCAACGCTGTCAAGGTAAGCATCAATTGTAATTGTAGCTACAACTATGTTTTGGCTAAAATAAATATGATCAGAACCTAAAAGTCTTGTCATTAAATCGCCAAGATATAGATCTGCGTAGTCTAAAAGTGCTTCAGCAGTTTGCTCATCTGTGGTTTCAGCCCAAGCCATAAAGTTTGAAGCAAGATTACTATCATGATAATTCTTATCACTGGTGTTGCTTGCAGCAAAAGCGGTTAACGCACCGGTAAAGCAAGAAAGCGCCATAAGAACTGATAGAAATAATGCAATCAGCTTACGAGTAAAAACTTTTGATTTTTTAGTTTCCACTTTAAATTTTTCCTCCATAAAATTTTTAGTACGAATAAAAAGCGCCAATGAAATCATGCGTTGTCTCAATCTCTGACCTATTGCGAATTATCGCAACAGACTGAAGAACAAATCTGTTCACACATACTTAAGTAAATTAAGTCAATGACGCAAATTACGCAACTATATTAAACCATTTTATGGCGGCAAAGTCAATATTTTTTTTGGAAATTTCTATATAGTAATAAATATGTTTCGCATACAAAAATATTCCTGAAAGTATTGTGAAATCGTGAATTTTACATTAAATTATTGTGATTTTCAATTCAATATGATATAAAAATTAATAATTTATTCATTGATTATTTACACACTTGTCAAAAAATAATTTTACAAATTTTCATTTTTGTTAAAGTTAAGCTTTTTACTTTACAATCTTGAGGCCTATGTAAAGCAATTTACTTTCACTTGAAACTCGTCTGTTAAATCAAGAAAATTATATGAAATTAGATTACATACGGTTTAAAAGATAAATTGTCTTATAAGTTTATTATTATTTTTTAATAATTCATAATTTATTAAAATATTTTTAAAAATCTATTGACTTTATTATAAATATTTGATATAAATATATTGAATTGTTCGTTCACAAGGGTAATTTGCGCTCTGAAATCCAAACTGAGGAACGCTTCCTTGTGCAAATGGGCACAAGCAGCTGCTCTTTTCTATAAGAGAAATGCTGTGTTTGTGTAATCATTAAAGAAAAGGAGAGATGATTATGAAAACGAGCAAGAAACTACTAAGCCTATTTTTGGCTTTAGTCATGATCATAACCAGTTGTTCGGTTGGCTTTACTGCCTTTGCAGCAGACGGCAACAAAACTGACACAAACAGCGATTATTGGTCAGACGGAACAGATGCTGAAGCAGCATTTGCTTCACTTAATGACTTGGTTGACACTTACATTCCGCAATTACTGCAGATTGATGCAATCAAGAAACTGCTTGAGGAAAACCTCGGTATGAAAGTAACAGATACCACTACTATTTCTGATGTAGTAGCAGGTGCATCGCCGTTGCTTCTCGGTTTACTCGGAGGAAGTAATGCTGACAAGGCAAGCATTAGAGGCGATTCCTCACCAATTGCAGATATTTATTATTCTTATCTTGATGATGAGAACGCAGTAATGGACTTTTATTCACTATACGCGTTCTGCAGAGATAATAGAAGTTCCGGCAGCAGTGAGCTTCAGGCTTATTGCAGAGATACTTATGAAAAGTTAAATAATCTGCTTAATGCATATTCCAATGCTGAATTAGAAAGTAATAACGCCCTTTCCGAAGCAAATGATGTTGTATTGGGAAAATATTTGCAATGTGTTGCTGAACAATACAAGACCGATGATTTTAGCAAATTAACACTTGAAGATTTCAGAAATGTCAATGTTGACGGTACTCTTTTAAGTGATATTAAAGATCCTACAGCAGAAACATTTGTTAAGTTTATTAAGGGTTGGCTTGACGGCGCCCAAACAGGTATAGCTGTCGATAACCTTGCAGATGCTATGTATTATTACATTGCTGACCAGGCGAATATGATTAATTCTATTTTCAAGGGTCTTGCCGAAATGGGTGGTGCAACAGTACCGGAAAATACCGTTCTTCAAGACACATTTGATAATGAATTTTATTATGAAATGACTTTAGCTGTCTTGATTTACAGTAATCTTTTTAATGCTGATGATATAAAGAGCATGGAAGTTACAGACAAACAGCTTGAAGAGTTTGCTTCTTATGCCAGCTCACGCAGCACATTCTATTATGCAGACTTTATCAATTATTTGAATTCAGGCGATTGTGTATTCAGTATTCCTGCTGCAGAATATATTGAACAGGCAGCTATAAAAAGTGAAAGCAGAAAAGACGGTATAATGGCACAATTTTTGAATGCCGCAATTGCAAACGATGTTGATGCATTAAAGAGTTTCGCTTATACAATGGGTACAGCCAAATTTGAAAATCAGAATATGAATTTCATTGACCAAATTAACTATATGATTCCTTCGGAACTCATAAAGATTTATATTTCACCAAGCTATGCAACAAATGAAACTACTGATTCTGTAAGTGCAATATCAGTGTATTTATTGCTCAGTCAGTATTATTCTTTGGTTGCTCCATTAACTGCAAGTGTTGCATACAAATATGCAGACTATGCTATTCCAAGCGATCTTGTTGTTGAGGCTGTAAACAGCTCACTTAACAGCACAATTGCAAGTATTCTTGATAAGGATTCGGATATTGGTAAAATGGTTGCGCCGCTTATCAACGATTTATTTGAATCTGATATTAAGCTTTATGATTCTGACGGCTCAGGTGTTCTTAATGACCTTTGGCTCAACCTTTATAAAGCACCGGTTGAAACCATATTCAATCTTCTTCCGACATTGACAATTGCTCTTGACGAGCTTATTTTACCAATTGTTCTCAATGGTGAAGGTGACCTCCAGAATAAGAGCGGCGGTCCTGTTTTCAGCCTTCTTTGCGGCGAAACCGGTATTCTCCATCAATACACACAAGAGGTAGGATCTGATATCGGTATCGGAGCACTTACCTTTGATCTTAACAAGGTAGTTCCTTCAATCCTTCACTGGTTAGTAGGTGATGAAGAAACAGCTTACAATATTGTCGGTCACTATACAGGCGATGTTTATGATAATAATATTCCTGTATTCACCAACATTTTTGTTGCAGATAAGGCACTCTACGGAGCTCGTATCGGCACAGGCAGTGTTGAAGTATCGGGTCTTGCAAGAACTATTTTCAGAGCACTGTCAAAATCTACAGATAAAGCTGAAGATATTAAAACAAATAAGCAGATTGCTATAGGTGTTGACGAAATCGTTACTGAAATTGCAACATTCGCAATGAATGCAGTCGACACATATCTTGCTGAGCATGCAAATGATGCAAGATATGATGCAGACGGAGATGCCATTACACAAAGAGGTCTTAATAATATCTTTGTTGCACTGCCCCAGGTTCTTGACCAGATGGGCAAGGATTTCATCAAAAAGTATAATGTTGATTCTGACTGGACATATACATATGATGGTAAAATCACAACAATTACTAAGACAAAAAATGATAAAACTGTAACTCAGCTTCAGAATAATACTCTTGATGCCTTTAAAAAGACAGCTACATTAAATGACGCTGAGGAGGTTCTTAATCAATTCGTTAATATCTTTATCGGTAACTGGATTAACGGTCTTCTTGATTTTGTTAACGATACATTCGCTGATGAAAACAACGATATTACTTCCAAGATTCCGCTTGTTCAGGGCTTACTTGCAGCTCTCGGCGGATTAGGAGAAACAAGCATCATTACCGATGTAGTTAATGGTCTATTCCAATTAAAGAGAAGCGACGATGCTTCATTTACACTTACAAAGCGTAGCGAAACAGGCTTTGTTGGTTTCAGCAATGAAAGCGGCTTCTTCCTTCTTTCAAACATTCAATTTAACAAGAATGGCGAAAACAGAGGACTTGTTCCTGTCATTATGACTCTTGTTAAGAATGACGGAGCATCAAACGATTATAAGGTAGGCAATGCATTAAAGGCAAGCACACCTTTACTCACTGCATCAAAGAAATCTGCTGCAGGAACTGACTACAGCAAGCTTCTTTCAGGCACTAATACTGCTGCTGCAGAAAAGCTTATTGATACACTTGATGAATTACTTTCATCTCTCCTTTCAAATACTTCACTTAACGGATTTGATTGGGATTCAACAGATAATATTCTTTCTTCACTTGTAACATTTGCTTCAGGTTATTTCGGAGCTGAAAATACTAATGCAATTGTTAAGCTTTTAAATAACTATCTCTACTTTGTAGTTGGAGAGAACAAAGCTACTACCAGCAAGAACGGTAAAATAGGTACCGCTCCAACAGCTGATGGTAATGTTGATAAAAAGAAGGTTTATACATCTGCTAACCTTTCAAATCTTGTAATTCAAACATATTCACTTGTTGAAAATATTGTTGACTACTTATTCTACAATAAAGACAGCGGTCTTCTTACAAAGAGAGATCCTAACATGCTTATTGCAGATGCACTCTATGGAATTATTTCTCCTGATGCTGTTGCAGTAAGACTCAGTAAGGATTATGCTGACACTGCTGATATTCTTAAGGATAAGGATAATTTGAACTGGAATTCATTCAAGGTTCAGATTACTGAAGCCAACAACACCAAGGGCACATGGAGCAAGGATTACCTTAAGTTTGGATTTAAAAATGGTGATAAAACTGCTTTCTATGATGCACTCGGCGAATCACTCAACGGTATTGCTGCTATCGTTGGCGTAGTTCTTACAAACACATACACTGATTCTTCAAGAACAAATAACTGGTACAGTGAAATTGTTTACCCTGTTCTTAACAGCATGGCTAAGGCAACAGGTGCAAGCGGTGTTATGTCACCAAGCGCGTTTAACAAGGCTACAGATTCACAAAAGCTTATCAAGGGTATTCTTACTCCTGTAAGCAGCATTATGGATCAGATTTATGATGCTCCTGTAACATTTGTTCTTAATATAGTTAAGGGTCTTGCAGGTGTACTTCAGGATTCATACGTTAAGAAGATTGTTAACGGTGCAATTGATTCAATCAACAATATTATTAACGGTGCAGTAGGAATAGTTAACTACTTGTCACCTACTCTCGCTGCAATGATTAACGATCTGATTGGCGGCGGAATCAGAATAAGTCTTCCTAAGAAAGATATTGTTATTACACTTATTAATGACTTACTTGGTGAATTATTCACATTACCGAATATTGACTGGAGCAAACTTGCATCAGCTAAATCACCTGCTGAGGTATTACTCCTTGTTTACGGCTATTTAGTTGATACAGTTCTTGGTTCAGAATTAATTCAAAATCTTATCGACAGCTTAGCTCCCGGTCTTTCAGACATTCTTAAGAAGCTTTCTGCTACACAGATTCTTGATGTTATTAATAAGGTTCTTGCAGTAGTTCAAAGCCCGACAGAGGTTTACTGGACATTCAGTGAATATGCATCAAAGCTTGCAGGCACATTCTCATATCCAAAGGGACTCACAGCTTCCGATGCAAACAAAGCAGTTGACCAGCTTGATGAGCTTGTAGCTAATGTATTCCCTCTTCTCAATGGTCTCGGAGTTACAGACATTAAGGGTCTCGCTTCACTTGTAAATGATAATCTTTACACAAACGACATTCTTACAAAAGCTCTTGCAGGTATTTACGGATTATTTGATACTGTAATTGATAAGAACTCGGGAATGACAATAGCAGACATCCTTAAAGCAATCGGAATAGATGTTTCTCCTAAGGGTATAGCTGCTTATCTTACAAATTCAGAATATGGCACAACATATTCAAGTGCAGCATCAACACTTAAGAAAGCTAAGAGCTGGAAGAGTGTTAAGAAAATCAACTGGGGCTTCAAGGATGGTTCATCAAAGGCTCAGACAGGTTTTGTAAACGGTCTCGCTGCTATATTCAGACCATTCAATGATATATTAGCTATATTCCTTGCTGAGGGTAAACTTGATTTAGGCGGAATTGATATCAACAGCGTTATCAAAACTCTCAACATAAGCGGAAAATCAGAGCTTGGTGATGGAGAATACGGTTGTACTCTTAAATACAGTTTAAAGAAAGGTATCTTTAAACTCACCATCCAAAGCAATGTAAAGACTGCTGAATATCATGACTATAAAGACCATCCGTCAAACAAAAATGTAGTTAATGTATTTGAAATTGACCTTGTAAAAATTATTAACGAGTTCCAGAATTCAACATTCAATGGTGTTGAATTAGGAATCGGCACGAACGGTTACGAAAATGCTATCATCCCAATTCTTGAAGCATTTATGTGTGACGATGTTAAGACATACAAGCAATACAAGGCGGATTATAAGAAAGCTAAGGATAACCTCCTTATCAATGTTCTCAAGCCAATCGTTGGTTTAGTAGACGATGTTTGTGATGCACCGTTTGATACAATCACAAAGATTCTTCCAAACGTTGCTTACTTCCTTGACAGCAACGGACTTGCACAGGCAGTCAGCAATTTACTTGCTCCTGTAACTGCAGAAAACGGACTTATCGGTATTCTTGATAAGAACGGTCTCAATGTTGATGATCTTGTTGAAATAATTGCAGGCAAGAGCCTCGGCAAGATTGTAAAAGATGCACTCGGTCTTAAGGTTAATCTTAACCTTGAACTTACACACCTTGAAAAGTGCAACATTCAGGACATCGTTGTTCCTCTTGTAAATTCGATTCTTAAGAAAAACAAGATTAACATTAAAGTTCCTGATATTGACTTCGCTCAAATCGCAAGCCACGGCACAATTCAAACTGTAAAGAGCAAGGCTAAGAACGACAAGGGCAAATACACAACAAAGCAGGTTAAAGCAAATCAGGGTGAAGTACTTGTTGCAGCTCTCAGATATATCTCAGATGTTCTGATTAAGAACGCTTCAGGTCTTAAGAAGCTCCTTTGCGGTATTGATGCAATAAAGAAGAATGCAACAATCGCTAATATAATCAAAGCCGTATTTAACCAAATCGGCACAGCATCAAAGGATGATATAGTTCTTGCTGTATTCTACTTATTAACTGAAGAGGCTACAAATAAATTCTTCGATTACAGAGATTTCAAGTATGATGACAGCTATGAATTCACATTCGGCAATATGGATGAAGATTTCTGCCGTCAGCTTGCACCAATGCTTGATGGTCTCGTTGGAGGTCTTATTGAGGGCGGTCTCTCAAGTCTTGTTGAAAAGAACCTTTACACTGACAATATTGTAAGTTCACTTGCTACAGGTCTTTACAGTGCAATTGAAGGTGTTAAAATCAGTGATGATATCGGTTCACTCACACATCTTCTTGCAATGACAGATATTGATTTCTCAACATCAAACGTTGCTGCACTTCTTACAAACAAGGATTACGGCACAGAATATCCTGACGCTGCAAGCGTAATTAAGAGTGCCGGCTCTTGGAGCAAGGTTAACAAAGATAGCCTTAAGTGGGGCGTAACAGACAGAAACAGCTTTATGAATGCACTTGTTGCTGTTCTCCGTCCTATCTATGGTGTACTTGATGTACTTCTTAATGATGCATCACTCAACCTCTTCGATTTAATCAAGCTTCCCGGTTCAGACGGATATACATCAACAATTGTTCCTCTTCTCGAGGCATTCGGTGTATACAATATCAAAACTCAATATCAATACAGAGAAGACATTTATGAGGCTTATGACAATATTCTTCTTGATATTATCAATCCTCTTTGGGATAAGGTAGAAGATATTCTCAATGCTCCTATTGAGACTCTTGCAGATATTCTTCCAAACCTTTCACTCTTCTTTGCAAATAACGGTTTACTTCAGATAGTTGAAAACTTATTAACTCCTGTTTCAGCTCTTCTTGAAGCACTTAAACCAATCGTTGATATCAACGAAATTCTCATTGCTGCAGGTCTTGATGTTCCTAAGCTTCTCAAAGAGAAGGTTGGAATCAACATAAGCAAGTTTGACTTGTATGACCTTTCAGGAACACTCGCTCCTCTCGTTGGCGCTGACAATGTTGTAGGATTCCTTAACAGCATTCTTGGCATCATCAAGATTAAGGGTCAGCCACTCGGCATTGTGCTTCCTGAAATTGATTGGTTCCAGCTTGCAAGCCACGGTGAATTTGTTCTTGACGGTACATCACAGGCTGCAACCTATGGCAGCAGAATCTATGTTGTATCTGATCAGGATGAAACACTTATCGCAGTTCTCAGATATTTAATTAATACAATTAACTATAAGGGCAACTACGATGCAATCGTCGGACTTATCGGCGGTCTGCTTGGTGATGGCGGAAACGATTCAATGTCAGGTACAATTTCACAAGTTCTTGACATGGTTAAGGGCGACGCAGATACAGTTATTGAATCTCTTGTAGATATGCTTCAGCAGTTTGCAGGATAATCAATAAAACAATACCAACAAAAAAGAGCAGTGCTCCGGCGCTGCTCTTTTATTTATGCTATATATAATGTAATTAATAATATAATAATTTATCTATATTGATTTTATTTTAAATAAGTCTTATAATTATAAATATGAGAGAACAGAAAAAAATCAATACAATTCGCAAAATTGAATATAAAAAAAAGGAAGCTTTTTATCTAATAATCAGAGGAATTGAAGTAGGAATTTGTGCAGGTCTTATAGCTGTACTTTATCGCTTTTTACTCTCCTTTGCCGAGAACAAGCTTATGGATGTTCTTGAATTAATCAAGGATAATCCGCTTAGAATAGCTGCCTGGCTTGTAATACTCGCAATATTGGGTCTGTTTGTTTCATTCATAAACAGATGGGAACCTATGGCTGCAGGATCGGGAATCCCCCAGCTCAACAGTGAAGTTAAAGGTTACCTGAGTTCTAACTGGTGGAAAACAATTTTGGCAAAGCTTATAGGCGGAACAACCTCAGTCTTTGCAGGGCTTTCACTCGGCAGAGAGGGGCCCAGTGTCCAACTGGGCGGTATGGCTGCAAAGGGTGTTGCAAGAATTACAAAAGCCGACAAAACCACTGAGCTCAGAATGATTAGCTGTGGTGCCGGGGCAGGTATGGCGGCTGCTTTCAACGCTCCCCTTGCAGGAATTATGTTTGTACTTGAAGAAATCCATCATTCCTTCGATAAAAGTATTCTTTGTATGGGTATAGTTGCAACAATCACTGCTGACTACACATCAAAGCTATTCTTTGGTCAAAGCACTATTTTTAACTACGATATGGTTAACTTTCCTCTTAAGGATTATTGGATATTAATTTTGCTTGGTGTTGTACTCGGTATATGCGGAGTACTTTATAACATAATTATGATTAAAGCACAGGATTTATATAAGAGCATCAAAAAAATTCCAAATTACATCAAACTGCCTATTATATTTATAATAAGCGGTATTGTTGGTTTAGTGATGCCACAGGTGCTCTGCGGTGGTCACAGCATGGTTGAATTTCTTATCAATGACCGCCCGTCGCTTGGGTTTATGCTCCTACTGCTGGCTGCAAAATTTGTGTTTGGAGTAATCTGCTTTGCATCAGGTGCTCCCGGAGGTACTCTTTACCCGCTTTGTATTTTAGGAACATATATTGGTGCCGTTTTCGGTACTGCTGCAATCAATCTATTTGGATTGAGCAGTGATCTTTGGGAAGAGTTTGTTGTTATAGGTATGGCCGGTTTTTTTGCATCAATAGTTCGCTCCCCTATTACAGGAATAATTCTTGTATTTGAACTTACAGGCAATATGAATAACCTGCTGCCGCTTGCTGCGGTTTCGCTAATAAGTTATGCTGTTGCTAACCTAATCGGTGTCGAACCATTTTATGAAACACTTATGAGTAAAATTGTTTCAGATAAGAACAATGCACCTGAATATTCAAGACGAAGTGAAAAGATTATTAAATCTTATGTTATTCCGGTTGGATCGGGCCTTGATAAAAAAAGAATTAAGGAAATTGATTGGGGCAGACATGCACTTATCGTCACTGTTGAGCGCGGTGAGGAAAGCATTACACCAAATGGTGATGTTGAGTTACACACGGGTGATGAAATTGTATTTCTGATAAGCCAAAGAAGATTTGCAAGAGATACGGAGCGCTTAGAGACTCTGTTTGAAAAAACGAACTAATAAATTTTAAAGGAGTTTTAATTATGGAAAGACGATGGTATAAAGGAGATACTCATTTGCACACCACAGGATCATGGGACGGTCATCTGCATCAGTATGAACTGATTGAGCGGTGTAAGAGCCTTGGACTTGACTGGATGATTATTACCGACCACAATAACAATACCCTGAATGAAAGCTATTCAAGCGACGGATTGACAGTCATTCAGGGGCAGGAAGTCACAGGTGAAAACGGCCATGTTAATGTTTGGGGAGCAAAAGTTGCATATGATCCCCCGTATGACTTGTCAGATATTGATGCATACAAAAAAATCATGAAAGCATCAAAAGAAAACGGTGCAACCATCTGTGTTAATCATCCCTTCTGCTCAAACTGCCCGTTCAGATTGGACATTGATGATTTTCCAATGGACTGTGTTGAGGTCTGGAATACAATTCAGCACAGTGATAACATAAAAAATATGAATTGGTGGGTTGGCAAGCTGATGCAGGGAATAAAAATCGGTGCTGTTGGCGGCTCCGATTTTCACCAAAATGTTGCGGGATTAGACCTTCTTGCAATGCCTACAACTATAACCCACGCAAAAAGCAATTCGCCTGAAGATATTCTGCAGGCACTGCGCGAAGGCAGAAGTGTTATAACCAACAAACCCGATACATCAATGATTTATCTTTCTGTTGATGAAGCCGAGCTTGGCGACACAATTAAGCTTGAAGGCAATTTTTTGGTTGGTAAATGCAAAACAACAAAGCTCCTCCCGGGACACACACTAAAAATATTTAACAATGACAAAATAGTTTATAAGCATACTGCTGTTTTACCTGAAAAGGAGCATAATGCAGTTTTTGAAATCAGAAATAAAGGTTTTGTCAGAGCAGAAATTGATTACAAATTCAGTCCTATACTCAAAAAGCTTTATACCGCTGTAGAAAAGAAATTTCTTAAAGGCAGCGGCAATGTGCCGGATTTCTTCTGGGCATTCACAAATCCGATTTGGATTGATTAGTTCGATTTTACAAAACAAAAAGCAGTTCTTGGGGCACCCTCCGCAAGGAAGGTGCCCCAAGTGGTTTTTTATCTCAAATAAAATATTGTTGTGTTAGAAAGCGGTATAGCCATGCGGATATGCCATTTTCTGTGCTTATTTTCTGTTTTAGTGTCGCTTTTTTCCAAACCTTTTTCAATGGGCGTAACCCACTATGACACTTTCATAAACAAAAGATGACATAGTAGTTTTTCTTTGCAATCTAGAATTTATATCGTCGATAAATGAAATTATAAATATCCTCTGTTTTTTGCCTCTTCAATTAGCTTTGGTTGAATTAACGGATAAGTCCAATTTTCTACTAAATTGTCCGTAATCAAAATTTTCTCTATCTCGCTATGTATTTCTTCAAAATGGAATACATCGGCAAAGAAAAGCATACCAAATGTTTCATCATCAATGCTTTCGTTTACTCTTGTTTTTCCCTTGACAGAATATACACAAATCGGTTTGATAGTAAAATCTGTCGCACCTGTTTCCTCCATCAATTCTCGCTTAGCAGTAGAAAAAATATCTTCTCCTTTTTCCCTGTGACCTCCCGGGATTTCGTATGTATCTCTTTCTTTATGTTTGCAAAATATCCATTTACCATTTGTTTTAGAGATAATAACTGCGAATTTCAATAATTTATCATCTATGCAGTCATAAAACTTTACTTCTACCATTTATAAGCACCTCACTGCATACCAGTTTTCTGTATCGGCAAGCCGACTTTACCATCCGAAGAGAGATTCTGCTTTTTGTTATACATATTTTAAAACATCAATTATATCATCAATTACAGGAACATTGGGGCGAAGGTCTTCATCTTTAAACCATCCGCGATTCATACGGATTGCCTTCATTCCTGCTGCAAGTGCACCCTGAATATCATTAACAGGATGATCTCCTACATATACGCATTCCCCGGTCATTAGACCAAGCTTATCAGCTGTATATCTGAACAACTCGGGATTGGGCTTATGCACACCTACATCACCGCTTACAACAACTATATCACAATAGTCCCTCAATCCGCTTGTGTCCATTTTATGATTCTGAAGCATTGACGGTCCGTTAGTAATAACCCCTACTATATATCCCCTTGACTTGAGCTCTTTTAAAAGCGGCTCACTGTTTTCAAAAATAACATTATGGTCACCAAAGGTTTTGTCATAGTGATATGCAAGTTCTTCGGCAGGCGGTGAATCATTCCATTGCCACATTCTGCAAAGCAAAGCATACCACTCCACACGGTTAACATAACCGCCGTTGCCTGTTACACGCATATCCTCCTTACGCTTTTCCCTCTCCGCATTATCAATATCAGGGCAATACGTGTCAAGAAAGGTATCCATATAATGCTCAAAAGCCTCTGTTCTGTCCTGAAGGGTTTCGTCAAAATCAAATAATACTGCTTTTATCATTGGTCAACTGTTCCTTTAATTCTTCAACTGAGGTAAAGCTTTTTTCACCTCTCAAATAGCGGATAAGTTCAATCTGCACTGTTCTGCCATATAAATCACCGCTGAAATCAAAAATATGTGTTTCGCAAAGAGGCTCATCAACTCTCCATGTAGGACGCATTCCGAAATTTGTAAATGCTTTGTATACCTTTCCGTCCAAAATCGCACGGCTTTCATAAACTCCGAATTTAGGCACAACAAGTCCCTCAGGCAAATGCTGATTAACAGTCGGATAACCGATTGTTCTTCCCCTCCTGTCACCGCATATAACCTTATTTTCAAATGTAAAATTATATCCAAGCATTTCATTTGCCTGCTCAATATCACCATTTAATATGCAGGAGCGAATACGGCTTGAACTTATTGGCTTGTTATCATAATCCAGATGCTCAAGAATGCGAACCCATATATCCCTTTCTTCAAGATGCTTTCTCAAATCAAGAGCGGACCACATTGCATTTTTTCCAAAACGAAAATTAAATCCACAGAGAATCATACCTGCATGAAATTGATTAATGAGAATATCCTCTATAAAATCAGTTGCTGACATATTTTTCAATTCTTCAAAATCAGCAAAAACTGCGTTTGGATAACGCTTTTCAAAAATACTTTTCTGAAGCAGTGAAAATCGGTTATTAACACAGTATATAACAGCATTTTGGGCTCCTGTAACAACGGTTTTATGAGCAAGATGCATACCGTCAAAATCGCCGAGCGCCACTGCAATTCGCTTTTCATTTGTTTCTTTATCCATTACCTAATCTCTATTAGTAAGCAGGCGCAGCACCTTTAATTCAGCACCATCGCTCTGCCCTAAGCCTAAAAAAATATTATCTTGAGAATAAACCGTACAAGGCTCTCCCAGTCTGGGGACTTTTTTTATTCTTTCAATATCAAGTGCACCGCCGTTTGAAAATCGCCTTGCCTGTGCATCACTTACATACACCCTTTGATAAACACTGAACACTTTCTCAACACTGATAAGAATATCGTCAAATGCACCGCCGCTGTCTTTAATATCCTGCAGCTCATTAAGCGTAACACAATTCTCCGGAGAAAATCCCATTGCTTTTGTTCTTTGTAGAGATGTCATAACTGCACCGCAGCCTAAGTCTTTCCCTATATCGTCAATCAGCGAGCGAATATAGGTACCCTTTGAGCAAAGCACATCAATTGTATACTCATTTTCATAGCTATTCACAAGTTCAAGTGATTTAATCTCAACCTCACATGGCTCACGCTCAACCTCTGTACCCTGCCTTGCTAAATCGTAAAGGCGTACACCGTCAACAGATTTGGCACTGTACATAGGCGGAATCTGCATAATTGCTCCTGTATATTTCGGAAGGAGCGCTATAATATCATCAACTGTAGCATTAACCTTTGATTCGGATAAAACCCTACCTGTTATATCAAGCGTGTCAGTAGTTTTTCCAAGAATAAATGAGGCGCGGTAACCCTTGTCACTATCAGGCAGATAATTTAAAAATTTTGTTGCACCGCCGAGCATAACCGGCAGAACACCTGTTGCCATAGGGTCGAGGGTACCTGTGTGGCCTGCTTTTTTCTCTTTTGTTATACCTCTGACCTTTGAAACAACTCCAAAAGAGGTTATATCCCTATCCTTATTTATACAAATAATTCCTGTCATTATTTTAAAAGATCTCTACATTTTTCAAGCAAAAGCTGTTTTGCCTCTTCTACACCGCAATCAAAACGGCATGCTGCCGCCTGCTTATGACCGCCGCCGCCGAAAAATTTTGCAAGAACAGATGCATCGACACTTTCATAAGTTCTGATAGAGCATTTACAGCTTTTGTCGGGTTTTTCACGGATAGTTAATCCAATCTCGACACCCTCGGTCTGTCGAGTAAGCGGAGCAATTGCCTCAGTTTCATACTCACCTGAGCCTGTTTTATCATACATATCCTGTGTAACAGTAATAATGCAGATTCTGTCTTTATCAAAAAACTGCATACCCTCTATACACATTCGCTCAAGTGCAGCATATGTCTTTGTCTTGGTTTCAAACATAACACGGTTTATTCTGCCGTTATCTGCACCGAAATCTATAAGCTCTGCTGCTGCGCGGAAAGTGTTTGATGTTGTGCTGGAATATCTGAAGCATCCTGTATCGGTAGTTATTCCGGTAAAAAGACAGTCAGCCATTCCCTTATCAATCTCGATCTCCATAGCCTTGATTACCTTTAAGATAATTTCACAGGCGGCTGCAGCATCAGCATTGAGCAAAAGATACTCAGCATACTCTGTATTTGTGCCATGATGATCAATGCAAAGATTTATTCTGCCACTGTAAACATCGCAAAAATCACCTAAAAGGTTTTCCGTTGCAACATCAACAGCAACTATATAGCTTTCCTTGAACTCAGGCATTTCAATGCCGTCATAAAGATAGTTATATTTTTTTGGAATTTCATCTGCACAAATAACCCTTGCTTTCCTGCCCATTTTCAAAAGTGCCCTGCAAAGTGCAAAACCGCAGCCGAGAGTATCACCGTCGGGATGAGCATGAGTAAGTATAAGAATATTATCCTGCTCCTTCAATATCTGGGCACATTTTTCAACATTAATTTTCATTGTTTTCTAAATCCTCAGCTGATTCAATATCCTTTAATTTATCAAACAGCTCAAATCCTTTTTCGATAGAGTCATCAGCAATAAAAGTAAGCTCGGGAGTTTTGCGAATATGAAGAGATGCACCCAGACGCTTTCTGATAAAACCGCTTGCTGCCTTTAAGCCCTTAACGGACTCTTTAGCAACCTCAATGCCCTCAACTGCACTAACAAAAACCTTTGCATAGCTTAAATCGCTGCTCACATCTACCTTAACAACACTGAGCATACCGCTTACTCTGGGGTCTTTTACCTCACGAAGAACAGCAATAAGCTCACGCTTAATATCCTCTGTAATTCTGTCTATACGATATCCTGCCATTTTAGTCAGTCCTTATATTTTTATTAATCTCTGTATTGTTCAACAATATAAGCCTCAAGAATATCGCCCTGTCTGATATCATCAAAATCCTTAAGGGTAATACCGCACTCATAACCTGATGATACCTCTTTAACCTCATCCTTAAAGCGTTTGAGATTAGCAAGCTCAGCTTCGGCAATCTGTTTGCCGCCCCGGATAATACGAACCTTACCATCGCGTTTAATAGTGCCTGAGGTTACAAGCGAACCGGCAACAGTACCTGCTGATGAAATCTTGAATACCTCACGAACCTCAACAGTACCTGTGTCAACATCTCTGTACTTAGGTGCTCTCATACCGCGCATTGCATTTTCAATATCCTCAATAGCATCATAAATAATGTCATATGTCTTGATTTCAATACCGTCACGCTCAGCGTTATCCTTGGCAGTTAAATCAACAGTTGTATTAAATCCAACAATGATTGCGTTTGATGCGTTGGCAAGCATAACATCACTTTCACTTACAGCACCTACTGCACCATGGATAATCTTAACTCTTACCTCATCGTTTTCAATTTTAAGAAGAGATTGCTTAACTGCCTCAACAGAGCCCTGAACATCAGCCTTAACAATAATGTTAAGCTCTTTCATTTCTCCGTCCTGAAGCGTATCAAAGAGAGTATCAAGCGTAACCTTCTGGAATGCCTTGAATTCCTCTTCCTTAGCTTCAGCCTTACGCTGTTCAACAAGCTGACGGGCAAGCTTTTCGTCCGATACTGCGTTAAATAAATCACCGCTCATAGGAGCTTGGTCAAGACCCATAATTTCAACAGGAACTGATGGACCTGCCTCATTAATCTTTCTGCCTCGATAATCTGTCATTGCTCTTACTTTACCTACAGCAGTGCCGGCAACAATAACATCGCCTGATTTAAGAGTACCGTTTTGAACAAGAAGCGTAGCGATAGGTCCTCTGCCTTTATCAAGCTTAGCCTCAATAACAACACCCTTTGCAGTTCTGTCCGGGTTTGCCTTAAGCTCGCACATTTCAGCAACCAGATTAATTGTATCAAGAAGCTTATCAATACCCATTTTAGTCTTAGCCGAAACAGGAACACATATTACATCGCCGCCCCATTCCTCAGGAACAAGCTCGTGTTCAGTAAGCTGCTGCATAACTCTGTCAGGGTTAGCACCCTCTTTATCCATTTTATTAATAGCAACAATAATTTCAACGCCTGCTGCCCTTGCATGATTGATAGCTTCAATCGTCTGAGGCATAATACCATCATCAGCAGCCACAACAAGAACCGCTATATCGGTTGCCATAGCACCTCTTGCACGCATTGCAGTAAATGCTGCGTGACCAGGTGTATCAAGGAATGTAATTACCTGATTATCAGGTGTTACAACCTGATATGCACCGATAGCCTGTGTAATTCCTCCTGCTTCGGTTGAGGTAACATCGGTATTCCTGATTGCGTCAAGAATAGATGTCTTACCGTGGTCAACATGACCCATAACACAAACTACAGGAGGGCGGGTAACTGCATTTTCATCATTTTCGTCATCCTCTTCAATAATTTGTTCCTCAATTGATACAATAACTTCTTTTTCAACCTTTGCACCAAGCTCAGTCGCAACAATTTCAGCAGTATCATAATCAATAACCTCATTAACTGTTACCATCATTCCAAGCTTCATTAATGCCTTGATAACCTCAGTAGCGGTCATACGAAGGAGAGAAGCAAGCTCGCCGACAGTAATTTCGTCAGGCACTGTAATCTTAATCTGCTGCTTTTTTCTCTGCTCAGCAATACGAGCAAGACGCTGGCTCTCTGTCTCTCTCTTTGAACGGGCATGCATACCCTGCGGTTTCTTCTTTCTGTATTGCTTAGATTTTTGATTAAGCTTTTGCTTTTTCTGATAATCGCCCATATTGCTTGCAGGTGCGATATCCTCATACTTCTGATTGTATTTTTCAAGGTCAACTGTATTAACTCTTGTGTCTACATGGCGTGCCTCACCCTTCGTTCTTGCCTGAGGAGCCTGTGTAGCCTTTTTCTTGGCTTTTTCTTCAGCACGCTTTGCAGCCTGCTCTGCCATCTGAAGAATTGCAGCCTGGCTCTGATGCTTTTTGCTTTTAGCATCATTCTTCTTATTTTCAGGTCTCTTTTCATTTGATTTTTTATTTTCATCCCTTTTTCTTGATGAAAAATAAGAATCAAAATTCTTTACACTGTTTACTTGTGTCATTTTATCGAAAGCGATATTAAGCTCATCCTCTGTAAGGATAGTTCCGGCTTTCTTTGCAGGACCTTCGCAGTATTGTGAAAGTAATTCAATAATATCTTTGTTTTGCTTTCCGAAATCCTTTGCAAGGTCGGAAACCTTAACCTTAATTACCATACTCGTTTTCCTCCTGATTTATTAATTCGATTATTCTGTTTGAAAAGTTTACATCATCAACCGTTATAACGCCCGCCTTATATCCAAGTGCCATATGAAGTTCACTGATTGATTCTTCAAGTTTTATGCATACAAGTTCCGGAAAATATTTATCTGCTGCAAAGTCAAATTCATCAATAAGCCTTGATGAGATATCACAGGCAAACAGCAGAAGTTTTGCCTTGCGGGTCTTAACTGATTTCATTGCCATATCGTGACCCATTGAAAGCTTTCCGGCTCTGCGCGCCATACCGAGCATAGATAAATACTTTTTGTTATTCGGCATTTTTAATTTCTTCTTCCATTTTATCGTAAACGCTGTCCTCAATCTGCATATCAAATGCACGCTCAAAGGCACGTTTTTTTCTTGCTTTTTTCAGACAATCGGCATTCTTACAAACATAAGCACCTCTGCCTGCCTTTTTGCCCGTTAAATCAAGACTTACCTCACCGTCAGGACTTTTAACTACACGAACAAGAGTTCTTTTGTCAAACATTTCCATGCAGCCGGTGCACATTCTTAGGGGTACTTTTTTTGTTTTCATTGTCAATCACCTTAATCTATATTACTGCCTTCATAAAATCCTGACTCAGGCTTAATATCTATCTTCCAGCTTGTAAGCTTAGCGGCAAGACGAACATTCTGTCCTTTATTGCCGATTGCAAGTGAAAGCTGATCATCAGGAACTGTTGCTCTGCAAGACTTAGCACCCTCATCAAGAATTTCAACGCTTACAACATCTGACGGAGCAAGTGCTGCTGCAACATATGCACAAGGGTCTTCACTGTAGTTAACAATATCAATTTTTTCGCCCCCGAGAGCATCAACGATATTTGAAACCCTCTGACCTCTCGGTCCTATGCAGGCACCTACAGGATCAACATCCTCGTCCTTGGAAAGCACAGCAATTTTTGTTCTTGAGCCTGCCTCACGGGAAACTGATTTAATCTCAATTGTGCCGTCGAATATTTCAGGAACCTCTGTTTCAAACAATCTGCGAACAAGACCCGGATGTGTGCGTGATATCATAATCTTAGGTCCCTTGCCGCCGTCCTTGACATCAACAACAAAAATCTTTGTAATATCACCTTCAGTGAATACCTCTCCCGGAACCTGCTCTGCCTTTGGCAGGACTGCCTCATTTTTTCCGATTTCAAGAGTTACATTGCCTGTTGCAGGATCAATTCTTGAAACTTTAGCTGTGAGGAGCTCCTGATTTTTGCTCTGGAATTCCTGAAGCATCTGGCCTCTCTCAGCCTCACGGATTCCCTGACGGATAACATGCTTTGCAGTCTGTGCAACAATTCTGCTGAAATCCTTTGTTTTTAGAGGAATATCAATTGTCTTGCCGACCTTTGCAGATTTGCGGATAAGCTGGGCCTGCTCAAGTGTTAGATCTGTGTCTGGATCTTCAATTTCTTCAACAACATTCTTTGTAACATAGACCTTAATTTTTTGCTTTTCAGGGTCAATATCACAATGAACAATATCCTTACCATTATAATTGTGTTTTGCTCCTGCTACTATTGCAGTTGCAATTTTTTCATAAAGATAGTCAGCCGGAATACCTTTTTCTGACTCAAGCATTTTTACTGCTTCAAAAAATTCTTTACTCATTTTCTTAATCATCCTTTCGATATAAAATTTCCGTTTCAGACTTCCTGATTAAAATCCTCAATATTAAAATCGTCAAGCTTTACATAAGAAGTATCTTTTTTATCGAGTGTAATTTCAGTATCATCCTCAAGCTTAACCGTTATTTTTTTATTATCATATGCCGTCATAATACCGTTAAAATCACGAACACCGTCAATCGGTCTGATTGCACGGAGCATTACTGCCGAACCGACATATTTTTTAAAATGCTCATCGCGGATAAGCTCACGCTCAACACCGGGTGAACTGATTTCCAGCATATAGCTTTGTGAAATAGGGTCAGCCTCGTCAAGAGGCTTAGTAACTGCGTGAGTTAAATCCACACAGTCATCAATTGAAACGCCGCCATCTTTATCAATAAATATGCGGAGATACCAATCTGTACCCTCCTTTGCAAAACGAACATCCCAGATTTCAAGACCAAGTTCATCAGCAAAAGGCTTTATAATCTCCTCCACTCTTTGAACCGTATTTTGCTTTGCCAATTAAACACCACCTAACAATAAAAAGAAGCGGACTGTAAAGCCCACCTCACTCTGGTTTATAAATCTAATAAATATATTATATATTATTATTTTTATTTGTCAAGAATAAAATCAGCTTTTTTTAAATAGTTATACAAAAATCAAAACCAGACAAAATTTTAACTCATAATTCATAACTCTTAAATAACATATTTCTTCTTGTATTTAACAAAATAATATGATAGAATACCAAAAGTTAATAATATAGGAGGAAATTCTATGATTCAGGCTAATAATATTTCTGTTCAGTTTGGCGGTCGTTCTCTGTTTGAAAGAGTTAATGTTACATTCTCTCCCGGCAACTGCTATGGAATAATCGGTGCAAATGGTGCAGGCAAATCAACATTCTTAAAGGTTCTCAGCGGTGACCTTGAACCGTCAAAGGGCGAAATTCACATTACTCCGGGTGAAAGGCTGTCCGTTTTAAAGCAGGACCACTTTGCATATGATGATTATGATGTAGTGCGCACAGTTCTTATGGGCAATCCGCGTCTTATTGAAATTATGGAAGAAAAGGACACGCTCTATGCTAAAGAGGATTTCTCTGAAGAGGATGGAATTAAAGCCGGTGAGCTTGAGGCAGAATTTGCAGATTTGGACGGCTGGAATGCTGAAAGCGATGCAGAATTTATGCTTAATAAACTCGGTGTAAGTGATGAATATCATTATCTCAAAATGGCCGAACTGCCTTCAGACCTCAAAGTTAAGGTTCTTCTTGCACAGTCACTTTTCGGTAATCCGGACATTCTGCTGCTTGACGAGCCTACCAACCATCTTGATTTATCCGCTATCAGCTGGCTTGAAAATTTTCTTCTTGATTTTGAAAACACAGTAATCGTTGTATCTCATGACCGTCATTTTCTGAATAAGGTCTGCACTCATATTTGTGATGTTGACTATGGCAAAATCACACTTTATACAGGAAACTATGATTTCTGGTATGAATACACACAAATGCGTCAAAGACAAGCTCGTGATCAGAATAAAAAGAACGAGCAGAAGATTAAAGAATTGCAGGATTTCATCAATCGTTTTTCTGCCAATGCCGCTAAATCAAAGCAGGCAACAAGCCGTAAGAAACAGCTTGATGCTCTGGAGATGATTGAAATGCCTGTATCATCACGCCGTTTTCCATACGTTGACTTTAAGCCTGACAGAGAGTGCGGAAACGATTTACTTAGAGTGGATCATCTTACAAAAACAATCGGAGACCGAAAGGTGCTTGATGATATTTCGTTTGTAATCCATCCAAGAGAAAAGGTTGCCTTTGTGGGCTCTGATGTAGTTGCCAAAACAACTCTTTTCAAAATCATAATGGGTGAGCTGGAGCCTGACGAAGGCTCATTCAAATGGGGTGTAACCACCTCGCAAAGTTATTTTCCGTCAGACAACAGTGATTATTTTGACGGAGTCGAATTAACACTTGTTGACTGGTTAAGGCAGTATACAACCGAACAGCTTGAGGCTGATATACGAGGTTGGCTCGGCAGAATGCTTTTCAGCGGAGATGAAGCACTTAAAATGGCAAATGTGCTTTCTGGTGGCGAACGCGTAAGATGTATGCTTTGCAAAATGATGCTGAGCGGTGCCAATGTTTTAATTCTTGATGAGCCAACTAACCACCTTGACCTTGAATCAATAACTGCGCTCAACAATGGTCTTATTCGCTATCCTGAAACCGTTCTGTTTACCTCTCACGACCATCAGTTCGTTCAGACTGTAGCTGACAGAATTATTGAAATCAGCGGCAACAGAATAATTGACCGTAAGGGCGCATACGATGATTTCCTTTCAACTTTTGATGAGGAACAGCTAAAAAAATACTGATACAAAAGAGCTTGAACAATATTCAGGCTCTTTTCTGATTTAATTATAATTTATGCTTGTATCAATTGTAATTTTTTAGTATAATAGTTTTATGTTATCTTGGTGAGTTACGGCAATTTGATAGACTCACCGTTATCGGTGGTGAAATAATGCTCGGAAAATATGTTAGAGTCAGGATAGTTCATCCTATTGGCTCTGATGATGAGGCGGGCTATACTTATCCACTTAATTTTGGAACCATTTACGGCAACGAGAAGCAAACTGCTTTTATTATGGGTATACACCATCCTGTTCGCAATTTTGATGGACGAGTTATCGCAATTCTAAGTGACAGGAAAAATAAAAGCTTTATTTGGATTGTTGCACCCAAAAGCACCCGCTTCATTATCAACGATATAAAAGAATACATTAACCTTGAAAAGGACTTTAGCGGATATCGAATTGAATGTCTGTATGAAAGCAGCTGCGGCGCTGTAGTATTCAGAGACATACGCGGAGAAGTACGCTATCTTCTAATCAAAAACAAACGCTCAGCTCACTGGGGATTCCCCAAGGGGCATATTGAAATGGGAGAAACAAAAAAGGAAACTGCATATCGAGAGGTATTAGAGGAAACCGGAATTCATATAAATATTCTGGATGGATTCGAAAGTATTTCAAAATATAAGATTAGAGACAAAATAGAAAAAATGGTTTCAATCTTTGTCGGAACTACTAGGGACACATCAACCGTTATTCAGGTTGAAGAGATTGAGGACTACATTTGGCTTACATATGACAAAGCTATGAATCTTTTAAAGTTTGAAAACGATAAAAACATATTAAGCTCTGCTCATAAATTTTTAAACGATAACAATTTTATTTGATACAAAGAGGTGCTCTATGCAAGAAGTTTGTCGCAGTCTGCAGGAATTTTTAACTGCTCATGGTATTCCTGACTGGCTTGTAGTATTTATAATCTCTGTTTTCCCTATTTTGGAATGCCGTCTTGGTATGTTCACGGCAATAGTATTGCTTGAAATGAACCCGTTTGTTGGTTTTATCATCAGCTTTTTGGGAAACATTTTGCCTATTCCTTTTATACTTTTGCTAATTAATCAAATATTTGAACTGCTTAAAAAGATACCCGGAATTTGCAGGCCTATATGCTGGCTTGAGGAGAAAACTTTAAAAAAGCGTGATAAGATAGACAAATACGGTATTTGGGGTCTGTTGATTTTTGTGGCAATTCCTCTTCCCGGAACCGGAGGATGGACGGGTGCACTGCTTGCCTCTCTCCTTCATTTAGACAAAAAGAAAAGCTTTGGCGTTATCGCTATAGGCGTATTTATTGCGGGACTTATAATTTCCGTATTAAGTCTTATATTTGGTGCGGCCGTATTTGGTTAAGACATATGAAAAATGAAGAAAAATATTTAATCACTCTTTGCAATGCTTATTTACACAAACAGACTGTTCCGCTTGATGAGAATATTGATTATTCCAGACTTTATTCTGTTGCACGGGAGCACAACTTAATTGCGGTTGCATTTTGTGTTATAAAAAACAGTCCGAATAAAGCAATTTTATCTGACAGTATTTACCAAAGCTTTGAGAATGCGTTTTATGAAACAATTATACGCTACGATATGCAAACAAAGGTTATTGACTGCCTTGATGATATTTTAAATAACAACAATATTCCGCACGTATTTTTCAAAGGTGCTGAAATAAGGGAATGTTATCCCATTCCGGAGACCCGGGCTATGAGCGATATTGACATATTAATTGAGCAGCATAATCGTGATAAGGTTAAGAATTTATTAATCTTAAATGGCTTTGAAATTAAAAATTCCAACGGTCCTGTTTATGATTATATTAAAGATGGTGTATTGATTGAAATGCACACAAAAATTGTCAGCGGCAAGGTTGGCAGCAGTAATGCTGAAAAGTGTTTTTTGGATGCGATTGATAATGCTGTATTTAACGGATACAGAGGAAAACTGGACAAAAATTATCACCTTGCATATTTAATTACTCATATTGCACATCACTTTTGGTTTTATGGTGCAGGTATCAAAATGATACTTGATCTCGCCGCATTTCAGTCAGCATTCATCATTGATTATGACAAGGTGCTTAATAAAATGGAAGAAATCGGACTGGCAGATTTTTCTAAAATTATTTTAACTGTATGTAAAAATTGGTTCGGTGTGGGACAAGGCTTTGAGGTTGGCACTTATAAAACTGAAGAATTTTTAACATCTTTCGGTGCATTTGGTAACGCAAACCGTAACAAGTCAGCCGTTATTGAACGAAAAGAGCTTGAAGAGGGCAAGAAAACCTCCGCCGTTATGACAAGGCTCAGACTCTTGTTCCCATCATACAGCAAAATAAAAAACATTCCGTATATTAAATTTATCGAGGGACGGCCTTGGCTTCTTCCTCTGGCATGGATATACAGAATATTTTATAATTTAAAATATAAAAGAAAATTTGTTATGGAAGCTGCAGCGGCAATTGGAGATGATGAAACCAATACCGAGGCAAAAATTGAACTTTCATATTTTGAGGAGATTGGTTTATTATGATTTATGTTCTTATAGTAATTATTGCTCTTATTGCAATTGCTGTTGTTGCCTTTTTTACATGGGCATTAGCTATGAAGGCAGACGGTAAATGCCCTCTTTGTGCTATTAAACAGATTGGAAAATCTAAATTAACAATTGATGTTGATGATGAAGATAATTATAACAACAGCGTTTCTTCGTCACCTATTATGGGATGGTCCAGCTGGAATACCCTCAGAAACCATATTGATGAGGAGACTATTGTCGAAACTGCAAAGGCTTTGAAAGAATCGGGACTTGCAGATGCAGGATATGAATACATAAATCTTGACGACTGCTGGCAAAGCTCAATGCGTGACAACGATGGAAGACTGCAGAGTGATTTAGAGTCTTTTCCATCAGGTATAGCTGAGCTCTGCAAACAGATTAATTCGTTGGGATTGAAGCTCGGAATTTATTCTTCAAACGGAACCCTCACTTGCGAGGATTTACCAGCCTCTCTCGGTAACGAGGCACTTGATGCAAAAACCTTTGCCTCATGGGGTGTTGAGTTTGTAAAATACGATTTCTGTCATAATGAAAAAATCAGCGGTGCAACACCGATGATAGAATATGTTGACCTTAACCAAAAAGGAAACCATGCCCAAATTCATCTGACACCTGATATGGCTAAATATACCGGCAGAGCCAAGACTGTCAAGTGCAAAGAGCTCCCATCAAAAAAAGCTATTGGATTTTTAAATCATGGTGCAGGCACTGCTTCATTTGTTGTTAATGCTGATATCGGCGGTGAATATGCAATGACAATTCATTATCATAAAACGCTTATTAATCCAAAGCAATATATGCAGGTTAATGTTAACGGCAAGATACACGAGGTATTCTTCCCATCAGGCAAAGCGTTCACTCCCGATGCAAGAATTCAGCTTATGGTAAAGCTTGTTGACGGCGAAAATGCAATCACACTTTTAAACCCTGTTGTGACCCGTGCCGACTCATCTTATATCCAATACAAGCGTATGGGAGAGGAGCTTAAGAATGCTGCAAACGCATGGGCAGTATTCACCCACAGTGATGTAAAGCCAATCACCTATTCAATTTGCGAATGGGGTCGTTCAAATCCATACATCTGGGGACGAAAAGCAGGTAATATGTGGCGAACAACAGTGGATATTCTGCCGCAATGGACAAGTATTTTAAGTATCTATGAAAAAAATATAAAACTTTATAAATATGCCGGACCGGGTCATGTTAACGATCCTGATATGCTTGAGGTGGGCAACGGCAAGCTCACTCCTGACGAAAACCGAGCACATTTTACACTTTGGTGTATGATGGCAGCCCCTCTTGTTCTCGGCAATGATTTAAGAAAGCTGCTTGACGGTTCAAAGGGAAGTCAGATTATACTTGACATTTTAACCAATAAAAGCCTTATTCTTGTAGACCAGGATCCACTTGTAAAACCTGCTAAAAGAATTAAATGCGGTCTTATTGATATAATTGCAAGACCATTAAATAACGGTGATACCGTAGTTTGTTTCTTTAATAAATCAAGCTCTAAAAAAGTAGTTCAATTTGATATTGACAGCCTTTGCGAGCATAAATATCTGCAGTTTACAAAATCTCCCAGCGGATATCAGGTTCACGATTTATGGGACGATGAGCGAACACACAACACAAAGATTACTGCTACAATTCCAAAACACGGAGTTAAGGTATTCAGGATATCACAATAATTATAAAACCCAATGCGTAAAATTTCGCATTGGGTTTTATATTATATGGAAGACATTAGGGTGTTTACCACCCCTCATATTCTGACTGCTACTCCCTGCTCGTTAAGATATTTTTTCAATTCAGGCACAGGCAATTCATTAAAATGAAAAAGGCTTGCTGCAAGGACTGCATCTGCTTTGCCTGTAGTAAAAGCATCAAGAAAATGCTCTGCCTTGCCTGCACCGCCCGATGCAATTACAGGAATACCTACTTGTTCACTCACAGTACGTGTTAATTCTATATCATATCCTGTTTTCTGACCATCCTGATCCATTGAGGTAAGCAAAATTTCACCTGCACCTCTTTGCTCAGCCTGAACAGCCCATTCAACAGCATCAATACCGGTAGCGATTCTGCCGCCGTTAAGATAAACCTCCCAGCCACCTTCATCTTTTCGCTTTGCATCTATTGCACAAACAACACATTGTGAGCCGAATTTGTATGCAGCCTCATTTATTAAATCAGGATTCCTGACTGCTGCTGAATTAACCGAGATTTTATCAGCGCCTGCACGGAGAAGTTCTTTGAAATCGTCAACCGTTCTTATTCCGCCGCCTACTGTGAACGGAATAAACACTGTATTTGCAACTCGTGACACAATATCAATCATAGTATTTCTGCCCTCGTGAGTAGCGGTAATATCAAGCAGCACAAGCTCATCCGCACCTTGCTTATCATAAGCAGCAGCACATTCCACAGGATCACCTGCATCACGCAAATCAACAAACGATACTCCTTTAACCACTCTGCCGTTTTTTACATCAAGGCATGGAATTATTCTTTTTGCATACATAGACTAACCCTCCATTGCCATAAAGTTTTTAAGTAACTGAAGACCTATTTCACCGCTTTTTTCAGGATGGAACTGAGTGGCACAAACAAGACCCTTTTGAACTGCACATTCTATTTCAACACCATACTGAGCTGTAGCCGCAACAACCTCATTTTCAGCATCCTTGAGATAAAATGAATGAACAAAATAAAAATAACTTTCGTTTTTTATATCATTAAAAATTCCGTCTTTTTGCTTAATACTTACCGAATTCCAGCCCATATGAGGTACTTTAAGTCCGTAATCCTTTGGGATAGTAACAATTTTACCCTTGAATATTCCGAGTCCGTCAACATTCGGACTTTCTTCGCTCGATTCAAAAAGCAGCTGCAAACCAAGACAGATTCCCAGGAAAGGTTTTTTACCGGATGCTGCATTTTTAATAGTATCCTCAAGTCCCCGCTCTTTAATCGATTTCATAGCATCACCAAAGGAGCCGACTCCGGGAAGAATAATGTGTGATGCAGATGCAATTTTATTTTCATCGGCAGTTATTTCGCTCTCATAGCCTAGAAAGTTAAGTGCCTTTTTTACACTTTGAAGATTGCCTGCACCGTAATCAATAATAGCAACCATATTAAATTCTCCTAAAATTTGTTGAATATATAATAACACATTAGATTGACAAATACAAATTATAATGATAAAATTATGTAGCAAATTAATAAGGAGATGTATCGAAGTGGTCATAACGGGGCTGACTCGAAATCAGTTAGGGAGCAATCCCCCGCGGGTTCGAATCCCGCCGTCTCCGCCACAATAAAACCTGTCCTTTTGGGCAGGTTTATTATATTGCTTGATTGCAGAGGTCAATCGTGATATACTTTGCTTTAGCGGTGCTGATATTACGCACCACCGATTTAATATAAAAAACTGCATTTTAGTTGAGAGGGTAAAATGGAGGCTACAAATAAAAATACAATTTCATTTGCTTTTAAAAAATCACTGCCTGTTTTATTCGGCTATTTATTTCTTGGATCTGCTTTTGGTATAATGCTGTATGATGCAGGCTACAATTGGGTATGGGCTGTATTTATATCACTTGTTGTGTATGCAGGCTCAGGTCAATTCTTGCTTGTATCACTTTTAACACAGGGAGCAAGTATACCGACTGTTGCTATGATGTCATTCTTCATCAATTCCAGGCATATGTTTTACGGTCTTTCATACATAGATAAGTTCAAAAAGGGCGGCTGGAGATATCCATTTATGATATTTTCACTGACCGATGAAACATATTCAGTAAATCTTACCTTTAATAATGCACCTAACGGTGTTGATGAAATCAAGGCAAGATATTACATAGGATTGTTTGACCATATATATTGGATAATCGGCTCAATTACAGGCTCGCTTGCCGGTCAGATTATACCCATCGATTTTACAGGTATAGATTTTTCAATGACAGCACTTTTTGTTGTAATCTTCATTGATTTATTGTTAGACCAAAAAGGCAGAGGCAAGCTTGTCGGCTTAATAGGAATTGCATGCGGCATATTATGCCTGTTTATTTTCGGTGCAGATAAATTTATTTTACCATCACTTATTCTCATAGTTGCAGTCCTGTCATCCGCAAAACCTTATTTTGATAATAAGAAGGGGGTTAAATAATGCCTCTTTCAATCAGCAGAACTATTATTATAATATTAGTGGCGGCAGCCGCCACCTTTCTGACGAGGGTCTTTCCGTTTGCAGTATTCGGCAGAAAAGGCGATGCTCCTAAATTCATTAAATATCTGGGTGAAATTTTACCGCTTGCAATAATCGGGGCATTGATAATATATTGCTTAAAGGATTTTACATCAGGTGATATTAACATTATCATTCCGCAGTTAATTGCAGTTGCGGCAACAGCAATCGTTCACCTTTGGAAGAGGAACACTTTGCTGTCAATAGCAGTGGGTACAATAGGATATATGCTGCTTATACATTTTGTGTTTGTATAAAACAAAAGGGATGTCGTTAAGGCATCCCTTTATAATTTTATATTACGTTCAAAATACCGACTGATTTGAGAAACAATACGAATAACAATAACGGCGCAATATATTTAATCATTACTACATACAAACGCTTTCTGCCCATTTTTACACCTGTTTTCTCAACCTCACCAATAACGGTCTCAGGCTTTACGACCCAGCCGATAAGAACACAGGTAAAGATTGCTACAAGCGGCATAAGTGCATTATTGCTGATATAATCAAGAATATCAAGAATTTGTGCAACTGATCCGTTTGGCAATGTAAGCTCAAAATAAAGCTTATTATAGCCAAGACAGACTATAATACCTCCGACAAAAGCAATCAAGCCCTCTATAATTGTTGCTTTTGCTCTTGACATATGAAAAGCATCCATTAAACTTGAAACAACCGCCTCCATAACGGAAATAGCGCTGGTCAGTGCAGCAAAAAGGACCATTGCAAAAAACAGGCATCCGACAACATTGCCTATTGCACCCATTTCGGAAAACACCTTTGGAAGCGAAACAAACATAAGACCTGGGCCATAGGCATCCATTCCCTCAGCTCCCATAAAAGTATAAACGGCAGGAATAATCATTACACCGGCAAGGATTGCAACAGCAGTATCAAATATTTCAATTTGATTAATTGACCTTTTAAGATTTGTATCGTCAGATACATATGAACCATATGCTACCATAATTCCCATGGCAACACTAAGACTGAAGAAAAGTTGACCCATTGCATCAACAAGCACATTGAAAAATCCTTTAACCGTCAAGCCGCTGAAATTCGGTAGCATCAATATTTTTAATCCCTGCAAGCCTGATCTGGTAACACCATCTGCATCGGTATGCTTTATTGTTAATGAGAAAATTGCTATACCGATTACAAGCAGCAGCAATATGGGCATAAGAATTTTAGACAGTCCCTCAATACCCTTATTTACACCAAGAAGAATAGTAAAAGAAACGGCTGCAAAAAATATAATCATTAAAATGATTGGCTCTGAAGTACCGGATATAAATGATGTAAAATAACTGTCACCTGAAGCAGCCTGTCCATCGCCTGTTAAATAAACTAAAAAATATTTCAGTACCCAACCGCCTATGGCACAATAATACGGCAATATCAATGCCGGAACCAAACAGCTTAGAAAGCCTAAAAAGCCCCAGCCCTTCTTTATTCTTGAGTATGCAGTAAGCGGACCCTGTTTTGTTTTTCTGCCGATTGAAATATCTGTTGTTAGCAGTGCAAAACCAAAAGTCAATGCCAAAACCAAATACACTAATATAAAAAGACCTCCGCCGTCTTTAGCTGCAAGATACGGAAATCTCCAAATGTTTCCAAGTCCTACGGCACTGCCTGCTGCTGCAAGAACAAAGCCTAACGACCCTCCAAATGAATTTCTCTTTTTCTCCACAATAACCTCCAAAAGCATTAAATATTCTTTCTCTAAGTATACTTTAGTATTATTATTTTTTCAAGTAATTATATAAAATAACACCCTGTTTGCAGTATAATTAAAAATATTAGATAAAAACAAAAAATACACATTTAAGGCACCTGCCATATGGCAGGTGCCTCAAATATCTATGCCTTATCAGTCTTCCTCAATATGGTCCAGACCTTGTGCAATTATAGTCCGCACATGATTATCAGCAAGTGAATAAAAAACTGATTTACCGTCGCGCCTGCTTTTTACAAGCTTGGACTGCTTTAGTATTTTAAGCTGATGTGAGATTGCAGACTGCGTCATACTAAGTGCCTCTGCAAGGTCGCACACACAAACCTCACATTCAAACAGAACAAACAGAATTCTTATTCTCGTTGAATCACCAAACACCTTAAAAAGCTCTGATAAATCATAAAGCTCTGTTTCAGCAGGCATTTTTTCATTAACAATCTTCAGCAGTTCTTCGTGAATGCAGGTTGTTTCACAATGCTCAATTTGATTATCCATTTAATCACATCCTTGTATTTATTATATACCAAATATAGGCTATTGTCAAAAACAGGGCGGAAAAATCCGCCCCGTTAAATTTATAAATTATGAACCCTCAGTGCACGAATAGCATTTAAAATTGCAATTACCATTACGCCGACATCAGCAAAAATTGCAAGCCACATATTTGCTATTCCCACAGCACCAAGCACAAGGCAAAGAGCTTTAACGCCTATTGCAAAATAGATATTTTCATTAACAATTCTTATACATTTGCGTGAAATTTTGATTGCCTTGGAAATCTTAATCGGATCATCATCCATAAGGACAATATCTGCTGCCTCAATTGCAGCATCTGAGCCAAGTGCACCCATTGCTATGCCGATATCTGCACGGGACAGCACAGGTGCATCATTAATACCGTCACCTACAAAGGCAAGCTTATCCTTTTCATTCTTACTTTCAAGCAATTCCTCGACCTTAGCCACCTTATCTGCCGGAAGAAGCTCACTGCAGACCACATCTATATTAAGGTCTGCGGCAACGCTGTCTGCTACCCGCTTTGCATCACCTGTGAGCATAACTGTTTTATTAATTCCGCTTTTCTTAAGTTCTGAAATTGCCTGCTTTGCAGTTGGTTTCAATGTATCGGAAATTAAAATATATCCTGCATAGATACTGTCAGCAGCTATATGAACAACAGTACCGACACCACTGCACTCGGAATACTTTATTCCCAGCTTATCCATAAGCTTTGTATTGCCTGCTGCCACTTTGATTCCGTCAACAACTGCCGTTAAACCATGCCCGCTGATTTCTTCAACATCACAAACTCTGCTTTTGTCAATCTCACTGCCGTATGCCTTTTGCAGACTTTTGCTTATTGGGTGTGATGAAAAGCATTCTGCATATGCAGCAAGCTCAAGCAGCTTATCTTTGGTTATACTATCATTATGATAAATTTCAGATACCTCAAACACACCTTTAGTCATAGTGCCGGTTTTATCAAAAACAACACATTTTGTTTTTGACAGTGTTTCAAAATAGTTTGAGCCTTTTATCAATATGCCTTCCTTGCTTGCGCCGCCGATTCCTGCAAAAAATGTGAGCGGAATGCTGATAACCAGTGCACATGGGCAGCTGATTACAAGGAAAGTAAGGGCTCTGTAAATCCACTGTGACCAAAGCGCATCATATCCGGAAATAAGTCTGATTATCGGAGGAATAATTGCAAGCGCAAGCGCACTGCAGCATACAGCAGGAGTATAATATCTTGCGAACTTTGAAATAAACTGCTCCGAACGGGATTTTTTTGAGCTGGAATTCTCAACAAGGTCAAGTATTTTAGATACTGTTGATTCACCGAACGGTTTAGTAGTTTTTATACGAATAGTACCGGTCATATTAACAGAGCCACTGATAACTTCATCGCCTGCTTTAACCTCCTGAGGAGCACTCTCACCTGTCAAAGCGCTTGTATTAAGCTGGGTTGAACCCTCCTCAATAATACCGTCAATCGGAATTTTTTCACCTGCGCTGACTACTATAATACTGCCTGTTTCTACTTCATCAGGATCAACGATTTCAATTTTGCCATTGATTTCTACATTTGCATAATCGGGACGGATATCCATAAGCTCACTTATATTCCGTCTGCTCTTTCCAACTGCACAGCTTTGGAACAGCTCGCCGATTTGATAAAAGAGCATTACGGCAATTGCCTCGGTATAACTGCCGTTTTCATAAATAGCAACTGCAACGGCACCAATTGTTGCAACAGCCATAAGAAAGTTTTCATCAAACACCTGCTTGTTCAAAATTCCTTTAAATGCCTTTTTGAGTACATCATAGCCAATTATGATATAAGGAATCATAAAAGCAACAAATCTGACATACGGCAGCCACGGTGCAGTAAAGT
>JBKWUD010000017.1:0-13922 GCA_046989265.1 Eubacterium sp.
TTAATGGCTAAGAGGACTCTGTATTTTGTTTTCCAGACGGGTACAGAGTTCTTTTATTTTTTATCATTGGTCGGTCGTCCTGTTCTTGGACTCAATTTACCATCTCCTTGTTTATCCATACATAAGCAATAACATATGTACGGGAAAAGTCAATATAGAATTTTAAAAAAGCCTTGCATATTCATTGCAAGGCTTTTACGCTTAATGATTAATATTTAACAGGTGTTGAGTTCAGGTATTTATTTACCATTAAAGCTACTTTAAATACAATAGCATCATCGAACTCTCTGAGGTCAAGACCTGTGAGCTTTTTAATCTTTTCCAGACGGTAAACAAGAGTATTTCTGTGAACGAAAAGCTTTCTTGAGGTTTCGGAAACATTAAGATTATTTTCAAAAAACTTTTGAATCGTGAACAGAGTTTCCTGATCAAGAGATTCAATTGAACCCCTTCTGAACACCTCTCTTAAAAACATATCGCAGAGGGTTGTGGGAAGTTGATAGATAAGGCGGGCAATACCAAGGTTTTCATAGCTGATGATTGAACGCTCAGTGTCAAATACTTTGCCTACCTCAAGTGCAACCTGAGCCTCTTTAAATGATGCAGCAAGCTCCTTAATACCCGTAACACATGTACCTATACCGACTATCGCTGTGCAATAGAATTCAGTTGAAAGCGTGTCACAAATCGACTGCGCAAGCTTTTCCAAATCCTTTCTGTCAACATTCGGGCGGACCTCTTTAATAAGGGCAATATCAGTTTCATTAATATTAATAACAAAATCCTTAGTCTTATCAGGGAAGAAATTCTGAATAACATCAAATACAGAAACATCTGTACTCTTTGTAATTCTGATTAAAAATACAACACGGGAGGCATCGTTATTAAAACGAAGCTCACGGGATTTAATATAAATATCTCCGGGAAGAATATTGTCGAGAATTACATTTTTAACAAAATTTGAGCGGTCGAATTTTTCATCATTATTTTTTTTTATCTGATCAAGTGCAACTGCGATAATACCAACATAATGGCGGCTCATTTCATCTGTTCCGTCAACAAATACTGCATATTCCGGATGCACACTTTCACCAAATGCTTTATATGTGCAGGAATCCACACAAATCTGCGGACCATTAAAAACGCCTGCTGCTATAACGCCTTTTCTTACCTCACCGATAAGTCCAAGCTCACTGCAGGAAATAACTGTACCGCTTTCATCAACAACACCGATAATTCTGTCAGTCGCATCGCGCATTTGATTAATAATACCCTGAAATAATCTGTTTGGCATAATATCATCCCTCTCTATTAAAATAATTAGTCACAATTATGCACAAAAAAAATTCAAATCAATTGTTAATATTATACAATTGATTTGAATTTTTTGCAACCTTTTTAACAAATTTTTTTAAAAAATTTGTGCTATTTGCATAAAAGATATAAAATACGCAAGATATTGTGCTCCCATATCAAAATGAACATACTATCTAGTTTTGATTAACGCAAGCTCCTCATTAGAAATATACCTGCACTCACCGAGTGAGAGACCGTCGTCAAGCGGCAAACTGCCCATTGCAATTCTTTCAAGCTCGATAACGTTAATTCCATGCTTTTTAAACATTCTTTTAACCTGATGATAAAGTCCCTGCTTTAAAATAACCCTTGCCTTTGTATAGTCACCGTCAATCGGCTCAAGCTCAGCTCTTAACAATTTATCGCCGTCAAGACTCATTCCGCTTTCAAAATCAGCTTTTACCGCAAAATTAAAAGGCTTGTCCAACACGGCTATATATGTTTTATTTATATGATTTTTCGGGCTCAGAATATCATGAGCAAACTCACCGTCATCAGTTATAAGAACAAAACCTGTTGTATCCTTATCCAGTCTGCCGGCAGGGAAAAGTCCCCTGCGTTTCATACTGTCAGGCAAAATATCAACAACAGTTTTATCACCTTTACCGTTTGAGGCAGAAATAACGCCCTTAGGCTTGTTCATCATAATATAAACAAATTTATTATTGCAGACCGGCATTAAATCAAAAAGAATCTCATCGTCATCAGAGCATTTCATATCAGACGATTTGGCAATGGCACCATTGACACTCACTCTGCCCTGCTTAACTATTGATTTTGCATCATTTCTGCTTATATTTAATTCTCTGGAAAGTATTTTATCAAGTCTTGTCATTTTCGCTCAAACCAACTAAAAAGCCGTTATCCGCTGATGTATCACACAAATCTGCACCGATAAGCACACCGTTGCAGACAATTAAATCCGCAATAACATTTTTGTTGGATTTATAATTAGTAATATTATATGTATACAGAGTAGCACTCTGACCTTTATACTTTTCAAGGTCAAAGCCCTGCTCCTTTTGAACCTCATTATATTGAGTATAAACATCATTAAACTCATTCGGAATAGTAATAGCTTTCTCTGTTTCATCTTTGGAGCATTCCCAGCCAAGCGATGCAATATATGCAAGGCGCTCGTCTGCAGTAGCACATTTTATTTCTGCCATAGCTGCCTTTGCAGCGGCACTGTTATGATTGCCGATAAAGGTCAACAGAATCACAATCACACCGGTAACAGCAAGAATTATACCGAAAATAGTTTTTGGTTTTGCTTTTATTGTTAAAACCTGCATAGTATCACCTTAATTAAAATTCCTAATCAATACTATGCAGAAAAATCAGATAATATAATCGTTTATTTTTTTTAAATATTGGATTTCAACAGTTGCATCAAGAAACAAGCCGTTATCCCTGTATTCCTCTGAGTGAACGATTCCTTCACGGGCAACAGATGCGAGATTGAGCTTATCAAACGGCAAAAGAATCTGCACACGCTTTCTGTTTTTAGGCAATGCCCTTGAAATTGCGCTCAGCAAATTATCAACACCCTCACCTGTAAGGGCGCTTATTTTAACACTGTTCTCAAAGAAATCAAAATCCAAATTATCTGCTTTATCACACTTGTTAAGCACATTAATTATAGGTTTATCGGCACAGCCAAGGTCACGCAGCAAATCCATTGTAACCTTGATATGCTCACTGCATTCATCACTTGATGCATCACATACATTCAAAATAACATCTGCCCACACTGCCTCTTCAAGCGTTGAGCGAAAAGCATCAACAAGCTGGTGCGGCAAACGGCGTACAAGCCCTACAGTGTCAACAAGCATAATCTGCTCGCCTTCGGGCAAAATCAGTTTTCTGGCAGTCGGGTCCAGAGTAGCAAAAAGCTTATCCTCCTCAAGCACACCTGCATCGGTAAGTCTGTTCATAAGCGTTGACTTGCCTGCATTCGTGTATCCTACAATAGCGACACAGAGTGCACCGTTTTTTCTTCGTCTTTGATGCATAGCAGTTCTGCGCTTTTCAACCTTATCAAGCTCTGCCTTAAGATTCTGAATTCTGTATCTGATATGCCGTTTATCTGTTTCAAGCTTTGTTTCACCGGGACCCCTTGTGCCTATACCGCCGCCGAGACGGGATAGTGAAGTTCCCTTTCCTGTAAGTCTCGGCAGTGAATATTTAAGCTGAGCAAGCTCAACCTGCAGCTTACCCTCGCTTGAACGGGCTCTGCCGGCAAATATATCAAGTATAAGCGTGGTTCTGTCAATAACTCTTGTATTTGTTAAATCCTCAATGTTGCGCACCTGAACAGGTGAAAGCTCTCCATCAGCAATAATCAAATCGACCTCATTGTTATAGCAAAACTCTCTTACCTCTTCCAGCATACCTTTTCCAAGATAGGTTGCCGCCTCGGGACTTGGTCTTTTTTGTATAACCTCGCCGACAACCTCTGCACCGCTTGTTTTTGCCAGCTCCCAAAGCTCATTCATTGATACCTCGGCATCATATTCACCACAGTCAAGCGAAATTAAAAATGCTCTTTCTTTATACTCTTCATTAAAATTTTCTGTCAATTAAATTAATCCTTTTCCACTAATGCCTGCAAAACCTTATTGGCTACAGGACCTGCTGTTTTACTGCCCGAATTACCGTTTTCAATCGTTACTACAAATGCATACGGATGCTCTTCGTCATCCATAAAGCCTGTAAACCACGCTATATTATGCTCATCATATTCATCAATCTGAGCAGTACCGCTCTTTGCACAAAGGCTTAAGCCCTTGTAATTATAATCGCCGTACTGATTTTCAACATTGTAGCGCAGCATTTCCTTGATTTTAGATGCAGTATCCGCGCTCATAAGCTCTATCTTATTTGTTGGCAAAGAAATGTTGAGTGCGTTGCCTGCCTGATTAGCAAGACTGTTTACAATATTAAATGAAACTGCAGAGCCGTCGTTTGCAATAGCGCTGACAATTCTGAGCATAGTAATCGGGGCTATTCGTGTGTTGCCCTGACCAATACCGGTCCATCCCAAAGTATCATCAGAGGCATTTTCAATATCAAAATCACCTTCAAATGCGTTGATTGCACCGCTGATTGTGATTTGTGAGCCTATTCCCAACTCTTTAGCGGTTGCATTGAGCTTATCCTCGCCCAGTTCAATGGCAATCTGCGCAAAAGTTGAGTTGCAGCTTTTAGCCAATGCCTGCTTAAATGTAATGGAATTGCCATGATTTGCATTACAAATAATCTCAGAACCTTTTTCAGGCTTATATCCGCCGTCACAAACCCATGTGCGCTCATAAATATCAGGAATATTTTCAATAGCACAAATAGCAGTTACAATTTTGAAGGTTGAACCCGGAACATAATGAGCTGATAATAGACGGTTGATATAAACGCCCTCATATTCTTCATTGGTATCAATATCATAAGGTACATCGTTAACATCATAGGAAGGAGATGAAATTGCACAAACAATATCACCTGTCTTGTAATTCACAATACCGATTGTACCCTTTCTGCCGTCAAGTGCCTTATATGCAGCATCACATATATCTGCATCAATAGTCAGGGTCATATCATTACCCTTACCATAACGCTCAATATTATACACACCAAAAAGAAGATTATAGCCTGTAAGGCGGGAATCAAAAACGGACTGAACACCTGTTGAAATAAAGTTTTTAGGATCACCAACAACATGAAGTGTGGATTTTCTGGTTGTCTTGCTGTCAGAATAAACTCTTTCGCCGTCAACAGTTTCAGCAAGCACCTTGCCGTTTTTATCATAAATTGTTCCTGCACCGATTAATTCACCATCACTGTAAAGGTGGTGATTATAGCGTTTCATTGCCCAATCACTGCCGTCCTTTACAAAAGAAACAGTTAAAAATACAATGCCTGCTGCAAATAATGCACACAAAATCCAAAGGAAGATGCCTCTTTTTGTTATCATTTTCATTTCTTTTTTGCACCCCCTAAATAGTTATAGGTACGCACATCAGATGCCTTGATAAACGCTAATACTGCCCAACAGCTCATCATAGAAGAGCCGCCGAGACTTACAAAAGGAATGGTTACACCAGTGAGCGGTAAAATATCTGTAATGCCGAAAATATTGAGAGCACATTGGAACAAAAGCATTCCTGCACCTGCAACAGCAGCGATGGAATAGAATGTTGAGCGTGACGCAATTGAATTAACAAGTGCAGACACTGCAATGCACACAAATGAAAGCACAAGTGCTATTCCGAAGATAAAACCCCACTCCTCACAGATAACACCAAAAATACTGTCAGACACCGGAGCAAAAACATATCTTACATATCCGTTGCCTATACCGACACCAAACAGACCGCCGCTTGCAATACCAACAAGAGCTCTTGTTTGCTGCATACCCTGATCATATGGGAAATCCCATACATGGCGGTAGGACTCAAATCTTCGCATTGCATGCGACCTGTATTTTAATATAATAAAAGCACCCATTGATGCACCGCCGACTGCAAGACCGATTGTTTTAATATCACCCGAATTCATAAAGGCAATAATTAAAAAGGTAACAAAGAATATAAGCGCCGTACCCAAATCCTTAATCAGAACAAGCATACCGACAACAGCCATTGAAAACACAATGAACGCAATAATATTCTTTGAGGTTTGTATTTTTTCAAGCGTTGCTGCACCCACAAAAATAAATGCTACCTTTACAAACTCAGACGGCTGAAAGGTTATTCCGCCTATTTCAATCCAGTTATATGCACCATATGTTTTTTTTGCTATCACAAGATTAACTATAAGAAGAAGTATCGCACCTGCAGCAACAGGCAATCTCAGCTTCATACAGAGGTCAACATTGCCCATGAGGAACACCAAAAATATAAATATGATAATTCCCGCAAGCACCATAAAATATTGCTTAAATGCCGAATCGGGATATACACTTCCTATAGTTACAAGACCAACACCGCTCAGAAAAAAGGCTATAAGCTCAAGCTCAAAATTCCTGCGGTGAAATACTGTATAAAAAAATATAAGATAAACCCATTCCGTAGCTACAAGGCAAAGCAGCGCAAGCAGCGCCTTCATTTCAAACTCATCACCGCATGCAGCAGCTATGAATCCCGTAATAATTTGAAACACCGATAAAACCGATAATAAAAGGAAATTATTTACAGGCTTTATTTTCGGTATTTTTCTATTTTTTGAAGCCATAAATATCCCTCCTATTTTTCATAGAATATGAACACCTTATCTCCAAAGGTGAGCATATCCTCGTCAAATATAAGCTGAGGCTGATTTATATATCTGCCGTTTAATTTAGTACCATTATGGCTGTCCAAATCACTCATTGCCCAGCCTCGGCTTGTTTGATGAATTCGTGCATGATGGGAACTTACCGCATCGCTCATAATCTGAATATCACAGTCATTCCCCCTGCCGATAAGAACATCCTTTTTCTTGATATAAACAGGCCGTTTCGTCTTTATATCTACAAGAACACCGTATGCGATACTCTTATTCTTAGAGCTTTGCTGCCTTGCTGCATTCCTGATTTGCTTTCTGCTGCTTGCGGACAATGCCTCATCACAGACAAATTTAAGAGGAACCGAGCCGATAGTGATAATATCGCCGTTTTCAATAACTGCTCGTCCTTCAATTTTCTGACCGTTAACAAGCACGCCTGTTGTTCTTGCTGAAGTATCAGTCACAACCCAATCCTTTCTTTTTTTAGCAATGACAGCATGAAAGCGGGCTACAGCAGGGAACGGAAAAACAATATCGTTTGATTTACTCTTTCCAATTGAGGTTTCCCAGTGGTTAATGTCAATTATTGACCCATCATTCTGATCAACAAGCTTGGCAAGCTTATGTATTCTCGGTCTATTCCTAAATAAGGATATTATGCAGGTGAGCAAAATAAAAAGTGCTGCAACCGGCGCAATATATCTCATTATTGCAATAATATATTCCATACAGATTACTCCTAATATATTTTTCTATTATTTTATACTAATAATATTTTAAAGAAAAGTCAAGAGGCTTGAATTTAATATTAATTTAAGATATACTGAAATTAATAGAATAATTAAAGTTAAAGGGGAAAGCTATGAGTATAGAAAAATCATACTTCGGCACTCTTGCCGACGGAACAAAAGTGGACTTATACAAAATCACAAACAAAAATGGTGCATCGGTAACATTGCAAACTCTCGGAGCAGGTATTCAGGCCATTAAGGTTCCTGACAAAGACGGTAATTTAGCAGATGTTGTTTTGGGTTTTGATAATCCGCAGGACTATATCAATCCCGACTACGGATATCAGGGCCTTGTTGTAGGCAGATGGGCTAACCGAATCCGTGACGGTAAATTTACTTTCAACGGAGTAGAATATAACACACCGAAAAACCAAGGCACATGGACTCTGCACGGCGGCGGACGCTTCAGCTTTACAACATGGGAGGTTGAAAGCACAACCGAAAATTCTGTTACATTCAAGCGTTTTTCTCCCGATGGTGAAGATGGCTTTGGCGGCAATTTCACAATGAGGGTTACATATACTTTTACTGATAACAATACCCTTCGTATTGAATATTCAATTCTCTCAGATAAGGATACTGTTGCAAATCCAACCAATCACGCATACTTCAATCTCAGCGGCAGCAGCATAAAAACTATTGAAAATCATTATCTTATGATTAACGCAGACTATTTTACCGAAACTGATGGCAATCAGCTCCCCACAGGTGAACTTGGTGAGGTTAAAGGAACGATGATGGATTTTACTGAATCACACAAAATCGGTGATAGAATTAATGAACCGTTCAGAGCAATTATTGATGGCATCGGATATGATAATAACTATTGCCTAAGGAACAAAGCAGGAGAATTTGCACTTGCTGCTTTACTTGAAGATAAAGACAGCGGCAGAAGAATGGAGGTTTATACCGATCTTCCGGGTGTTCAGCTTTATTGCGGCGGCTGGCTCAGCAAAACCTGCGATGCAGGAAAGGGCAGCAGCAAAGTCACTTTCCGCAGAGGTGTTGCACTTGAAACTCAATTCTATCCGGACACAGTAAATATATCAAGCTTTCCTTCAAAATATGTAAAGGCAAACGAGGAATTTAAAACTGTAACAGAATTCAGATTTTCTGCCGATAAAAAATAAACCACTCAAAAACGGCTGTATTATGCGATTTTTTAACTTTTGCAACTGCCAGTTGCAAAAGTTAAATCTAAAATACATTGCAAAAACACCTTGCTACCACTATTATTAAATTGAGGTGATTAAATGGATATTGAAACAGGCAACCGCCTTTATGAATACCGAAGAGCAAATGGATTATCACAAGAAGAGCTTGCAGAAAAAATGCAGGTTTCTCACCAAACAATCTCTAAATGGGAGAGAGCTGAAAGCAGTCCTAACACAGATAATCTTATTGCTCTGGCAAAGCTTTACGGCGTTACTATTGATGAACTGATAAATGGTAAGGAAGAGCCAAAGAACGCTGAAACAGCCGACAAAAGCGACAGCAAAACTGATTATGATTATCAAAAACAACAAAACGATGTCAGCTTTAAAAATGGAATACATATAAAAGACGGAACGGATACTGTAGACATAGGATGGCACGGTATTCATGTAGAGAGTAAAAATAGAGATAAGGTACACATAGACGGTGACGGCGTTCATGTTGAAGACCATGACAAAAACAATATTTACCATACTCCGCCTAAAAATCCGTGGCTTCATGCACTCCTGCCAACCTTTGCTGTTTTATTTTATCTTCTTGTAGGATTCACAACTGACCGTGGCTGGGCGTTAGGCTGGATAATATTTTTGTTAATACCAATTATTGAAACAGCCGTAAACGCTTTTAAAACAAAAAATCCTTCCGTCTTTGCATATCCTGTGTTTATTACAGCACTATATCTTACAGTCGGAATGCTATTCAGCTTCTGGCACCCGACTTGGATATTATTTATAACTATACCGATTTATTATATACTTTGTGATGCTTATAAAAAATCCAGAAAAAACAAAGAAGATGATTTTTCGCAATACAGCAGTGCGAATACAACTACTTATTATTCGCCTAATAATATACCCCCTGTTGAAAAAGCCGCAAAACACAATAATATAACAGCAATAATAATTTCAGTTATATGTGCGATTACAATAATTATCATTGTCCCCGTTATCTGTGTTTTCGGATTTATAAATTCGGACTCATTTGAAAATATGATTTCAAACGGAATAAGCAGTATTTCCGGAATTGTTTCAAATGATTCTGTTTTTGAATACAAAAATGACAGCTTATATTCTGTCGGAAGTGCAGAAATCCCGGCAGAAAATATAAATGATATTTCTGTTGATTGGGTAAACGGAAATATTGATATTGAATATTATAACGGCGATACAATCTCTTTCTCTGAAGCTTCACAAAACAATGAAGATTATTCTCTCCGTTACTTAGTTAAAGATAATGAATTGAAAATCAAATATTGCAAATCAGGAAAAAGATCAAACAGCATAGGCAATAAAAACCTTACAATAAAGATACCTCAGAATGTATCACTTGAAACAATTGATATCTGCAATGTTTCTGCAAATGTTACAGTAGATGGCATTATTGCAAACAACGCTGTTTTTGAAACTGTAAGCGGCAATATAAATGCAAACGGCAGTTTCTCTGAAGTAAGTGCATGCGGTGTAAGCGGTGATTTATACATAATTGATAATATTTCCCCTAAATCAATTGATTTCAGCAATGTAAGCGGTGACGCTGCATTGTTTCTGCCTGCTGATATAAAAGGCTTTTCAATTGATTATGACACTGTATCAGGTTACATAAAAAGCGAGTTCAATATAACCGGCAATGATGTCACCATGTCCGGCAATAGACAAGGAGACAAATTTTATGGTGACGGCTCAACAGAAATTGATTTTGAATCCGTCAGCGGAAATTTTGAAATATCAAAAACCGTAGCATAATATTTTATAATTCCATACCGCATTGAAAATAATAATGAATGGGTAAAGGATTATGAAAATGTATCTGAATATCTCAGTGCATAAAATCAAAAAAGAGAAATTAATTGTATACTTCTCATAAGGATTCTTAAGTATTATGATGCTTATTCTATAGGATTAGGCGGCAAGCAATGCTTGCCGCCTTTAATCATCCTTTTTTATAGTATCTGTGTTCAAACTAAGCAAAAAAGAGCGTCGAAACGACGCTCTACATAAAATCATTTGATTATTCGCCGAAATATCTCTTAAGAAGACCTTCAAATGCTTTGCCATGTCTTGCTTCATCTCTTGCCATTTCATGAACAGTGTCATGAATAGCGTCAAGACCTGCTGCTTTAGCTTTCTTAGCAAGGTCTGTCTTACCTGCTGTTGCACCGTTTTCTGCAGCTACACGCATTTCAAGATTTTTCTTTGTTGAAGATGTAACAACCTCGCCAAGCATCTCTGCAAACTTTGCTGCATGCTCAGCCTCTTCATAAGCAGCCTTTTCCCAATAAAGACCAATCTCAGGATATCCTTCTCTGTGAGCAACTCTTGCCATTGCAAGATACATACCAACCTCTGAACATTCGCCGTTGAAATTTTCACGAAGACCCTGAACAATCTCCTCGTCAACGCCGTCAATGATACCTACAACATGCTCAGAAGCCCATGTCATTTCAGCATCTAAATCTCTCTCAGCCATTGCAGCGCCGCAAAGCGGGCACTTATCAATAGGTTCATCACTTTCATAACCGCATACCGGGCAATAATACTTTTTTGCCATTTCCAAAACTCCTTTAAAAATAAATTTTATTTACATTCAGGGCATATGCCACTGCAATATACATCCTGCTTTGAAATATCAAAGCCATCAAGACCGCTGAAAGCGATATAATCAACATTAAAGTCAAAAATTTTTTTACATTTTCTGCAAATAAAATGACCATGTAATCCGCAAACAGCATCATAATGAATACGCTCACTGTCTATATTCACGCTCATAATAAGTCCCTGTTTTTCCAGTGCATCAAGCGAATTATAAACAGTAGTCTTTGAAAACGATGGATTTGCTGCAGAAAGACTGCTGTAAATATCATCAACAGTGGGATGCGTATGATTTTCGCACAAATACTTATAGACAGCAATTCTTTGAGGAGTCGCTCTAAAGCCTTTTGCTTTGAAAATCTCAGTAATCCGATTCTCCTGCATTTGACCACCACCTTGTAATCATTGTTAAGTTGTAATCATTACAATTTAAATTATACACATTTATATTCAATTGTCAATACATATTTTATATAACATTGTTACAAAAAAATGCATTGCAAAAACTGCAATGCATTTAATTATTATAAAACCTTTGACAAAAAGTCCTTTAGGCGCGGATCCTGAGGATTATTGAAAAATTCATAAGGAGTATTTTCCTCTTTGATAATGCCCTCATCGATAAACAGAACTTTTGATGCAACTTCTCTTGCAAAGCCCATTTCATGAGTAACAACGACCATTGTCATACCGTCATCAGCAAGGTCCTTCATAACCTGCAGAACCTCTCCAACCATTTCAGGGTCAAGAGCCGAGGTCGGTTCATCAAAAAGCATAACCTTAGGATTCATAGCAAGCGAACGAACAATTGCGACACGCTGCTTTTGACCGCCTGACAACTGGCTTGGATAAGCATCTGCCTTATCAGTCAGACCGACTCTCGAAAGCAGCTTAAGTGCATTTTCCTTAGCTTCATCCTTAGTCATTATTTTATGATGAATCGGAGCAAGCGTGATATTGTCAATAATAGTTTTATTGGCAAAAAGATTAAAATGCTGAAATACCATTCCCATATGCTGACGAACTCTATTTATATCACACTTTTTATCTGTTATGCACTCACCGTCAAAATAGATCTCACCTGAAGTAGGAGTTTCAAGAAGATTCAAGCACCTTAGGAATGTGCTTTTACCTGAACCTGACGGACCGATAACTACTATTTTTTCGCCCTGATTAATCTCATAATCAATTCCTCTTAAAACATAGTTATCTCCGAAGCTTTTTTTCAGATTACATACCTTTATCACTCTTTCTCAAGCTCCTTTCCATAAATTTAATAAGAACTGTTATAAATACAACAAGCACAATGTAGATTAGAGCCATAACAAGATATGGCACCATAAACTCATAGCTGTTTGAACCGATTCGGTTGAAAGCAACATAAAGATCAGTTGCACCTACAAAGCTGACTACAGATGTTTCTTTAATCAGGGATATAAATTCATTACCAAGGGTAGGAAGAATATTTTTAACAGCCTGCGGAATAATGATTTTCATCATAGTTGTGCCGAATGAAAGACCTACTGAACGACCGCCCTCCATCTGACCCGGATCAACAGAGAGTATGCCTGCACGCATAATTTCAGATATATAGGCACCTGAATTCATACCGAATACAGCAACTGCAACACCGACAGAGTTTATATGAAGCCCCATCAGCGGTATTAAAACATAATAGAATACCAAAAGCTGAACTACAATAGGTGTTCCTCTGAATAAGCTAACATATAGCTGAGAAATTTTATCAAGCACCTTGACAACAGGATTATTTTTAGGCACGACTCTTACAGCGGCAATAACTGTTCCGATTAAAATTCCGATAATCAAACCTGAAACTGCAATTATTATCGTATTTTTCAAACCCAGAAGGACAGTATTATATGCACCCTTATCTATGAAAAAGTCCCAAAAGACCTCAAATTTTTTACCAAAATTCATAACTTATACCCATTAAAAAACAGCCTCACCTCATATAGAGGTGAGGTAATGTATTGAAATATTTAATTATGCAACAGCGTTAATAGCAGTTGTAATTGCTGCTGCAGGAGCAGCATCAATAATAACATAATTTACACCGCCGTTGATTAAATCCTGAACAGCAAGTGAACCATTATCATATCCGACAAATGTTGCTTTCAGACCTGCAAAGCCGAAATCCTCACTGCCCTGAACATATGACTGACCTGTAGTACCATTCTGTCCGCCGATTTTTACTGATGCATCAAAGCCGTTAAGAATTGCCTCGACTTCTTCTTTTGTTGTGCAAGCATCAAATTTTGTGTCATCGCCTTTAACAATAAGCTTTTGTGAAGCAGAATAATATGATTCAGTGAAATTAACCTGCTTTGCACGCTCATCTGTTACAGTAAGACCTGCTGCCGCGATGTCAGCCTTGTGCTGCTGAACTGAAAGAACAACTGCATCAAATTTCATATCCTTGATTACAAGCTCCTTGCCAAGCTTTTGAGCAAGTGCCTGTGCGATTTCCATGTCAATACCATAGAATTGATCACCGTTTCTATATTCAAACGGCTCAAATTCTGCATTTGTAGCAATAACGAGCTGATCTTTTGATGAATCCTCTGCTGCAGATGTTACACCAACCGGCTCACCATCACCAAAATAGTGATTACATATTTCATCAAGCTGACCGTTTTCTTTGATTTCTTTAATAAAATCATTGGTTTGCTGAAGCAGCTCCTCATTATCC
>JBKWUD010000017.1:13932-44121 GCA_046989265.1 Eubacterium sp.
TCATTATCCTTATCAACTCAATGTGCATATTCCTCATCTGAAAGCTCAATGTCAATAACCTTTACTTTAGCTGTTGCTGTATCGTCAGAATCCTTCTTGTCTGTTGAATCAGAACAAGCCGCAAAGCCGAAGCAAACAAGAACAACTGCAAGAACTACACAAAGTAATTTTTTCATTGTTTTCATAGTTTTGTACTCCCTAAAATTTATTTTTATACATTATTATGTATGGAATAAAGATACCACACCCGCAATATTTTGTCAATCAAAGTATTTTAATATGCATAAAATTAATATTTATACACAGAAAAGGAGGCAAAGCACCTCCTTCCGATATTAACTATTCATTTATTTCCCACAGGTTACTCTTACGCCAAGTTTTTTCAGCACACTTTCATCAACCGAAGAAAGGATAGCGGACGAATGCATTTCTGTATTCTTAAGTTTTGAGAGCTCAGCCATTGCACGGGCTGCGTATTTATCGGTAGCAGCCGAAATTGAAAGTGCAATAAGAATTTCATCCGTATGCAGCCTTGGATTATGGCTTTTTAAATGTTTTACCTTCAGTTCCTGTATTGGTCGTATAACCTCCGGTAAAATCAGAAGTATGCTGTCATCAATTCCGGCAAGGTGCTTTAGAGAATTCAAAAGCATTGCTGAGGCACAGCCCATCAGTTCAGATGTCTTACCCGTAATGATTGTTCCATCATTAAGCTCAATTGCGGCGGCAGGCTGAGCAGTTTGCTCGGCAAGCATCCTTGCTGATTTTGCACAGATTCTGTTATCTGTACTGATTCCTGCCTGATTCATTAAAAGCTCAAGCTTATAGATTTCATCCTTATTATTAGCACCCTTGGCTGCTGCCTGAGATGCAGCATAATATCTTCTTATAATCTCCTGCTTAGAGGCTTCGCGGCATGCATCATCATCACAAATACAGTTGCCTGCCATATTAACGCCCATATCCGTAGGTGATTTATAGGGGCATTCACCATAAATCTTATCGAAGGTTGCCTTTAAAACAGGAAAAATTTCAACATCACGATTATAGTTTACAGTTGTTTTGCCGTAAGCCTCAAGATGCCATGGGTCAATCATATTTATATCATTAAGATCAGCTGTAGCCGCCTCATAAGCCATATTAACAGGATGACTAAGCGGTATATTCCAAATCGGAAAGGTTTCAAACTTAGCATAACCGGCTTTAATTCCGCGCTTATTTTCATGATAAAGCTGAGAAAGACAGGTTGCCATTTTACCGCTGCCCGGACCCGGAGCAGTTATTACAATAAGCTCTCTGGTTGTTTGTATGTAATCATTTTTTCCATAGCCATCATCGCTGACAATCTTTAAAATATTTGACGGATAACCCTCAATCATATAATGATGATATACAGGATATCCCATTCCCTTTAATCTTTGCTCAAACGCCTCAACCTTAGGACTTGGAGAATATTTTGTTAATACAACTGAACCAACCATCAGACCGACACCCGTAAATTCGCCTATAAGACGAACAACATCGTCATCGTATGTTATTCCCAAATCACCGCGCAGCTTTGATTTTTCAATATCCTCTGAACTGATAACGATAACAACCTCCGCCTCATCTTTAAGCTGCAAAAGCATTTGAAGCTTGCTGTCAGGATGAAAGCCGGGAAGAACACGGGAGGCGTGAAAATCATCAAACAGCTTTCCGCCGAATTCAAGATAAAGCTTTCCGCCGAACTCGCTTATACGCTCACGAATTCTGCTGGACTGCATAGACAAATATTTATCATTATCGAAACCGATTTTATACATATTCTGTTACCCTCTCTTATGCCAAAGACATCAATAACAGTATTGTATCATTAATGAATACGATTTTCAATAAAAAGACTTTAACAAATTTAAATAAATCAGCCCTTAAGTCCCCTCTCCTGACGATCCATATCCTCAATAACTATATCATAAATCTCACCAATAGATGCACAGTATTCCAAAACCTTCCAAGGCTCATTTGTATGATAATGAATTTTAATTAAATCTTCATCACCGACTGCAATTAAACAATCGCCCTTAAAGTTTTCAATGAAATAATCATAAATTATATCTTCATCAAGTCCCTCGCCATCAATAAGAAGTTGGGTATCGTATCTGAACTCTAACATAAAATAATTCCTTCCATAACAATAATACTACAATAAAAATATTACCATAAAATAATAAAAACTCAACTAAATATAAAAATGTTTACCAAATGTTAATTTTGTGATAAACTGTGCTCGAGGTGATGAAAATGGCATTTAATCCAATGTTTTTAATGCAGATAAAAGGAGAGGTTGAAAAATTTAATCACCGCCATCCGAAACTGCAGATGTTTTTTGCAGATGCAATTCACAGAATGAATACCGGCGATGTGCTTGAAATAAGTCTTACCAAACCTGACGGAAACAGGATAAGAACCAACATTAAAGTAACCGATGAGGACAGGCAGCTGCTTCAAAATCTGATTAACACATTGGGAGGAAATCAATGAACAGAGCATCTTTCTCAAACCATATTCAGCTCAATCATGTAAAAATCAACGACGCTTTTTGGAGCGAAAAGCTTGAGCTTGTCCGCACCGAGGTTATCCCCTATCAATATGAAGCATTGAATGACAGAGTTAATGGTGCTGAAAAAAGCTATTGCATTGAAAACTTTATCAAGGCAGGTAAAATTGCCCAATCCATTAAAGAAGGCAAAAAAGTACCTGTATATCCTGCTGACAAATGGCATTATGATGAAAGCAATTCTGATGATGCTGCTTTTCGCGGATGGGTTTTTCAGGACAGCGATATTTACAAATGGATTGAGGCAGTCGGATATTCGCTTACCAATCATCCTGACAAAGGACTTGAAGAAAAAGCAAAAAAGTGTATTGAAATTATTTGTAAGGCACAGCTTGATAACGGCTATCTTGACACCCTTTACATAATAAACAACCGTGATGAGATATTTTCAAATCTTAAAGATTATCACGAGCTATATTGCTTTGGTCACTTAACAGAAGGTGCAATCAGCTTTTATAATACAACGGGAGATGAGCATCTTTTGAATGCTGCCTGCCGTTTTGCCGACCTTATTTGTGAAACCTTCGGAGAAGATAAAATCAAAGGCTATCCGGGACACGAAATTGCAGAAATGGCGTTGGTTGAATTATATGATATAACAGGCAGCCAGGAGTATCTTGATACTGCAAAATTTTTCATTGATGAGCGTGGGAAAAAGCCGTACTATTATGATCTTGTGCTGGGTAAGAGAACTGTAAATGATAATTATCATTATAATCAGGCTCACTGTCAGCCAAGATTTCAGTATGAAGCAGTTGGTCATGCGGTCAGAGGAGTATATCTGTACAGCGGAATGGCAGATGTTGCAAAACGATATAATGATGACGGGCTTTACGCTGCCTGCTGCAAGCTGTTTGACAACATTGAAAACAAAAAAATGTATATTACGGGAGGAATTGGCGCAACAGTCGACGGAGAAGCATTTTCGTTTAATTATGATTTGCCGAATGACCTTGCTTACAGTGAAACCTGTGCATCAATCGGTCTGATTTTCTTTGCACGCAGAATGCTTGAAATACACCCCGATTCACATTACGGAGATGTTATGGAGCGTGCACTGTATAATACAGTCCTTTCAGGTATGGCACTCGACGGCAAAAGCTTTTTCTATGTCAATCCCTTGGAGGTTTTACCTGAAGCATCATACAAGGACTCAAGAAAAAGGCATATAAAGCCTGTTCGTCAAAAGTGGTTTGGATGTGCATGCTGTCCTCCTAATATTGCAAGGCTTATTTCATCTATCGGTGAATATTGCTATACCGAGAGTGAAGATGTTATATACATTCACCAGTACATTGGCAGCAATGCAAAATTCAGCAATGCAGATATAACCGTGAAATCAAATTATATAGAAAACGGAAAAATAAAAATAAGCATCAAAACTGATAACCGATTTAAACTGGCACTGCGAATCCCTGCATGGTGTAACAAATATAATTTTTCTTCATCCTGCAATATTAAGAATGGCTACGCTTATTTCGAAATCAACGGCAGCACGGTTATTAACGCTGAATTTAAACCTGAGATTAAAATGATAAAATGCTCAAACCGAGTTCGTCAGAATACGGACAAAGTTGCAGTTACAAGGGGTCCTATTGTATATTGCATTGAAGAGACTGATAACGGGAAAAATCTTCAAATGCTGAAAATAAGCAAAAGCCCCGAATTTATTCTTGACGGAGATATTATAATTGCAGACGGATACCGAGAAAAGGACTGTGAGCAGTTATACGCAGAATACAGCGAACCCGAACAGGAAAAAGTCAAAATAAAGTTTATTCCATATTATAAATGGGGTAACCGCGGTGAGAATGAAATGAGTGTATACATAAGAATATGAAAAACATATACTGCTATTCAGATTATACTTTTGATTTAAAAATTTGACTAAAATATCAATTATGTGCAGAATAATCTTTGTATAAAAATGATATTGACTTTAAAGCAATATACTTGTAAAATCTTATTACAATGTTAATTTTTTAACAAAGTTAGGAGATGTAATTATGGCTAACAGAAGAGTAGCACTCGTTGGCTGCGGTATGGTTGGTATGAGTTATGCTTATGCACTTCTTAATTCCGATCTTTGCAACGAGCTTATTTTAATTGATATTAATGAGGATAAAGCTCAGGGCGAAGCCATGGATTTAAACCACGGACTTTGCTTTTCAAGCTCTCATATGAAAATTCGTGCAGGTTCATTTGATGACTGTGCATATGCTGACCTTGTTGTAATAACAGCAAGCGCAGGCAGCAGAAAGCCCGGTCAAACCCGTTTCGACCTTCTCAATGATAATGTAAATGTATTTAAATCCTTCATTTCTAAAATTGTGGCAAGCGGATTTAACGGCATCTTTCTTGTTGCATCAAATCCTGTTGATATTATGACAAGAATAACATATGAGCTTTCCGGCTTCCCTGCCAACAGGGTAATCGGTTCAGGCACAACACTTGACACTGCCAGACTGCGCTATTTAATTGGCGACTATTTCCAGGCAGACCCTCACAGTGTTCACGGTTATGTTATCGGTGAGCATGGTGACAGTGAATTTGTACCTTTCAGCCAGCTTAATCTTTCAACCAAAAATGTTGAAGAGTTTTTTAATGACGAACGCTTTAAGAATGATTACAAGCGCGAAGATCTTGAAGAGATTATTGAAAAGGTTAAAAACTCAGGAGCTGAGGTTATTAAGAAAAAGGGTGCAACATATTATGGTATCGGTATGTCGCTTGTAAGAATCACAAGGGCTATCTTCGGTGATGAAAACAGTGTTATTACGGTATCATCAAGACTCAACGGTGAATATGGTATGCGTGATGTATATCTTGGTCTGCCTGCTTATGTAAACAGAAACGGCGTAAGAAGAATTCTTCCTCTCAACCTTAGTGATGAAGAGATTGAAAAGCTTCGCAACAGTTATAACATTCTTAAAGAGAGTTTTGAACAGCTTTCAATCTGACAAGATTTAACAGACCCACTGAGAACTGCTCGGTGGGTTTTAATAAATATTTTTTTCGACAGAAAATTAACAATAAATTTCTGTTTTTTCGTAAAAAATGCTGAAAATTATATAACATTGTTATTTTTTTAACATTTGACTTGATTACAGTAAATTTTATATATATAATATACATTGCTAAAAAAATCACAATAACATAAATTGCTTTGACGGAGGTATTTTAAATGGATTATCGTATTGAACATGATTCAATGGGCGAGGTTAAGGTGCCTGCTGACAAATATTGGGCAGCACAGACCGAACGCAGCCACGAAAACTTTAAAATAGGAGTAGGTATTGAGGTTATGCCAAGGGAGATCACACACGCATTCGGTGTTCTCAAAAAGGCTGCTGCAATCGCAAACAACATCCTCAAGCCGGAAAAAATGACAGACGAAAAGCTTGCGGCTGTTTCTCAGGCTTGCGACGAGGTTATGAGCGGTTCTTTAAACGAACATTTTCCTCTTGTTGTATGGCAGACAGGATCAGGCACACAATCAAATATGAATGCCAACGAGGTTATTGCAAACCGCGGTAACGAAATCGCAGGCAAAAAAATTCTGCATCCGAATGATGACATTAATATGAGTCAATCTTCAAATGATACATTCCCGACCGCAATGAGCATTGCAGCAGTTCTTGGCATTGAGGAAAAGGTATTTCCTGCACTTGATAAGCTTATTGCAACGCTTAAAAGACTTGAGAAAGAAAATGAAGGAATTGTTAAGAGCGGCAGAACTCATCTTCAGGATGCTACACCTATTACATTCTCACAGGAAATCAGCGGCTGGAGAGCTAATCTTGAAAAAGACAGAAAGCTCCTTGAAATCTCTCTCCCTGAGCTTAAGGAATTAGCACTCGGCGGAACAGCAGTCGGCACAGGGCTTAATGCACCCGAGGGCTTTGATACAGAAGTTGCCAAAGCCGTTTCGGAAATTACGGGCAAAGATTTCATCACTGCACCTAACAAGTTTCATGCTCTCACATCAAAGGACGAAATCGTGTTTGCTCACGGTGCACTGAAGGCACTTGCCTGCGACCTTATGAAAATGGCTAATGATGTTCGCTGGCTTGCATCAGGTCCGAGACTCGGTCTCGGCGAAATCAAAATACCTGAAAATGAACCGGGTTCTTCAATTATGCCGGGCAAGGTTAACCCGACACAGTGCGAGGCTGTTACAATGGTTGCCGTTCAGGTTATGGGTAATGATGCAGCAATCGGATTTGCCGCATCACAGGGTAACTTTGAGCTTAATGTATTTATGCCGGTCATCATATATAATTTTACACAATCAGTAAGGCTCCTCAGTGAGGCTATGATTTCATTTAACGATAATTGTGCTGTAGGTATCACAGCCAACAAGGAGAAGATGTATAACAATCTTCACAACTCACTTATGCTTGTAACAGCTTTGAATCCATATATCGGATATGAAAATGCTGCTAAAACGGCTAAGAAAGCATTTAAAGATAACATTTCTCTCAAGGAGGCCTGTGTGGAGCTTGGTTTCTTAACAGAGGAAAAATTTGATGAGGTATTCCACCCCGAGCAAATGGTTTAACTATAAGATAAAAGACGGGAGCGAATCCGTCTAAGCATTTTATAATACAATTAGGATTAAGGAATAGGAGGAAATGCAATGGTTTTTAGTTATTATCCGGGTTGTACATTAAAGACCAAAGCAAAAGACCTTGATAAGTATGCAAGATTGTCTGCCGAGGCTCTCGGTATAACACTTGAGGAGCTGCCTGACTGGCAATGCTGCGGCGGCGTTTATCCGATTGCCAAGGACGAAATTGCTACTAAGCTTTCATCGGTAAGAGCGCTTAACCAGGCTAAAGAGCTTGGTCATGATCTTGTAACAATGTGCTCTGCCTGCCACAATGTTATTAAGCAGGTAAACAATGACATGAGAACCGATGAAAACATTATTTCAAAGGTCAATAACTACTTAAAGCTTGATGCACCTTATAATGGTGAAACAAATGTAATTCACTACCTTGAATTACTTCGGGATGTCATCGGCTTTGATGAAATTAAAAAGAAAGTAACAAACCCTCTAAAGGGTGTTAAAATTGCACCGTATTATGGCTGTCTCTTGCTCAGACCGAGCAAGGTTATGCAAATGGATGACCCTGAAAATCCAACGATTATGGAGGATTTCATCCGTGCAATCGGTGCAACGCCTGTAAAGTATTCAATGCGTAATGAATGCTGCGGCGGCTATACAACGCTGGAAAACAAAGAAATTGCAAAGGCTAAGGGAAATGCCGTTCTTGAAAATGCAGTAAATAACGGTGCGGAAATGGTAATTACTGCCTGCCCTCTCTGCCTTTATAACTTAAACAAAAATGCAACTGACTACGATATTCCCGTGTATTATTTCACACAAATACTCGCACAGGCTCTCGGAATTGAATAAGGAGGATACTATGGCTGATAATAAAAAATTACAAGAGCGTATCCTTGAAATTTCGGGAGTTAACGCTCGCAAATGTATGAGATGCGGCAAATGCACTGCAACATGCCCATCATTCGACAATATGGAATATCACCCTCATGAATTTGTATATATGGTTGAAAAAGGCGACATTGAACCGCTTTTAAAATCAGAGTCATTATATACCTGCCTTACCTGCTTTGCGTGCGTTGAGCGCTGCCCAAGAAATGTTGAGCCGGCAAAGCTTGTTGAGGCTGTAAGACTTGCGGTTATCCGTGAGCAGGGTGCTAATCACCTCAAGCCGCAGGATATACCTGCACTTCTTGACGAGGATCTGCCTCAGCAGGCAATCGTAAGTGCGTTCAGAAAGTATACTAAGTAAGGAGGAAACAACTGATGCAAAGAATAGGCGTATTCGTATGTTGGTGCGGCAGTAACATTGCAGGAACAGTCAATGTTCACAAGGTTGCAGAAACCTTGAAGAACGAGGCTGGTGTTGTTTTCGCCACCGACTATCAATATATGTGCTCTCAGGCAGGTCAGGATCTTGTAAAAAACACTATCAGGGAATATAACCTTACCGGTGTTGTAATCTGTTCCTGCTCACCCCGTATGCACGAAAACACCTTCAGAAAGGCGGCAGCCTCTGTAGGACTTAATCCTTATATGGTTGAGATTGCAAACATTCGTGAGCAATGCTCCTGGATACATAAGGAAATGACAACCGCTACGGAAAAGGCAATAATCCTAGGAAGAGCGGCAATTGCAAAGGTGCATCTTAATGCACCGCTTACTGCAGGTGAAAGTCCTGTAACAAAAAGAGCCCTTGTTATCGGCGGAGGTATTGCAGGCATTCAGACTGCTCTTGATATTGCCGATGCAGGCTTTGAGGTTGATATTGTTGAGAAATCACCGACAATCGGCGGCAAGATGGCTCAGATTGATAAAACATTCCCTACTCTTGACTGTGCGGCTTGTATTTTAACGCCAAAAATGGTTGAGGCTGCTCAGCACGAAAAAATTAAGATTTATTCATACAGCGAGGTTGATGAGGTTAAAGGCTTTGTCGGCAATTTCACTGTTAAAATTAAGAAAAAGGCAAGATATGTTAATGAGGACATTTGTACAGGCTGCGGTCTTTGCACTGAAAAATGCCCAATGAAGAAGGTTCCTAACGAGTTCAACCTTGGTATGGATAACCGTCATGCAATTTACATTCCATTTGCACAGGCAGTACCTAAGGTTGCAACAATTGACCCTTCAGCATGTATCAAGCTTAAAACAGGAAAATGCGGTCTTTGCTCAACAGTCTGCTCAGCAGGTGCAATTAACTATGATGCAAAGGACGAATATGTTGAGGCTAATTACGGTGAGATTGTAGTTGCAACAGGCTTTAACCCTATCAGCGTTGATAAGTTTGATGAATTTGCATATTCACAAAGCCCTGATGTTGTTACATCACTTGAATATGAAAGACTTATGAACGCAGCAGGTCCTACAAGCGGAACACTTCTGCGCCCCAGTGACCGCAAGCATCCGCATACTATAGTATTTGTTCAATGTGTCGGCTCCCGTTGTGACGGAGTTGACAGCAAGGGTAAACCATACTGTTCAAAGGTTTGCTGTATGTATACTGCAAAGCATGCAATGCTTACCCGTGAAAAATATCCTGATACAGATGTCTATGTGTTCTACATTGATGTCCGTACTCCGGGTAAGAACTTTGATGAGTTCTATCGCAGGGCTGTTGAAGAATACGGTGTGCATTATATTAAAGGTATGGTAGGCAAGGTTGTTCCTGAGGACGGAAAGCTCAAGGTTCAGGCATCTGACTTGCTTTCTAACGAGCAATTACATATTGATGCAGATATGGTGGTCCTTGCTGCTGCAATTGAACCGGATAAAAGTGCAAGACCGCTTGCCACAATGCTTACAGCATCTATGGATACAAATGATTTCTTCACCGAGGCTCATCCTAAGCTCCGTCCTGTTGAAAGTCCGACTGCAGGCGTATTCCTTTCGGGTATGTGCCAGGGTCCTAAGGATATTCCTGAAACAGTATCACAGGCATCTGCCGCTGCTGCCAAGGTTATCGGACTTCTTGTTAAAGATAAGCTCACCTGCAACCCGTGCGTTGCTCACAGTGACGAAATGCTTTGCAACGGCTGCTCAGGCTGCGAAAAGGTTTGTCCATACGGTGCTATCAGCTATGAAGAAAAGGAATTCAGAATGCCTGACAGAACAACTCAAATCAGAAGAGTTGCAAAGGTTAACCCTGCTGTTTGTCAGGGATGCGGTGCGTGCACCGTTGCCTGCCCTTCAGGCGCTATGGACTTAAACGGATTCTCTAACAGACAAATTATGGCGGAGGTAGATGCGATATGCAAATAAATGAAAACAAAGAATTCAAACCTACAATCGTAGCCTTCTGCTGTAACTGGTGCTCATATGCAGGTGCAGACCTTGCAGGAACAAACCGACTTAATTATCCTGCTGATATAAAGATTATCCGTGTTCCCTGCTCCTGCCGTGTAAACCCCATGTTTATACTCAGAGCATTTCAGAGAGGTGCAGACGGCGTTATTATGTGCGGCTGCCATCCCGGTGACTGCCACTATACTACAGGCAACTATTATGCCCGCCGCAGAATGACATTATTATTTTCAATGCTCGACTATTTGGGTATTGAAAAAGGCAGAACAAGAGTTGAATGGGTATCTGCTGCTGAGGGTCAGAAATTTGCTGAAACCATGAACAGCTTTGTTGAAACAATAGTATCCCTCGGTGAAAATAAAAGATTGGAGGATTTACGATGCAAGAACAAATGATTAATCGTGCAAAAGAATTACTCCAGAACGGCACTGTAAACAGAGTTATCGGCTGGAAAATCGGTGAATTTGAGTATGATATTACTCCTGCCGTTTTTACATCAGCAGACGAGCTTGACAGTGAATTTGTTTACAACAGCTTTGCTGCAGCTAATCTTTCAAAATATCTTGTTAAAGAGAGTCGCAAGGAGGGTAAAATCCTTGCATTCTTAAAACCTTGTGATTCATACAGTTTTCAGCAGCTTATGAAGGAGCACAGAGTTATTCGTGACAATGTATATATAATAGGTATAGAATGCAGCGGTAAGGCTGATATAGACAAAATGAAAGGGAATGGCATCAGCGGTATTTCAGAAATCACTGATAACGGTGATACATATACCGTTAAAACAATATACGATGAGGAAATCTCAATTGCCAAGGCAGACGCTATGGCAGAACGCTGCATAAGCTGCAAAAGCAAAAAAGTTGTAATTTATGACGAAATGCTCGGTGAAAACGGCGAGGAAATTGAAAGCAACAGATTTGATATGGTTGCAAAGCTTGAAGCTATGACACCTGATGAGCGTTTTGAATTCTGGCAGAACGAGCTTTCAAAATGCATACGCTGTAATGCGTGCAGAAATGTTTGCCCTGCCTGCACCTGTGAAAAATGCGTATTTGACAACGATAATTCAGGTGTTGCTCAGAAAGCGGCAGCAAACAGCTTTGAGGAAAATATGTTCCACATCATCCGTGCATTCCATGTTGCAGGCAGATGCACTGACTGCGGTGAATGCTCAAGGGTTTGCCCTCAGCATATTCCGCTTCATCTGCTTAACCGCAAGTTCATTAAGGATGCAAACGAGCTTTACGGTGAATACCAGGCAGGCGCCGATTTGGACACAAAACCACCGCTTGTTAATTTCACTTATGATGACTGCGAGCCAAGTATTGTTTATGAAAGAGGAGGTGCTGAATAATGTATAAAATCGCACTTGACAGCATTTCCGTTCTTTTCAATGCAATAGCTCAAAAAGAAAAATTATATATTCCTGCCGATAAAAATGATATCGCAGTATTTGCTGAGTATTCAGACGGTATGGAAATGACTAAAAAACTTAACACTAACCGAAGTGCAAAAGATTTCTTCTTCCCTCAGACCGAAAGCCTTTATGATGTTAAAATGAAGGATAAGAAAATTGAAATCACCGACACGCGCTCGGAATGTGAGGACTTTGCAGTATTCGGCGTAAGAGCCTGTGATGTTCGCAGCTTTTCAATTCTTGACAAGGTCTATCTTGTTGACCCAATTGATACATACTATAAAAACAGACGGGAGCACGGTACAATCATTTCTCTTGCCTGCAACAGACCTGAGGAAACCTGCTTCTGCGGTGCATTCGGTATCAATCCTGCTGAGCCTGACGGTGACGCTGCTGCATGGATTTCAGATGACACACTTTATATCAAAAGTTTAACGGAAAAGGGTGAAAAGCTTCTTTCGTCAATAAGCACGGTTCTTACTGAATGTGATGACAATGCGGCTGATAATCAAAAGGAAAAAATCAATAACATTATGTCAAAGCTTCCGCTTTCAAAAGTAAGCTTTGAGCATATGAAGGATACAGATTTGCTTGACCATTTCAAAAGTGAAAAATGGGCTGAGCTCTCTGAGGCCTGCATTGGCTGCGGAACCTGCACCTTTGTATGCCCTACCTGCCAATGCTACGATATTCGTGAATTTGACACAGGTAACGGAATTAAAAAATTCAGATGCTGGGACAGCTGTATGTATTCAGATTTTACAAAAATGGCTCACGGAAATCCGCGAACCTCACAGCTTGAACGTTTCAGACAACGTTTTATGCACAAGCTTGTATATTTTCCTGACAACAACAATGGTGAATTCGGCTGCGTAGGCTGCGGACGCTGCCTTGCAAAATGCCCTATCTCAATGAACATTGTTAAAGTTGCAAAGGCTTTGGAGGTGGATTCATAATGAATAATGAAACTTTAATGCCGTTAATCGGCGAGGTAACAGACATTCGTGTTGATACACCCGATGTAAAAACCTTCAGAGTTAACGCACTCGGCGGCGGCAAGGTGTTTGAACACATTCCGGGGCAATGCGCAATGCTCTCCATTCCCGGTTCAGGTGAGGCTATGTTCTCAATCACATCATCACCTACAAATAAGGAATATATGGAGTTCAGCATAAAAAAATGCGGCTGCCTTACTAACTGGCTTCACGATATGGAAGTCGGTCAGCAAATCACAATAAGGGGCCCGTACGGCAACGGTTTCCCAGTTGATACTGAATTTGCAGGTAAGGATTTACTCTTTATTGCAGGCGGTATAGGTCTTGCTCCGCTCCGCTCAGTAATTAATTACTGCAGAGACAACAGAGAAAAATACGGCACAATTGATATAGTTTACGGCTCACGCTCGGCTGATGATTTGGTTGACTATCAGGAAATCATTGACGAATGGTGCAAGGAGGACGGTATAAATGTCTACCTTACCATTGACAGAGAGCAGAAGGGCTGGGACGGTCATGTAGGCTTTGTTCCCAACTATGTTAAAGAGCTCGGATTTGACACAAATAAAACCGCTGTAATATGCGGTCCGCCTATTATGATTAAGTTCACACTTGCAGGCCTTATTGAACTTGGATTTGATAAGACTCAGGTTTATACCACAATGGAACTTAAAATGAAATGCGGTGTAGGCAAATGCGGCCGCTGCAACATCGGCAACAAGTATGTCTGCAAAGACGGACCTGTGTTCCGCTGCGATCAGCTTGATGAAATGCCCGATGAATATTAATTAGGAGGGATAGGATTTATGGAAAATAATATGGTAAATATTTATTTGTACGGCAAAAAATATGAAGTACCGTCAAATCTCACAATTATGGGTGCTATGGAATACGCCGGCTATCAACTCAAAAGAGGCTGCGGCTGCCGTAACGGTTTCTGCGGTGCCTGTGCTACAATCTACAGAATTCAGGGCGACAGAGAATTAAAGGCATGCCTTGCCTGTCAGACAAAGGTAGAGGACAATATGTATATTGCAACTCTTCCGTTCTTCCCTCTCATCAAAGAGCCTTATGATATTGAAAAGGTAAAGCCTACAGAGCAGATTATGATGCAGCTTTATCCTGAAATATATGCATGTGTTGGCTGTAATGCATGCACAAATGCATGTACACAAGGCTTGAATGTTATGCAGTACATTGCGTATGCACAGCGAGGCGAATATGAAAAGTGTGCTGATGAGTCATTTGACTGCGTAATGTGCGGTGTATGCTCATCACGCTGCCCTGCAGGTATTTCACACCCGCAGGTTGCACTGCTTGCAAGACGGCTTAACGGTAAATATCTCGCACCGGAAAGCGAGCATTTGACAAACAGAGTTCAGGAAATCAAAGACGGCACATTTGAAGAGCTTTTACAGAATCTTATGCAAAAGCCGATTGAAGAAATCAAAGAACTCTATAACAACAGAGAAATTGAGAAGTAAGGAGGTGTCCCTGATGTACAATCAAGAAATGTTGGACTCAATGAAAAAGGTAGAGGCTGCAAGAGCCAAAAACACAGAATACGAGCCAAGAAGAATGACTGCTGATGAAAAGGACACTCTTCTTGCAACATACCACCCTGACTATAAGGAAAACGAATTCAGAACACTTAAAATCGGTCCCAATAAGGGCGAAAAGGTACCTACAGAGCTTGCCGAGCTTTTACAGGCTCACAGCAGAATCACACCTGAAAGCGTTGACCTTAATCAGGTTGATTATGATGTTGATGTGCTTATTATCGGCGGCGGCGGTGCAGGTGCTTCAGCTGCAATCGAGGCAGATAATAACGGCGCATCCGTTATGATTGTAACAAAGCTTCGCATGGGTGATGCAAACACAATGATGGCAGAGGGCGGTATTCAGGCTGCCGATAAGCCAAACGATTCACCTGCTATTCACTATGTTGATGCCTTCGGCGGCGGTCATTTTGCTGCAAAGCCAGAACTGCTTTACAAGCTTGTTAATGAGGCTCCTGAGGCTATTCAGTGGCTCAACAAATTAGGTGTTGAATTTGATAAAGCTCCTGACGGAACCATGATAACAACCCACGGCGGAGGAACATCAAGAAAAAGAATGCACGCTGCTAAGGACTACTCGGGTGCGGAGATTATGAGAACGCTTCGTGATGAGGTACAGAACAGACAAATTCCTATTGTTGATTTTACTGCTGCAATTGAAATAATTAAGGACGAGAAAGGCAACGCTGCCGGTGCTGTTCTTATGAATATGGAAACGGGCGATCTTCTTGTTGCTAAGGCAAAGACAGTAGTTATCGCAACAGGCGGTGCAGGCAGACTTCACTACCAGGGTTTTCCAACATCAAACCACTACGGTGCAACTGCTGACGGACTTATCCTTGGCTACAGAGCAGGTGCTAAACTCCTTTATGCAGACACTCTTCAGTACCATCCTACAGGTGCAGCTTATCCTGAACAAATCTTTGGTGCACTTGTTACAGAGAAAGTTCGTTCACTCGGTGCAAAGCTTGTTAATGTTAAAGGCGAGGTGTTTATGCACCCTCTTGAAACCCGTGATGTATCTGCTGCATCTATTATTCGTGAATGTTCAACAAACGGTAACGGCGTTCACACTGATGACGGAATCGGTGTATGGCTTGATACTCCAATGATTGAGCTTAAGAACGGCGAGGGCACAATTGAAAAGAGAATCCCTGCAATGATGAGAATGTTCGGCAAATACGGAATTGATATCCGCAAAGAGCCTATTCTTGTTTATCCTACTCTTCACTACCAAAACGGCGGTCTTAACATTGGTGCAGACGGAATGACCAATGTAGAAAACCTTTATGTTGCAGGTGAGGCTGTAGGCGGTATCCATGGCAGAAACAGGCTCATGGGCAACTCACTACTTGATATTATAGTATTCGGCAGAAACGCAGGTAAACAAGCATCTGCGAAATCAAAGGATGTCAAACTTGGTGCTCTCACACTTGAGCATATAAATACATTTGAAAAAGAAATTAAGGATGCAGGCATTGAAAGTGACACTGTTTCACCAAAGCTCCTTCCTACCTACACCCACGGAAATCCTCGCTTTGAGGCAAAATAGTGGGAGGCAATAATGGATTTATTCAATGGATTACTAAGCGTTAATGCCGTCACCTTTTTGACCTTCAGCGTTTTTGCAATTGCGGCTGTTGGATATCTGCTCGGAAGGATTACAATTAAGGGTGTAAATTTAGGTACGGCAGGTGTATTTATTATTGCACTTGTTTACGGCTGCTTTCTTTATAATAATTTATCAGGACAGCTTTTGGTCAGCGAAGGAACCTATGTTAAGGAAGCACTGAAGATTGTTGAGAATATAGGTCTCATATTATTTGTAACCTCAGTTGGATTCATTGCAGGACCAACATTCTTTAAAAATCTTAAAAAGAATTTCAAATCATATGTTCTTCTTGGACTTGTAATCATAATTTCTGCAAGTATAGTGTGTATTCTTTGCATAGTTATCGGCGGCAAGTTTACTGATTACAGCCATGAGGAATTTAAATCAATCCTTGTCGGTCTGCTCTCCGGAGCACTTACCAGCACGCCTGCCTTCTCTGCATCTAAAGAGGCGGTAGGCAATGCCGAACTTGAGGATCTAGTATCAGTCGGATACGGCATTGCTTATCTTTTCGGCGTTATCGGAGTTGTGCTTTTTGTTCAGCTTGTGCCGAAAATTGCAAAAGCGGATATGAGCGAGGAGCTTAAAAAAATTGCTGTGGACAATGGAGATACAAATAAGAAAGAATATACAGGCGAGCTTATTGAAATGGACAGTTTCGGTTTGATGCCTTTTGCTGCAGGTGCAATCCTCGGAATAATTGTGGGCTCAATAAGCTACAAGGGATTTTCACTTACAACAACCGGCGGATGTATCTTAGCTGCTTTGATTCTCGGCCATTTTGGACGAATCGGCAAAATAAACATTATGCCAAAGGTTACAACACTAAGGGTCCTTCGTGAGCTTGGACTTATGCTTTTCCTCATAGGTGCAGGTATTTCGGGCGGTGCAAACTTTGTAAAAGTATTCAATCCTGTTTATCTTCTGTATGGTGTATTGATGACACTTATTCCAATGATTATAGGATTTTTGTTTGCAAAGTACATTCTCAAACTTCCTCTTCTAAACAATCTCGGTTCAATAACAGGCGGCATGACATCAACACCTGCACTTGGAACGCTAATAAGTGTTGCAGGCACAGAGGACATAGCAGCGGCATATGCAGCAACATATCCGATTGCTCTTGTTGCAGTTGTATTAGCCTCAAAAATGATTATTATGTTTGTATAATAATGATAAAAACAGCTCCCTTTGACGAGGGAGCCTTGTTTATTTAATCATCAAAATTATAAGCCTGTTCTATATGCTGCACTTTTATAATTTATCGGAAGATTTGAAAGGAGATGAAATGTATAAAGACAAATTTAAAACACTGCTCTGCTGTTGCTGAGCAAATTCATACACTATTGATAATTTTTTATTCATCTAAAAAAGGCTGTATCACATATGTAATACAGCCTTTTATATATCGGTTTAATTATTGCTTTGCACCTTCATCAAACATTTCAAGAGTTTTTACAGTAGCTGCAAAGCAGTTTGCAAGACCTTCTTCATTCATATTATCATATGTATCTCTTCTTGTATGGTAATAATCCTCTAACTTATGATTAAGACCTGTGATACCTGTTGCACGGAAACCAGCCTGAGCAAATGCAGCTGAATCTGTAGCGCCGCCAAGCGGAGGAACCCAACCCTTTTTAATCGGAACATCGATTGACTGAGCAGCCTCAAGGAACAAATCGGAAACATCCTTATCCGCCTTAACAGTACCGTTAAGATCACGATAATTAACCATAAGGAACTTAGGGTCATGAATTGTATCATAAGAAACGATGAAGGTTGGAACATCATCAAACTCGCCCTTATGAGCCTCACACCATGCCTTTGCACCTCTGAGACCTGCCTCTTCGGAACCTGTAAGAACAACACCAATCTCTGTATTTTCAAAAGTAATGTCCTCATCCTTAAGAGCCTTAAGAAGAGCAATACCCATATAGCAGCCTGAAAGGTTATCGTTAGCACCGTCAACAACTCTGCGATAATTAACCATAAAGTAAAGTCCTACCAAAAACGGAACAAAGCAAAGTCCCCAGAGTCCGGCCTTAACGATACCTGAAGTACCGATTTCTACTGCTGAGTTAAATGCAAGACCGACAAGTCCGTTTTGAACCATATAGATGATTGAAACAACAATATAAAATACAGCACCTGCACCACAGAGAATTGCATGGCCTTCAAAACCAACGCCGCCAAGTGCATAGTTTACAGGCCATTCCCAAGCAGCGTCAGGGTGACCGTTGAATAAAATTCTTCTCTTGCATTCGCCTGAACACTTTTTAATTGCAGTAACATTATGACCTGTCTTTTCAGGGAAACAGCGGTCTATAAATTTTTTATAAAAACCGAACTGCAAAAGAACGATTGCCAGACCTGCAACAATAAGAATTACCGAGATAAGAGGACAGATAAAGAAAAATACAATTGCAGCGAGCACAAATGTAATTGTGAAATAAATCCATCCAAAGAAAGAACCCGGATTTTCTTTGAAAGACTCTACATCTGCCCTTTCGCAGCCACAGTCCTTTTTAAGAACATCAGCCATATATTCACACGCCTGCTGCTCGCCCTTAGAACCGGGAGATCTTTTTTCAAAGTCTTTGCAGATATGAGTGATTTCATCAATCATATATTTAGCCGCTTTGTCTTTTTTGTTTATAATTTTAGTCAAGTCCATAACTATTCCTCCTTCAAATATATAATTAAATACTACCATATTTAATCGGGTGTTTCAACTGATTTTAAATAAAATCATTATTATTTTTATTCTTCCATTAAAATTTGTATATAAAAAATCACGATACTTTGGAGTACAAATCGCTAAGCATCGTGACTTAAAATTATATTATTCCGATTCTGTCGAAGGCTGAGTAGTAGTCTGAACCTCACCGTATACCTGAAGGATTATTTCCTCACCCACTGCAACAACCTCACCTGCTGCAGGAGCCATACCAAAGCTTGACTTAACGGTATTCGGTGTATGACCGCCGTCATTATAGACCTCAACGCTTGAAACCTTAAAGCCGAGTGCCTCAAGCTGTTTAGTTGCTTCATCAAGCGAAAGTGAGCCAACATCAGGAACTGTTTCAGTCTGAATGCCCAGACTTACAGTGAGAACAATATTTGTGCTGGCATCAACAGTTTCGCCTGCTGCAACGCTTTGCTTAAAGATAATACCCTCCTCAGCATCGGTTGAATAATCTGAATCGAATGTGATTGTAAACTGCTCGTTCCAAGCGCCATTATTTTCTATATCGCTTTGGGTATAACCGTTATTTGCAAAATTAGGAACGGCATATGTTGCAGTCTGAACTGCAGGAGCAGTTGTTTCCTCAGGAGATAAAAGATTGGAAAACTTAACAACATAAATTCCCGCACCGATTGCTATAACAATAAGAACAACTAAAATTATGATAATTACATTTGATTTCCTGCTCTTTTTTTCAGGCTCCAATGCTTTAACATAATCAGTGTTATATTCGTTAGCTTCCTCTTCATCATAATTAGCAGCTTTAGCCTTAACTGCAGGAGCAGCGTCAAGAAGCTCTCTAAAATCGGCAACGCTCTTAATTCTCTTTTCAGGATAAATTTTAAGACCGTTACCCATTGCCTTAATTACATGCATAGGAATTGTTTCAGCAATAGAATTTGGAATCATCAGCTTATCATTGGTTTCTCTTGCCAATGCATCCGGAGGATTCGTTCCCACTAATGCTCTGTATATACATGCCGTGAAAGCATATATATCAGTCGCCGGACAAATTCTGTGACTGTTCTCATACTGCTCAAGTGCAGTGTATCCGTCACTTGAATTAAATTCAAGTTCACTCTTTATATCTGCAGACTCCTGTATAGTAAACGGACTCAGACGAACCTTTCCGTCACGACACAAAACAAGATTATCAGGTGTAATCGAACCGTGAATTATTCCATTTGAATGAAGAGCCTCAATTGTTGTAAGCACAGGCATAAAAATGAGCCTTGCACTGTCCCATGTGATATAGCCGTTCTCATTTCTTAAAAGATATTCGCGCAGCGGAATTGAATCCATATATTCAATAATTGCATATACAGTACCGTTTTCCTCAAAAACATCATAAACAGGGACTACCGCTGAAAGACTGTGGAGCTTTTCAAGATTAGTCCAAAGCTTATAAAATGATTCTTTGTAGCCGGAAACAGTTTCAATATATCTTTGACGGATATGCAGCTCTTTGCTGCCCTCAAGTCTGTTTGCCAATGCCTTTGGATAAAATTCTCTTATATATACAGTCTTATCAAGCTGGCTGTCATAACCCATATACGTTACTGCATCACTCTCATGCTTAACAAAAGCACCTACAACATAATTATCTGCAAGAACTGTTTTTTCAGGAAGATACATACTGTCATTAGCGGCATCGTTATCATAACCGCAGTTGGCACAGACTGCACCCTCGGTTAATTCCTTAAAGCAATTTACACAGAGATTATCTATATCTCTCATTACATACCACTCCATTATAAATATTATAAATATAATATCAACATAATTTTGACTTGTCAAGAAAGTATATGTAAACATTGATTTAACAAAATAATGCACCATATCCGTATTATGCTTGCTTATGATTTTTAATTGCGTTATAATGTAAAAAACAGTTGTGCAGTTAGTAACTGCAAAATCAACACGGAGGAAAATTATGGATTTTAAACAGCTTCCTAACGGAATGTGTGACGGATATGTTATACTCAGAAAATGCGATGTAAAAAAGACTAAAAACGGCTCAGAATACCTTGATGCCGTTATTGGTGATAAAGATGGCGAAATGTCTGCTAAATTTTGGGATTACAGGGGTGGTGCAGATGTTTTTGAGCAGGATATGATTGTAAAAATCAGGGGTACCGTTGAAACCTATAACGGCAAAGACCAATTCAGAATTGCACAGATAAGACCGGTTGCTGAAGGCGATGATTACAGTCTGGCAGACCTTGTTCCTTCAAGTAATATCGGAGGCGAGCAGCTTTTTACAATGATAAAAAAGCGTGTTAACGCATTTGAAAATGTTGATTTAAAAAGAATTGTCAATAGGATTATTGACGAAAAAAAAGAAAAACTAATCACCTATCCTGCTGCACTCAGGCTTCACCATGCAATACTCGGCGGTCTTATGTATCACACAATGAGCATTGTCCGCATGGCTGAGGAGCTTTGTAAAATTTATCCAAACATTAATAAGGATTTGCTTTTATCAGGTGTAATTCTTCATGATGTAGCCAAAACCTGGGAGCTTGAAACAAGCAAAACCGGACTTGCAAAAGGTTATACTGTGGAGGGCGAGCTTATCGGTCATCTTGTTAAGGGTGCAATGTATGTTAACGATACGGCAAAAGAGCTTGGTATTGACAGCGAGGTTGTGACTCTCCTCGAGCATATGATTTTATCTCACCACGGAATACCTGATTACGGAGCAGCGGTAAGGCCTATGTTTTTGGAGGCTGAAATACTCTCCTCACTAGACTCACTCGATGCTACTATCTATGAAATAAATAATGCGACCTCAAAGGTTGATGCAGGCAAATTCACAGACCGTCAATGGGCACTTGACAACCGCAAACTTTATAATCACGGACTGTCAGACACAATGCACTCCGTTAACTTTATAGGAGGCGAAGAATAAACAATGGGAATGACAAATGATGTTGAACAGAAAAACTGGACTGAGATAGCAATAACTGTTGCAACCGCGGATATTGAAACTGCAGGCAGCATTGCCAACATGGTTGTGCCATACGGAATTTATATTGAAGACTACTCAGCTCTTGAAGAGGAGACGATGGAAATCGCTCATATCGATTTGATTGAAGAATCTCTGCTTCAAAAAGACAGGACAAAGGGCATTATTCATATTTATGTTAATCCTGAAGAAAATCCTATAGAATCGGTTGCTTTTATTAAAGACAGACTTGACAGTGAAAATATTACCGGTGACATAAGTATATCAGACTGCAAAGTTGAGGATTGGCAGAACAACTGGAAACAGTATTTTCACCCTATTCCGATTGGTGAAAAGCTTTTAATCCGTCCTGTATGGGAAAATGAGTTTGATGCCGGAGAACGCAAGGTGCTTAACATTGAGCCGGGTCTTGCATTCGGAACAGGCTCGCACCCGACTACTAAGCTTTGTCTTGAAACTCTTGAAAAATATGTTAATAAAGATACAACTGTTCTTGATATAGGCTGCGGCAGCGGAATTCTTTCAATTGCCTGCCTTCTGCTCGGTGCAAAAAGTGCACTTGGTGTTGACATTGATTCACTCGCAGTAAAAACCGCAATTGCCAATGCTGAAGAAAACAATTTTACAGAGCCTGTATTCAATGCAGTTCAGGGAAATCTTTCAGACAAAGTCAGCGGGAAATATAATCTTGTTGTTGCAAATATTGTTGCTGATATTATAATGGATTTCAACACACAGGTAGGCAAATTTCTGAGTGATGACGGTATCTACATAACAGGCGGAATTATTGAAAGCCGTGAGGATGAAGTACTTTTATCCTTTACACAAAACGGCTTCGAAATTATAGAACGCCGCGAAAATAACGGATGGCTCGTTTTTGCCCTCAAAAAAGTATAGTAAAAAAGCAGATGTAATCATCTGCTTTTTATTATAAATACGGACTTATATCATCTGTCAGCTTACTCTCAATCTGAACCAAGCGCTTGGTTATATTCTTTGATTGACTGTCCGCACTTTTGTATTGGTTGAGATATTTATTGAGCGATTTGACGCCCATATTGCAGCCATCAGTCATTAAGTCAGCAATTGTCGAGTCACAGGGATTAGCCATCATTTTCATATTGGTTTTCACCCAAGACATACTCTTTGCCATTGGATTTGGATTTTTGCCGTCATCGTTATGGTCATCCAGAAGATTTAGAATTTCACCTGCCAGCTTTTCATGCTGAGCCTTGCATTCTGTTAAAAGCGTTCTGAACTGATGGCTTTTAACATCTTCAATAACATCATCAATTGAGGAAATACCCATTTTAATTCCTGCATCGCATTCACGAAGAAGTTTTACGGTATCTCCGTCCTTATCGGTATAATCGTGCATTTTGTTACCACCTTTCAAGTACTGTCACACTTTTAGTTTGCACATGAATTAATAAAATATTATTGAATTATCCATAATTTCAATGTATAATAAACTTTGAAAAAACGGAGGTATCATATTATGGAATTCAGATACGAAACATCCGGCACCTGTGCAACAGAGATTCTTGTTGATATTAAAGAAGACAGCAAAACCATTAACAAGGTTCAGTTTTTAGGCGGATGCAATGGAAATCTTAAAGGCATTTCATCACTTGTTAAAGGCAAAACCATTGATGAGGTAATTCATGCACTCAAAGGCATTAAATGCGGTTTTAAAAAAACCTCCTGCCCTGATCAGCTTGCAAAGGCTCTTGAAAACATTAAGGAAGAATTGTAAGGACTGACAAGATATGTTTAAACTTGAAAGCAATAGATTAAAAAGAGAATTTAAAATTACCAACGGGAATTTTTATGCCAGTCAGATACTTAACAAATACTCAGGCATGAGCTTTGTTCCCGATGGCAACGGCTCCGAGTTCATCATTCATTTTGCGGACGGTGAAGAATTATCTGCAAAAGGTCTGCCGGTTATTGAAAGCAGTGATGAAAACGATAAATTAAAATTTGTGTTTGCTCAAAGCATGGGCGTTACTGTTACTGTTGAATACTGGGTTCATACTGACGGCAATACAATCTGCAAGCAGCTTACGCTCAGTCAAAGCGATGACAGAGTTATTGATTATGCTATTCTTGATAATATAGGAATAATAAATTCAAAAACCCATTTCAGTGTTGATATCATGGAGGACAGTGAAATAAACGGTGTTTATGCCTCACTTGGTCAGCCGTTTTATATTGACAGTCTTTTCTTCGGCTGCGAATTTCCTGCTGCAGATAACAGAATTGTTCACGGTGCAGGCCAGGTAAAATACTATATCGGCAAAAATGTCGGTAAATCTTTTTCATGTCCTGTTGCAGTAATGGGCGGCGGAAAGGATAACACCATCGTTGAGGTCCGCAAAGCATTCTTTGAATATATTGACTTTATCTCTCAGAATGTTAATTTGCGTTTTCAATATAACAGCTGGTATGACGGAATGCTCAAAATTGATGAGCAGAGCATACGCGACTCATTTGCCAGAATATCAAAAGGCTTGGCATTCAGCGATGCACCTAAGCTTGATGCCTATGTTATTGACGACGGATGGAATAATTATAAAAGCAAATTCTGGTCTTTTGATGAAAAAAAGTTCCCAAACGGACTTGACCATATTGCCGCCGATGTAAAAAAAATGGGAAGCGGATTTGGTCTGTGGCTCGGTCCCCGCGGCGGATACGATTATCAAAAAAAATTTGCAAAGAAAATTCAAAAGGGCGGCTTTGGTTATCTTAATAAAAACTCACAGGATATATGCGTAGCATCAACAAAATATCTTGATAATTTGGAAAAGTTTTTGATTGACACCACTTGTAAATATGATATTGATTATTTAAAGCTTGACGGCTTTTGCCTAAAGCCCTGCACTGATGAAAGCCATGACCATGCCATAGGCGGTGAAAACGAAATGTATTTCGTAACCGACATGTGGCATAAATGGATCAAACTTTTTGAAAATCTCAGAGCATCACGCAAAGCAGCGGATAAATCGCTTTGGATTAATATGACCTGCTATGTTAATGTGTCGCCGTGGTGGCTGCAGTGGGTTAACTCAATTTGGCTTCAAAACAGCGGTGACATAGGCTTTGCAGATAATTATGAGGAGCAGCCCCGGGTTGAAGCAGAAATCACTTATCGTGATGGACGGTATTTTGACTGTATATGCCGCAGAGCGAATCAGATACCGCTTAAAAACATTTATAACCACGAGCCTATATACGGCACAAATGCGAATGTTGAATATACCGATGAAGAGTTTGAAAAATTTTTATATTGGTGTGCAGTAAGAGGTCAGGCATTAAATGAGCTTTATCTGTCATACACTATGATGAATGAGCAAAAATGGGCGTCACTTGCAAGGGTAATGAATTTTCAAAAAGATAATTACCACATTCTTAAAAATGCTGTATTCATCGGCGGTGATCCTGTTGATAACAACATCTACGGATATATCAGTTGGAATGATGACGGCGAAGGCATAATTGCACTTCGAAATCCGACTAAGGAAAAAACATCATTAACTTTAAATCTTAATAAACTTATGGGTGTGCCTGAGAGTTTGACTGATGTAAAACGATATAATATTTACAACAATTCGATGCCTGAGACTGATGAACTATTTTCATACGGCAGTAAAATTGATTTGACAATGCATCAATTTGAAATTATGATTTTCAAATTCACTAAATAATCCTTGAAAGAAGAAAAGAATATGGTTTGTAAAATTTGCGGTAAAGATACTGTAATTAAAGAAGGGGATCGATATATTTGCCAAAGCTGCAGAGCAGTAGCGGTTGACCCTGAAAATTCAAAAGCAATTGAAGAGCTTGAAAACGAAAGCAAAAACAACGGTGACGGCACAAAAACGAAAAAATCTCCTCTAAAGGAAACTCTTGATTTTTGCCTGCCTATAGTAATAGCACTTATTGTTGCCATTATTTTGAAAACACTGGTATTTGCAAATGCAGTTATTCCGACCGGATCAATGCTTAACACCATTCAGCAGGGTGATCATGTAATAGCAAGCAGGCTTGCATATAATTTTGACGATCCTGAAAGATATGACATAATTATTTTTAAATTCCCCGATGATTATGCTAAAGGTAAAACTACTTATTATGTTAAAAGAGTTATCGGTCTGCCCGGCGAAACAGTTAATATCGTCAACGGCGTTGTTTATGTAACTAAAACTGACGGTAAAACAATTCAGCTTGAAGATGATTTTGTCACCGCCTGCATTCCAACCGGAAATTACGGACCATATGAGGTGCCCCAAGGCAGCTATTTTGTAATGGGTGATAATCGTAACAACTCTGTAGACTCCCGATTTTGGGATACAACAAATTATGTTGATAAAAAACTTATAATCGGAAAAGTAATGTTCAGATATTATCCTTCATTTGAAAAGCTTGAATAACAAAAAACCGCAGTTAGTATTGCTACTAACTGCGATTTTTTTGTTTGTATTTCTTTTTAACAATTACATTGTCAATTAATATAGTCAGTCCCTGCCATGTGAGCTGTCTTTTTTCAAAATACAGTTTTGAAAAAAATGCTTTTACCGAATTTGGGTTATATGCGCTGTCATTATCATACTTACTTTTATCTACATTGCCCTCACATGCAAGCTGAGAGAATGCATAAGCTCTTGGGTAAAGTCTTTTCATTCCTGTTTTCCAATCAGGAATATACTCACCCCAAAGGCAGCATTCAACACCTGTGCAGGATTCTGACGGACGATGTGCTGCCGTGCTTTTGTAAGGCACATAGCCATATGGCAAATCAAAATAATACGCATCACCGGCACAGTCAATATGAGGCATATCAACAGGGGCCTTGCCTCCCCCATAGTACATAGGTATAGATTTCTTACATTTGAGCATATCGGTTTTATTGTTTGCCCATCGGTATGTTTCAAAGCCCTTTTCTGCTAAATAGTCTGCAAAGTAGTCCATAAAATAATCCTGAAGTGCTTCTTCATCAGCAAGAGAATTATCTTTTATCTTTTGCTGACAATGCGGACATATTTTCCATCTGGTTTTAGGCACCTCATCTCCTCCGAGATGAATCATTCCGTCAGGGAACAGCTCTGCAATCTCATCAAAAACCTTACGGTAAAAATCATATGTACTTTCCTTACCGGCACAAAGCACATCGTGCTTTACTCCCCAGTGCGTTGCCACATTTAACTTTCGGTTAAAGCACGAAAGCTCAGGATAAGCCGCAATTGCAGCAACACTATGACCCGGCAAATCAATCTCAGGCATTATTTTAATTCCAAGGCTGTGAGCATAATCTACAATCTGTTTTATATCCTGCTGAGTATAAAAACCGCTGTGAGGTCTGCGGTTGAAATTCGTATGACTTCTGTAAGAACCGATTTGAGTCAGACGTTCAAAGGCTTTTATTTCTATTCTCCAACCCTGATCCTCAGTCAGATGCCAATGCAAAATATTCAAATTTAACTTTTTCATTTCATCAAGAATTTTAATCATATCATTAACCGGAATAAAATATCTTCCTGAATCAATTAAAAGTCCTCGGTAATCATAAGCATATTTTTGCATAGCTTTCTCCTTAGTATATCTTAATTAAATTTAACACATATAATTTGGATTTACAAGAATAACAGTTAAATTTACTCTTCAATTCTTACATTTTTCTTATGATTTTCACTGCTGTATTGCGGTAATCCCAGATTATGATATTATTATAATGGTTTAAAATATTTTACATTGAGGTGTAACAGTGATGAACGAAACAATTTTAGTTGTTGATGATGAAAAGGAAATTGCCGAATTAGTTCATCTTTATTTAAATAATGAGGGCTTTTCTGTTATTGAAGCATACAATTCGTCAGATGCTTTAAATAGAATCAATAATAACCAAATAAATCTTGCCATACTTGACATTATGCTGCCTGATATGAATGGCTTTGAATTATGTAAAACAATTAGAAAAAATCATATGTTTCCGATAATAATGTTAACTGCAAAGATTGATGACATTGATAAAATTAACGGATTAACTGTCGGAGCTGATGATTATATAACCAAACCGTTTAATCCCCTTGAGCTTGCAGCACGGGTTAAAACACAGCTTAGAAGATATACTCAATACAACATTGCAGGAAAAGATATAACCTCTCAGTACAATTTCAACGGATTATATATTTGCAAAGACACTCATGAATGCGAGCTTTACGGAAAAGCTCTTTCCCTTACCCGTTTAGAATTTGATATACTATGGTATCTTTGTGAAAGGCGCGGCTCTGTTGTATCTTCAGAGGCTTTATTTGAAGCAGTATGGAAAGAAAAATATTATGACAGCAATAATACAGTAATGGCACATATTGCAAGGCTTCGCGATAAAATGGGCGAAAAAGCGAGACAGCCTAAATTTATAAAAACAGTGTGGGGAGTTGGATATAAAATTGATTAAGAAAGTTTGGAAAAAAGCGAAGTATATTATAATACCGCTTATTTGTATAGCTGCATGTTGTTTTTTTAGCACGGTCTTTGATTATTTTTCAAACGGAATCATATTAGATTGGCTTGATACAAATTTTACTTATGAGCAATTTAATGAAAACGCAGACGGCACAAACACATATATTCATAATATTAACTGGTCTGCAGTAAAATCATATTTACTTAATTTTGCTATTGTAAGCACCATTACGGTCTCGTTTATAATAATGCTTATTTCAAAAGGCTATAAAAAGAAAAACACAATTGCTGCATCCCATAATATTTCAAATTATATGAACAGGTATATATTGGATAACGAGCCTCTCCCTGTAGAAATACCGCAGGAATATGCCGAGGTCTTTACAAAAATATCAGAAATCAAGCTTAAAATACAGCAAAACGAGAAGCAGTTGCTTGATGAATCCGAACGAAAAAATGATTTGGTCACATATCTTGCTCATGATTTAAAAACCCCGCTGACAAGTGTTATAGGTTATCTCGCATTACTTAATGACGAAAACAGTCTTTCAAAAGAGCAGCAAAATAAATATATTTCAGTTGCTCTGAATAAAGCAGAACGGCTGGAGGATTTGACAAGCGAATTATTTGAAATTACACGCTTTAATGTAACAGATATAGAATTACAAACAGAGGATGTAAATCTATCTAAAATGACAGAACAAATTGCATATGAATTTAAGCCTTTGCTAAAAAATAAACGCCTGAACATAAAATTAGATATTGAGCAGAATATCCATATAATATATGATATTGATAAACTAGAAAGAGTAATTGATAATTTAATAAGAAATGCTGTCAATTATAGTTACGCTGATTCTGACATAATGATAGCACTGTATCAAAGCGAATCCGATATTATACTTAAATTTGAAAACAGAGGAAAAACCATTCCTAAAGAAAAGCTATCAAGAATATTTGAACAGTTTTACAGAATTGATTCCGCAAGAAACACAGCAACAGGAGGCTCCGGACTTGGTCTAGCAATTGCAAAAAAGTTAGTTGAAGCCGGCGGAGGACAAATTACAGCACAAAGTGATAATGAAACAATTGTCTTTACGCTTACTCTTCCGAAAAAATCATAAAGTTGTATGATTTCTGCAAGTATTATTTAAAAAATTATATTCCTGAATGTGATAACATCATCAGAGTCAGGAGTTGTTTTTTATGAAAAAGTATAAAAAAATAATAGCAATACTGTTAATGCTGATAATCATTTTTTCTTGTATCGGATTGAAAATTTCTGGAAACAATAATGTTTCATCCTTCTCAAATTTACTTTCTCTTTCAGAACAGGACAATTCAGAAGACTGGTATTTAATTTTAGTCAACAGTGATAATCCTGTACCAAAACATTATGACACTGAATTAACAAAATTGTCTAACGGAACCTGTGTCGATAAAAGAATATATCCTTCACTCCAGAAAATGTTTGATGATGCACGAAAACAAGGGGTGAATCCTATTGTGAGAGAGGGATTCAGAACCGGCGACGATCAAGAAGAAATAATGCAAAACAGAATTGATAAGTATATATCCGAAGGATACTCAAAAATGCAGGCAAAAAGAAAGGCCCGTGAAGAAGTAGCTAAACCGGGCACAAGCGAGCATGAGCTGGGACTTGCAGTCGACATAAATGCAGGAGATGGCTCATCAGCGGAAGAGGTGTACTCATGGTTAGCAAAGAATGCATATAAATACGGATATATACTCAGATATCCCGCTGAAAAAGAATCAATTACAGGAATTGAATACGAGCCATGGCATTATCGTTATGTTGGTAAAGAAGCAGCAGAAAAAATTTATAATGAACATATCACATTAGAAGAATATCTGAAAGAACTGCTTTAAAAAATAAATGCAAAAAATCCGAACACACCATCGTTGATGATGAAGTTCGGATTTTTCTTGTTTGG
>JBKWUD010000018.1:0-42322 GCA_046989265.1 Eubacterium sp.
TATCACTTCTCTTAGCCTCGACCTTAAAAGTGTCAGCATCTGAAAGCTCATCTGACAAATACTCAACCGTTATTTCTTTTATTGAATCCATATTTTTATCGGCAACTGCAGCACGGGAGAGTGCTGCAATGCCGAAAACATGCGTTAAAACATCAACTGCATCATCAAGATCGGTATTCGAATCAACACTCTCAACCATAATTGTTGATTGGCTTTTTGTGAATTTGAATTCTCCTAAATCCCTGAGAGCCTTACGCATATTTTTAATGAGTACATCTTCAAAGGTATTACGGTTAAGTCCTTTTAAAACAAGTTCACCGTTTTTTATTAAAATAATTTCTTGCATTTTTATATCCTTTACTGTGGGTATTTTTCCACTGTTTCCTTAAGAGCATTAACGAGTTCGTCAATATCTTCTCTGGTTGTATCTCTTGAAAAGCTTATACGAACAGATTTTTCAATAATCTTGTCATTTAATTTCATCGCAGTTAAAACATGGCTTTTCTTTCCCTTCGCACAAGCTGAGCCATTGCTGATATAAACGCCGTACTTGCTTGACAAATGCTGAACCACTGTCTGACTTGTCATAAATGTCGGCACATACAGATTGATGATATAATTGCTTGCATCATCACCGCTGTTAATTTTAATACCATCAATTTTAAGTAATTGAGATTTAGCATAAAAATTAAGCTCTCGTGTAATTTTAGACTGCATTCTAAGATTTGGAATAAGCTCTGCTGCCTTGCCGAAGCCTGCAATAAGCGGTGCAGATTCAGTACCGGGACGAATTTTTCTTTCCTGCTCGCCGCCATAGGTACGTGGAATAATGCGGGTACCTTTTTTTATAAAAAGAGCACCAATACCCTTTGGCCCATGAATTTTGTGAGCAGTTACAGTAATTAAATCAGCACCCAGCTTGGGAGCTTTAACCTCAAGCTTACCGAAAGCCTGCACACAGTCAATATGAATAAGTGCCGGAGACTTAGCCTTTCCGACCGCTTTTTTAATGCAACTTACGGGGAGAATTGAGCCGACCTCATTATTAACATACATTATTGATACAAGAATTGTATCGGAGTTTACTGCATCAAAAATCTGCTCTTCAGTTATTCTGCCGAATTCATCAGGCATAAGACGGATTACCTCAAACCCCTGCTTTTCAAGCTCATCAACAGACTGAAGAACACTTTCGTGCTCAATTGCAGTTGTAACAATTCTTTTGCCTTTTCGCTTATTTGCCTGTACAGCACCGAAAATTGCAAGATTATTTGACTCTGTTCCACCTGAGGTAAAAATTATTTCCTCGCTTTCACAGGACAGTGACTTTGCAATTGCCGCCCTTGCCGCCCTGACCTCCATATTGGCATCAAGACCGATTTTATGAAAACTGGAGGCATTGCCGAACTTTTCAGTCAGCATTTCATATACTTTATCTGCCACCGCCTTATCAGGCTTAGTGGTTGCACTGTTATCTAAATACGCACTCATTAATCAATTGCTTCTCATTTCCTTAATTTTCAATACAGCGATAATGGTTTTAGCATCCTTAATTTCGCCGCTCATAACCTTTTGATAAATCGTATCAAATTTTATTTTGCCAGCAACAAGCATTTCACCTTCATCAAGCTGCTGCTCAGTAAAATGCAGACCCTTGGCAAAAAATAATCTTATTATTTCATTGGTATAGCCCGGAGTAGGATAAATTTCGCCGAGCGGAATATATTCATCAGCAACGGCGCCGCATTCTTCAAGGAACTCACGCTTTCCTGCCTCAAGAGGATTCTCTCCCTTTTCAAGCTTACCTGCAGGGATTTCATAAATAGTTTCCTTATAAGGATACCTGAACTGCCGAACCACAAGCACCTCATCATCATCTGTAATACCAATAACAGCTACTCCGCCCGGATGATCGACACATTCTCTGAACGAGGTTGAGTCATCGCACAGACTGACATCATCGTTGTGAATAGTTATAACATGACCGCTGAAAATTCCTTGAACACTGTCAGTTCTTTCATATAGTCCAAGTGCAATTGACTCTATATCATTAATTTTTTCAGCTATATATTTTGCACCACTCTCAATAAACTCAAATTTATTTCCATAACCCCATAGAACGCCAACACTGTCAACCATATTAGCCTTTGCACCGTCAATATCATAAAATCTATCGCCAACCATAAGGGTTTCGTTCGGCTGAGCATTAAGCTCTTTCATGCAACGCAATATTATATTTTGCTTTGATTCACAGTCAGCCTGGAATGATACACCGCATATGGCATCAAAATATGAAGAAATACTAAACTTATCAAGCAACCGTTCAATATAATCCTGCGGCTTTGAAGATGCTATGCCTATTTTAATGCCGTCAGCCTTAAGATTTTTTAACAGCATCTCAATTCCATCATACAATTCGCTCTCAAACAGACCGATATTCGTATACCGCTCACGATATTTTTTAACAAGCAGTTCCGCATCTGCAGCTGACTGCTTATAGTGTTCCTGAAAAGTAATCAGCAATGGAGGACCGATGAAAAAATCAAGCTCCTTCCAATCCTCGCTGGGAATATTAAAGGAATCAAGAGCATACTTTGCACTTTTTTTAACACCGATTCCCGTATCACAGACAGTTCCGTCAAAATCTAAAATCACTGAGGTATACTTCATTTTGATTCAACCTTTTTCATAAATTTATCTGCAAGAACAACAAAGCGCTCGATTGTTCCCTTGCCTATTACCGTGCCGTCAGCCTCTTTTGCAGTGACGCTGAATGTAAGCTTTCTGCCGTCAATATCATCCAGAATTGCGGTTGCGGTTATAACTGCACCCGCACCGCTTGCCTTAAGATGGCTAATATCAATATTAGTACCAACTGTAGTCTCACCGTCTTCAAGAAAATCTGATACTGCAGCACAGGTTGCTTTCTCCATAAGTGCAATCATAAACGGAGTACCAAACACCTGAAGAGAGCCGCTTTGAGCGGCAACAGCAGTATTTGTGGAATTAACTATGCTGAGAGCCTCGCCCTTAACCTCACCGTTAGGAGTTATCATAATTTCATCACCTCATATTTTCTCAGTCAAATATTATATCATAAATATTATAATTGCTCAATAGTAAGTTAATATGGAAAAAATAAAGCGACTGAGCAAAGCTCAGCCCCTTTACAAATCAATCATTCAATTTTGCTAGCTCTTCACGGAAGGATTCTGCGCTGTCAAATTCCTTATAAACAGAAGCAAAGCGAACATATGCAACCTCATCAATATCCCTAAGCTTTTCCATAATAAGCTCACCGATTCGTGCAGAGGTTACCTCACGGTCTACAGATGACTGAAGCGAAGCCTCAATTTCACTGATTTTTGTTTCAAGGTCAGCAACGGTAACATGCCTTTTTTCACAGGCACGGAGCATACCCTTCAGAATTTTATTTCTGTCAAAAACCTCTCTGGATTTATCCTTTTTAATAACAATAATAGGAACATCCTCAATAATCTCATAGGTTGTAAAACGCTTTCCGCACTGCAGACATTCTCTTCTGCGGCGGATACGCTCATTCTCATCAGTCGGACGGGAGTCAATTACTTTACTGTCAGTGTAACCACAAAATGGGCATTTCATATCTTTTCCTCCTTAATGTGAAACACAATTTTAAGCCGTGAAACCATTGAAATTTCATATATTGATTGTATTATAACACAAGATGTAGAAAAATGCAAGTGTTTTCACTTTACAACCATATATAGATTTTCAGGAGTTCAGCCTTCTCTGCTCTCTATTATTGTAAATAAACATCCAGACAGCCATAGCACAAATGATAAAATAACCGATAAGTGAAAGCACATCAGGGAAGCCCTGACCCAAAAACAGATAGCCCTCAATGGCAGTAAAAACTACATTTGAATAATCATATACAGAAATCTCTCTGCTGGGTGCAAAGGTATATGCTGCAGTAATTGCAAATTGACCGCCTGCTGCACAAACACCGACTAAAATAAGATATATCAACTGCTTTGAAGTCATGGGATGATAATTGAAAATAAGATAAGGTGCCGTAAGCAAAACCGAAAAAGCAGAAAAGAAAAATACTGTAAATCTCCCATTTTCTCCCTTATTGCCCATATGACGGACACATGTATATGCACCTCCGGCACAAACTCCGCCGATGAATCCTGCAATTGACGGAATAATCTCAACATTACCGAGTGAAGGCTTTATTACAAACATTGCACCTATAAAGGCAATGAATATTGCTATTGCCTGCTTTAATTTAACCCTTTCTTTAAGAAAAATCGCTGAGAAAATCAAAGTAAAAAATGGCGACATTTTATTAAGCATCGCCGCATCCGGAGTATGGGTCATATGAGTAGTTGCATAAAAATTGCCGAATACGCCCAGCAAACCTGCAGCCGAACGCAGAATATGATATGGAAGGCATCCCTTTACGGGTCTAAACGGCTCGTGATTTTTTATAAGCACAATTGAAGCACAAAAAAGTGCAACAAGATTGCGGAAGAAAACCTTTTGAGGAGTAGGAACATCACCCGAAAGATTAATAAAAGAACTCATACCGCTAAAGCAGAGTGCCGATATTAGAATACATATAATTCCCTTTGTTTTATTACTTATCTTTGCCATTATTTTTACCAAACTAATGGGCGGATTAAAATCCGCCCCTCTTTACATATTGTCAAAATACTGTTTACTTAGAGAAAGCTCTCTTTCGACATCATAGCCGCGCGAATAAATTTCTATAACATAATCTCCGTTATATCCTGCACTGTTAAGAGTATTAAACAGTCTTTTAAAATCAAAGCTTCCTCTTCCCGGAGGCAGACAGTCTTTATCAACTGTGTTATCACTTAAATGAACATGAACAATATCATTTTTCATTTCATCAATAAAATCAAACGGATTATATCCCGAGCGGATTGACTGCTTTATGTCATACACCATATGAAAATCATCACCGAGATAATTTTTCATCCGTTTCAGAAAATCAATTGACTGTGAACGAAAACGCACAACATTTTCCTGGCATACCATAACACCCTCCTGCCTGCCTATTTCAATAAGCGAAGCAAAACGGTTAAAATAATGCTCTTCAGGAATGTCACGCTTTTGAACTGCATAAGCACCATGTATCACAACAATTTTAGCACCAAGAAGTGCGGCAGCGTGGCAGTGCTGTTTATATAAATCTATATAATCATCATACCGTCTTTGATATTCGCCGAAAATGCAGTTATTCTCAAGATTAGATGAAAACGGGTGAACTGATAAAACCTGAACCCCGGCAGCATCGGCCTGATTCTTCATAGCCTTAACAAACGGTATCTGCAGCTCAGACACAGAGTTGAAAAATATTTCTGTTTTCTTAAAGCCTAAGTCTATGATTTTGCCAAGCGCCTTCTCCGTTTCAAGTGGATAAAAGCACGATGTAGATGCCCCTATATTCATTATCCTACCAGCTTTTCAATGCAAGCAAGCTTAACACTTACACAAAGAATTTGCGCTGCCAAATCAAGCTCTGCAACAGGCGGCAATGAAGGAGCAATTCTTATATTGCTGTTATCCGGGTCATTACCATATGGGAAAGTTGCACCAACACTTGTAAGGATAACACCGGCTTCTTTGCAAAGTTCGCCTACTCTCTTTGCACAGCCGGGCATAACATCAAGGCTGATAAAATATCCACCCTTAGGATCAATCCACTGCGCAATGCCCTTACCGCCAAGCTCTTTCTCGAGATGTTCAATTACCATATCAAACTTAGGCTTCATGAGAGCTGCATGCTTTTTCATATGAGCTTTAATTCCGTCAACATTGCCAAAGAATTTTACATGGCGCAGCTGATTCATTTTATCATAGCTGATTGTCTGGCAGTTAAGACGATTTTTAATCTGAGAGATATTCGCATCACTTGCTGCAAGAGCAGAAACACCGGCTCCCGGAAAAGTCATTTTTGCAGTTGAGCAAACCTCAATAACCATATCCTCATTGCCGTATTTCGGAAGAATATCAAATATATTAAGGAGTGTATCGCTCTCGTCTTTAATATCGTGAACACAGTAAGCATTGTCCCAAATAATTCTAAAATCTTTTGCCGCAGGCTTAAGAGCAGCAATCTGCTCAACAATTTCATCAGTAAAGGTTATGCCCTGAGGATTTGAATACTTTGGAACACAGAACATTCCCTTAACTGCCTCGTCCTTAACAAGCTCTGTAACTATTGTCATATCAGGTCCTTCAGCAGTCATAGGAACATTAATCATTTTTATGCCAAAATGCTCAAGAATTGTAAAGTGCCTGTCATAACCCGGAACAGGACAAAGGAATTTAACCTCATCAAGTTTACCCCAAGGAGTTGAGCCCAATGCACCCTCTGTTACACACTGTGATATATAATCATACATAAGAGTAAGGCTGGCACTCGGACCGACAACAATATTCTTTGCATTAACACCGAGAAGTTCTGCAAAAAGTGCCTTACAGCTTGGAATACCGTCAAGTATACCGTAATTGCGAAGGTCAACACCGTTTTCTGTATAATCAATAGGCTTAAGCAAATCCATCGATAAATCAAGCTGCTCTTTAGAGGGCTTGCCTCTTGACATATCAAGTTTTAAGCCCATTGCCTTATATTCAGCAAATCTTGTAAGAAGTTCTTTTTGCTCAGAGAGCAATTCATCCTTAGTCATTTTTGTATAATCAGACATTATCAAATCCTCCTAATCCGCAATGATAATGTATAGTATTTTACCACGATTTAATATTTATTGCAATAGTTAAGAAATCTCTTGACAATTAAAAATATAGTACTAAAATATAAGCAAATTAATTTTGCGGTATAAGAGGTAAAATTATGGGAAATCAGTTCATTATGCCAAAGAGAGTCTATTACGGAGAAAATGCACTCAGCAATGCAAAAGATACACTTGCAGCTTTTGGTAAAAAAGCCCTTATTGTAACCGACCCGGTAATGGTTAAGCTTGGTAATGTTAAGCTTGTTACAGATATTCTTGACGTAAATAATCAGGAATATGCAGTTTATGACAATGTTACAGGTGAGCCAACAGATAAAATGGTAGAAGCCGGACTTGATATTTATAAGAATGAGCAATGTGAATTTCTTATCGGAATTGGCGGCGGTTCACCCATTGACACAATGAAAGCAATCGGAGTCGTTGCTGCCGGCAAAGGTTCAATTGACGATTATATGGGAAAGCGAATTCGTGTGCGCACTCCGCGTATGGTTGCTATTCCAACCACAAGCGGAACAGGATCTGAAGCTACCCAATTTACAATTATCACAAATACCGAAAAAGATATTAAAATGCTTCTTGCAGGCTCAGGAGTTATGCCTGATCTTGCAATTGACGACCCAACCTTTACAATAACTGCACCGAAATCTGTCACAGCAGCTACAGGCTTAGATGCACTCTGCCATGCAGCTGAGGCATTTACATCACGCAAGGCCCAGCCGTTAACAGACGAATTTGCACTTTCCGCAGTTAAAAAGATTTTCGCAAATCTCCCACTTTGCTATAATGAGGGCAATAATGTATATGCCAGAGAACAAATGTCACTCGCAGCATTTGAAGCAGGTGTTGCATTCAACAATGCATCTGTTACAATTATTCACGGAATGAGCAGACCTATCGGTGCATTATTCCACGTGCCTCACGGTATCAGTAACGCAATGCTTATGAAAGAATGCTTTGAATATGTATATGACGGCGCATATGACCGCTTTGCAGCAATGGCAAGAGCAATAGGCAAAGCCTCATTCCATGATAATGATAAGGTTGCTGCGAAAAAATTCATTGACGCCTGCTCTGAGCTTTGTAAAATCTGTGAAATCCCAACGCTTGAAGAATACGGAATTAACAAGGATGAATTCTTTAGTGCAATGGACAAAATGGCAGATGATGCAATGGAATCAGGCTCCCCATCGAACACAATTAAAGAAATCACTAAGGATGATCTGCTAAATATATACCACTCACTTTGGAAATAAGAATCTATACAGTAAAATAAGCACAGGCAATGCCTGTGCTTATTTTTTATTATATTTACATCAAATCACAGATAATATCAGCAAGCTCTGTTGGATTGTCGATTGAAAGACCTGCAATAAGTCTTGCCTGTGAATACAATATTTTAGTATATTTATTCAATGTTTCATCATCTGCATTGGCAAGCTTATCGGCAATCGGATGATTGCTGTTTATTTCCAGCACTAATTGAGCCTTAACGCCGTTCTCATTACTGCCCGGCATCTGGGAAAGAACCTTTGCCATTTCAAGGCTTACATAACCCTCGGCTGACAGACAAACAGCATGTGAGCCAAGCTTGTTTGTAAACTTAACTGCAGTTACTTCATCACCAAGTGCCTCTTTCATTTTGTCAAGTAAATCTTTAGAGTCCTCATTTTTCTTGGTAATTGCTTCTTTTTCTGCATCTGTGCTCAAATCCAAATCATCTTTGCAGATATTTGCAAAATGCTTACCGTCATATTCCATAAGCATCTGAATTGCAAATTCATCAACATCATCTGTAAAGTATAAAATTTCATAACCCTTTTCTTTGACAGCCTCGCACTGAGGAAGAAGAGCAATTTTTTCAGCACTGTCGCCGCAGGCATAATAAATCGTATCCTGTGAATCTGCCATACGCTCAACATATTCCTTAAGAGTTGTATAGCCGTCTGAATTTGATGATTTGAACATAATCAAATCTTTAAGACCATCTTTATTCATACCGTAATCGGCATAAACTCCCCACTTAAGCTGAGTGCCGAAGGTCTTGAAGAATTTCTCATATTTCTCTCTGTCTTTCTTAAGCAGTTTAGCAAGCTCTGACTTAATTTTTTTATCAATAGCCTTAGCAATAATCTTGACCTGATGATCCTGCTGAAGTGTTTCTCTGGAAATATTAAGGCTTAAGTCAGCACTGTCAACAAGCCCTCTTACAAAGCTGAAATAGTCCGGCAGAAGATCAGCACATTTATCCATAATAAGCACACCATTGGTGTATAATTGAAGTCCCTTTTCATAATCCTTTGAATAAAAATCCATGGGTGCATTTTCAGGAATAAATATGAGTGCATCAAATGTAGCCTGACCTTCGGTTTTTGCGTGAATTACAAGTGAAGGATCGGTATAATCATAAAACTTTTGCTTGTAGAACTCATTATAATCCTCTGCTTTGATCTCGCTCTTGCTCTTTCTCCAGAGCGGAACCTGTGAGTTAAGTATTTCATCGTTAACCTCTGTAAGATATTCACCCTCATTATCAGGGTCAGGAACCTGAGAGGTCATTTCCATTACAATAGGATATCTAATATAATCACTGTATTTTTTCACAAGCTCCTGAATTTTATATTGCTCAAGATATTGCGAATAGTCCTCATTTTCATTATCTTCCTTAAGGTAAAGCGTTATAACTGTTCCGTTTGAATCCTTATCACATTCCTCAACAGTATAACCGTCAACACCTGTTGATACCCACTTATTAGCTGTATCACTGCCAATTGCCTTTGAGACAACCTCAATTCTGTCAGCAACCATAAATGCAGAATAGAAACCGACACCGAACTGACCGATAACCTCAATTTCATCAGCATTTTCACTATCAGCATTCTCTTTTTTGAAGTCAAGTGAATCGGATTTTGCGATTGTTCCGAGATTCTTTTCAAGCTCGTCAGCAGTCATACCGATACCGTTATCGGTAATTGTCAATGTGCGTGCATCCTTATCAAGATCAATTCTGATTTTTAAATCTTCTTTAGAAGCATTAATACTGCCGTCTGTAAGTGATTTAAAATAAAGCTTGTCCGTAGCGTCACTTGCGTTTGAGATAAGCTCTCTTAAAAATATTTCCTTGTGTGTGTAAATTGAATTTATCATCATATCAAGGAGTTTCTTTGATTCTGCTTTAAATTGTTTTTTTCTCAAAATAATCACCTTCAAAACTGTATTCAGATTAATTAGCACTCTCTACGCTTGAGTGCTAACTAATATTATATCCTCATTTTTCCATTTGTCAATAGGTGTTAATTCTTTATTTACAAATTTATGCATAATAATTTGATTTATATAAAACATTATGATATATTAATACATTAGAGGTACTTAGAATGAATATAGGCAACATCGATTTTAAACACATAGCATTTTTAGCACCGATGGCAGGAATCGCAGACAGAGCCTTTCGTGAACTCTGCGTTCAGTATGGTGCTGCTTATACAGTAACAGAAATGGTTTCATCCAAAGGTCTGACTATGGGTGACAAAAAAAGTGCCGAGCTTTTAACCCTCGGTAACGAGCATCCAAGCGCTGCGCAAATTTTCGGAGACGACCCTGAAATTATGGCTGCAGCGGCATTGAAATGCCTCGAATTCAGACCTGATGCTATTGATATCAATATGGGATGCCCTGCCCCTAAGGTTGCAATGAACGGCGGCGGAGCAAGTCTAATGAAAAATCCTGAGCTTGCTTATAAAATAACCAAAGCGGTTGTTGATGCAGTCAATATTCCCGTAACTGTAAAAATTCGCAAGGGTTGGGATGCTGAATCAGTTAATGCAGTTCAGATGGCAGAGCTGATTGAAAAGGCAGGCGCAAGTGCAGTTACAGTTCACGGCAGAACAAGACAGCAAATGTATAGCGGCAAAGTTGATTATGACATAATAAAACAAATCAAACAAGCAGTTTCAATACCCGTAATAGGCAACGGCGATATTATTGACGAGCAGAGTGTTGCAATTATGCTTGAAAAAACCGGCTGCGATGCCATAATGATAGGAAGAGGTGCACTTGGTAACCCTTGGCTCTTTTCTCAAATCAATGCATATCTTGACGAATGCAGAGTCATTCCTGTCCCTACAGTTACACAAAAAATGGTAACAATGCTAAAGCACATAGAAAGAATCATTGAATACAAGGGTGAATACACTGCAATGCGCGAAGCAAGGCATCATGCAGCATATTATACAAAAGGTATGCGGGGCGGTGCAGCGCTCAGAAAAGAAATCTGCACCTACGAGCATTTTGAACAATTACAGGAATTAGCTTTCAGAATTGTAAAGGAAAATGAATAATGATACTTAAAAACTGCACTTTCTTCAACGAGCTGTTTGAAAAGGAGTTCGGTGATATAAAAATAGAAAAAGGCAAAATTTCCGAAATCGGATATTTCAGCGAAAACGGCAGGGATATGAGCGGAAAAATAATACTTCCCGGCTTTATTGACATACATATTCATGGCGGTAACGGTGGTGACTGCAGTGACGGCACAAGCGAGTCACTTGATAAAGTCAGTACTTATCTTGTAAAACACGGCGTGACATCATTTTGCCCTACAACAATGACTCTGCCTATTGACAGATTAACAAAAATTGCAGATACCATCGCAAACTTTAAGAGCAAGGGTGCCAAAATTGCAGGTATAAATTTTGAAGGTCCGTTTATAGCAATGAGCAAAAAAGGTGCTCAAAACGGTGATTATGTTATTCCCGGAACCTGTAAGGATTTTAATGATTTATATGATGCAAGCGGCGGAATGATGAAGATAATAACCATTGCACCGGAAGCTTTTGAAAGTGATGAATTCATTGAAAATGCGGCACATCAATGTACAGTTTCAATAGGTCACACTGCAGCCGATTCAAAGGAGTGCCAGAGAGCGATTGACTTCGGTGCACGGCATATAACACATTTATATAATGCAATGACTGCAATGACTCACCGTGAAGCAGGTGTTGCAGGCACTGCTCTTGATAACGATAATGTTACCTGCGAACTCATTTGTGACGGAGAGCACATCTGCCCTGCCGTCTTACGCAACACTTTTGATATTCTCGGAGAGGATCGAGCTGTGGTAATCAGTGACTCCATGCGTGGTGCAGGACTTGGCAACGGCGAATTTGAGCTTGGCGGTCAGACAACATATGTTAAAGACGGATACAAAGTTGCAAAACTTGCAGACGGAACGATAGCGGCATCAATCACAAATGTATTTGATGAATTTAAAAATCTTTTGGCATTCGGAATTGATGTTAAAGCTGCACTTAAAGCCTGTACAATTAACCCTGCAAGGGTTATAAAAGAAGATAATCAAATCGGGTCAATTGCAGTCGGCAAATGTGCTGACATAATCATAACCGATGAGAATTTGGAAATTGAAGAGGTTTATATAAATGGAATACTCGCTTAATATTGCACTGATTGAGCCTGAAATACCGCAAAACACAGGAAACATTGCACGAACCTGCGCCGCTACAGGAGCAAGACTGCATTTAGTCGGTCCTATGGGCTTTCACATTACAGACAAACAGGTTAAACGTGCAGGGCTTGATTATTGGGATAAGTTAGATATCACTTATTACGATTCTGCAGAAGAATTTTTTGATAAAAATAAGGGATCCGATTTTTTCTATTTCACCACAAAGGCAGAGCAAGCTCACACCGATATAGCATACCCTAACCACTGCTTTTTAGTATTCGGAAAAGAAACAAAAGGGTTGCCGGAAGAGCTTTTAAAGGTCAATCACGACAGATGTGTAAGACTGCCTATGCGCGGAATAATACGCAGCCTGAATCTTTCAAATGCAGTTGCTGTCGGAACATATGAAGTGCTGAGACAATGGGACTATCCGGAACTTTCAATTAAAGGTCAGCTGCACAATTTAAAATGGTAATAAAATAAAATAAACGAGGTAAAAAATATGGTTTTAGCTATTGATGTAGGCAACACAAATATTGTTTTAGGTGTTATTGACGGTGACAATTTAGTTGTATCCGGCAGATTATCAACTAACATTTATGAAACTGATGAGGAATATGCAATGAAACTGCATTCATTCCTAAGTATACACAATGCACTTGATATTGAAGGGGCAATTATCTCAAGTGTTGTTCCCGCTTTAATCGGCACTCTTAAAAAGGCAATAATTCTTGTAACAGGAGTTAAGGCGCTAGTAGTCGGTCCGGGCATAAAAACAGGACTCAGTATAAAAATTGATGATCCGGCACAGCTCGGCGCAGATCTTGTAGTCGGTGCAGTTGCAGCAAAGGCAAAATATCCTCATCCGACAATAATTTTTGATTTAGGTACTGCAACAACCGGAACTGTGCTGAATAAAGAAGGAGCCTGCATAGGCGGAATTATTGCGGCAGGTGTTAAATCATCAATCAACGCATTATCCTCAGGAACAGCACAGCTGCCACAGATCAACATATCTGCACCGTCAAAAATTATAGGTACCAACACAATCGACTCTATGAAAAGCGGTGCAATAATCGGAACAGCTGTTATGCTTGATGGGTTTATTGAACGGTTTGAAGAAGAGCTTGGTGAAAAAGCAACCGTTATTGTAACAGGAGGACTCGGAAAATCAATCGCAAGAAACTGCAAACACGAAATGATTATTGACGAAAATCTTCTTATTGACGGATTAAAAATAATATATGATAAAAATAAATAATAATTAAAAAAAGAAATGAGGTATTAAAATGAATTTAGATTCAATTTGCGTTCAGGGCACATATCAGCCCAAAAACGGAGAACCAAGGGTTATCCCTATTGTTCAAAGCACAACATACAAATATGATTCTTCCGTAGAAATGGGCAATCTTTTTGATTTAAAGGAAAGCGGATATTTCTATTCCCGTCTTCAAAATCCAACCTGTGACTACACTGCTGCAAAAATCGCCGCACTTGAAGGCGGTGTTGCGGGTATGCTCACAGGTTCCGGACAGGCAGCAAATTTCTATGCAATTTTCAATATTGCACAGGCCGGTGATCATATTGTTTCATCATCAGCAATATATGGAGGCACCTTTAACCTTTTCAATGTTACAATGCGCAAGCTGGGAATTGACTTTACATTTGTTTCTCCGCATGCATCTGCGGAAGAAATTCAGGCAGCTATTAAGCCAAACACGAAGGCTGTTTTTGGTGAAACAATATCAAATCCAAGTCTCGATATTCTTGATATTGAAGTATTCGCCAAGGTTGCTCATGATAACGGAATTCCTCTCATCGTTGACAACACATTTGCAACACCTATAAACTGCCGTGCTATTGACCATGGCGTAGATATCGTTACACACTCAACAACAAAGTATATGGAGGGTCATGCTTCAACAATCGGCGGTGTTATTGTTGACAGCGGCAATTTTGACTGGACTCAAAACGATAAATTCCCGGGCCTTACAACACCGGATGAAAGCTATCACGGAATCATATACACCGAGTCATTCGGCAAGGCTGCATACATTACTAAAGCTACCGTTCAGCTTATGCGTGATTTAGGCTCTGTTCAGTCACCCAGCAACGCTTTTCTTTTAAATGTCGGTCTTGAAACTCTTCATCTGAGAGTACCGCGCCATTGTGAAAATGCACTCAAGGTAGCGCAATATCTTCAAAAACACCCAAAGATTAACTGGGTTAACTGTGCAATGCTCCCTGAGGATAAGCAGTATGAGCTTGCGCAAAAGTATATGCCAAACGGCACCTGCGGTGTAGTTTCGTTTGGTATTGAAGGCGGACGAGAGGCTGCAACAATCTTCATGGATTCGTTAAAAATGGCAGCTATTGTAACCCATGTTGCAGATGCACGCACCTGTTGCCTGCACCCTGCATCTACTACGCACAGGCAGCTAACTGATGAGCAGCTCATTGAATGCGGAGTAAGTCCTGATCTTATCCGTTTTTCATGCGGAATTGAAAGTGCAGAGGATATAATTGGTGATATCGAGCAAGCACTCTCAAAAATCTAACGAAACACAATTCAGATAAAAACGGAACGATGAATAATCATCGTTCCGTTTTCCTATTATTTTTGAAGAAATCCTATTTTTTTCATTGCTTTATTTAAAGTGCGGTTAGCAAGATATGATGCATGGTCTGCACCGTTAGTCCAGCACTGCTGCATATATGCTTTATCCTGCATATATTCAGAATATTTTTTCTGAATCGGTTCAAGTTCAGCAACCACTGCCTCGCCTACTGCCTTTTTGAAATCGCCATAACCCTTACCGCTGAAATTATGCTCAATTGTTTCAAAACTGTCACCCGTAACTGCTGAGTAGATAGTCATAAGATTATTAATACCATCCTTACCCTCTGCGTAATGAACAGACATTTCACTGTCAGTCACAGCTGATTTGAACTTTTTCATAATAACATTAGGCTCATCCGTAAGATAAACAGTTCCCTTTGGATTAGGGTCGGATTTTGACATTTTTCTTGTCGGATCCTGAAGAGACATTACTCTTGCTCCTGCTTTTGGAATATATGGCTCGGGAACTGTGAATACATTACCGTAAACACCGTTAAAACGCTCAGCTATATCCCTGGTAATTTCAAGGTGCTGCTTTTGGTCTGCACCAACCGGAACAACATCCGCCTGATATAAAAGAATGTCTGCTGCCATAAGGCACGGATAAGTGAAAAGACCGGCATTCACATTATCAGCATGCTGAGCAGATTTATCCTTAAACTGGGTCATTCTGTTTAACTCTCCGAATTGAGTATAGCAGTTTAAGAGCCAAGCAAGCTGAGAATGCTGAGGAACATGGGACTGAATAAACACTATTCCTTTTTCAGGATCAAGACCGAGTGCCAGCAATATTGCATATAGCTGAGTTGTCTGCTGTCTTAGCTTTGCAGGCTCCTGCCGAACTGTAATTGAATGCAAATCCGCAATACCGAAAATTGTATCAAAATCCTCCTGAAATGTGGGCCATCCCTTCATTGCCCCAAGATAGTTTCCAAGAGTAGGAATTGAAGTCGGCTGGATTAATGAAAGACTTCTTTTTTTGCGTTCTTGTTTAATTTCTTCTGCCATTTGCTTTTATCTCCATTAATTATTTATATTCTTTAAGAACATCACCCATAATCTTAATACCTTCAACAATTGCTTCATCACCGGGTGTTGAATAATTAAGACGGATATACTGACAGGGTGCACTGTCGTCCATCATAAATGACGAACCCGGCACTACTGCAACTTTTTGCTTAATCAATTTATTAACATATTCAAGTGTATCAACATTATCGGGCAGCTTGGCCCAGATGAATAATCCGCCCTGGGGGCGAACATATGTAATTTCACCGCAATACTCATCCAGGCAGTCACACATAAGATTAAGCTTATGCTTATAGATTTCTCTTATTCTATCTATATGTGCATCAACATCGTATTCGTCAAACCAGCGTGAAACTATCATCTGATTAAGAACACCCGTATGAACATCCGATACCTGCTTGCCTATTGTGAAAGCAGGGACAATTTTATTCGGAACAACTGCATATGCCACTCTTATACCGGGTGCAAGAATTTTTGAAAAAGAGCCTGCATAGATAACAATTCCATCTGTATCAAAGCTCTTGATTGCAGGGACATCCTCACCGGCTACACGAAGATTGCCATATGGATTATCCTCAACAATAACAAGATTATTTTCCTTTGCAATCTTATACATAGCTTTTCGCTTTTCAAGACTGAGAGTTGTGCCTCCCGGATTTTGAAAATTAGGAATTGTATATATAAATTTAGCCTTTGGATTTTCCTTAACTGTCTTTTCAAGAGCTTCAATATTCATACCGTCATCATCAATCGGAACACCGGCAAGCTTGCAGCCATGTGAGCGGAAACAGTTTAATGAGCCGATGAACGAAGGCTCCTCACAAATAACAGTATCGCCCTCAGATGCAAGAACTCTTGTTGCTATATCCATAACCTGAGTACCGCCTGCGGTAATAATAACAGAGTCATTATCTGTGCCAACATTTTCTCGCCTTTTAAGCCAATCTTTAACAGTCCTTCTAAGCGGTTCATATCCTTCTGAAACACCGTAAACAAGTGCAGAAACCGGATTTTCCTCAAGTATTTCTGCAGAAAGCCTTTTGACCTCTTCACAAGGGAAAGCCTCCACAGCAGGTGAGCCCCCTGCGAAAGCAATCATTCCCGGCTCGCTTGTTACTTTAAGAATTTCTCTTGTAGCCGAAGGCTTAAGGCTTGCAAATTTATTTGATAAAGTATAACTCATTTTAATAACCTTCTTATATAAATATAATTAATTATAATTTAATTATGCCGTCATCCTTCAGAGCATTAATAAGTCTTTCCGTATTCCTTCCATCCCGAAACTTAACTATTTTAGAATATCTTTGCTTATATTTCTCTGTCTGAGGCTCATAATAATTTTTTTCTATTGACTCGGAAAGTCCGTCAGTGCTGTAGAAATAATCACCGTAAACATTTTCCTCATTAAGCATAAGTTTTGTCCTTGCTCCATACTGTGACATACAGAAATCCTTTTCTTCCCAATAGAAAATCACTCTCACTCCTCTATAAAATGCATCATATGCAATTGAAGAATAATCCGTAATAAGGATTCTTGACTGTTTTAAAATATCATCATATCTTGCGTTAATTACAATCTTATCTGATATAGATTCAGGAAGATGCTTTAGCTCATTTGCAATCAAAGGGTGAGGAAGAATAATAACCTTTTCCTTTAAATTATCGGGCACACTGTTATAAATTCTGACAACCATTTTAAAATACGGCGTTTCAATAAAGTTGTCACGATCCATATTTATTTCCCAAGGTCGCCAGGTCGGCATAATTACAATCTTATCAGCATCACTTGATAATTCATTCCTGTCAAATTTAGGAAGACCCGTAATGTACAAATCCTCAGGATAATGCTTTCCCAACTGTGTAAAATGGTCAGCTTCAGCCTGTGAAGAAACAACAACCCTGTATTTTCCGTTCAAATTCTTGCGTTTAAACATATGCCTTGATTCGCTGTCAAGCGATACCATATACATTACGCCGTGCTGAAGGAATACATAATTCATATTTTTATCTGAAATCTTTTTAAGGGCAAGAACATTAAAGGTTTTCAAATCGATTGCATGAACAGGCTGCTCAGTTCCTATAAAAGTTTTTGCTTTGAAGAAATACAAATAATGCTTTAACGAATATTTATAAACGATATGTTCTTTATATTTTGCAGGCACTCTGTCTATAAACGCATAGTCCCTGTCAAGAATAAAATATGCATATTTATAACCGTCATCAATAAGCTTTTCAAATGTTACGCTGGCACTTTCCTCATATTTTGAAGAGTTTTTTTCATAAAGGATAACAAGACTGTCAGCCTTCTTACCGTGCCAAAGCAGCGAAAGGACATAAGCAAAATCCTGTCTGATTCGCTCAATAAGCAAATCGGATTTTATCCATGATCGGACATATACAACCAGTCCATTACCCCTTGTCTGCCTAAAGACAGCAACTGTATCAGTCTTTTTATCCCTGAATATACGGCTTCTTAGTCCAAAGAAAAATTTATAAAACAGCGAACAATAGTCTGCCCTGCTTTGCACTAGATTGCCATACTTATTTTCATAACAAAAAGATACATTGTTTGTTGAAGGCATATCCGTTATATCATCAGCAGGCACCTCAAATGAATAAATGCCAAAATGACTATATGACGCCTTTATCTTGTCAGCGATATATTTTGGAATATATTTATTTTCACCAACAGTTATATAAGTATCGCAAAGCTTAGTTTTTACCGGCGTTTTGAAATAAAACAGACTGATACATTTAAGTCCTTTCCTGCCGGAAAAATAAAAAGGAATAATATTCTTAACAGCAGAATTTTTTGAAAAGCTTAAATCAGCAATATTATCCTTTTTGCCTTCAAAAAAGATTTGCTTTTCTCTGCCTGCCATATCATAAGGCTCAAAGCCCACAGACCGTTCAAAAGCTTTTATCCTCTGCTCTTTTTTGCTTTGCTTTCTGCTCACGCAGAAACAATCACTGTGATTAATGTATTGCTTTTCGCCGCTCAGACTGGCAATGATTCCCGCCATAACAAAATTACCGCAGTAAAAATCAACAACTCTTGAGGGCATAATGTTATAAAACATCCTGCCTGCCTCACGGCATAAAACAGAATTTAATTTTCTGCTTAATTTTGGTTTATGCTTTAGGCTTACTAAACACAATTTTACTAAATCTGAAAAACCTAACTGAAAGGCAGACACGGTCCCATAAGCACTAATATTCTCATCAAGCGATAGAACAAAATCCTTGTTTTCTTTTGTAAAATTATGACGGTAAGCAATTACATAATTATAATTCGGATTATCATTTATATAAGCCTTAATACTCTCAAAATATGATTGAGGCATTTTATCAGCATAAACTACACACAAATCTTTGTTTGCATTTTCCTGTTTCTGAAGTTTAAAATAATTTGATTTGCCTGTAACCATAAGCTCAAACACTTTTTCGCAGGAATCTATCCAACCGTTAGAGCAATATTTATCAAGAAAATCCTTATCCGAAACAGCAGGCAAGGATAGTTCTTTAACAACATCATCCACCGTCTCTGCTATAGGGAACGGTAAATCATCAAATGAAATATAGATACCCCTTGATCCCAAATATTGCTCTTTATCATATGCAAACAAAATAATTTTCTTTTCTGTTATTGCATAGTCAAAAAAAACGCTTGAATAATCTGTAATCAGGGCATCACAGGAATTCAGCACCTCGTATGTGTCATATACAGACGGGAAGCTTTTAATATGCTTAAAGTCATCGCAATTAATTTCACTTTCCAGTAAGAAATGAAGATTAACCAAAAGGATTTGATTATCCCCTAGCCTTTCGTCAAATTCTCTTAAAATTTTCATTGTGGATTTCAGCTGTTTTGTGACATCGGCAATCCTGTCCATACCGCGCCATGTAGGCATATATGCAAACACCTGCTTATCGGAAAGACCAAGTGTTTTTTTCATTTTTATCCCCTGCTGCTTATCATAAAAAACATAGTTTCTGGGATAATTAGCTATAAACGAGCTGCCGGTAAAAATATTTTTAAGGTCATAATCCTCCATAAAAACATTTTTAGTAAATTCATTTGGAAAAAGTGCATAATCACTCATTAAATAATTCTTTTGGATATTTGCCGGTGAACTCAGATTTGATTTATCCGAAATACCCAAAGTTTTAAGCGGAGTACCATGCCAAGTGTTTAAATAGATTTGACCCTTTCTCTTGTTAAAGTAAGGCGGAAAAGAATTATCTGTCATAAGATATTTTGAGGTTGCTAAATATTTGCAATATTCCTTGGAATTACGCACGCAAATACTGACATTATCAAAGCCATAAAACTCCATTCTTTTTTTAGCCTTAATAAAATTTTTATCATTTACAACAAAAACTGTTTTGTATTCTTTCCAGCGAGGATTGGTTTTAATCTCCCTGAGCATTGAAAACATATTTCCGTTAATGTTTGTGCCCTGACCGCCCTCTAAAAAAACAAGCTTGTCATCAATAGGAAGTCTTGAAAACTTTAAATATTCAGGCTTTAAATTGCTATTCAATTTTTCAAGTTTTCGAAGGATTCCCTTAATCACTTTTTTCACCTCTTTAAGGTATAAAATCACTCAGGAAGCTGGTCTTTGCCTTTTTCAGCTTCCTTAAGACCAAGGTCATTTTTTATCATTGTAGTTGAAACACCCGGAGTTCTTTCAAGATAAACTACCTCACACTCTTTCTTGAGATAGTCAAACTTGTCGGATCCTGCCCAATCAGAACCCATAACAACAGTATCGATATGATAATTTCTGACATCGTCAAGCTTTTGCTCCCAATTATTCTCAGGTATTACAAGATCAACATATCTGATAGCCTCAAGCATTTTTTTCCTTGTTTCATAACTATGATATGCTGTTTTTCCCTTTGATTCATTAAATTCATCAGTTGAAAGGGCAACAACAAGATAATCACCCAGAGCCTTGGCCCTTCTTAAAATTTCTATGTGACCGTAATGAAGCAGGTCAAAAGTTCCGTAAGTTAATACTCTTTTCATTATTTCTCACCCATCAGCATTAGTATAAACTTAGCAAGCAGTACACTGTTGCCCTCTTTAGAATTACCAACATATTTTTCCTTAAATCTATATAAACTATCCATATCATATTTATTTTCATCTATTGATTTGAACAGCTTGTCAGCCTCGTCAAAAACTGCAGAAGGCAATTCTGACTTAATATCAACATTAATTCCTCTGTCTTTCATATATTCATCATAATCCGGAACAAAGAAATATAAAGGTTTCATCAAAAGTGATACTTCAAAGGCACATGCAGAATAATCAGTAATGATTATATCCGCAATTTTCATCAATTCAAATGAATTAAAATTGCCCTTTTGACTGAATTTCTCATCTTTCTTAACCTTAGAGAGCGGATGAGTGCTGATTATGAGCTGATAGTTTTTCTTATCCTCAAATTCGGTCTTGAGCATTTGAGCAATATAAGCCTCTCTATCCCTGAAGGTAGGAAGATAAAGAACAATCTTTTTATCTCCCATACCCGGATTTTGAGTATAAAAATCAGCAGTCCGTGCATTACCGTCAGCAATGAAGTCAACTCTCGGCATAGGGCATATTTTTATTTTACTTTGCTCAGCACCGAATGCCTCCATATAATACTTTGCAGTTTCAGCACTTGGTGCAAGAACATAATCGTAATTTTTATGCATACACATTGCTTTACTGATTTTTTCATCTCTGCCTTCTTTTGTCCCAATTGCCTGCAAACCGAATTTTTTGATTGCACCAAGAGCATGCCACATTTGAATAATATTCAAATCCTTTTTGTGCTTAAGGCAGGACACCGTAATTGAATATGTGTCCACTACTGCAACCTTAGATGTAGCCAAATAATACATATCACCGATTACATAAAAGCAATATTTAATCTTTGCACCAAAGCCTTCATCTATCATTTTCAGCCGAAAGACTTGTTTAACACTGCTGTCCTCATGCCTAATCGCCTCTTCAAGGAGTTGAATATCAATTCCTTTCTCATTTCTCTGGCGTGATAAATAAACTATTTGGTTTTTGGTTTTAAAAAGCTTCATAGGGGCATATAGTATTCTGAGCCCCAGCTTTAATAAAGTAATTAAAAAGACTTTCATAATTTAATTATTACTCGTATAAAGGATATTTTGCACAAATTTCAGCTACGCCATTTGTGATATATTCCTTTTTATTCTCAAAATCTGTAACTGCAAGATAAATGTATTCTGCAATTTTATCAAAATCCTCGGTGTTAAGTCCTCTTGTTGTAGCAGCAGGAGTACCGATGCGGACACCGCTTGTAACAAAAGGTGAAAGAGGCTCATTTGGAACTGTATTTTTATTAAGTGTAATATGAACCTCGTCAAGTCTTGCTTCAAGTTCCTTGCCTGTTACACCTGTTCCGCGAAGATCAAGAAGACAAAGATGATTGTCTGTTCCGCCGGAAACAAGATTAAGACCTCTGCTTGTAAGACCTTTTGCAAGAGCCTGTGCATTATCAATAACTCTTTGCTGATATTCCTTAAATTCAGGCTTAAGAGCCTCTCCGAAGCAAACGGCCTTACCTGCAATAACATGCATTAAAGGACCGCCCTGGGTGCCGGGGAATACAGCTGAATTCAGCTTCTTTGCAAGATACGGATTATTGCAGAGAATAAGACCGCCGCGCGGACCCCTGAGTGTTTTATGTGTAGTCGTTGTAACAACATCTGCATATGGAATTGGAGATTGGTGAAGTCCGGCAGCAACAAGTCCTGCAATATGAGCCATATCTACCATAAACATTGCACCATTTGCATGAGCAATATCTGCCATTGTCTTAAAATCGATCTCACGGGGATAAGCTGATGCTCCTGCTACAATAAGCTTTGGCTTAGTCTTTATAACCTGCTTATTGAATGCAACAAGATCAATATATCCGTTTTCATCTACACCGTAAGGAACAAAGTTGAAATACTTACCTGAAATATTTGCAGGTGAACCATGGGTCAGATGACCACCGTTATCAAGGCTCATACCCATTACAGTATCACCCGGCTTGAGAAGAGCAAGATAAACTGCAGTATTAGCCTGAGCACCTGAGTGAGGCTGAACATTTGCATATTCACATCCGAAAAGCTCACATGCTCTTTTTATAGCAATGTTTTCAACAATATCAACATATTGGCAACCGCCATAATAACGCTTTGCAGGCAGACCCTCAGCATATTTATTTGTCAATACCGAGCCCATAGCAGCCATAACCTGTGAAGAAACAAGGTTTTCCGATGCGATAAGCTCAATGTTTTCTCTCTGCCTTTTAAGCTCAAGATTCATTGCATCAGCAACTTCCTGGTCAGTTTCGGCAACCTTGCCTATTGAATCAAAATAATCAGAATACATAACTTATCCTCCAAAAGTTAAAATTATACAGATATATATTACCACACAAGGTAAAAATATACAACAATAAAATAATTATAATATTTTAAAAATATATCTTTTATTTTTAAACAAAATGTGTTAAAGTATTAATACGCAATATGCAATCGGGGTGTAGCGCAGATGGTAGCGCACCAGACTGGGGGTCTGGGGGTCGTGGGTTCAAATCCCGTCACTCCGACCATTGACAGAGTATCTTATGATGCTCTGTTTTTTTATTTAGATAACATCATTCTTACTAAGGCTCTGTTTCTCAATTATCTAAAAAGGTATATAATGCTTGAATTTTTATTTCAGATAATATACACTTAATTTAAGAAGGAGGCTTGGAATTATTATGAAGAAAATTTTTATGAAATTACTTTCAATAGGATTGGTGATTACTATTATGATTCTTAATTTTAGTGCATGCAGCAAGCAGATGGAAAAAACTACGAATAATTATATTCAGCCTGACAACAGTATCTCACTTATGAATTATGAAAATGCAGAAACATTACTTGATAATCCTGACAGAGGATTAAGAATGGAAACCTATATAACATTAGGTGATCCTCTTTACAGTTATCCGCTTTCTGAGGAAGATCCTTTTGAGCGTGTCAAAAGTATAATAGAGAAATATAAGTCTGACAGTCCGACATTATGCCAGGTTTATGTCTATCTTTCCAATTACAGTAATTGTGAACTGGATGATTTGGCCTTTGAGCAGCTGGAAAAATATTTTAAATTGTTTCGTGAAAACGGCATAAGAATGCTTTTACGTTTTGCATACAGCACAGAATCAGTTGACGATGCTCCATATGAAATTGTCAGCATTCATATAAATCAGCTTAAGGAATGGTTTGGTAAGCACAGCGATTTAATTAACGATATTCTTTACTGTCTGCAAACAGGAATTATCGGCTACTGGGGAGAAGGACATTCATATAATAATTTTAAAAAGCGAGATATCAAAAAAGTTATTTCAGATGTTTGTGAGCTTGCGCCCGAAGGAATATATACACAGGTACGCACATATGACATGCTCAAGCTTGTTTCTGATGAAAACATGTCAAAAGTGGGTATACATGATGATTATATTATAGGCGATATGAGTCACAAATGGTCTTTTATACCAAATAGTAAAACAAAGAAATTCAATAAGACAATATCACATGCTAAGCTCACAATTAATGATGGTGAGATGCCTTGGGGCGGTCAAACACTTAACGATGAAAAAGGGAATATGTCTCTTGACTCACTGAGCGGAAAAGAAATTCTTAATCAGCTCCAGACATATTCAATGACTTCATTTTCTCTTGAACACAATTACCGTGAAGACAATAATAAATACAGCATGGCTAAGTGGCAGAATGAGTATTTAAGTTTCAATGAAACACAGAAACTCGGCATAACAGTAAATCCTCAATTATTTAAGGATGCTGACGGTAATGAAATAAAGGTTTCTGTTTATGATATTATAAGGTATCATCTTGGGTATCAGCTGGTGCTTTCAAATCTTTCTGAAAATCAGGATAAAATCAGCTTTGCTGTAACCAATTACGGTTTTGCTGCACCGCTTAATTTCAACTATTTTGCACTTATTTGCCGTGATAAATCAAGCGGCAAGCTTATTGAACAGGAAATTTTCGACTATGATAAAACCGAACTTCAGTCAGGAACAAGTACAATATATAACATTAATTTACCGGATAACTGCGATGCCATAGGAGTTAAGCTTGAAACCTTTAAGGGCAGAAGCATTTGCGTTCGCTTTGCAAATGCAACAAAATTTGAAAACGGAGTTCAGTATTTTAAATAAAAATAGGTACAAATAAATTTTCATTAATACATTATCATACAGGAAAAAAGGGGCTGTAAAAAAACAGCCAAAAGGAAAGCCGGGATTCACGAAAAAGTGATTCCCGGTGATTTTTTTGCGAAAAACAAGGAAGATGTTAAAATCTTTGTGGAAAATCGCTTAGTTTGCGGCATAACAAATAAAGGTGTTGTATTTTACACCCTTGATGTGGAAAACTTTTCAGTTTTTCTATTCCGCTCGTAAGCAGGTAAGGCTCTTCAAATGGTATTTGTGCAGATTAAAACCACAACAAATCATCAATATCTCAAAATTTATGCCTTTTAAGCCTCTTCTTCTGGCTCTTGTGTAGGCTCGGTTCCATTTGATTGTGCCGAATGCGCCCTCAGCTTGTATGCTTCTGTTCATACGAAGCAATGCACCCTTTGTACTGTTGAGATTACCTAACACCTCTTGATGAACGCTTGTCAATTCTTCATTGAGTTTGATTATCCTGTTTCCCTCACATTTACAGCATTTCTCTTTATGCGGGCAGTTACTGCAGTCCTCACATTGGTAAAGTTCCTCTGTTCTTCCATATTTGTTTCCTTTAACAGGTCTTGTGTAAAGATAGTTAAACTTTTTACCGTTAGGACAAACAGGCTTGCCACTTTCGTTGATAGGAAAATTGACTGCTCTGTATGGATTGTCACGATACTTTTTATCCTTGCTTTCCTTTTCAAACATAGTGAATTTCATATACTTTTCCATACCGTGTTCTTCGCAGTAAAGGTAATTGTTGAAACTCCCATATCCTGCATCAGCAATAGGATATTTTGGATAGAAGCCGTGTATATCCTTGAACTTTTCCATAAGCGGAATGAAGCAATCCATATCTGAAGCATATTGCTTTACATCTGCTACTGCAATATATTCATCGCATATACCAAGCTGAATGTTGTATCCGGGCAGTAATTGGTCATTGCCCATATAGTCTCTTTTCATTCTGAAAAATGTTGCATCATTATCTGTTTTGGAATAACTGTTTCTGTTATCTCCGCAGATGTTAATATGTATTGCATATTTCTTTAATGCTTCCGTATATTCAACAAGCTTATCATAATTCCTTTGTTCTGTTGTTTTATGATGTCCTCTTCCTCTGACAATATATTCAGGCTGTATGCCTGTAAGCTTAATGTACTGCTCGATTATCTGCTCCATATACTCTATTGCATATTCTGTACGGATTTCAATTTCAACATTTTGATATATCATAGAAGTGTTGATTTCTTCAAACAATTCAGTAATCTTATTGAATGTATTTTGTCTGTGCTTAATACTGCTTTTCTTCCATACCCAGCTATACTTATTTGCATTGGCGGTAAGCTTTGTTCCGTCTATGTAGATATGTGATAAATCAACATTTTCTTTTTCAAAGATATATGAATTGATTTCGGCTAAAATATTTTCAATACAGTCGGCAAGATAATCCTTCATAAAGTTATCTATTGTCATATGGCTTGGTGCAGGATTATCCTGAAGTAGCCACATAAATCTAATATCGTTATTACAAAGCTTTTCTATCTCTCGTGTTGACACATAGCCAAACTCCATGAATGCAAACAGTATTACTTTAAGCAAGATTTCCGGATCATATCTTTTGCGACCTATCCTGCTTTCCTTAACGGCAAGATATTTTTTTAGGTCAATATGCTCCATTACCTCACAGAATGTATATACCGGATCGGAAATTTTTATCTTTTTTGAAATTTCCAGTGGTAATTTTAATTGATATGGTGTATTATATACTTCAGTGATATTCTTTTTCATTTCAACTAAATTATATCACAAAAAAGACTGCAAGCCTATCCTTTTCGGATTACTTGCAGTCTTTCCTTTTTTCGGGGCTGTTTTTTTACAGCCCCTTTTTCTATGACTATTTTGATGTATCAATCAATGCTCTTTTTATAATAGGTAACATCAATAATCCGCTTTGAATTATTATTGTCTGTATATCTGAAAGTATTATTGACTCTGTCAATATATTTCTGTTCCATTTTAAAATCATTATCAAAATAGAACATAATTTTATCAATAACCTCATCAGGAGTTTTTAAGATATCACCGAAAGCATCGGTATCATAATCAAAATAGCCCTTTTTATAATGCTTGCCGAAAAACTCGTCCTTATCAAACTGATAAAGAATTTCCGGCTTTTTCAGATATGCAAAATCAAACAGAGTACTTGAATAGTCTGTAATAAACAGCTTGGATTTTTCAAAAATTGCCGAATAATTAACATTCTTAGGATGGATAATTCTTACAACATCATTATTATATTTATCAAAGCATTCACTGTAATTAATCATTTCGGGATGAAGCACAAAATCAATTTTGTAACCACACTCCCTCGCCTTAGAAATTAATCTTTCATCAGTAAGCAATGCCTCATAATGCTTGTAATAATTAGAATTTTCAAACAAAGCATAGTTTATTTCTTTATGAATTCCAAGCTCACGGCGCCAGGTAGGTGCAATTGTAATAATGTTCTCTGCGTTATTAACAAGATAATCATATCTTGAAAATCCTGTTAAAATAATCTGTCCATCCTTATATAAATACTTTTTGCTTGATAATTCCTTGCACTCATCGTTCGTGCTTGAAACAACATAATCCACTCGTTTTGAATAGTAATCTACGGTGATACCATTCATGGTTATACCGTGCTGGAGCCAAACAAATTCCTGCTTCAGCAAATCCTTGTAATATTTAAGCTCGTTATAAAAATCAAATGCAGTAAAAAATTCCGGACGAATATGAGATGAATAAATAAACCTTGCATTTATAAACAATCGTTTATGCTTTTTACTGCCGAAAGCAACAACTTTGCCATACTTTTTAAGACGCTTATAATCCTCCGACTCTTTATCAACAACAAAATATGTGTATTTTGCAAGCTTTTTATCATACTTGTTTATATATTTAAAAAGTGCCTCTCCGTTATCTCCGCCTTTTATAACCCTATCATTTACAAGAATATATTTTTTATTTTCTTTATTTATAAATCTGTACCAGGGAATAATTTTTTTTCGTCCGACAATGCGCAGAATATCAATTATCCTGTTAAGCAAAAGTCCGGGCTTACCTTTAAGCTTTTTCTGCTTTTTTATATAAAATGACTGTTTTTTGTAAAATAACGAATAATCCTTATAATACGCTCTTTTAATAACACCTGAAATAGGAAGTCTGCCGTTAATCACACAGCTTACAGCAGGATAAAACATATTTGTAAGCTCATCTTTAAAAACAAATTTGATTTGACGGGTCTTGTCCAAATCAAAGTCAAATCGTGCAAAATGCTGCCTGCTTAAACTGAATTCACCAAATACATTATGATAAAGCTCACTGTCATAATCCTCCTGATCAGGAGCATTTTCAATAATTTCGTTTTTTTGATTAACAGCACAAAGCTTAAGGTTTTCATAGCCATAATTATTATATGTCATCAAAAACGACAGTTTATTGCCATTAAACTTATATTCCTGAAGCTTAACAGAGCTATTGCTGCAGATATAGTCTTTAACAAATGGTGTGTCTATCGGAATATTTTTAAGATTAAGCAATACTGTTTTATAATTAATCAATCCGCCGCAGGCACATCTCATATTATTAACAATATAGCCTGAATCAAATTTTGAGAGCACTGCAACAATTCTTCCCAAATAATTGTCATATTGCTGCTCAGTATCAAAATCAAGCTTTTTGAGTGTTAACAGGATAAGATATAATCTGTAAAAAACAAATTCTTTTTCAAAATCTGTAAGTTCATCTTTTTTTACTATATTCTCAATAGTAGAAATTGCATTTTCATAATTCTGAGAACCATATTGTGCAACAGGTGAATATCCGGCCTCACAAATGTAAGAAGCATCAGGACAGCAGGCAAACTTTTGATCATAGTGATAAAAGTCATAAATGAACAGGAAATCCTCTTCATCCGGCTTATCTTCAACAAAATTAACGGTATTAAAAACAGACTTTTTAAAAAAGCTTGAGCTTATAGAATAAATAAACGCACTGGGAGTATTAATAATATTTCTTGTTATAGGTTTCAGCCAGCCGTTATATCTTGGCAAAATACGCATATTGTTCAGCAGATACATAGGAACTGTAACAAGGCTTAAATATACCTCCCGTTCCTTAAAAAAGCTATACACCTCACTGAGAGAATCAGGCAAATATGATGCACCCGGCTCAATAAAATTAACATATCTGCCTTTAATATGAGTCAATGCAGCATTTCTCATTTTACCGACTGTTGCATTATTGCAGCAAATATATTCAACATTATTATATTTATTACTCCATTCGCTGCATATCTCAGTGATTCTTTTTGAGCCGTTACCAACTAATATAACCTGAATATTATCAAATCCAATATCCTGCGATACAATACTGTTTAATGTATTCTCAATATCTGAATTAGCATTATTATTACACAGGATAATTGAAAATTTATATTTTTCGTTATTATTCATAGCAAGCCTCTTTCATCTATTAGGATATGATAATTAACAAAAGTTATTAATAACAAAATGTTTTATTAGTAAGATTTATAGATTATTCTACCATATTGGATTTTCTTTGTAAATAGAACATAATCAGATTTTAAACATCTGAAAATAATTTGCTCTTGCAAGATAAGTACATATGTGATAAAATATTTTGTAATTTAAATTCAAATGGAAAGGCTATAATTATGAGTGGACATAATAAATGGAGCACCATTAAGAGAAAGAAAGGTGCCAACGATGCTGCAAGAGCAAAGGTTTTTACAAAAATAGGCAGAGAGCTTGCCGTTGCTGTTAAGAACGGCGGTCCTGATCCTAATAATAATGCAAAACTGCGCGATGTAATTGCAAAAGCTAAGCAAAATAATGTTCCGAATGACAACATTGAGCGTATGCTCAAAAAGGCTGCCGGCGACAGTGACAGCACCAATTACGAAGAAATTGTATACGAGGGATACGGCCCTTCAGGAGTTGCTGTTGTTGTTGAGGCACTTACTGATAACAGAAACCGTACTGCAGGCGAGGTTCGCCACTATTTTGATAAATCAGGCGGAAATATGGGAAATCCGGGCTCAGTAACCTTCATGTTTACAAAACAGGGTCAAATCGTTATTGAAAAAGAAGATGTTGACGAGGATCAGCTTATGGAGGATGCTCTTGAAGCAGGAGCCGTTGATTTTCTCACTGATGACGAAGAAATTTTTGAAATCAGAACTGAGACTAATGACTTGGGTGCTATTCGTGACGAGCTCAGCGAAAAGGGATATACGATTATTTCATCTGAGGCAGCTTACATTCCTTCAACCTACACACGGCTTGACAATGAAGATGATATGAAGAAAATGGCTCGTATGATTGAAATGTTTGAGGAAAATGATGATGTTCAGAACATTTACCACAATTGGGAAAATGAGAATGAGTACGAAGAATAATTTAATCATTATAAAAGACCGATTCATCTGAATCGGTCTTATTTTTTACTTAAGAAAATTTTTATTTTCTGCTCTGCGTGCTGCAGCCTCAGCCTCATCTAATTCTTTAATTCTGGCTGCTGCTGCCTTTTCTCTTTCTATCTCTTCTTGCTCTCGGGCAGCTGCTTTTTTGTCATTTTTAATTTCGTCATCTGTTATCGGGACTACAACTTGCTTTGAATCTTTTTTCTTTGGCTTACTGGTTTTTTCCTCATATACTGATGCAACATCATCAACATCACCCTGAGCAATAATCTTGCCGTGTTCAAGAAGAATAGCCTTATTGCATATAGTCTTTACCTGAGTAATATTATGCGATACAAAAAGAACAGTTACGCCATGATCAAACATTGACTGAACTTTTGCGAGACTCTTTTTTCTGAACTTGGCATCACCGACTGATAACACCTCATCAAGAATAAGGATATCAGGATCAACTGCGGTAGCAATGGAAAAACCAAGTCTCGCCCTCATACCGGAAGAATAATTTTTAACGGGAACTTCAATGAAATGACCAAGTTCTGAAAAATTAATAATTTCATCAATCTTTCCGTCAAGATATTCCCTTGAATAGCCCAAAATAGCACCATACAGATAAATGTTTTCTCTTCCTGAATAATTCGGATCAAAGCCTGCACCAAGCTCCAGCAGCGGAGCAATAACTCCCTGCTTAAATACAGTTCCCTCTGTTGGCTTGTAGACACCGACAATCGTTTTAAGAAGTGTACTTTTTCCGGCACCGTTAAGGCCTAAAATAGCAAGCCTATCGCCTTTTTTTAACTCAAAATTTATATCATCAAGGGCTACGAATTTTTTATATTCAAGCTTGCCCTTAACCAGTCTAATCATATACTCCTTGAGATTATCAACCTTTTCTTTATTAAGATTGAATTTCATTGTTAAATGACTGACTGAAATAGCAACATCATCCTTAATATCCATATCTTCCATAATAATATCCTCTTATTTTTCATTACGCTTAAGTTTCCAGACAGTTACGGCAATAATTAATGAAATGCCGATTGATATGAATGCTGAAACTGCAACATCCAAAATACTGCTGTTCACAAAGCTCATTACACTGTCACACAAATAGGTTGGATAAATAACAAGCGTTTTAATCTGTTTAATTATCTGCATTGCAATAACAAAACCGAATTGTAAAATTGCAGACGCATTAAATGAATACGCTACTGCCCTTAATCCCCTGTATTTTTTGTTACCGATTGAAAATGTTATCAGTGCCAAAACGACAGTTAAAATTGAAAAAATAACAATCATAACAACAGATACTGTTTTACCCAAATTAGAAATAGTTTCAAGCTTGTCCATATACCGAAATTCAACCTTGCTTTGAATATAATCCGATATTTTGGATGAAAAAGCATTAACCATATCTGCCTGGTTTTCCACAGTATCAAGCTTGTATTTTGTAATCATATCATTTGTTGAATCTGATAAGTTCTTTTCAAGCTCAGTTATTCTGTCGTCATATGTAGTTTTTGTATATTGAGGTGAATCGGTAAGATTGCCTAATGCGTAAGCCTCCTCAATATTATATATTGATAAATAGGTTATTACCTCATCAACACTATCCTCAGGGAGCGAACATTCATTACAAATATCATATGCATATTGATGCACATCATTATAAAGTGCACTTACATATTTTTCGTTGATGAAAATCTGCGCATATTTTTCCGAATTTATAAAGCTTACCTTTGAACAGACCGACATGCTTAATGCAACTATTGATATAAACAAGAAAAAAGCAATAAAATTTCTGGCTGTTTTCTGACCGTTTGTATCAGCTAACCCGGATCTGCGGATGCTTTTGCTTCTGCTCATTGCTGCACCTCCCCGGTTGATGCACCTGATGTTAGTTTTGCAACAACATAAAGCTTTTTACCATCAAAACAAGAGAAGGCTTTGCTGCTTTCCGCCGTGGCTAAAAGCAAGCCCTGTTCGGTATTCAAAGTCGGTGCTCTATCAGAAATCAGCACATCAGTGACCTCATAATAATACATACCCCAAGATGTTTCAAAGGTAATAATATCACCAACCCTTACATTCTTAAGAGCCTTAAAACAGGTTGATGCGTAGCCGTAAGCATTAATCACGCCATCCTCACCCGGAAGCGATGCTTGGGAACTTATTCCGACACCGTTTCTGAGTGATACACGGTTGATTCCGTAATATGCATCAGCATTAAGCCCGGCACTTTTACAGATTATTTCTCCAAATTTTGAAACACTGTCGGGTCTATAAGGTTCATCTTTAGTCCGACTCTTCGAATAATTATTATTTGCCTGAACATCATTATAATCCATTGTAAGCGTTTCCTGTGCTTTATGAACCGTATCAACTGCCATATTCATCACACGAAATCCTACAGGAACAACAACAATTAAAGATATAAGCACAAATACCAATGGAGTTAATATATAAGGTAAAACTGCAAAATGATTTTTTCTGTGTTTCTTGTGCTTTTGTTCTGTATTAACTTGTGAAGTACTTTTTTCTTCACCCATAATAATCACCAAAAGGTTGTTTTATCTGTTAGTCATCTTCAAAAACTGCACCTCTTGAACCTGAGGTTACATGTTGAGCATATCTCTTAATATATCCGGAAAGCTCCTGAACAGGAGGCTTCCAATTTGCTTTTCTCTCAGCCAATACTTCATCGGAAACATTAACTTTGAGAACTCTTGCAGGAATATCAATTTCGATTTCATCACCATCTTCAATTAGGGCAATTGTTCCGCCAACTGCTGCCTCAGGACTTACATGTCCTATTGAAGCACCTCTTGTTGCACCGGAAAAACGACCATCTGTAAGAAGCGCAACTGATGAACCGAGACCCATACCGATAATTGCAGAAGTAGGTGAAAGCATTTCTCTCATACCCGGTCCGCCTTTAGGACCTTCATAACGGATAACTACTACATCACCCTCAACAACCTTGCCGCCGTTGATTGCCGCAATAGCCTCTTCCTCTGAATTATAGCACTTTGCAGGGCCCTTGTGCTGCATCATTTCAGGAGCAACGGCTCCCTTCTTAACAACAGCACCCTCCTCAGCAAGATTGCCTTTAAGAACAGCAATACCGCCGTCTGCTGAAAACGGATTATCAAGCTTTCTGATTATTTCGCCGTCTGCATCGGGTGCGTTTGCAATTCTGTCAGCAACTGTTCCGCTGACTGTAAGGCATTCTGTATGAATAAGTCCGCCTGAAGCGAGTTCCTTAATAACCGCTTGCATACCGCCAACATTGTTAAGATCTGTAATAAATACAGATGATGCAGGGTTAAGCTTGCAAATCTGAGGTGTTTTATTGCCCATTTCATTGAGGTCATCAAGATTGATGTCATGACCTGCAGCATGTGCAATAGCTGTAAGATGAAGAATTGTATTTGTTGAACATCCGATAGCCATATCGGTTCTCATAGCATTTTCAACAGCCTTCTCTGTAATAATGTCAGAAGGCTTAATATCTGCCTTAAGTAAGTCCATAACTCTTTCACCTGCCATTTTTGCAAGGCGAAGACGGGCAGAATAAACAGCAGGAATTGTTCCTGAACCCGGAAGAGACATACCGATTGACTCTGTTAAACAGTTCATTGAATTAGCTGTATACATACCTGAACATGAGCCGCAGGTTGGACATGCAGTAAAAGCCGTCTGTTCAAGATTCGCATCGCTCATTTTGCCAACTGCATTTGCACCGACATACTCAAACTGCTCTGAAAGACCGATAGGATTAGGGGTCTGCGTACTCTTACCCGGAAGCATAGGACCGCCGTTTATAAAAATACAAGGTAAATTCAAACGGCAGGCTGCAAGAAGCATACCGGGAACAATTTTATCGCAGTTAGGGATAAATACGATAGCATCAAGAGGATGTGCAGTAAGCATTACCTCAATGCTGTCAGCAATAAGTTCACGAGAGCAGAGAGAATATTTCATACCCTTGTGGTTCATTGCAATACCGTCACAAACACCGATTGTGTTAAACTCAAACGGAACACCGCCTGCATTGCGGATACCCGCCTTTACCTGCTCTGCGATTTTGTCAAGATGCATATGACCCGGAATATAATCGCTTTTTGAATTAACAACGGCTACAAACGGTCTTTTCATTTCGAGTTCATCAATACCGAGAGCTCGTAAGAGAGAACGGTGAGGAGCTCTTGAAGGTCCCTCTTTTATTAAATCTGATCTCATTTATATCATTCTCCTAAATTGTTAAAGTATTATTTATTTTCAATTGGTTTCATTGTGGGGAAAAGCAAGACATCTCTGATTGAATAGCTGTCTGTCAAAAGCATTACAAGTCTGTCAATACCTATACCGAGACCGCCTGTAGGAGGCATGCCGTATTCAAGTGCCATTACAAAATCATGATCAATCATATTAGCCTCATCGTCGCCTGCCTCACGCAGCTTCATCTGTGCTTCAAAACGGCTCATCTGGTCGATCGGGTCATTAAGCTCTGAATAAGCATTACCATACTCACCGCCGAGAATAAACAGTTCAAATCTCTCTGTAAGTACAGGGCAGTCAGGCTTTCTCTTTGTAAGAGGTGAAACCTCAACAGGATAGTCCATAATGAAGGTTGGCTGAGTAAGATTTTCCTCAACAAATTCTTCAAAGAAGGAATTGAGAATATCGCCCCAGGTTGCCTTGCCGGGTGCAATCTCTATACCCTTTTCATTTGCGATTTCAATTGCCTTTTCATTATCACTCATAAATGATGCAAAATCAACACCGCTGTATTCCTTAACGGCATCAATCATAGTAAGCCTTTTGAATGGTGATTCAAGGTCGATTTCAGTACCATTGAATACAATATGAAGGCTGTCGCATACTTCAGTTGCTGCGTTGCGGATAATATTTTCGGCAATATCCATCATACCGTGATAATCGGTAAATGCCTGATAAAGCTCGATGCAGGTAAATTCAGGATTATGGCGGACATCCATACCCTCATTTCTAAAGTTACGGCCGATTTCATAAACTCGTTCCATACCGCCGACTATAAGACGCTTTAAATAAAGCTCTGTTGCGATACGAAGATACATATCCATATCAAGAGTGTTATGGTGAGTTATGAATGGTCTTGCACTTGCACCGCCCGGAATTGTGTTAAGAATAGGTGTTTCAACCTCAATAAATCCGAGATTGTCAAGATAATTACGAATTGATGTAATAATCTTTGAACGCTTAATGAATGTATCCTTAACATCCGGATTCATAATCATATCAAGATATCTTCTGCGGTATCTTGTGTCTGTATCAGTCAGACCGTGGAACTTTTCGGGAAGAGGAAGAAGTGACTTTGAAAGAAGTCTGATCTCTTTAGCATGAACAGAAATTTCGCCTGTTCTTGTTTTAAATACAAATCCTGTAATCTCTACAATATCGCCAATATCCCAAGACTTGAATTCCTTATAGATATCTTCTCCGACATCATTCATACGGACATATGCCTGAATTCTGCCGTTTCTGTCCTGCACATCAATGAAATTAGCCTTACCCATATCACGCCAGGTCATAATTCTGCCTGCGATTGTAACATCCTTTTCTTCCAGCTCATCAAAATTTGCTTTTATTTCATCGCTGTGATGCGTTTGAACAGCAAGCGTAATTTCAAACGGGTCTTTGCCTGAATTCTGAAGCGCTTTAAGCTTATCGACTCTAATTTGCTTTTGCTCATTTTCAGACAAAACAACCTCTGCCATAGTCATTTGGGCAGCATTTGCATTGTTGCCTATTTTTTCGATAATCTCAAGAGCCTCAGCCTCTGTGTCAGCTTCACCCTCAAGAGCAACTGCACCGGTCTGCAGGAATAAAGTATATTTAATCTTTTCACCGTTTTGCTCAACAAGATATTTTGGATTCGTTTTTTCTTCGTCATTTTGCAGAGTGTTCTGAACTTTCATTCTGCTGTTCTTTTTAACAGCCTTAACACCTCTTTTGCAGGCATCCTCCTTATCAAATACAGGAGATTTGCCGATTGATTTTTCATCTATTAATAATTCAAAAGTGAAAGTACCGTCACCTGCCTTGGTGATTTCAAACTTTCCTGCCATAATTCGTACCTCTTAACTATTTGCTTAGTTTAACTGAATATCCTTAATTTCAAAATCAAGGTTACCTATAGGAGCCTCAATTGTTACTGTCTCACCGATTTTTGCACCGATAAGACCTTTGCCGACAGGGCTCTCCTCAGAAATTTTACCCTGAGCAGGGTTAGACTCGCTGAAGCCTACTATTTGATATTTAATTTCAGCATTGTCAGATTTACGGATAACAGTAACGGTTGAACCAACAGAGACGGTGTTCTTATCGGTTGATTCTACAACTATTGCGTGGTCAAGCTGATATTCAAGCTCATTAATACGAGCCTCAATTTTAGCCTGCTCTGATTTTGCCTCATCATATTCACTGTTTTCCGAAAGGTCACCATATGAACGGGCAACCTTCAGCTTTTCTGCTATATCAATACGACCTTCTGTTTTAAGCTGCTCAAGCTCTGCCTCAAGTTCAGCTTTACCTGCTGCTGTCATTTTAAATGTCTTTGCTGGCATATTCATTACTCCTTTAATAAAAAATGCAATTTTTAACCCTTTAATTATATATTATATATTATATAAAGTCAAATATTATTTTCACCGCTCCGCCAAGGCATCAATAAAAATAAAAAGCACACCGAAACACAAATAGTACCGGTGCGCTGTATTTATACTGGAATTTATTTAGTCATTAGGAATAAATGCTTTATGAACTGCAGACACAGCTCTGTCAGAATCCTCTGCATCAATAATAACAGAAATTTTTATTTCCGATGTTGAAATCATCTTGATATTAATATCTCTCTCATAAAGAGCTTCAAACATTTTAGTTGCTGTGCCGGGATGAGATTCCATACCTGCACCGACAATTGAAACCTTAGCAACTGATGTATCACATACAATCTCAGCATCCTGGAGATGTGATGATTCCTGAAGAAGCTCAACTGCAAGAGGTCCGTTATCTTTGCTTACAGTGAAAACAATATCCTTTGTGCCGTTTCTGCCGAAAGACTGAAGGATAATATCAACATTGATATTCTTCTGTGAAAGCCTTGAAAATATATTAAATGCAACACCCGGATTATCCTTAACACCCAGAACTGATACAAGTGCAACATCCTTATCTGTAGTAACACCGCGAATTAACATTTTTTCCATTTTTGCTACCTCCTTGACAATTGTACCCGGAACAGGGTTAAGTGATGAGAGCACCTCAAGCTCTACTGAATATTTTTTAGCCATTTCTACTGAACGGTTGTTAAGAACCTGTGCACCAAGTGTTGCAAGCTCAAGCATTTCATCATATGTGATTTCCTTAAGCTTTTTAGCATTATCAACCTTGCGCGGATCAGCAGTATAAACGCCCTCTACATCAGTAAATATCTGACATTTATCAGCGTGAAGAGCTGCCGCAATGGCAACTGCCGATGTGTCAGAACCGCCTCTGCCGAGAGTAGTTAAATCATCATATCTGTTTATGCCCTGAAATCCTGCTACAACAACAATATTGTGCTTTGCAATTTCAGCCTGCAGTCTGTTGGGCTTTATATTCTTTATTCTAGCACCGCCGTAAACTGCATTTGTATTGAATCCTGCCTGCCAGCCGAGCAGACTTATTACAGGATATCCAAGTGATTCAATAGCCATAGCAAGCAGTGAAATTGAAATCTGCTCTCCTGCTGTCAAAAGCTGATCCATCTCTCTTTTTGCAGCAGTAGGATTAATCTCCGCCGCCTTTTCAATCAAATCATCTGTAGTGTCACCCTGAGCAGAAACAACGACTACAACATCATTGCCTGCCTTGTAAGTATCACTTACAATCCGTGCCACATTCATTACCCGCTCGGCATTTGCGACTGATGAACCGCCGAACTTCTGAACGATAAGTGCCATATTTCCTCCTAAAATATAAAATATTAATAGTTTGTTACCTTAATTGTGTTAATAACATCGATACCATCAAGCTTCTTTTCAAGCATATTCTGAGTCATAGCATCAGTAATAAATGCTACCTCATCCGATGGCTGACCGACTCTGGTTAAGAACTTAACACCGTCAAAAGCAGCCTTAACCTTACGCTCGCTTGCCTTTGCGCGAACATAGAAAGGCATTTCAAGAACTGCCTTTTCATCAACAACATAGCTTTCCGAGCCCTCGCCCCAGCCGAACTTTTTGCGTTTTTCAACATGCACTGCACAGTCAACCATATCTGCAACAACTGCAGAAGCTGTAGCAAGCTTGCCTGCACCCTGACCGTAGAAGCACACATCACCTACAGCATCACCGCGAACAAGAATAGCATTAAACACGCCGTTAACCGATGCCAGCTGAGAGCCGTTGAATACAACAGCCGGACTTACAAATGCTGCTATCTCGTCATCGCTGATATACTTAATCTGACCGAGAAGCTTAATCACGCCGTTTACAGACTGAATATATGAAACATCCTCAAGAGTAATCTTTGTAATACCCTCAGTTTCAACCTGATTCGGATATACATGCTTTCCGAAAGCGAGCGATGCAAGAATGCATACCTTACGGCAGGCATCAAATCCTTCAATATCGGCAGTTGGGTCTTTTTCGGCATAACCGTTATCCTGAGCAAGCTTAAGCGCATCCTCAAAAGTCATACCGTCCTCAATCATTTTAGTCAAAATAAAATTAGTTGTGCCGTTGAGTATACCGGCAACACCCTCGATGTTATTAGCTGTAAGACATTGTGCCATAGGACGGATAATGGGAATTCCACCTCCAACAGAAGCCTCAAATAAATAGTTAACATCATTTTCTCTTGCAGCATTAAGAAGCTCTAAACCCTTCTGAGCAACAAGCTCCTTATTTGATGTTACGACACTTTTACCTGCCTGCAACAGCTTTAATGTAAAATCATATGCAGGATTAACACCGCCCATGGTTTCAGCTACTACCTTAACCTCAGGATCATTTAAAATAACATTGAAATCTTTGGTGAAAAGAGCCTCATGTGCATCACCCGGGAAATCACGCAAATCAAGAATATGTGCAATCTCAAGTATTTCGCCGTCAGTACGCTTTGAAATACTTTTACTATGTTTCTCAATAACCTCAACTACACCGGAACCTACTGTTCCATAGCCCATTACTGCAACTTTCATTATTTTCCTCCTATATTAATTCTGCGAATCTTACTCCGCTGACTTTTTTTATTTTTTCAATCAGTTCGTCATTTGATGTGTCAGTATTAGAAATCCTTACGGTAATAGAAACATCGGCAATCCCGTTAACAGGAATACTTTGATTAACTCTAAGCACATTTGCACCCGCCAGATAAAGCTCATTCATTACAGAACTTAACACACCTGTGTTATCAAGCAGCTTAGCGTTAACCGTTGCAGTATCCTCTGTCGGCTCACTGTATTCAAATATTTTATCCTTATATTTATAATATGCAGAGCGGGAAATGCCTGCCATTTTTACTGCCTGCGAGACACTTGATGCCTCACGTGATGCAATAAGATTCTTTGCTTTTATTACCTTTGAATACACCTCAGGCAATATTGATGAGTCTATCAGTAAATAATTTACTTTACCCAAGATGTCCACCACCCAAAGACAATTGTTTTACTGTGAAAAACACTTTCAATATATTAACACTAAATTCAAAAATATACAAGTATTATTTTTAAATTTTAGAAAAAATAATATATTCTTTTTCAAAATCTCTTGAATATTAGGAATTATTGCTATAGAATAATAAAAGAAAATAAAATTATGGAGGTATATTATGCCTGATAAAGTAGAAAAACGGCGCAATTTTTTAATAAATCTGATGTTTTTGATTGTAGTTCTTGCACTCGTGTATGTTTTTTTCAGATACCTTTTTTGGGTCACTGCTCCGTTCGTACTGACATTCTTCTTTGCAATAATTCTTCAGCGTCCGCTCCGCTGGCTTGATAAAAAAACAAATAAGAAAATGCATACATTTTGGAGCATATTTCTTATTGTAATTTCACTGGCAATTATAGTGGGACCAATAAGCTTTTTAATTTCCGCAATAATCTCAAAGCTTGCTGAATTTGTAAAATATTTATCAGGATTAATAAGTGATCTTCCGAATTTTCTAACCACGCTTGAAAATGAAGTATTGAATTTCGGAAAATTTCTTCCCGAAGGCATTTACAATTCATATTGTGAAACAATAACCAACACTTTTACAAAACTGCTTGAGCAGACTAGTGCAAGTGAAGCACTCGGAGTTGATCTAGACACTATAAAGAATGGTGTAACAACAGGCATATCAGGAGTTTACGGAGTGGTTAAAAATATACCGTCTATTCTTATCGGTGTTGTTATAGGCATTATTGCATGGATATTTTTTACAAAAGATTATAACTATATTGTTCGATTTATTCAAAAGCAATTTCCGGAAGGCAAAAAAAATCTTCTTGTTGAGATTAAGCAGGTGTTTACAAAAACAATTTTAAAAATGTTTAAAGCTTATGGCTTAATTATGTGCATTACATTTTTTGAACTGTTTCTGGGTTTTTCTATACTGAGAATGCTCGGAATAATGCAAAACAGCTATTTCGTATGGATTGCGGTGGGAATTGCAATATTTGATATTCTCCCTGTTGCCGGCTCAGGAGGAATACTTATTCCGTGGGCATTATTTTCACTTGTTATGGGCAATTATAAGCAGGCAATCGGATTAATTATTATTTATGCAGTAATCACTGTAATCAGGCAATATATTGAGCCTAAGATTGTAGGTGAATCACTCGGTGTTCATCCTATTATAACTCTGATGGGATTATACTTTGGCTTAAAGCTGTTCGGTTTTATCGGTATGTTTGTAGTACCTATTTCAATTATGACTTTAAAGGCATTCAATGACACCGGAAGAATCCAGATATGGAAATCTTCTGACAGGAAATAGATATGATTGGAATTATTATTTGTACTGAAAACGAGAATTATAACGGAATATACCAGCTGAGCTGTCTTGCCGAATATATTGATAATAAAAAAATCGGCAATGATGTTAAAACCTTTATGAATAATTATGTTGATGAAGAAAGCCAGCTAATCATATTCACCGCATATTCGTTATATGATGCAAAGGAACTTTCAGAAAAAATCAGTAAAAAATTTGAGAACACACAGATAATTATTTTTTCAGATGAAAATGAAAGTATTGATGAAAATCTTGCAGAATTCATAGGATATGATGTCTGCGCCGATGATTATTACACCTCCCCAATCGGAATGGGGTATCTAGGCGAAATTGATGAATTTAATAAGTTTGAGGATGAACCGTTTTTTGACAATCTCAGCAACGAGGTAAGATTTGAATATTTTGAGCAATTAAATGACTATGGTATATTTAATGACCTTATACCTGCCGGTGAAATTGCAGAATACTGCAACTGGCTTATTGATGAAGAATATGATGTTTTCCAAGGTGCAAAAAAATTCAAAATAGTTAAAATATATTTAGCATAATACAAAAAGTCTGAACTGATTTTTAGCTCAGACTTTTTTCTGTTTATCATGTCAATTTATTGATTGTATCGGGATAATAAGAAAATCCGTTTATTCGCTCAACACAAACACCGTTATTTTT
>JBKWUD010000019.1:0-41771 GCA_046989265.1 Eubacterium sp.
AAAGATAACCGTCAGGTGTGCTTGAATCACTGCCGTCAAACCAGTCAGAAACTACTTCTCTCCAATTTCTGTCAGGAAAATTAACAGAATTGATTGCAATAGGTGCTGAATCGTCACCATATGCAAACATTCCGATACTGAAGCTGCACAGCATAATTACAACAGCAAGTAAAAAGGATATATATTTTTTAATTTTTTTATTTTTAAACATTATATATACCTCCTTATCTTGCAATTGTTATAGAAATCGTTTTTTCCACCGGGGAACCGTCAGCATTTAAAACTGTGCAGGTTATTGTTGCTGTATTGGTTGACCTGAGCTTTCCTGCGGTTGTAAGCGTAACAAGACCATTGCTGTCAACGCTGACATAAGTGGATGCCGAAGATTTCCATTGAACAGATGCGGCTTCAGTTGCAGCTTCAGGGTAAGCAATATATCCAAGCTGAATTCCCTTAAAATCGGTGTATCCGTATTTGAAACCGGTTGCACTGTATGCCGACTCGGTTGTTTCTGTGCCGTCAACGGTAATATTGATTGACGAAATGTTCAATATTGCATCAACAAGCTTTATTGAATATGAGTATTCAGTTACTCTGTCATAATCATCTGTGATTGTAAGCTTGACTGTTATACTTCCTGTGCCATCAGTTGTCTTTGTTAAAATGAGACTGTTGTCAGCAATATCTACATTTACTCCATTTACATTTGATGTTGTCCAGACAGCTGACTTAATCATTGCATCACTGTTTATAGCAGAGTCAATTCTTATCTGTGAATTTTCATCAATTTCATATGAAATATTGTTTTCGATTTCTGCACCGTTAACTGTGATTGACGGTACTGCATCGATAAATTCATTGCCTTCAAGATTTGTTATTGCAGTTGTAAGATTTGCACAGGCAGTGTCAATTTCCTCCTGAGCTGCATAAATGTTTTGGTAAACTTCTTTAGCAGCTTCAAGTGCATTCTTGAATGCCATACCCTGCTCATATGCATAATCAGTGTAGGTCAGTGCCTCACCTTCAGCTATAGCAGCCTGAAGAGCTGTTGTGTCCCATGTAGTATATGCATTGATTGTACCTGTGTAACCACCGTCAAGAGCGGTTACTGTTATAACTGCAGTACCCTGTGTCAGGAAGGTTACATTGCCCTCGTTATCAACTGTTGCAACATTTTCATCAGATGACGAATATGTGCAGTCTTTGATATATGAGGTAGAGATTACTGTGCTTGACTGATTGAGGTTTGGTGTGATTTTCTTTATCTCCTGAGGAGCACCGTAAATCATATCGGAATCAAAGGTTACGGCAGTAACACCGTAGCGTGTGAAGGATACTACAACTGACTCGGAACAGCGGTTGCCGAATTCATCCTCAACAGTACATGTTATTACTGAATATTTTGCAGTAGTTGTTTTATTTGTTACAAGACCAAAATCATCAACTGTTACATTTTCATTTGAGGAAGTCCATTCAATTGATTTATAAATAGCTGCATTACTCGGCAGGAGACTGCGTGTCAGCTGAACGGTTTTGCCGTTAAGGGTAGTTCCCGTGTAACGGATATAGCCTTCATTTGGACTTGAAACATTGTTACTTTCTTCAAACCCGATAATAACACCGTTTGCTGCCTCATATTTAATGAGATTGCTGTATGCGGCATTGAGCACATTCAGCATGGAATTAACTTCAGCTTGAGTAGCCTTACCGTCATCTACCATTTGCTTGGCTTCAGTTACTGCTGCAGATAAAACAGAAAGTGATTCTTCAGTGTAAACATAATTATCTGTTACATTATTTATAAGTGCAGTATACTCTGATACCTTACCTGCAAGTTCAGCGAAGTCAGTGTAAACATTAACGGTTAATGTATCTGAATAACCGCCGTCAAGACTCTTTGCAGTAATTACGGCTGTGCCCTTATCAACTGCGGTTACAACACCATTTTCAACCTTAGCCACAGTCTCGTCGGAACTGCTCCAAAGAACTGTTGTGAATTCAGGACTTCCGCCCAGCGTATAAGGTACCGTATAAGCAGTATCTGTCGGCTTCATTGAAATGTTTGCCGGAGTAATATCAAGATTTGATGCAACATTATCAGACATTGTTGCGTAAATTGTTCTTTTTGTTGCTCTGCCATAATGGTCAGTAATTGTGGCAGTCAGCTTAGCCCATCCGCCGCTGCTTTGCTTTGTCGGAGTAAGTGTGATCGAGTTAGCGCTGAGAGAGGTGTCCATATTGTTTGTTTCATTAACTTCCCAGCTGATTGATTTATACATTGCACTGGTCGGTGAAGGAACAGCGTTTATTGTAAGATCATTATAATTGTTGTAATTTGAATAGCCCGATGAAAGATTAATTGAAATTGCATCGCTTGATCCTACTGTTCCGGTTGCAACACTTGATGCGGAACCGATTAAAGGTCTTTTCTGTGTTGTGTAGGACATTCTTATAGTTTCGGCCTTAATATACGGATGGCTTTCAAGTGCTTCTCCTGCTGCATTAAGATTAGCCGTAGCCGCGTCTATGTCCTCCTGGCTCATTGCAAGATCGGTTAGAGCGTCCTCAGCTGCTTTATATGCATCAATAAATGCCATTCCGTAATCATAATCATAGTTGGTGTAATCAACATCAGCATATTGGTCAAGCGCTGCTTTAAGTGCTGAACGGTCACCTTCAGTTGAAACCGTGCATTCAGCCGAAACACCACCGTCATAAGATACTGCACGGATGGTTGTTGCACCTGCGTTAACAAATGTAACAAGTCCGTTTTCGTCAACCGTTGCTATGCTTTCATCATCGGACTCCCAATAGTAATCCTGAATTGAAGCAGCACCGATGTGAAGCAGTGAAGAGCCGGTAGGTTCAACAGTGCAGGCAAGCTGATGCGTGTCGCCTATTGTTCCGTTTATATTGGTTTCACTTAATACAAGCGCTGTTACAGGGTAGTATGAGAAGGATACCCAAACGCTGTCGCTAAAGCTGTTGCCGTAATGATCCGTTACTGTGCAAGTAATCATACCATAGCAGCACTTATTTGAAGTCGGTGAGCATTTACCTTCAGTTGTTACTGAAATATCCGTAGTGGAGGATTCCCACTTAACTGTATTATATGATGCATTGTTAGGATAAAGTCTTACATTTAAATCAAGCACAGCATTTGTATAGCTTATACCCTCTTTAAGAAGACTTAAATCATATTGATAAAATTCCGATGTTTGTTCGCCGTCAAGATAAAGTTCAATTGATTGAATATAATTATATTTCTTAAGCCCATTGTATGCAGCCTCAAGAGTGGCATACATTGAGTCGACCTCTTTTTGAGAATATCCGCCTTTGTCAATCATTGCCTGAGCCTCTGTCATTGCAGCGGTGAATACTTCCCATGTGTCAGGATAGAAGGTAATCGGATTCAGCTGTAAATCATTATATTGATTAATAAGAAGCTGCAACGGGTCATAGTTTGTTACAACATTTACCCGGCATACTGCAGTATAGCCTCCATCCATTGTTGTGCAGGTGATTTCGCAGTCACCGCCGTAAACAAATGAAACAACTCCGTTTTCATCAACAGTTGCAACACTCTCATCACTTGATGACCATGTAACGCCCTGACAGGAGGCGGTTGAATTGCCTATAACATTGGTTGGCGAAATTTTTGCTGTTAGTGTCTGGCTGGTACCGACTTTTGCATCTATTATCTGGGTAGTATCAAGCTCAACTCCGGTTGCCATAGTTCTTGCAAACGAAATTATTATACTGTCAGATGCAGTGTTGCCCATATAGTCTGTAACGGTGCAGGTGATAATTGCACTGCAAGGATCATTATCGGTTGGTCTGCATAAACCGTTTTTATCAACAGAAATGCTGCTGTCTGATGATGTCCATTTAACATCGCTGTACATTGCAGTTAAAGGTGCAATTGTATAATCCAAATCATAGCTTGCTTTTGTATAATTGGCAGTTGAGCCTACCTTTATTGTGAGATGGTCTGATTCAAGTGCTGTTTTGTTTGTACCTAAAATTTTAACGCTGCTGATTCCTACAAATCCGCCCAGCTTGTAAAAAGCAGTCAAAAGATTCTGTGCATATGTGTCACACGTGGTTTGCGATGCCATATCCTGGTCATAAAGAACTGCGTAAGCGAGATCAAGTTTCTTCATATAGTCCTGATAGAGAGCTTTGTTTTCAGCAGTTCTGGCAATATTTGCATTATCACACAAATCAACAATTTCGCGAAGGAAGGTTTTGTCAGGCTTGACAATAACTTTTGCCGTGCCTATATAGCCGCCGTCAGCCGATACGCAGTAAACTGTTGCAGTGCCGACATCATTGCCTGTGATTAATCCGTCACGGTTATCATTTGTCTTAGTCTTTACAGAAAATACGGATTCATCGGATGAGTACCAGTTTGCCTTGTAGCAGCAGCGTCCTGTATCTGTTATGCTGTCCTCGAATGATATTGAATGAGTTACATCTGCTGTTTTGCCGTTGATAACTTCAATTGTTTCCTGATTAATAACATTTCCGGAAACTCGGTTTTTACAAATACATACGGTAACTACATTTGAAATAACTTTTCCGTCGTTTGATACTGCATAAACATTAAAGGTATCTGCAACCTCATGAGCAGCCTTTTGCTTAACGCTTACGGAATGTGTATCGTCTGACAAATCTTCAGTTTTAAAATATTCATTATCAATTACCCAAGTAATGTTTTGGTCAGTTGCGTTAGCAGGATAAACTGTTGCCGAAAGCTTTGCACCATTTCCTGCATAGCCTTCAATAACCGATTTTTTAATTGTAATATATTGATAATCAACGCCATTGATTGTTACAGTTTCATCTCTGCTAATTTTACCGTTTGACGTGGTGCCGGTGCAGGTAATTTGTATTGATTCAACCGGAATACCTGTTGATATCTCTTTTGTTGCAATGAATGAAGAAATTTCATAAAAGCTTCCGTTTGAGAGATAGTAGCCTGTAACCGCTTTAAGTGCAATTGTTGATGCTCCGCCGCCTACTGCAGTGTAGTGACCGTTGGCATCGATTTTACCAATTCCGTCGCTTACAGGGTTTTCGCTGTCAGCCCATGAGTAAATCGGATTTCCGTCCTCGTCCTTGTCGGTTACCATACCCCATGTAATATACAGGTTGTCTGACTCGGCAACACGCTGGGGATAAATCGAGTAGCTGTAATTCTGCTCACCGTTAATTTCAACCTGGTCTGAGCCGTTAATGCTTGCGGAGGATATGTATTTTCCTGTTTTTCCCGTAACGGTAATTGTTACGGATTTAGATACCTTGTTTGCCGCTGAGGTTGCGGTGATTAAACAGGTTTGTGATGAAAGATTTCCCAGTGAGCCGCCTGCATCAAGACCGGTTATAACACCGGTTTTTGGATCAACACTTGCGATAGTAGGGTCACTTGATGTCCATGTGATATCACTTGTGTCGCCGGCATCAGGTTTCACATTGGTAATTGAAAGCTGGAGCTGAGCGCCCTCTTTAACTGTTGTTGTGCCCTCAATATCAAAATCGGTTAAAGGCTGAGCCTCAACAACATTAAAGGTAATTGAATCATTATATGTCATTTGGAGGATAATGTTTGCAATAATTTCAACTGCAGTTGCGGTAAGCTGAACAGGGTCAGCAGCATCGCCGGCAATATCCTTAATTGCAAAAGCTACATCAAGCAAGCCTGCGAGAACAGTTCTGTTCATATCAATTCCGACATATTTAATCAGAATATCCGCAATCTGGTCTGTATCAAGAGTACCGGTGTTATCAAGCTTGTAAAAATAGTTAATGAATTCAAGAATTGCCTCAATTACCTCTTCCGAGTTAGGTGATACAAGGATTGTTACAGTTCCGGGATTCTTAAAGGTTACAAGACCGGAATCATCTACTGTAGCAACAACCTTGCCGCTTGAAAAGATTGAGGATGATTTAACTGAATATACCACTCCGAAGCCCAAGCGCTGCGGTGTTGTCATAGCGTGGAGCTGCACAGTGTTGCCTACTGCCTGAGTAGTATTAACCTGCGATTTATTTGTAATATGTGTGCCGTTAGGGAGGAAATTAGCATACCACTCTTCGCATTTGAGAACGGTTATATTTACATGGTCTTCTGCCAGCAGAGTTCCGTCGCTTCCGTACAGCTGGCACACAATCGGAGTATTAACCTTATCAAGATATTCTCTGAGAGAATCGATAAGCTGACCCTGATAAGCTTCAATATAATCTGCAATCCAGCTTTCAGAGCCGAGTGCAGCAATTAATATGTCAACAATTTCCTCAGTATCCATTGAGTCAAGATCTACATATTCGTTAAAAAATGCTTTTTCAAGTATTTTTCCAAGTACAGAACCGATTATGGGAATGGTTTTAACCTCATTATCAATCCATGACTGAACAACAGCACCCTTTGATGAGTCAAAAGCCTTAACAACGCCTTCGCTTGTTACATCAACAAGAACGGGGTTTTCACTGTACCATTTTACATAACCGTTATCAGGCCATACACTGTCGATAAGCTTGTATTTAAGTGCAAGCTCATCACCTTCGTGCATATATTCTATGTATTCCGTTTCACCATCGTCGCCGTATGTCGGAACCATGGTGTCAGTTTCACTGTAGAAGATTTGTAAGTCATAGTAACCTTCTACACCGTCTGCAGCAAAAGCACTCATTGCAGGTACAATACCGCTGATTGTCATCAGTACGGACAGCAAAATACTTATTGCCTTTCTTGAAAATGTAGTTTTCATCCTTTTTTCCTCCGATGAATTATTAATAATATTATATAATTTAGATATCATATAAAAACATACTATTATTTATATTATAAACTAATTAACTTTTTGGGTCAATGCAGTTTGAATTGTGACTATTTCCAAAAATTTTTGGTCACATTTGTGCAAGATAAACAGATATACAACAAAGTTCGTGCTTTTATCGGGAAATTTTTAAACTATTTTTAAATAATTCAGCATTTTATTGGCAAGAAAAAAGGTTTGTGATATAATTAACAATGTCAAAGAATTGCGTTCGTGCATATTTGACAAATTATGCACAGTTACTTACAATATAAATATAGAGAATAAATTATTTATTTTAAAAGAGGATGTGAGATTACGAACAACGAGATAGATGAGGAGGCCTTTGAGGTTGAATTTATGACCTGTGTTATAGATAAGGCGGATAATCTTGTGGTTTTAGAGTCCGATAGTCATTTTTCTGAATTTGTAGGTGTTCATCCTTCAAAAATTAAACAGGGAAAGTTGTTTTTGCATGATGTTTTGGCACCTAAGGACAGGGAAACGATTATGCGTCAGATTTGCAAAAAAAATTCACCCTATATCTATATGGATTTATACATAAAAAATAAAGACAATGATTATATATTCGTTCACTGTACGGGAAAAAATATTGAAAACTCAACGCACTGCCTGCTCACTTTTGCCGATGTTTCAAGGAGTATTGAAAAATCAGAGGCACTTCGTGCTCAGGCAAAGGAAATGAATCATTTAATTGACCTTGTAAAAGGCGGAGTAGCATTGTTCCGAGTTGATCAGAATATGCATTTTGAACCGCTGTATCTTAATGCAGCCTGCTGCAGATTTTTCGGAACAACTAAAGAGAATTACAGCAAGCAGGTTTATCGGCTGGATGAGCTTATCCATCCTGATGACAGAAGTCTTGTTTTTCAGGCAATCGGTAATTCAATGGCCACCAAAAAGCCTATTGATATTGAACTGAGAATATCCACTCATAAGGATGATTATATCTGGTGCAAAATGAATAGTGCAATTCAGCGTTACGATAATGATAACTGCCCGATTTTTCATGCAATTTTTACCGACATTAACAAAGTCAAGCAGGATGAAGAGGAGGCTGACCGCCAATCGGACTTAATGGTTAAAATTTTCAAAAACCTTCCCGGTCCGATGTTTACCGCCGATTTAAATTCACTGTTTAAACTTAATGTTGTATCAGCGGATTTTATGAAGCTGATAGGATATACCCGAAAAGAATTTTTTGAAAAATATAACGGCGATTTAACAAAGCTTATGCTCGCCAGAGAGGTTGATATTGCAGTCCATGCTCTGCAGACTCAGGCTGAAAAAGGTGATGTTATAAAGGCTACATATTCAATAAGAACGAAGAGCGGCAAGTACCTCATTGTGATTGACAGACGCAAGGTCGTTGACGGCGATAGCGGAGAAAAATCCACAATAGGAATTCTCCGTGACATTACCTCAATGCATTTGCATGATGATTTTGATATGTAATTATATATTTAAGAAAGGGCAGACACACGGGTCTGCCCTTTACTTTTATGATTATTTAATCTTTTTAACTGCCTCGAAATCATCAATAATTGACTGCTCCGGCTTGCTTGTGATAAGAGATACAACAATGTTTACAATAAGACCGAAAATGAATGCCGGCAATAGTTCGTAAATTGCAAAAGCGCCGCCAAGCTTAGCAATAGCGTATTTCCAGATGAATACCATTGCACCGCCCGCAATCATTCCGAATATTGCACCGTATTTGTTTGACCTTTTCCAGAAGAGTGAAAGCAGTACAACCGGTCCGAATGCTGCACCGAAACCTGCCCACGCAAATGATACAATGCCGAATACAGATGAATTTGAATCCCAGGCGAGAACAACGCCGATAACTGATATTACAATAAGCGTTAATCTTGCAACAATCATCTTTGCGGTTTCAGACAGCTTAGCCTTGAAAAGACCGCCGATTATATTTTCACTTGCAGATGATGATGCCGCAAGCAGCTGACTGTCTGCAGTTGACATTGTGCTTGCAAGAATTCCTGCAAGAATAACACCTGCAATAAGAGCGGGAACAATGCCGTTTTGAGAAAGAAGATTAGCAATCTGAATGATGATTGTTTCACTGTCGTCAAGTGGTGCAAGTGCGCTGTTGTTAACCATACCAATGCCCACAACACCAATAAAGATTGCAATTGCCATTGAAATTACAACCCATACAGATGCAACACGGCGGGAGGTTTTTATTTTGTTAGGATCCTCAATAGCCATAAATCTCAAAAGAATATGAGGCATACCGAAATATCCGAGTCCCCATGCAAAGGTGGAGGCAATTGTCAGTGCACTGTAATTATCTGCTCCTCCCGTTTCAGTGTTGTGCGTAGTAAACATATTAAGATAGCCGGATAGTGACTGCGCATTATCTATAACAGCATTTATGCCGCCTGCTTTAGTTACTCCGAATATAAGAACGATGACAAGTGCAATTGTCATTACAATTGACTGAATAAGATCAGTGGTTGATGCTGCATTGAATCCGCCGAGCGAAGTGTATCCCACTATAACAATTGCAGATACAATCATTGCAATGTGATAATCAATACCGAACAGTGTTCCGAAAAGCTTTCCGCATGCTGCAAATCCTGAAGCTGTGTACGGAACGAAGAAAATTATGATTACAAGTGCCGCGATTGCCATTAATATTCTGCTTTTATCCTTATATCTTAACGAGAAATAATCCGGAACTGTGATTGCACCGATATGTGCTGAATAATTACGAAGTTTTTTTGCAATTATCAGCCAGTTGAAATATGTACCTACAGCCAGACCGATTGCTGTCCATCCGGCATCCGCAATACCTGACAAATAGGCAACTCCGGGCAAACCCATAAGCAGCCAGCTGCTCATATCCGAAGCCTCGGCGCTCATTGCCGTAACAAGCGGACCCAGCTTTCGTCCTCCAAGATAAAAATCACCGACATTTTTTGTTTTCTTTGAGTATGCAACACCTACAAGCAATACCACAGCGAGGTATATAACAATTGCAATCATAATGCAAATTTGTGCTGTTGTCATTGAATCTCCTCCCAATATAAAAATAATAATAAACTATTTTAACACATTAAAGCATTGATTGCAAATAAATAATGAATAAATATTCAAAATTTTGTATTAAATAAACAATTTTAAATAATTGTTGCATTTTAGTATGTTATTATGGTTTAATATCCGTGGTGATTATTGATGAAATTTGATTTTAAGCATACTGTTTATGCAAGCTATGTCGGCTACATAACTCAGGCAATAGTGAATAATCTTGCACCGATGCTGTTTATAATATTCAGAGACAGTCTGAGTATCCCATTATCAAAAATAACGCTTTTGGTAACAGTGAATTTTTTTATTCAGCTTGCTGTAGATTATTTTTCAACTAAGTTTGTCGATAAAATAGGCTATAGAGTTTGCATCGTTACCGCTCACATATTCTCGGCTTTGGGATTAGTTTTTATGGCATTACTGCCGTCAGTGCTGCCAGATGCTTTTGCAGGATTATTGATATCCGTTGTGTTCTACGCAATCGGCGGCGGACTGATTGAGGTTCTTATCAGCCCCATTGTAGAGGCTTGCCCGACTGATAATAAGGCATCGGCAATGAGTCTGCTGCATTCTTTCTATTGCTGGGGAACAGTACTTGTGATTATCCTTTCAACTGTATTTATCCATTTTGCGGGCAGAGACAGATGGCAAATTCTTGCGTTATTATGGGCTGTCGTACCTGCAGTAAATGCTTTTGCATTTACTAAAGTTCCGATTAACTCGCTCACTGAAGACGGCGAGAGTATGAGCATTAAAAATCTTTTAAGAAGCAAAATGTTTTGGCTTTTTGTCATTCTTATGGTAAGTGCAGGCGCAAGCGAGCTTGCAATGAGTCAGTGGGCTTCGGCACTTGCAGAAAGCGGATTGGGTGTATCAAAGGCAATAGGTGATTTGGCAGGACCGTGTATGTTTGCCTTGTTAATGGGTCTTGCGAGAGCGGTTAATGCAAAAATCAGCGAAAAGATTAATATAGTAACAATTATGATGTTCAGCGGAATTCTTTGCATTGTATCATATCTCATGGTTTCAATATCGTCTGTACCGATTGTTGCACTCATAGGCTGCGGAATCTGCGGTCTGTCAGTCGGTGTTATGTGGCCGGGGTCTTTCAGCATGGCAAGTGAATATTTCCCTAAAGGGGGAACAACTCTGTTTGCACTGCTTGCGCTGGCAGGCGATTTCGGCTGTATGAGCGGGCCCACAATTGTCGGCGAAATAGCCGGTGCCTCTGCGGACAGTCTGAAAACAGGACTTTTGTATGCTGTTGTTTTTCCGTTTATACTTGTGCTTTCCTGCATAGTTCTGACAGTCAAAAGAAGAAAGCATTGATAGTTCGTTAAAAAATTGTCTAATTATCCCAATTGTTTTTGTATAAAGTGTAAAATTTACAATTTTTTCTTGATTATTCAGGGTAAACAGTATAAAATAATACTGCAAAATAATAAAGCAATTTATTAAATAATTTTTCGGAGGTATATTCCAATGGTAAAAGTTGCTATTAATGGTTTCGGCCGTATCGGTCGTCTTGCTTTCCGCCAGATGTTCGGTGCAGAAGGCTACGAAGTAGTTGCTATCAACGATCTTACAAGCCCAAAGATGCTTGCTCATCTTCTTAAGTATGATTCATCACAGGGTAAGTATGCTCTTGCTGATACAGTATCAGCTACAGATGATTCAATCATCGTAGATGGTAAAGAAATTAAAATTTATGCTAAGGCTGACGCTTCTGAGCTTCCTTGGGGCGAGCTTGGTGTTGATGTTGTTCTTGAGTGCACAGGTTTCTATTGCTCAAAGGAAAAGGCTTCTGCTCATGTTAAGGCTGGTGCTCGTAAGGTTGTTATTTCAGCTCCTGCAGGTAATGATCTTCCAACAATCGTTTACAATGTAAACCACGACACACTTACTGCTGAGGATACAGTTATTTCAGCTGCATCTTGCACAACAAACTGCCTTGCTCCTATGGCTAAGGCTCTCAACGATTATGTAGCTATTCAGTCAGGTATTATGTGCACAATCCACGCTTATACAGGCGATCAAATGACTCTTGACGGTCCTCAGAGAAAGGGTGACCTTCGTCGTTCAAGAGCTGCTGCAGTTAATATTGTTCCTAACTCAACAGGTGCTGCAAAGGCAATCGGTCTTGTAATTCCTGAGCTTAACGGCAAGCTTATCGGTTCAGCTCAGCGTGTTCCTACTCCAACCGGTTCAACAACAATCCTTACAGCTGTTGTTAAGGGTGACGATGTAACCGTTGACGGCATCAATGCTGCTATGAAGGCTGCTGCAACAGAGTCATTCGGCTACAATACAGACGAAATCGTTTCATCTGATATCGTTGGTATGAGATACGGTTCACTCTTTGATGCTACTCAGACAATGGTTCTTCCTCTTGGTGATGGTCTTTATGAGGTTCAGGTTGTTTCTTGGTATGATAACGAGAACAGCTACACATCACAGATGGTTAGAACAATCAAGTACTTCTCAGAGCTTGGTTAATCAATAACAGAATAAATCGAAGGGGCTGTAAAAAAACAGCCAAAAGGAAAGCCGGGATTCACGAAAAAGTGATTCCCGGTGATTTTTTTGCGAAAAACAAGGAAGATGTTAAAATCTTTGTGGAAAATCGCTTAGTTTGCGGCATAACAAATAAAGGTGTTGTATTTTACACCCTTGATGTGGAAAACTTTTCAGTTTTTCTATTCCGCTCGTAAGCAGGTAAGGCTCTTCAAATGGTATTTGTGCAGATTAAAACCACAACAAATCATCAATATCTCAAAATTTATGCCTTTTAAGCCTCTTCTTCTGGCTCTTGTGTAGGCTCGGTTCCATTTGATTGTGCCGAATGCGCCCTCAGCTTGTATGCTTCTGTTCATACGAAGCAATGCACCCTTTGTACTGTTGAGATTACCTAACACCTCTTGATGAACGCTTGTCAATTCTTCATTGAGTTTGATTATCCTGTTTCCCTCACATTTACAGCATTTCTCTTTATGCGGGCAGTTACTGCAGTCCTCACATTGGTAAAGTTCCTCTGTTCTTCCATATTTGTTTCCTTTAACAGGTCTTGTGTAAAGATAGTTAAACTTTTTACCGTTAGGACAAACAGGCTTGCCACTTTCGTTGATAGGAAAATTGACTGCTCTGTATGGATTGTCACGATACTTTTTATCCTTGCTTTCCTTTTCAAACATAGTGAATTTCATATACTTTTCCATACCGTGTTCTTCGCAGTAAAGGTAATTGTTGAAACTCCCATATCCTGCATCAGCAATAGGATATTTTGGATAGAAGCCGTGTATATCCTTGAACTTTTCCATAAGCGGAATGAAGCAATCCATATCTGAAGCATATTGCTTTACATCTGCTACTGCAATATATTCATCGCATATACCAAGCTGAATGTTGTATCCGGGCAGTAATTGGTCATTGCCCATATAGTCTCTTTTCATTCTGAAAAATGTTGCATCATTATCTGTTTTGGAATAACTGTTTCTGTTATCTCCGCAGATGTTAATATGTATTGCATATTTCTTTAATGCTTCCGTATATTCAACAAGCTTATCATAATTCCTTTGTTCTGTTGTTTTATGATGTCCTCTTCCTCTGACAATATATTCAGGCTGTATGCCTGTAAGCTTAATGTACTGCTCGATTATCTGCTCCATATACTCTATTGCATATTCTGTACGGATTTCAATTTCAACATTTTGATATATCATAGAAGTGTTGATTTCTTCAAACAATTCAGTAATCTTATTGAATGTATTTTGTCTGTGCTTAATACTGCTTTTCTTCCATACCCAGCTATACTTATTTGCATTGGCGGTAAGCTTTGTTCCGTCTATGTAGATATGTGATAAATCAACATTTTCTTTTTCAAAGATATATGAATTGATTTCGGCTAAAATATTTTCAATACAGTCGGCAAGATAATCCTTCATAAAGTTATCTATTGTCATATGGCTTGGTGCAGGATTATCCTGAAGTAGCCACATAAATCTAATATCGTTATTACAAAGCTTTTCTATCTCTCGTGTTGACACATAGCCAAACTCCATGAATGCAAACAGTATTACTTTAAGCAAGATTTCCGGATCATATCTTTTGCGACCTATCCTGCTTTCCTTAACGGCAAGATATTTTTTTAGGTCAATATGCTCCATTACCTCACAGAATGTATATACCGGATCGGAAATTTTTATCTTTTTTGAAATTTCCAGTGGTAATTTTAATTGATATGGTGTATTATATACTTCAGTGATATTCTTTTTCATTTCAACTAAATTATATCACAAAAAAGACTGCAAGCCTATCCTTTTCGGATTACTTGCAGTCTTTCCTTTTTTCGGGGCTGTTTTTTTACAGCCCCTTTTTTATATATAAAATAACATTATTGCCAAAATAGTCATAATATGGTAAAATATAATGAATAATCATATAATGCGTAATGGAGGTGACGGATTGAGCAGGTATAATTATTTTGATGATGACGATGATATTGTTCAAAGCAATAAGCAGCGGTCATTGCCAACGCATATCAGCAGGCAGGAGATTGCTGAGGCCATCAAGGCATTCTCTGCTACTGAAAAAACGAAGATTAAGCGTGCTGCTCATAATATATCCGACACCACCTCGCTGGATGAATTGTTTAAAAGCAAAAGGCGTATAGTTACACTTGTATTAGTTTTGGTAGTGATTATTGTTTTTGCTGCAATGATTGCAGTTGTTGCCGTTCAGATGAATGTTGAAAATAAGAGAATTGACAAGTTTAATGCTGATGCAGGAAAGGTTTGTTCTGATTACATAAAAAGCTATGGCAATTGCAATTATGAAAATCTTTATTCAAGCTATGGTATAGAGGGCTACAGAATGACCGGCTTGTCATATGCCAGAGAAATGGATTTTGATAATAACGGCAAAAGTGAACTATTATTAAGCTATAATGACGGCGGAGTTTATTTCGTTGAGGTTTGGGGATATAATTCTGACGGTGAATTTGTCAGCTTATTTCATGAAAAAGCGACTCAAACTGATAAAAAGACCGATGATGCGTGGATAACCGTTTACTATCATAACAGTAAATATTATATCGGTATCCATGATGAAGATGATATTACAAAGGTTGAACTTTATACCCTTAAGGGTGATTCATTTGAAAAGAAAGCAAGCTGCACCTATGACCCGCAGGCTGAGGCATTTGTGGTCCGTGAAAAAATTAATTATACCGACTTTGAAAGAATTAGGCTTTCTGTTTTAAGAGAGGAAAAAGCTGTAGTTACGTCGGATTTGGTATTTGATGTAATTGAAGGCTTCTCAATTTCCGATACGGAGAATACTGTTGCGGCTAATAGCTCTCAAAGCCTTAATAATGCTTATTATTCAATCATAAATGATTACAATCAAAAGTACGGCATTGCATCATATAAGCAGGAGAATGGCGTTGCCTATATCGATGGATTGGCAGTGGCACGGCTTGTTGATTTTGACGGTGACGATACGGATGAGCTTATGCTCATCTATCGTAAAGGTGTTAAGGTCCGTGATTCTGACAGACAGGGCAATTATATCTCAAAGCTTGAATATAAATATTTTTGCGAAATTTATCGATATAATGGCTCAAAAGCAAGTCTGGTTTATAAAAATGAGGGACTGTCCTCAATGCTTAACGATTCAAATGATGTGTATACAATTCTTAAACAGCAAAAGAAAAAAGTTCTTCTTTGCAATAATACCTTCTCCAGTGAAAATTATGGAAGAAAGGTCAGCGGCACATCAACTATTTTGAAATTCGACGGTAAAAACTTCAAGCAGCAGTTTAAGGCTCAGTATATAACCGAGTATGGCTGGAGCGATTATTATATCGACGGTGATGAAGTTTATAAATCCGAGTTTAACGAAAGAGGCTACGCCGTTCCGTTCTTTGACGGCAGTACGGATTATGATGACAGTGTCTACTCTGTAATTTATCTGCAGCGTAAATCGGGCAAAGAAGGCGATTTGAAATCTCAGGTTGATAAGACAAAATCTGCTATTCAAAAGCTAAACTCATCCTATTCGGGTTAAAAGATAAAAATTTAACCGCCTCGGCAAAGGATAACCGGGGCGGTTAATTATAAGGAAAAGGAGAAAAATTAATTTTATTATTTAAAATAAAGTGGCATCAGCTTCAAAAACTTTCATTGAAAATGACCAAGTTTGAGTACCTCGTTTAATTTGGCAATATCCTTCACCCCATACTGAATAAAGGATACCGCCTGAGGCATCTAGTTTTACACCAGAAATAGATCTGCTTACAGTTTTTCCGGTATTACTGGTCCAAGCACTTGTTTTATCTATCCATTTATTTGTTGCTAAGTTAACACCTCTATAGCCGCCGCGAACTTTAGTATAAGAAATTTTGCAAGTAGTATCAATTAGCTTAGATGCAGCTGAAACTTTGGTTATTGTTATGTATGGAACTTTATTATAAGTGCCGGTTGTATAATAAATTGTTGTCGAAAGTTGAACATCTTTTCCGTTAGATTTTTTAGTATCGGTAGTAGTATGAGTTGACAAAGGCGATATACTATTTGATATATTTTCTTCAAAATTTGTTTCTGCAATTAAAGTTGCAGAATAGTTTTTTGTTAAATCACCATTAGAATTATAACTTTTTTCCAAAAGCTGAGTTGTTATCAGGGGTGTTATTTCTTGTTTGTTATTGTTGACTGTTATTTCGGTATTATTAAGAATATATTCGATTTCTTCATTAGAAGCATCATTAATATTGTTTTTTGCTCGATCGTATAAAATATCAAAATTTGTGATTTATGATGTTGAATAAATAACTTCAAAATCTTTATTTTCTGATTTGCTTTCTGCGTATACTGTCATAGGAATTTGACATATACAAACTGTAATCGAAAGAATTATAGCAATATATTTTTTCATTATTTTTTCCCTTTCATTTGATTATAATCTTTTTTACTGATATAGACACGATATTCATATGCTGAATTTGAATCTATGAATGGGATTCCATGATTTCTGCCTGTATTAGTAATAGAATTTGTGACAACCTTATATTTTATATTTTTCTTTTCCAATTGATTTTTGCAAATGTTCAATTCATCCAATCTGCGAGTTATAAAATATTCTCTCCTGGTAAATAAATTCATTAGTTTCACCGTTTTTATATTTTTTTGCATTAAAATGGATAAGAGAAGTTAATGTGTTTAATGCAATGTTTATTATTCCTCATATTTAATAGAACTTTATTATTAATTCAAGTATAAGATATAATAATTGAGAATGATTATATTTCTTGATTATGGGTGCAGATTCGTCCCTCGTTAATGTGAATAACTTCATCACATAAGACGGACAAATCCTCTTTGTTGTGGCTGGCAATGATTATGAGAGCTCCGTTTTCTTTCAGGTTCAGCAGTAATTTTCTTATGTCGCTGACAGTCCCTTCGTCAAGTGCGTTTGTAGGCTCGTCAAGCAGATATAAGTCAGGCTTTTCCATTATTGCCTGAGCAATATTGAGCTTTTGTTTCATTCCGAGTGAGTATGTGCCTACTCTCTTCTTGTTGTCGGGGTCAAGTCCTACGGAATTCATTGCGTTTCTAATGTCGTCATCCGTGGCGACTTTTTTTATTTTTGCAAGCATTTTAAGATTATCAAAACCACTGTACTCCGGCAGCATTGACATATTTTCAATAATAATGCCTACGCTTTCCGGGAACTCAATATCCTTGCCTATAATTTTGCCGTCAATGCTTACACTGCCCTCGGTCGGCAGTATCAGACCGCAAATCGCACGCAGAAGCATTGTTTTGCCGCTGCCGTTTCTGCCGTGGAGTCCGTAAATTTTACCGCTTTCAAAGGATATGTTTATGTTATTAAGAATGCTTTTCTTCTTGATAACTTTCGTGTAATCTTTAATATCTATTTTCATTTGTTACTCCTTCGGCAGTATATTTAACCTTTTAGAATTATGAATCATTATTACTGCCTGCAGTATGTTCAGTGCCGCTGTTACTGCGATCGGATATCCGGTATTTCTGCATAGATGCATTGCTCTGTCCGGACTGATGTAATTTATCAAATTAAGTTTGTTTATAAAGCGCAGTGTTGGGGCTATTGCAGAATCAGGATTTTCAGATACAAAAATGTATGCCGCACTTCCAAATAATAACAGCAATAAAAATGCAATGCACACAATCAAAAAGCTGAAATTGTATGCTGCATTTATTTCAAATTCAAATTGAATCAGCATTAATAAAAGCTTTATAAAGAGTTCAAGTGCAAACAAAAGCAAGACGCTGCTGATTGTAACATCTTTGCTTAGTATTAACGAGAACAGAGCAGTAAAGATTATTTTTACTGTTTCAATAATAACTACTTCGGCAGTGATTTTTGAGATTTCACAAATCATTGCCTTGCGCCTTGATGCAATCCGGGTCAGCTTAATCAGATTATTGTCAAAAAACAGGCAGTCATCTCTGTTTTTCATAAGCAGTGATAATGATATGAATTCAAGTGTGCAGAATATCATTATTCCGTAATTCAAATCAAATTCTATGCCGTTGTAGGTATCAGTACTCATCCAGACCTGCATAAAAGCACATAATATATTTATAAGCAAAATAACTATAAAGCTAATTTTCTTCTTCATTAATCAAAATATCTTTCTTTAAAAATACCAGTCTTGCCGCAGTTGCAAGAATTGCGCTCACAATTATGCATATTAAAGCGTTTTTAACATAATCAATTAAATCAAAAGTGCCTTCCTGCATCCAATCATCAATAAACCCGGCAAATAATATTATACCTTTGTTGATCATTAGCGAAGGTAGAGTGTTAATTGCAAGTATAATTAAAGATGAAATAATTATATGTATTTTTTTATAATTAAAGAGTACTTTTATAAATACGGCAAATATTGCAATTGTAAGAAAATATAAAAAACGAGTTAAAAAGTATAGTATGCTACAAGTAAAGAAATTTGAGTTGATTAAAATTTGCCAATCAAATGTAAAACAAATAAAAATAAAATTAACAATCCAATATTCAAATGAGAATAAAAAAGCGTGTATAAATGTGTATGTAATATTGATTTTTAAAAAACGGTCTTTTCCATATCGTATGATAAAAGAATCAACAGGTTTATTTATACATCTATTTAATGATAATAAAAATATAATGGTTAATATATAGCCGACAAATGTGCTTGAATCATTATATTTATTTTGTGATGACATAAAAATATTTGTAAATACATCGGGATTGTTGTATTCACCTGCTTTTATGTAATCTATATAAAAAATTATCCAGAATAATAAAAATAATAAGGTTGAAAAAATGTTTGTTTTCCAATTATATTTCATCTTTTTTTACCACAAATGATATATATGATATCACAGAAAACAGTAATACCACAGGAAAGAAATAACCAATAGATATTAATCCGGTTGTTAATGTATATTCTACAGCAAATGGTTGCAAGGCATCTGAAATTGAGAATACAGGGTCTGCAAAATATATGAGCCAAACTGCAATGGCAATTATATATGATATTTTGACATCATTAAAAATAATACAAATGCTTTGGCACACAACATTCAATAATCCCATAACAATTATAAATGATATTATATATCCGAAATATGTAATATATGGGTGCCTAATACAGTTATATAAATATGAACCGATTATATCAATTGAATAATTCTCTAAATCAAAAAACTTAGTACCGCCATGTAAAAAGATTGTGTTAATACATAGGTTTAATAACAATGGTATTCCGCATAAAATAGCAGGATGTAAAAAAGCTGTAAACAGTTTTGAAAAATAAAACTTTCTTCTTCCCACTTTATTTAAATATACATTTAATATTCCTAATTTTTTTTCAGTGATGTATTTATCACAATATGAAATAATTAAAAATATCGGCATAATCCAATCAAATATTGCTCCGTATTTCACATTGTTTTCATTTGTGAGTATTGAAATAAAAGCAGGATGAACATCAAGGTAAAACCCTTGATATGTATAAATGATAGAATCAATTGATTGGACTATAACTACTATACATAAAATTATTAGTGCAATATTTGATTTTTTAGATTTGAAAATTTTATGAAATTCTTCTTTTATCATAATTAATTATTGTAGTTCTTATTAGACAAAGAGGGTTATATTATACTTCGTCTATGCTGTGCATTACAGCTGTTTTCCATTTGCCCTGAATTGAGTAATTGCCATAACCGGTATTGTTATCACCGGCGTACAAATAAACATATTTATAGGATGCATTAGAATATGCACCAAAATAATAATAACCGTTCTTGTTAATTACCTTGTGCTTATTTGACCCCATGTGATTGGTTCCGCTTCCGTCATATACACCAAGCCAAAAATTTGTTGCAGTTGCAGAATTACCTTCAGGATGACCTTTTGTTTTTTCACTTGAATAAGTCATTTTTACTTTCCAAGGTCGGTTTAAATTATCTGTGTCTCTAAGATATTTGTTAGAAGTATGAGCGAATTTTGGACTTACAGGTACCGTAAATTGAAAATCTTCAGTTTTGCTGGTTTCTGCCAAAACCGGAATAGCACTTATTAAAGTAATTGCTAAAAGTAAAGATATTAATATGCATACTTTTTTTATAAGATTATTTTTTATTGTTGACATTATAAAGTTCCCCCTTTACTCATCAACGATTAAATGTTTATTACCCTCTTTGTCTACAAATATAAGCTCGTGGTTTTCCTGATCGCCGTCATAATATGTTGTTAGACACAATTTAAAACGTGAAATTCCATCTGTTGTTTTTACCTGACCCGATACCAAATTTATTCTTTCACCATCCAAAATCGCATATTCGCATTCAAGCGGCACCTCGACTAAACTGTAAAGTTCACCGGTCTTTATGTTTTCTCCGCCGTCCATTAGTATAGTGTCGCCGTAGCTTATATTGTCAAGCGTGTAATTACCGGTGCTGCGATAACTGGTTTGAAAAGGACCAAATTCATCTATTGAGGGATTATTCGCTTTAAAGTCTTCACTTTCAGATGTCATAGATAAGTATATACTGTTGTTTGAACATGATTTCACTATTGCTTTAACTTGCAAATCGCCAAACGGCTCGCTATTCCATTCATCAATAACTTCAAAATCGCTGTTATCTGATGAATTATTAAAAAGAGTGGTTACATCATATACGCCGGTTAGTTTTAATATAACAATTGCGATTACTATAATACCTATTACCATTGCTATATAATAAATTACATTATGTTTCGATTTTTTCACAGGTACACCACCCCTTAATCTAAAAATATCACAAAAAATCTTTTGTTGAAAATGTAAAATGAGATGTAACAATCGGAATAATTAGATATCTTTATTAACAGAATGAACAGAGCTGATTCGGCCTTCATTGATGTGAATAACTTCATCACATAAGACGGACAAATCCTCTTTGTTGTGGCTGGCAATGATTATGAGAGCTCCGTTTTCTTTCAGGTTCAGCAGTAATTTTCTTATGTCGCTGACAGTCCCTTCGTCAAGTGCGTTTGTAGGCTCGTCAAGCAGATATAAGTCAGGCTTTTCCATTATTGCCTGAGCAATATTGAGCTTTTGTTTCATTCCGAGTGAGTATGTGCCTACTCTCTTCTTGTTGTCGGGGTCAAGTCCTACGGAATTCATTGCGTTTCTAATGTCGTCATCCGTGGCGACTTTTTTTATTTTTGCAAGCATTTTAAGATTATCAAAACCACTGTACTCCGGCAGCATTGACATATTTTCAATAATAATGCCTACGCTTTCCGGGAACTCAATATCCTTGCCTATAATTTTGCCGTCAATGCTTACACTGCCCTCGGTCGGCAGTATCAGACCGCAAATCGCACGCAGAAGCATTGTTTTGCCGCTGCCGTTTCTGCCGTGGAGTCCGTAAATTTTACCGCTTTCAAAGGATATGTTTATGTTATTAAGAATGCTTTTCTTCTTGATAACTTTCGTGTAATCTTTAATATCTATTTTCATTTGTTACTCCTTCGGCAGTATATTTAACCTTTTAGAATTATGAATCATTATTACTGCCTGCAGTATGTTCAGTGCCGCTGTTACTGCGATCGGATATCCGGTATTTCTGCATAGATGCATTGCTCTGTCCGGACTGATGTAATTTATCAAATTAAGTTTGTTTATAAAGCGCAGTGTTGGGGCTATTGCAGAATCAGGATTTTCAGATACAAAAATGTATGCCGCACTTCCAAATAATAACAGCAATAAAAATGCAATGCACACAATCAAAAAGCTGAAATTGTATGCTGCATTTATTTCAAATTCAAATTGAATCAGCATTAATAAAAGCTTTATAAAGAGTTCAAGTGCAAACAAAAGCAAGACGCTGCTGATTGTAACATCTTTGCTTAGTATTAACGAGAACAGAGCAGTAAAGATTATTTTTACTGTTTCAATAATAACTACTTCGGCAGTGATTTTTGAGATTTCACAAATCATTGCCTTGCGCCTTGATGCAATCCGGGTCAGCTTAATCAGATTATTGTCAAAAAACAGGCAGTCATCTCTGTTTTTCATAAGCAGTGATAATGATATGAATTCAAGTGTGCAGAATATCATTATTCCGTAATTCAAATCAAATTCTATGCCGTTGTAGGTATCAGTACTCATCCAGACCTGCATAAAAGCACATAATATATTTATAAGCAAAATAACTATAAAGCTAATTTTCTTCTTCATTAATCAAAATATCTTTCTTTAAAAATACCAGTCTTGCCGCAGTTGCAAGAATTGCGCTCACAATTATGCATATTAAAGCGTTTTTAACATAATCAATTAAATCAAAAGTGCCTTCCTGCATCCAATCATCAATAAATGATGCAAAGTATATAGGGCTTATATTAATGAAAAAGAATGATAAAATTCTAAAAAACGCAATAATTATTAAAATAACAGCCAGGTATATTTTGTTAAAACTGAATTGTATTCTGAAAAACTGACACAATGAACCGAGGAGTAAAAAAATCAGGAATAATATAATAAAATACAATAAGTTACAGAGAATAAAATTTAAGCTTAAAAGCATATTAAGGTCGCAATATATTAAAATGCATAAAGTATTGACAACACAAAATTCTGAAATAAATGTCAAAGTATGCAAGCATGTTTGCTTAAAACAACGCATTATATATTGGTCTTTACCGAATCTGACTATAATAGATGAATTTTCGTTCTTGAATTTTTTATGGAATGAAACCAAATAAAAAACTGCAATAAAAACACCTACAGTGTTACATAAATTATTATAGCCGTAGCCGGATGACATTAAATATGTTACAAAAATATCGGGATTGCTTATTTTGACTGATAACGAAATGATATTATGATAATATATTTGCCAAAGAGCAAAAAAAGTAAAAATATAGATAATATTTGTTTTTATTTTATAGCTCATCTTTTTTTACCACTATACTTATATAAGCTATTATTATTGGAATGAACACCATAGGCAGATAATACATATATCCGATTAATGCATTTTCAATTGTTGATTCGGGCTGAAGCGGCTGTATAGCATCGTTTATGCATATAGCAGGCGTAGCAAAGTTAATCATCCACAGTGCAAGGCTTACAATATATGCCAATTTGCTGTCCCTGAATATAAAGCAGAACGCTTCACACATTGTACCTAATAATCCCATTACAAGAACAAATGATATGAAATATAGAAACCAACTTAAATATGGATGCTGCATTGAATTATATAAATACTCTCCCAATGCTTCTTTACTGTAGTCTTCAAGTCCTAAAAATCCGGTTCCGTTATGCATTAGTACAATGTTCATTCCAAGATTTATTAAAAGAGGAACTCCCGAAAATATGGCACTGATAATAAATGAACTTAATATTTTTGAAAAAAAGAATTTCTTTTTATTCGTTTTTGAAAGATAAACATTAACTATGCCTTTTTTTCTTTCGGTAATATATTTTTCACAATAAGCTAAAATTAAAAAGACCGGCATAAACCAGATATATATATTACGATATTGTGTCCAAGTGCCGTTGGCAAGTAACGATACCATAGTGGGATGGTTGCCTGTAGTGGCTCCTCGGAAAGCAGCTTCAAGCGAAGCTGCCACACCGAGAAAATTCATTATTATAAATACAATTATTGACTTTGCGGACTTAAATGTTTTTGTAATTTCAGCCGTTAACAATTAAATCCCTCCAATCAACTCTTAATTTGATAAAGAGAAAAAACACAGAATTTTACATATGTTTTAATTCAGACATCTTCACCATATATTTTTCCTGTTTCTTCATCCCATGTGCCTTTTACAGTGTATTCAGATGTGGCACCGCCGTTATCTTCAGCATATAATCTGGTATCTGCTTTAGATGCGTTGCTTTTTGTCGGATAATAGTGATTTCCGCTTCCTTCAAGCACAGTATATAAACTCGAAGCGGTTGAGTAATATTTATCCCCATCTTTTTTAGCTCCCAATAAAAATTTAGAAGCAGTTTGCGTACTTCCGTCAGGATGAGCTTTGGTAGGTTCATCTGAATATGACATATTTACTTTCCATGTATTCTGGATATTTGTAGTACTTCTGTATTTGGAGGTCGTGCAGTGACCGCGACCTCCCACAGGAATATTAAATGTATAAGAATAATTGTTATTTACATATGCCATGCCCATAATAGGTGCTGAAAGAGTTGCTGTAATTAACAGCATCACAAACAATACAATTAATCTTTTTATTAGTTTTAAATTCTTTTGTTTTATTAGCATGATTTACCTCCCGTTTTTGTAAATTAAAAATTGTGTGTGTTTCCGTCTTTATCAATTAAAATACAATCTGCATTTTCAGTCTCGCCATCTGTATCAAGACCTGTATGATAAGATGTAAGCAGTAAATTGAAATTTAATTCTTCATTATTTGTTTTGATTTTTCCGCTTTGCAGTTCTACCTTTTCGTTGTTTATCATTGCATAATCACAATTCAATGGAACAAATTCAATTACATATACTTCTTTAGTTAATGAATGATATCCTGCTTCTCCGAAAACAAATAAGTCATAAGATGTATTTGCTTTTTTAATATAATCTATTGGAGAAGCTGTAATACCAAATTCAATGCCTCTTGCGTTGTCAAATTCATATTCAAGATTTTTGCCACGGCTTTTCAATGTCAAAGTTACATTCCCTTTACCAAAAGGCTCACTTTTCCATTCATCTATGAATTCGGTATTATTTTGCGAGTTTCCACTGTTATTTATTACCGATGTTATATCGAATGTACCTGTTATTTTTAGTAATGACAATATAATTATTGCGATTCCCAATATAACAATAACTGCATAAACAGCTTTTAATCTTGGATTTTTCACAGGTACACCACCCCTTAATCTATAAATATCACAAAAAATGTCTTTTGTCAACAATATATTTCCAAAAAAAGTATTTGCAGAAAATGTATTATGTGTTATAATAAAATAGTAATTAAAGTGGAAACTAAAAGATATGGGACAAAATCAAGATAATTTTAAAAGAGGAACGGCAGAGCTGCTTGTGCTCCATCTGCTGCAGAAGGAAGATTTATATGGTTATCAAATCACTCATGCGTTTGAAGAAAAAAGCATGGGTGTTTACACAATGCTCGAAGGTTCGTTATACCCTGTTTTATATCGATTGACGGAAGATGGTTATATCAGCGATTACGAAAAACTCGTCGGCAAGCGAAGAACAAGGCGCTACTATCATCTTGAGCCTAAGGGGCAGGAATATTATAAAGAAATTCTTGCTGATTATGATTTGATAACCAACAGCATCTTCCAAATTCTAGATAGGGGAGCAGCATTTGATGAATAGAGAGATTAAAAAATATATTAATCAGGTTAAAGGCTATATGCTGTGTGACGGCAGTACAAAGCGAAAATGCATGAAGGATTTAAAATCTGATATTCAGGATTACATAGATACTGAGGGAACTCAGGATATTGAAAAAATCAAAGCTCGTTTCGGTGCCCCTGAGCAGATAGCAAAAGCATTTTTGATGGAAATGGATATCAAAAAAATTAAGAAAAAGCTGGATATCCGACGGGCAGTTATTGCTGTTGCGGTATCTATTGTGCTTATATGGGGAATTGGTGTTACAATAGCAGTTGTTGATGGTATTAAAGATGGTTCTGGATATTTTGATGAGGAAGTAATTACGGTAATTAAGGAAGAAGACGAGGTATAGAAATGAAAAAGTATTTATCGATCATTTTAGCTTTAGTTATAATGTTTATGCCTTTTTCAGCATTTGCTCAGGATAACAACACAAGAACCGAGTTTGAATATTATGAAGATGGCTGCTATGCTGAAATAATAATTGAAGAGGAGCCGTCATTTGCAAGGAGCAGTACAAAGACAGGAACAAAATCTGTAAACTATTGTAATTCAAACGGTAAAATATTATGGACTGTAACTGTAAAAGGTACATTTTCATATACAGGAAACTCTGCAACCTGTACATCATCTTCTGTGAGCTGTGCTATTAATGACAGCAATTGGAAAAAATATTCTGCTGCAGCAAGTAAATCAGGCAGAACCGCAACGGGCAAGTTTGTGATGAAATGTTATGTTTTAGGCATTAATACTAAAACAGTTAATAAAACATTAACTCTTTCCTGCTCCAACAGCGGAACATTATCATGATTATATTAAACCGCATTTGTTCTAATAACTTTCAAAGAAAAAGTAAAGATTTGTCAAAGAAAACGGACAGCCATCGGCTGTCCGTTCCTGCTTTGAGTTTAGGTCTTTTAGATCTTGTTAATGTTTGTTATTGTTTTTTATACGGTAACGCCGGATACTGTTCCAGTCCCTTTTATACTTTGATATGTAGAATAATAAATATTCTCATCTAATATTATAATTTCAAAATAATACTTTTCATTTTTGGTTAATCCTGTAAATTTTAGACCGCCGTAAATATTATCAGCTTTTCCTACATATGATCCCATATTTTTACCAGTGCTTTTCTTCCTTAAGACTACTTGGAATTTGCTACTGTTGGATGTAGTATATTTGCCAGTTCCATTATTATAGATTCTAGCTTTAGTTTGTATTGTTATTGATGTACTGTTTGCAGTAAATGTACCAGATTTTAAATATTTTCGTACATTAAAAGTAAAACTTCCATTTGAATTAATTCTCGGACTAATACCTGATGAGGGGTTTTCAAATGTTATATATTCGTCAATTTGGTTATCAACATCATCTGCAGCAAATACATTAATACTTGAAAAACAAGATAATATTACAAGCAAAACACCCATAATTGATATGATTTTTTTATTCAAAAAATATACACCTCTTTTTAAACTTATTTGCCTAAACCCAACCTTTCTTATGCTAATTTATTATCAATACAAGGAACAATAACTTGACTTTTTTGGGTTGTATTATCTGATGTAATATCAATGTCAATCTGATAAACCGGCTGATAGAAATTTTTTGAATCCTGTATATATATTAAGTCGATATTACTAATGTTTATTTCAGAATATTCAGGTATTTTTTCATCTATAGAAAATTTACCTTTTTTGATAAAAGATACAGCATCATTTTCACTTATTATATTTTCAGAATTACACTTGCTTAATTCAACCATTCTATTATCAATTTCACCAATGACTGAATCTGAAAACATGGTGCAATAAAGAGTTCCATTATAAATAAGTTTATTATAGTTCTCTGTTTTTGCCGTAAGTTGATAGCTTCCGTTTTCAGATATTGAAAAATAACAATTGTCAGGCACTAAAATAGAATACTTTGAAAGAGCCTCTCTTACTTGTTTTTCAGAATAAGATGTACTTGGCTGTTCAGAATTTGTTTGGAAATATGTTTCGTTGTGAAAGTTATATTCTCCGGTTTTTAAGAAAAAAGAGAAATGATAGATATTATCAGTCGAATCAATATTTAAAACATCTTCTCCTATAAAGATAGAATCATAGTTGATGTTTGCTTTTGCGCCGCCAAACAAATTTTCAGCGAATCTTATTATATCATCATTTGAGTATTCTTTAGCCTTATAGATTTGTTTTTCCTCTGCATTATCTGAAATGTCAATACCGGCAGTAACAGTAATATTTTTCATATTCTGCTTTACATAGTATGATGAATCCAAATTTCCATACGGTTTGATTTGATATACAGAAAATATTATGATAAAAATCAAAATAAAAGCGAATGACGGGATTGAATTTATGAAAGTGTTTTTTAAATTGATTTTTTTGTTGTAAATATTTAATGCAATTTGTAAAATAGTAAAACCTATTAAAACACCAAAAGTATTATTTAATATATCATCAAATTCAAAGATTCCGATTTTCAATATATATTGAGCGAGTTCAATAAGAATTGTAAGTACTATTCCACAAGGTAATACAATATATATTTTATTTAGTTTTTTATTCCAAAGCGGTAAAAGAAATCCTAAGGGTGTAAATAAAAGAATATTTAGAATAATATTTCTCCATGCTTGTGCCGACCACGAATGCCAAGCGAGCCTGTAGCTTGAGAATAGAGGTTGAATTCCTTCTGCAAAGCTTGTTTCACGATTGAAAAAAGTTGCACCTATTAATATAAAGATGTATATAAAGCTTATAGAAAAAAGCAAAATATGCTTAATTGTCACTTTTTTATCACCATGTAACAATCTCTTGTAAACAAGAAAATACAATATGATAAATACTATTAACGCTATAAGCAAACCAATTCCTGCTATTACTATATATTGTTTTAATAAGTCAAATATATTGTCTAATCTCATTAAACATCATTCCCGAATTATCTAATTAATTTTTTGCCTTCCAAAACCTTTTATTCTTATTTTGCTTAAACCTATATGTATTATTTAAACAATTCCGTGGTTATACTTTAACAGTAACACTGAAAATATATTTTGTCAATAATATTTTTTCAGCAAATATATTATGATGTGATATGATATATGGGAAATAAAAAAGGCGCCTATTTGGCGCCTATATAATATGTAATTAATATATAAATTATTTAATAACTGTGCCCATTGTGTTCGGAGCCATACCTGCTGCATTTGCCTCATCGGTATCAATATGCATTGCAAGAGCGTAGCTGTCAGATACACGAACAACAACATCGCCGAATGTAAGATTTCTGCCGTTCGAGGTTGGTATTTCAACTGAAACTATCTGACCGTTTTCAAGTCCCATTTCCTCGGCGTCCTTAGTTGTTGCGTGAATGTGGCGCTTAGCTGCTATAACACCTTGTTCAATTTCAATTTCGCCCTTAGGACCTACAAGCTTGCATGAGCCTGAGCCTTCAAGGTCGCCTGACTCTCTTACAGGAGCATTAACACCGATTGAGCGGGCGTCTGTCAGTGAAATTTCAACCTGAGTTTCCTTCCTTACAGGACCGAGAATAGATACGGCAGGGAATTCGCTTTTAGCACCTACTACCTTAACTCTTTCTTCGCATGCATACTGACCCGGCTGAGAAAGCATTTTTTTAACTGTAAGCTCATAGCCCTCACCGAAAAGTGTTTCAAGGTCAGCCTGTGAAAGGTGAACATGACGGGCTGAGATTTCAACTACTACTTGATTTGCCATTATAAATTCCTCCAATAAATAATTTTACTTCTTTGATATTTTATAACACTTTTAATTGTTTTTCAACTATTATTTTGTTATTATATAATCATATTGATAACAGGAGTGATTAGATGACGCTTGACGAGCTTGAAGCGAGGTGCCAAGGCTGCACACGATGCGGACTCTGCGAGGGGAGAACAAATCTTGTTTTCGGCATAGGTAAAAAGGATGCTGATATTATGCTTATAGGTGAGGGCCCGGGCGAAAACGAGGATTTACAGGGCGAGCCGTTTGTCGGCAAATCAGGCAAGCTGCTTGATAAATTCCTGGAATATATTGATTTGAGCAGAGATAAAAATATTTATATAGCAAATATGGTTAAATGCCGTCCGCCGCACAACCGTGACCCTAAGCCTGAGGAGCAGGATATGTGTATCGGCTGGCTCAGGGAGCAGTTTAAGATTATCAGACCGAAAATAATAATCTGCGTTGGAAGAATTGCTGCCCAAAGGCTTATCTCACCCGATTTCAGGGTGACAAGGCAGCATGGTGAGTTCATAGAAAAAAACGGCACTCTTATGATGGGCACTTTTCATCCTGCCGCCATTCTGCGCAATCCGAACAACAAGGAGCAGGCGTTTGCTGACTGGCTTAAGGTGAGGGATAAAATTAAGGAATTAGGTATTGAAATTTAATATGTTAAAATGCGGCGGCATCCACTATGATTGCGGATGCCGTTTTTGTTATGCATTTATTTCTTTTCTTCTTTCTTCTAATTCTTTCTGCATTTTTTTTGCTGTTTCGCCTTTGATTTCGTAGAAAAACAATGGAATTATGCAGAATATGTAACTGACTGCCGGTATAATAGTATACATTGCCCATATGCCGTTCAGCGTTGCTGCTGACTGCACCTGCTGAACCATAACGCCTGCGGCATCAGCCTTGGGCTGAATAAATGAGAATGCAACCAGTAATAAGCCTATTGTATAGCTTTGCAGAGCCGACTGTGCCTTTGCCATAAAGGTTTGAGTTGAGAAAGACACTCCTTCGGATCGGATACCTGTTTTCCACTCTGCAAAATCCACGCATTCTGCAATCAAAAGTGTAGGCAGTATGCCTATTACGCTTGCAGCAAATGAAGATATGAACAGTAAGGCAAATATCAACACAAGATTTACGGGCTGCTTAACATTTTCGGGTCTGATTATAAACATTAAGCCCGTTGGTATCATCCAGCATATATTAACAAGGATAAATGACTTTATTGTGCCGAATTTTTTAACCAAAGGCGGAACAAGTACAAAGCCTAAAAAGCCTGCGATTGTGCCTGGAATTCCTAAAATCAGCACCCATTCATTGCCGCCGAAAATATAGTTGGCAACATATATCAGTGCACCCGTTTGTATCAGACGGGGAAACTGCAGCAGGTTACTAAGCACGACCATAAGTAATGGTTTGTTTTTTACAAGTGCAAGAATACCGTCTTTAAATGAGGGCTTTTCGTCGCTTGGCTGCACAACCTCTTTTGTTCCGAAGAATCCACGACTTAAAAGGAAAGCTCCTGCTACAGACATTAAAACTGCAACGGCGAAATACATTTTTTTGTTGTCGCCGGTGATGGATGTCATAATGTTATTACTCTGCAGAATGCTGAGCAGTGAAATCAGAATAGTCGGAATACCCATTCCGATACCCGTCATAAGGCGGGTAAAAGAGACGAGGTTTGTTCTTTCCTTCTGGCTTGTTGTCAATACCGATGACATACTCCAGAAAGGAACATCGCCTACCGTATAAAGCATACCCCATAATATGTAAGTGACATACATATATATTACCTTGCCGTTTTCAGACAAATCAGGTGCAGTAAAAAGCAAAATGGTGCTTATCGCAATAGGTATCGGAACAAACAGAAAATATGGACGCATCTTACCGTATTTTGTTCTTGTTTTATCAACAAATATACCCATAATCGGGTCATTAACTGCGTCCCATATTTTTGTTACAAGAAACATTGTGCCGACTGTTGCAGCAGGAACAACAAACACATCGGTATAAAAATACATAAGGTAGCTTGACATTAATCCGTAAATAAGATTTTGTCCCAGTCCGCAAAATCCGTAATTCAAATATTCCTTTGCGCCCAAAATTCCGCCTTCGGTGTGAAAATAATTGTATACAAGCTTAGAAATTTTTTTCATACAAACCACCATCCTGATTATTTAATTCTATAATATCATATTTATTTTTTAACAACAACAAAAAAATAAAAGACAGTCTGAAAACTGCCTTTTAAATTTATTTTATAAATTTATCAATAGCCGCGTTTAATTCTTCAATCATTTCAATATCGCCGTCCTCAACTGCGTGAACTATGCAATGCTCCATATGATTTTTAAGAATTACTTTGCCGGTGTTATTGATTGCGGATTTTACTGCTGCAAGCTGAATTAAAACATCGCTGCAATCATCGTCATTTTCTACCATTTGCTTTACCTTTTGCAGATGACCTATAGCTCTGGCTAGGCGGTTAGATACCTCTCTCTTATGCTCCTCGCTGTGGTGATGACGATGCGAATGTGTGTGTGCGTTATCCATAGTTAATTACTTTCCGAGAAAATGACCCATAATACTTGGACCAAAGTCAATAAATTTGCCTGTCTGCTTTGCAGTTTCCTCATTTATAGAGTCAATGCCGCTGTCAGTTTCTGCACCCTTTTGATAAATCAGATAAGGCACAGGATCGCTTGCGTGTGTGCGTGTAACAATAGGAGTAGGGTGATCGGGAAGAATTAAAATCTTATAATCGTCATACTCCTTAAGTCCTTCAAACAGAATGGGAAGAACCCGTGTATCAATCATTTCAATTGCCTTAACCTTGTTTTCAGGCTCATTTCTGTGACCGCATTCATCAGGTGCCTCAAAGTGAATGTATACTAAGTCGTCTCCCTTATCAAGGAGCTCAAGAGCAGCTATTGCTTTTCCTTCAAAGTTAGTATCGATATATCCTGTTGCACCGACAACCTCGGCAACATCCATTTCAGCACAGCCGCCAAGACCCTTTATAAGGTCAACCGCGGAAACTACGCCGCCCTTGATACCATATATATTTTCAAAGCTGTCAAAAGCAGGTCGTGTGCCTTCTCCCCAAAGCCAGATTGAATTTGCAGGCCGCTTGCCGTTTTTCTTTCTCTCAATATTCACCGGGTGGTCCTTGAGCAGGTCGTAACTCTTTTTCATAAGCTCAATGAGAGGCTTTGCATTTTCGGCAGTTGACAGATAATCGGTGATGACCTTACCCGTAATATCGTGAGGCGGTGTCATTTTTCCAAGGTCAGTTGTACCGTTGTCCCAGATAAGGCAGTGACGGTAACTTACGCCGGGATAAAATTTGAACTCATCTGTGCCAAGTTTTTCGTCTATGTATTTTATCAGGATTTCTGCTTCCTCAGTTGAAATGTCATCAGCACAATAATCTTCAATAGTCTTTTGCTCGTAAGGCAAATCGTCATCGCTTAATGTAACAAGGTTTGTTCTGAGTGAAACATCGCTCGGTTTCATATCAATGCCGATTGATGCTGCCTCAAGCGGACTTCTGCCTGTGTAAAATTTCATAGGATCAAAGCCCATAACGCTCATATTTGCAACATCAGAGCCGGGTTTTAATCCCTCGGCAACAGTGCGGATAAGTCCAACCTCTCCGTGCTTAGCGAGATAATCCATATTTGGTTTATCGGCAACCATCATGGGTGTTTTGCCGTCAAGAGCAGGAACAGGATAGTCTGCCATTCCATCATATAATACTACTACATATTTCATAGTCTATAATCCTTTCAATAATTTATTTATCGCTTTTTAACCTGTTGCATCTCCAACAAAGTGTTTGTAAATTAGATGCTTCCGTCTTTCCGCCTTTTGCAATTGGAATTATATGGTCGACTTCCAAAAGCAAATTGGGCTCGTTGTATATACTGTTTCCGCAAATGCAGCAAGTGTAATTATCCCGTTTTTTGATAGCATTTCTCAAATCATTATTCATAGCATTTCTCTGCGTTTTGATTTGTGAATTCTTATTTAATTTATAGGATATTTCACTTTGAAGTTTTTGGATAATTTCAGTTGTTATTTTAATCTTAAATTCTCGTTGGCTTTTTCCGGCTGGGCTAATATATAAAAAACGAAAACTTGCATTGCCTTTCCGAAAAGAGCTTATGTCATAAATACCGCAAACAATACTGAAAAATTTTTTCTTACTCACAAAGATGCCTACCATAGAAGGTATCTGCTTTAAAGCTTGCGTATACAATTGATTGGAGATCTTGTGAAAATCACTAAGAGATTGTAAATAGCATGCACAAAATTCAAGCTGTTCTAAACATTGCATACTGTAGTCAACATTTGAGTATTTAATTAAGTATTTTAATGGCTTGTTTTCTGCATTTGATAAAACAGAACTTGAACATCTGTATGTTTGGTTTAACCCCATATTTGATAAATAATTTTGGTAAGTTCCTTGTTGTTGTTTTAATAATGTTGCTAAGCTTTGACATGTATCCGAAATCGGTTTATTTATACTAAAAATTTCTAAACCATGCTTTTTTATATATGTGTTTGCGTAACAAGACATTACCAAAACCATCAACAGAATGAAGAGTATTATAAATATGATAATAGTTGGAAGAAAATCAGAAGTCATGTTTAATCACCTTTGTATATGGATTTATATTTGTTTATATATAAAACTATATAACTAATCAATTTACTTAAAGTAATTAACGCCGCTTTCAAAAATTTTCATATCCTTTTCAAAAGGAACATTTCCGTAAAGATTGCTTCCCTTACGCTCGCAGTGGCCCATTTTACCGAGTACTCTGCCGTCAGGTGAGGTGATGCCCTCAACTGCACAAACTGAGCCGTTAGGATTGAACGGCATATCGGATGTAACCTCACCGTCAAGATTTACATATTGAGTAGCAACCTGACCGTTTGCGATGAGTTTTTTCATAACCTCATCGTTGGCAACAAATCTGCCCTCACCATGACTGATAGGTACTGCAAAAACATCGCCTGCATTTACAGAGCTGAACCAAGGTGACTTAACACTTGTAACCCTTGTATATGCCATTGATGAAATGTGCCTGCCGATTGTGTTAAAGGTAAGAGTCGGATCGCTCTCTTTAATCTCAACGATTTCACCATATGGAACAAGACCGAGTTTGATAAGTGCCTGAAAGCCGTTGCAGATTCCTAGCATAAGACCGTCACGGCAGTTGAGCAGCTTAGTAACAGCCTCTGACACCTTAGGATTTCTAAAGGTTGTAGCAATGAATTTGCCTGATCCTTCAGGCTCATCACCGCCGCTGAATCCGCCCGGAAGCATTACAATCTGACTGCTCTCGATTTCTTTAACCATTTTATCAATCGTTTCGTTGATTGCAGCAGGTGAAAGGTTATTAACAACAAGTATTGAAGTTTCCGCACCTGCCTTTTCAAATGCACGGGCTGTGTCAATTTCACAGTTTGTGCCCGGGAATGCAGGAATAAATACCTTTGGCTTTGCAACTTTGTTTTTTGCAACAAAAATGCTGCGTTCTTTATAAAGCGGAGCCTCTGCAGGCATATTTGCCTTTTTGCCTGAATCAGTCGGGAACACTTTTTCAAGTTTGCCTGTCCACTCGTCAATTAAATCATCGCAGGTATAAACAGTGCCGTCCAGGATGAATACAGCATTGTCGTTTGTTGTACCGAGAACAGTGCCGTCGAATGCATTTGAATCGGCAAGTTCAAGAACAAATGAGCCCTGAAGCGGAGCAAACAGAGTCTTTGCATCAAGTCCCTGTGCAAAGGTAAAGCCTGTTTTGTTACCAAATGCCATTTTGCAGACTGTTGCTGCTGCACCGCCCTCTTTAACAATGCCTGCAGCGAGGATTTCACCTGAGCGAACACCTTCATAAACCTTAACCATAAGAGCCATTGCCTTGTCGTAATCGGGCAGACCGCTTTCACTGTCAACAGGGATTGGAACAAGCTTAACTGTTGAGCCTGCTTTTTTGAACTGAGCGGAAGAAGTTTTTGATGCCTCACTCATACCAACTGCAAATGATACAAGTGTAGGAGGAACATCAAGTTCGTTGAAGGATCCGCTCATACTGTCTTTACCGCCGATTGACGGTGTGTGATATCCAAGCTGAGCAGAAAGTGCACCAAGAAGTGCTGAGGTTGGCTTGCCCCAACGCTCGGGAGCATCGTTTAATCTTTCAAAATATTCCTGGAAGGTAAGTCTTGCCTTGCTTGGGTCACAGCCTACTGCGGCAAGCTTTGCAAGTGACTCTGTTACTGCAAATGCAGCACTGTGGAACGGTGACCAGCGGCTGAGCTTAGGAATAAAGCCGTATGACATAACTGTTGCCGTATCTGTTTCGCCTTCTATAAGAGGAATTTTTGCAACCATTGCCTCCTCAGGGGTTAACTGATATTTGCCTGCATACGGCATAAGAACTGTTGCTGCACCGATTGATGAGTCAAAACGCTCAACTAATCCTTTTTGTGAGCATACCTCAAGGCGTGAAAGGTTAGCTTTGAGCGCCTCGGCTTTTGTCATATCTGAAAGTTCTTCAGGAACCTCTGTCATATAGCTTGTATCGTCAATTGCCTGAATTTCGGCTTTAGCGTGTTGAACAACACCGTTTGTGTTTAAGAAATCACGGCTGAGGTCAACGATCTTGTCGCCTCTCCAAGTCATTTCAAGGCGATTTTCATTTGTAACAGCTGCAACTACGGTTGCCTCAAGGTTTTCTTCATTTGAAAGTGCAATGAATTTATCGATATCCTTAGGGTCAACCACAACCGCCATTCTTTCCTGTGATTCGGAGATAGCAAGCTCTGTGCCGTCAAGACCATCGTATTTCTTTGGAACCTTATCCAGATCTATCTTTAAACCGTCTGCAAGCTCACCGATAGCAACGGATACACCGCCTGCACCAAAGTCGTTGCAGCGTTTAATCATCTTAGCAACCTCAGGGTTGCGGAATAATCTTTGAATTTTTCTCTCTGTAGGCGGATTACCCTTTTGAACCTCCGCGCCGCAGGTTTCAATTGACTGTGAATTGTGTGCCTTTGATGAGCCGGTAGCACCGCCGCAGCCGTCACGTCCTGTGCGTCCGCCGAGTAGAATGATGGCATCTCCGTCCTGCGGAACTTCACGGATAACATTTTCCTTTGGTGATGCACCGATTACTGCACCGATTTCCATTCTCTTTGCAACATAGCCCTCATCATAAAGCTCAACAACCTGACCTGTAGCAAGACCGATCTGGTTGCCGTATGATGAATAACCCTGTGCTGCGCCTGTTGTGATTTTGCTTTGTGGAAGCTTTGCATCAAGTGTGTCCTCAAATGCTGTGGTAGGATCGCCTGCACCTGTTACACGCATTGCCTGATATACATATGCTCTGCCTGACAACGGGTCACGGATAGCACCGCCAAGGCAGGTTGCAGCACCGCCGAAAGGCTCGATTTCGGTAGGGTGATTGTGGGTTTCATTTTTGAACTGAACAAGCCAAGGCTCTTTTTTACCGTCAATTTCAACCTCAACATTGATTGAGCAGGCGTTGATTTCGTCGCTTTCATCAAGGTCGTCAACATAGCCTCGCTTTTTAAGTGCCTTAGTACCTATGCATGCCATATCCATAAGACATACGATTTTATCTTTTCTGTCTCCGTACACCTCACTGCGTACTGCAAAATATTCTTCAAGCGCTTTTTCAACGGCCTTTGAATATTTTCCTTCATTTATTTTAATTTCATCAAGCTGAGTAGCAAAGGTGGTGTGACGGCAGTGATCACTCCAGTATGTATCAATTACCTTAATTTCGGTAAGTGAAGGATCACGATTTTCATCATTCTTGAAATAGTCACGGACCCAGCAGAGGTCTGCAATGCTCATTGCAAGACCCATTTGTGCATGATACCGGGCAATTTCATCATCGGATTTGTTGATAAATCCTGTTATTCTAACAATATCTGCAGGAATATCAGCCTTAATATTAAGTGTTTCGGGAAGCTCCATTGAAGCAACTCTTGATTCAACAGGGTTGATGATATATGACTTGATTTTTTCAAATTCTTCATCTGTGATATCGCCCTTGACAGCAATTACCTTAGCAGATGCAACAACAGGTCTTTCCCCTGCTGTCAGAAGCTGAATGCACTGTGCCGCACTGTCTGCTCTTTGGTCATACTGACCGGGGAGATATTCGGTTGCAAAATATCTCCAGTCATCGGGAATTTCTAAATTATAGTAAACATTATCAAGGTTAGCCTCGGAAAAGACCTCGTTGACTGCGTTTTGGAATTCCTCATCAGTTAAACCCTGTGCATCGTAACGGTTAATGATTCTTAAATCCTCAAGAGCAGTTATACCTACATTGTTTCTGAGGTCTTCAAGTGTCTGACCCGCCTCAATGTCATTGCCCTTTTTCTTTTCAACAAATACTCGATAAACCTTTGTCATATTTGTTCTCCTTGTGAAACTAATTTATTTTAAATAATTATTAAATATAATAACATAAATCATTAATGATTACAACATTAGTTGTTGATAAAATTTCACCTGTTTAACAGCTGAAAAATCAGTGTAAATAACTAAAAAATCAAGAGCCGTCTTTTTTAACAGACGGCTCTTGGCTTATTTTATCAGATTTAAAATATCTTCTTTTTCGACAAGACCTATTAATTTGTCTGCAATCTCACCATTTTCAAAAAGCATAAGGCAGGGAATTGCACTGATACCGTATTCAACTGCAAGCTCTCTGCTGTCATCACAGTTAACCTTACAGATTTTAACACCGTTAACCTCCTCGCCCACTTCATCAACAATCGGTGACAGCATCATACACGGTGCACACCATTCAGCCCAGAAGTCAACAAGCACCTTGCCCTGTGCTGCGATAACTTCTTTATCAAAATTATCCTTAGTAACAGTAATTACCATTGATAATACTCCTCTCAGTAATTTATATATTTATCTATTTGAATAATAGCACAAAAATATTCAAATGTAAAATGAAATATGTCTCAGACAGGATATAATCAATATGAAATAGGAAAAAAGGATGTTCCTACAAAAGTACTGATAAAATTAGCTGAATTTTATAATACAAGCACGGATTATATATTTGGAATAACAGATGAGACGAAAGCATATCCGAGAAAGAAATGATTGCATAAAACAAAAAGAATACCCATAGGTATTCTTTTTGTTTATGGAGCGGATTACGAGACTCGAACTCGCTACCTTCACCTTGGCAAGGTGACGCTCTACCGGGTGAGCTAAATCCGCATTTACTTTGCAAAATGTATTATACATATACTTTGCCTGTTTGTCAAGAATAACTTTTAAAAAATTCCTATTATTTTTATGTTTACAGATTTATTATTTTTTGCTACAATAAAAATCTACATAATTTTACATTGGGAAAGAGGTGTGACCGAATGGAATATCAGATTCTGCCTATCGGTGATATCTGGCAAAACGGCACTTTTTGTGTGCCGTCAAAAATTGTATCTGATTATATAAAGCTTGCAAGCGAGTATCAGCTTAAAGCACTTATGTTGATTTTGTCCTCAAACGGCAGAGCATCGGGCCATGATATTGCAAAGTCGCTCGGCTGCACTGAAAATGATGCAGACGATTTTCTTGACTTTTGGGTTGAGGAGGGCATTTTGTCAAAGGACGGAGTGATTGTGCCGAAGAGTGTCTGCGAACCTGTTGATGCTAAGGTTAAGTCGGACTCAAAACCTGTTAAAAAGGTTGAGCCAATGCCTGTTCCGACTCTTTCGCCAAAAGATATAGTTGCAATGTGCCGTGAAAGCAGAGAGCTTACTGAATTCCTGCGCAACGCACAGGAGGTTTTGGGCAAGACTCTGAGTCATGCAGAGCAGCAGATGATTATTAATATGGTCACATACTACGGTCTGCCTGAGGAAATAGCTTTGACGATCCTGCATTATTACAGATCCGAGCGCGAAAAAGGCAAAGCAATCGGCACAGCCTATATTGCCGCAATGGCTAAAAATTGGAGCGAGGAGGGTATAACCACCCTTGATGCTGCTGATGAAAAGCTTAAGGATATTGAATCAACGGATAAGCTGTGGTCTAAGATCGTTGAGCTTTCAGGCATACGCCATAAAAAACCGACAGATAAGCAAAGAGAAATGATTAAGTCTTGGAGCGAGGATTTTTCAATCGAAATGATTGCACTTGCATGCGATGCCATGCGTGAAAATACAGACAAGCCAACATTGAATTATGTAAATACTATACTTAAAAACTGGAAGAAAAAGAGCATTAAAACCCCTGCCGATGTTGCGGCGGATAACCAAAAGCACAGCAAAAAATCAAACAGCAAGTATGAAATAGATTCAACCTACGACATTGATGAAATTACTAAAAAAGCAATGTTTAAGGAAAATTATGATTTATAGAGGTAATCACTATGCCTTATTCAAACAAAATATATAAAAAAGCCGAAAGAGTGCTTGAAAAACGCCGTGATGAAGCTGTTATGGCAGCTGAAATCCGTTCAGAAGATATAAAAAACAATATTCCTGAAATCGCTCAGATTCAGCAAAAGCTTTCAAGAATCGGTCTTGAAATTTCAAAAATATTCTTTTATAAGGGCGATACCGGTGAAAAACTAAACTCACTCAGAGCTCAGAGTGAGTTGCTCATCGAGGAACGTGCACTGATTCTTAAGAAGAACGGCTATAAGGAAAATGCTATGCAGCCTGAGCGTGTCTGCCCTGTTTGTGAGGACAGAGGCTTTATAGGCGGCAGAATGTGTAATTGCCACAAGCAGCTTTTAAAAGATATTATGCGTGATGAAATCAGTTCTGTTGCACCGCTTGACAAATGCACCTTTGATAATTTTTCACTTGAATATTACAGTGAAATTCCGAACGAAAATGCAATTGTTCCGAAACACAGGGCGGAGATTGCCCTTAATAAATCAAGACAATATGCTCAGAATTTTTCAATGAACAGTAAAAATTTATTATTTATAGGAGGAACGGGTCTGGGAAAAACACATCTTTCTCTTGCTATTGCAAATGTTGTAATAAATAAGGGTTATTACGTTTGCTACGGAACAAGTCAGAATATATGTGATGATTTACAGTCTGAACAGTTCGGCAGAGATGAGGATACATATTATTACACCAAGCGTCAGGTGATTGATTGCGATTTGCTTGTGCTTGATGATTTGGGAACCGAGATTGAAAGTCAGTACAGCAAGGCTACGATTTATAATATTATCAATACAAGAATTTTATCTGAAAAACCTACAATTATCAGCACAAATTATAATTATGATGTACTTGAAAAGAAATATGATAAGCGCGTCACCAGCCGAATTAACGGTGAATATCTGCCGTTTTATTTTATCGGCAGCGATATACGGAATATATAACTGAAAAAAATAACTACTGTTTTTTGAACAGTAGTTATTTTTATGCTTATTTATCTGATTGATTTAATGAAAACAATCAAAAATGAGCAAATCAGCATAGGAATTATTAAATTGTGCACAGAGAATTTTGCCATATTTGTGTATTATTGACGAGAGTTTCCGCTCACTATTGACCGAATTTGATTGATTTTGTATAATATAGATGCAATATGAAATAATTATTTCGCACTCATTTGTGCCGTTGAAAAGGAGATTGCAAATGCTTACTCAGGAAAGAAGAAAGCGAATACTTGATTTAATTGCCGAGCAGGGCAGTGCGACAGTTGCGCAGCTGTCGGAAATCTTTGACTCAAGTGAGTCAACTATACGCCGTGATTTAGTAGCCTTGTCAAAGCTGGGCAGACTAAATAAGGTGCATGGCGGTGCTACCGTTTTGCAGCAGGAATTTTTGAAAAATGAGGACAATATTGAGGTTAAATCACTAAAAAATGTTGATGAAAAAAACCAAATCGCTCAATATGCCGCTTCACAGATTAATGATGATGACTTTGTATTTATTGATGCAGGCTCTACTACATATCTTATGGCGGTATGTATAGAAAATTCAAAGGCTATCTTTGTTACCAATGGCATTGCCCATGCAAGAGAGCTTGCACGAAAAGGATGCAGGGTGTTTGTCATCGGCGGTGAACTCAAGGAAAGTACGGAGGCTATTATCGGCTTAGTTGCAGCAAGCAATCTGCAAAAATATAATTTTTCAAAAGCATTTATCGGTGT
>JBKWUD010000020.1:0-5291 GCA_046989265.1 Eubacterium sp.
CACCTGAGGACAGCGAATTTTTGTCAAAGCAAACACGAATTGCACTTCGCAGATGCGGTATTATAAACCCAGAGGAAATCACTGCCTTTTTTGAAGCTGACGGTTATACCGCTCTTAAGAAATGCTTAACCGAGCTGACACCTGAAGAAGTTATTGAAATTATCAAGGTGTCGGGTCTTGCAGGACGTGGCGGAGCAGGTTTCCCTACATGGTTTAAATGGAATGCCGCGCGTCAAAGTGAAGGTGATGAAAAATACCTTATCTGCAATGCTGATGAGGGAGATCCCGGTGCATTTATGGACAGAGCTGTTATTGAGTCAGATCCTCACAATCTTATTGAGGGTATGCTAATAGGTGCATATGCAATCGGTGCCAAGCACGCAGTAGTGTATGTTCGAGCAGAATATCCGCTTGCTATTAAACGCTTAAAGAGAGCAATTGAGCAGGCAGGCACCGAGGGTATAATAGGCAATAATATTTTCGGCACTGATTTTTCCTGCGATTTTACAATAAAAGCGGGCGCAGGCGCATTTGTATGCGGTGAAGAAACCGCTCTTATTGAGTCACTTGAGGGTCACAGAGGTATGCCGAGACTTAAGCCGCCATTCCCTGCGGCATCGGGCTACTGGCAAAAGCCTTCAAATATCAACAATGTTGAAACCTTTGCAAATGTTTCCTGGATTATCAACAACGGCGGCGAGGCATTTGCCGCAATGGGTACTGACAATTCAAAAGGAACTAAGGTATTTGCGGTTACAGGCAAGGTTAAACGTTCGGGACTTGTTGAAATACCTATGGGCAGAACTCTGCGTGATGTCATTTTCGGAATTGGCGGAGGAATGAAGGGTGATAAGTCGTTCAAAGCGGTTCAGATGGGCGGTCCTTCAGGCGGTTGTATCCCTGCTGACTTAATTGATACCGTTATTGATTATAAGGCTCTCGGTGCAACAGGTGCTATTATGGGCTCAGGCGGTATGGTTGTTATGGATGAGTCAACCTGTATGGTTGGTATGGCTAAATTCTTCCTTGATTTTACTGCTAAAGAAAGCTGTGGAAAATGTATTCACTGCCGTATCGGCACAAAGCGTATGCTTGAAATGCTTACACGAATTACCGAGGGCAACGGTCAGGAAGGTGACATAGAACTTCTTGAAGAGCTTTGCTATTCAATTAAGGACGGCGCGCTCTGCGGTTTGGGTCAGACTGCACCGAATCCTGTGCTCACTACAATCAAATATTTCAGAGATGAATATGAAGCACATATAAATGATAAGAAATGTCCTGCAGGTGAATGCAGCGACTTAATTGAATATAGGATTAATCCTGAACTTTGCAGGGGCTGTACACTTTGTGCAAGGAACTGCCCGGTTAATGCTATTGAAGGCTCAGTAAAAAATCCGCATATAATTGATACTGAAAAATGCATCAAGTGCGGCAAGTGCTACACATCATGCAAATTTGATGCGATTACAAAAGCGTAGAAAGGAGGAATAAATATGATTAATTTAACGATTAACGGTACCGCTGTTTCAGTTAAGGAAGGTACCACTATTCTTGAAGCTGCAAAGCAGGCAGGCATATATATTCCTACTCTTTGCTATGATGAGGCTGTTGCTGTTTACGGCGCATGCGGACTTTGCGTTGTTGAGGCTGAGGGTGTTCCGAAGCTGCTGCGCTCATGTTCTGCAAAATGCACAGAGGGCATGATTGTTAACACGGAGAGCGAAAGAGTTGTACGCTCACGTAAAATTGCTATGGAGCTGCTTATGTCAGCGCACGACGGTGACTGCATTGCGCCATGCCAGCTTAACTGCCCTGCCAGAACAGACTGCCAGGGCTATGTAGGTTTAATTGCAAACGGCGAATATGATGCGGCAATAAAGCTTATAAAGAACAAAATTGCACTCCCTGCATCTATAGGACGAGTATGCCCTCATCCATGCGAAAAAGCATGCCGCAGACAAAATGTTGAAGAGCCTATAAATATTGCTCAGTTGAAAGCTTTTGCTGCCGATATGGATTTAAAATCAGACAGCTATATTCCTGAAAAAGCTGCTCCGACCGGCAAAAAAATCAGCATTATAGGCGGAGGTCCTGCCGGTCTTACTGCCGCTTATTATCTTGCAATTATGGGTCACGAGGTAACAGTCTATGATATGATGGAAAAAATGGGCGGTATGCTTCGCTATGGCATTCCTCAATATCGTTTGCCAAAAGAGGTGCTTGATAAAGAAATTGCAATAATTGAAAAAACCGGAGTGAAAATGATGAACGGCAAAAAGCTCGGCGTTGACTTTACTATCAAAAGCCTTAAAGCTGAAAGTGATGCTGTTATTGTTGCCGTAGGTGCTTGGAAATCAAGTTCAATGAGAACACCGGGTGAGGATTTAGACGGTGTTTACGGAGGTATTGATTTTCTGCGCTCGGTTATCAAGGGTAATCCGGTTAAAATCGGTGAAAAGGTTGCAGTCTGCGGCGGCGGCAACACTGCTATGGATGCATGCCGAACTGCTGTGCGCCTTGGCGCTAAAGAGGTATATGTTGTATACAGAAGAACAAGAAACGAAATGCCTGCCGACAAACTTGAAATAGACGAAGCTGAGGAGGAAGGCGTAACATACAAATTCCTAACCAATCCTATATCCTTTAACGGTGAAAACGGAAAGGTTAAATCAATCACGCTTCAAGTCATGGAGCTTGGTGAGCCTGACGCATCAGGCAGACGCAGGCCCGTACCTGTTGAGGGCAAAACCGAAGAAATTGCAGTTGACAGTGTTATTATGGCAATCGGACAAAAGCTTGTTGCTGACGATGTAAAAGAGCTTGAGCTGACTGACAGAGGGAATATTAAGGCAGATGAGGACACATTCCAAACTAATATTGACGGTGTTTTTGCTATCGGTGATGCTACAAACAGAGGTGCTTCAATCGCTGTTGAAGCAATCGGTGAAGCTGACCGTTGTGTAAAAGCGGTTGACGCATATCTTAACGGAGAGGACATTGAAACCAGAGTTCCTTATATTAGCCGCAGAGATGAGGACAAAATTGATTATTCTGCTAAAGAAAAAGAGAGCCGAATTACCTCTGCCGTGCTCCCTGCTGAAGAAAGAAGAAAGAATTTTGATGAGGTGAGTCTTGGCTTAACCGAAGAAGAGGCAAAGGCAGAGGCTGACAGATGCCTTGAGTGCGGCTGCCGTGAATATTACAAATGCAAACTGCTTTCAGTTGCTCAGAGATACGATATCAAGCCTGAACGCTTCAAAGGTGAAATGCCCCAGAAATACACTGCAAATTCAAATGAATTTATTGAGCGAAACAGTGCTAAATGTATTCTTTGCGGGCTTTGTGTCCGTTCCTGCAAAGAGGTTATAAATCTAAGTGCAATCGGTCTTTTGGGCAGAGGCTTTAAAACAGAGGTTTCCCCTGCTTTTGCACTGCCTCTTGATCAGACCAAATGCAATAACTGCGGTCTTTGCGTTCAGCTTTGCCCAACAGGTGCATTAACAGAAAAGTCTAATTTGAAAAAGCAGGTTCCGCTGGATGAACAATACACTAAAGAAAGTGTTAAAATTGACGGCAAAACCGCCAATGTGCTTGTTTCACGCTACAACGGCAAGGTTATCAGGGTTATTCCCGATGATGATATTTCAAGAAATTCAAATCTTACCCGTGATGAATTAACTGCGCTTGTAAAATAAGGTAACTCAAAAATAACCCCTGTTATTAACACAGGGGTTATTACATATAATATATTTAATTGTAATTGGTTGGTGAGCTTATGAAAAGCATTGTTAAAATAATAAATGCAGTACTTTTTGTTGCGGCATATACAGTAGGATGCTTTTCATTAAACTCTGATTCATTCAACGGCTACCTGGGAATGCACTCAACATATTATTTGATTATAAGATTTTTAATTATTTTTGCCGTTATGTTTGTTCTGTCAATTATGAACCGCAAAAATAACTTTCTTATTCAAAAAGCTATTCCCGTTTTATTAATAATCGGCTCACTGATTACAATATATAATTATTATTTTTCCTACTTATTCGGAGCAAATTACAGTCATAAGCTGTGGCAGATGCTTGCATTTTCCGTCACTCAAGCAGGAGTATTTTTTGGCTTTACGGTGTCAAAAATAAAGGATTATGATAAATTTTATAAAATTTTTTGGCGTTGCTTTGCATTGTTTTTTGTATTTGTAATAATAGCCTGCTTTGCAAGAAATCCAAACGAATATGGAAGAACAGTCAACACTATAATAGGCGACGGCACAATTAAATATTTCAAAGCCTTTTTTGATAATCCTAACGGTCAGCAATATTTAATGCTGGTGTGCTTTGGCAACATCATAATACTTATGCCGACTGCATTCATAATTACTGCTTACTTTGAAAAAATAAAAGTATGGCAGCTGCTCCTTATAGGATTCATAATTCCGTTCGGAATTGAAGGTTATCAATACATTTTTTCCTGCGGAAATGTGGATATTGATGATATTATTTTAAATTTCTCCGGATTTCTGGTAGGTTTTATGGCTCAAAAAATTATATACGCAAATAAAATAGCAAGGGAAAATTAATTCCCTTGCTGTTTTTTGTTATTACGGATAATCATAATATGTAACTTTTTCACTTCCGGCTGTAAATGTAACCTTAAGCCTATATGTACTTAAAAGATTAATTGCTTTTGAGCCTGTAACTCCGAGTGCAGTACCTGTTCTGGAATCACTCCATGTCTTAACTGTAGAATAGCTTGAAGAACCTTTCTTTTGCAGTTCCATCACTATTTTTAATGTTGTAGAAGTTTTTGATGATAAACTTGCTCTACAACTTGCAGTAATGCCGCTAATGTTAATTCCGTAACTTGTTGTTCCAATTGTAGTATAATACGGAACAGCTATATCCTCATCTTTAACGGCAGCAAATGCTGAAAATGAAGATGATGCAAATACAGTCACTAAAGCCAGAACAACACAAAACAATCTGCAGAAGGTCTTTTTTATCATTGTTTCTCCTCCTTTCTTAATTATTTAGATAAAACATCCAATAATATAAGCGCTGTGAAGAAAAAATGTGACCAATTATTTTAAATTTTCTGCAATTTTAATTAAATCATCTTTATCTATATTTCCATCAACAGAATACTGATAATCAGCATAGTTCCATAATAATCCGTTATATCCATCGTTATCTTTATAATAAATATATTCAATATTATCATAAACTATTTTTTCAGAACTATCAAATTCAGTATCAAAAGTCATATCACCATATTGATTTGTTTTATTT
>JBKWUD010000020.1:5301-41274 GCA_046989265.1 Eubacterium sp.
AATTAAACCATTTTCTTTATCAACATTACTATACGTCAACTCAAATCCTTCAGGAATATAACCGACTACCAAATCATCTTCAATTTCACCTTCGTAGCCTTCTTCAACGGAATAAGTTGAATGATTATTGAATTTCTCAACAATGTATTCCCTTGTTCTGGGTGATGCAATTACGGTTGTTGCAATCGCAAGAAGGACTGCCGCAATAATAATTGCTCTTGTAGCACGACGGGTTAAATGATGATATTTATCATTCCTCATTTTATCAATGAGTCTGTTCATTTTTCTCTCAAAGGATGCACTGAATTGATGCTCGCCTTCAATCAAATCCATTGAGTCAAACCATACTTCCTCTGCTGCTAAGCAAGCCTTATATAGATTATTAGTCATCTGTCTTCATCTCACTTTTCAACATCTTTTTAAGCTTTTGCTTGCCCAGATATATACGCCGTCTGACCACATCATCAGTCACGCCCATAATCTCCGCAATCTCCTTACTGCGGTGATTGTATATGCACTTTAACATAATCGGAATTTTATACTTTTCATTAAGGTTGTTGATAGCCTTCATAAGCTTATCTATTTCATAATTATTAAAGGCATCGTCTTCAATAGTTTGGATTTCACAATTATCATCAAAGTCCGGCTCTTCAAGAATATATTTATCCTGCTTTTCAGCAATTCTGTTAGCCTTTGAACGGGTAACCATTCTGATATAATTGCGTGATTCAGGAGATTTTTCATCATCAATCTTATGAAAATTCTTTGCAATATAAAAATAAGCATCCTGAACTGCATCTTCAGCCAAATGTGAATCATGCAATCTTTCATAAGCAACTTTAAACATCAAATTTTTATATTGAGTATAACAATAGATAAAACGCTCCTTATCCTCTTCGGTATCAATTAAATCAAGAAAAGGTATAATCATCATTTCGCCCCACTGTAAAAAGTTATTGATTTATTTTAACATATTTTATGTATATTTGTAAATAATCAAATTAAAAAATGTCAAAATTTGTAAAAAATTTGCACACTGAGCAAAAATAACTCAGAGTGCAATGCTATTAAAATTATTTAATTTCAAGCTCATTCAACAAATCACGCTGTACAGCCGAAATATTACTGTCAGACATTATCTGCTTAACAGAGGCTTTTGCCTGCTTTCGTTTTTTGAAAAAGCCGTCAGCAATACGATTTGCTCTTGCAACAGGAAGAAGAAAGCTGTGTTTTTCATAATAAGGATATGCTACTTTTAAAAAATCTCTGTCGGGAAAAGCAAGCTTTAAAAGAGTTTTTATTCTGCTGCTGTCGGCACTGCTAAAGGGAATTGAATTAATATTATAGCCAAAGCTGCCGCCATCAAGCATTATGTGCTCAAATGCTGTTATCAATGAAATATCCTTAACAATATCGTAATAAGGCTTTACAGGGGTTTTAAACCACAAATTACAAAGAGACAGCAAAACCTCTGCACTCTTCCCTATTTCTGCCTCAAAACACATTTTAATAAACTTGTCCCGATTAAAATTCTCAATCGCACGGACAAGAACATCCATATCCATAAGCATTCTTATTCCTGCGCCCCTATATGCAAGATGCTTGCATAAATGACAGGTAATATAAAGCAAATGAGTATATTTATCCATTTCATAAGTATATCCATCCCGAAGGGTGCAAAGATCAAATACACAGTCGAAATAATCTGATTTGACATCTGCATATTTGTGAATTTCAATTTCAACTTTGAATAATGATATTGTTATAGTATTGGATACAACATTCAAAATGACGGTATTTGATTTTTTTATTATTTCAAGCGTTTTATCAAAATCCTCAGGCTGAATAGTAACATCAATATCGCCGCTCGTGCGTAGCTCGGGAATCGGATAATACTTTTTAATTACTTCTCCTTTAACAAATATATGCTTTATTTCATTTTTATCAAAGAATGCTTTTATTTTTTCTTTGGCAAGCTCCTTAACCGAATAGTTCTTAACAGTCAAACCAAGCTGCTGATTAAAATATGATTTAAACTCATTTTTGGGTTTATAATCATCAGGCAGCAGCTTAATCTCACGTGCAATAATTCCGGCAACATCGTGATTGTCGGCAAGATTATAAATAACCTTCCAGTCAACAGCCTGTCCGCATGGCTTTTCATCATTAAGAAAGCATGAAAGGAGATATATAAAATATTCTTTTTCACTATTCATATATATCCCCCTTAATACATTATTGCACTTTTCGTCAATACTCTAAACACTGTTTTCAGATGTATTCTTTATCTTTTTTATAATCAAATCATTTAATGAATAAATTCCCTTTGATAGATAGTGAAGCAACGCAGCAGATATTAATATAGCAGCAGTAAGCAATATCCAGTTAACGGGAAACTTTGTATTAAAGGAATTAATAAAGCTTATTATAGCGTATTGAACAATATATATCTCAAGCGTAATATTTGATATAAACTGAATAATATTTTTTATCCATAAAGGAAGTTTTTCCAGCTTACTGTCAAGTCCGTCAAAAGTAAGCATAATAAATATTAATAGAACAAAAATTATTATCTGATTGATGAACTGCAAATTTGAAAAGGAACTGTATCTGCTGAAAAACAATTTACTCGAAAAATACAGAATAAATACAATTGCCGTAACAATCGGATAAATCTTCTTAAAATTATTCCTGATTTTTTTATCATACTTTCTAAATACAGCACCAAGCAGCATACTTTCAAAAAACAAAAATTTTATCATATGCTCATGGACATCGTCAATATGATAATAGCTTTTATCGTATGCTATAAAATATATCAAAATCCATAATACAAATACGGCACACATTATGTGTATCAGATGATTACGCAGCCAGTCAATTTTTAAACAAAAGTAATATGGTATGTACAAAATCACTAATGAGGCAATGAAGTGATAATTTGTGGGATAAATCAGCCATTCAAACATATTTCTGTCTTCAAAATTGTATAATCCAATTAAAAGATATATGACAGTTATAAGAATAACAGGCACATAAATTCTATATAATCTTTTTGGATACCATTTAAAAAAGTTTAGTTTAACATTATACAGACAATATCCTGAACAGCAAAAAAACAATATATCTCCAATCAAGCCGCCGTTTGCTATAATATCAACAGGATATACACCTTCATAATGTGCGTTTGTGATCAAGCAGGCCGCCAGTGCTTTCAAAAAATTTATAAAAAAAATCATAATTATTCTCGTCAAAATATTTCATAAAAGCAATATCAGCTGATAATAGTTTAATTTTTATCAGTATATTTTAAAATAGCTTCTATGATTTCTTTATCAACATTTAAATCAAACTTTCGTGCAAACATACAAGGCGAAGAAATAATAGAATCATAGTCATCCATTTGCCAAACATAAGGATTTCCGCGTTTCCAGTCAATCAAGCGAACACAGGCATAGTGGTCGTTACAGCATTCAGGCATAAAAAGATTTTCTCTAAAACGGCTGCTTTCTGCTATTGTTTGAATAAATATTTCATCACAGCAGTAAGAATACTTCAAAATCTTTTTATATTCGGATAGATTATCTACAATATATTTAGCAAATTCATCTGTAATGCTAAACCAATTGCAGCCCTTTTGTACACGGATATCAGTATTTTTTAATCTGTCAATCCCAATCAATTTTTGGATCCTCAATGCAATTTGACCCAGAATTTTATTAAATGTGTTACGATGCCTTCTGAACAAATGATAATATCTAATTCTTGATAACGAAGACTCGGAAACAATATTATCGGTATAATGAATAAACTCTTTTCCTTGATGTTCGTCAAAAAAGCTATGTATATCATCATTTGATTTTATCGGTAAATCGGCACCCGATATAAGATGATAATAAGTGTAATATTTGTTTGCATCCTCATTTTCAACAGCTGTTTTCAATAAAAGTATTTCTGCTTTAACCTGAGAAAAGTCACCCCAAGTTATATTAACACGCTCCTGTGTAAATATAACTTTTGAATGGACAGCAATATTTTTAAAATGATTAAAATCAAAATTCTTAACCTTTGCATCGATATGTATAAAAATATCATTTCTTTTATCATCAAGAGACAAAATTATCTTTTCAAGCAGCTCAAATTGATTATGAGCGATAATCATATATGCATGCATAATTCACCAAATATAACTATATTGTTTTACAAAAATCGGATATATCCTTACAGGCATCATAGAAAATACCAACATCTACAGAATAACTGAGATATTGCAGTCCCAGACTCTTCCACATTTTTAAATCTTCCAAAGTATCCACAAAACAACCGATTACCTTATCTGCATTCTTTGCCTTGCTGACTATCTCTTTCATTGCATTAACAACAATCGGATTATTTACCTGACCGGGAAGTCCAAGTGATTGTGATAAATCATAAGGACCTATAAATAATATATCAACACCTTCAACAGCAAGTATTTCATCAATATTTTTTATCGCATCTATTCCCTCAAGCTGAAGAATGATGATGATATCCTTGGAACTTTCAAAATACTCATATCTGTTTTGAGCCGAATAATCTGCTGCTCTTACAAAACGGCAAACTCCCCTCAGTCCATACGGATAAAATTTGGCAAATTTAATAACCTCTCTCGCCTCTTCAGCAGAAGAAATCTGCGGAACCTGAATTCCATAAGCTCCTATATCTAAAGCTCGTCCAATGGTATTTTCCGCTTTATCCTTAAGTCTGATTATAGGAACGGTATTTCTTGCCTCAGCAGCACGAACATTATTTTGCTGGCTTTCAATATCCACAGGGCCATGCTCTGTATCCAAAATAACAAAATCAAACCCTGCCAGACCTACAGCCTCAACAAACATAGGGTCACCGGTCTTCATAAACGGTCCGTAAACACATTCACCATTCGATAAAGCTGTTTTAAAATCTTTCAATGATTCTTTCATACTAAAACTCTTTTCTGTATATATGATTAATATGACATCGGTTATTATAACTTCAATTTACTATAAATATAAATTAACTCAAATAGTAATACCGTTATCCTTTATGTAATCTCTAACACGATTTAAATCATTCTGAGTATCAACAGCAATAGTCTGACTGTCAACTTCAACATACTGAACCCTGTAACCATTTTCAATAAACCTTAAAATTTCAATATCTTCAATAGCTTCAACTCTTGCCTTGCCATATTTTTTTCCATAATCGCAATAAAAACTTAACGCCTCAGGTGTAAAGCCGTAAACACATACCTGCTTATAATAACTGTAATCAATCTTCCCCTTAGGATACGGAGCTGTTGCTCTTGACAAATATACTGCAATATTATCTTTATTTACAATAACTTTCGGTATGGTAAAATTAACCAAATCAACAGGGTCAGTTATTTTAGTCATCAAATTTGAAACCTGTAAATCCTTATTTCCGTAAAATGGTTTTATCGCAGCCTTTATTGTTTCAGGCTCAATGAGCGGTTCATCACCCTGAATGTTAACGTACAAGTCAGCCGGTATTTTTCTTGCAACTTCACCGATTCTGTCTGTTCCCGTTAAATGTGTATCAGATGTCATAACAACCTCTACACCCAAGTCCTTGCAGGTGTTAAAAATTTTTTCATCATCTGTTGCAACATATACAGCATCAAAATCATCAACCTTTTTGCACTGCTGATAAACCCAGTAAATCATTGGTTTTCCGTCAATATCGGCAAGTGGTTTTCCGGGGAATCTGCTTGATTTGTATCTTGCAGGTATAACGCCTATAATTTTCATAATTACTTCTCCTTTATTTTGAAATTTCTTCAATGCTTTGGCAAAGAATAATATTATCAGGATATGCTTTAAATAAATTAATCACTGTCTGTGAAAGAGGACTGTTAAGCAACTGCGGAATTTCATCTAAACAGCGAATGAGAGAATACGCATTTGCATCAATGCCGAGAACCTGAATAGGATTAATTATACTAGTTGAGGCAACAGCGATAATCTTTTTATCCGTTAAATCAATGTTCATAGCAATTATTTCCCATGGAATTGCCGTATTCACATTTGTTTTATAACCCATTTTTGCAAAACGGTTTTCAGGATTTCTGGGATGTATTTTTATTAAAAGATTTTCTTTACCTACTATATCAGCCAGTTTCTCTATTAAATTAACATCCTCCATATATCCTGTATCGGCATAAAATGATTCTTCAAAAAATATGTATTTTTCTTCGTACTTATCTTCGAGATTGTCATAATCAAAAATATAATTTATTATTTTTTTAAATATATTATCTGTAATATCTATTTTATCAATTTCTGTAACTTTGCTTCCCTCAGGATACCATTCCAGCAGCTTCGGGGCAAAAACACAAAACTCATTAAAATTTGAATAAATAGTATATTTTTTAAAAATATTATTATGCGATATGTTTTTTATACCGGATGGCTTTTTGAAAAGTTCATAATACCAGCTGAGCCTTTTCGTATAAGAAGCTGTTCCATCTTCATAATAATTTAAAATCAGCGATTTATTATTCCGTTTAAGCAAGTCAAATAAAGTGGTAATAAAATAATCCATACTTGCTGTATAAAGAATATCATATTTTTCTCTTTTTGCATTTTTTTTTTGCAAAAGAATTAAAATTTATATATTTTAAAACAGAATTTATTTTTTTGTTATCGTTATATTTAACTTTTAATACAGCAACATCATTAAAAAGATTTGTCTTTTTCATTCTTTCGGCGATATCATAAACCCCGTTCATTCGCTCCGATAAAATAATATCAACACTGTCATGATTGAAATTGTGATATTTTATCCATGATGCAACCAGCACCTGATACACTGAATTGCACACAAACAGCACTTTTTTCACAAATTCACCTTCCTTATTAATTGACTTAATTATATTGTTATGTTAAAGTAATTACGGTGATAAAAATGATTAATAAATTAAAAAAGATGTTTAAAAATTCTTTTATATTCAAACAGATTGATAAAGCAGAAAACAAGCATTATCAGAAAAAGCTAAACAATACGGATTTTACAATACTGTGTCCTAACTGTGTAGGCGGTTTAATTTATCATCGACTTGGAGAAAGGTTTAATTCACCGACTATTGATTTAACAATAAACAGCAATGACTTTTGCAATTTTCTTGAAAATCTTGAATATTATATTTCAAAAGATGTTGAGTATTTTTCAACTCGTGATGACGGAGTTCCGATTGGTATTATCAATGGTGACGAAAATCACAGCAATATAAAAATCTATTTTACTCATTACAGAGATTTCAGCAAGGCAAAAGATAAATGGAATGAAAGAAAACTGCGGATAAATAAAGAAAATACATATGTAGTAATGTATGATATAGGTGACTTTAATCAGGAAGACTATAATAAAGCAGGTTATCTGAGTGACGAAAACCTCCGGAAATTTGAGAATTTCAAATGTAATAACAAAGTCTTGCTGACTAGTAATCCTGACCATAAAAGCAAATACGCTTATTACATAAAACCGAATTATAACGGTCCGTATCCTTTAGTATATCTTAACCGTGATATAACCGGTCTTATGCAATACGAAAAAGAATTTGACTTTGTAGAATTTATAAACAAAAAATAATTTCATTTTAAAAGGTAAGCTGCCGCTTGCCTTTTATTATTTTATAATATCTTCAAGACTTGTGCAGATTTTAATATTATCAGGATATGCATGATACATATTAACTACTGTTTTTGACAGTGGAGTATCAAGGATTCGGGGAACTTCATTTAAACAATTAATCAGTGAATATGCTTTTAGATCCATTCTGAAAATATGAACCGGATTAAGAATACTTGAAGAAGCGATTGCAATTAGTTTTTTACCGGATAAATCAATATTCATTGCTATTACTTCCCATGGGATATGGGTATCCTTATTTGTTTTATATCCAAGCTCCTTAAATCTGTTTTTAGGATTTCGAGGATGAATTTTAATTAACAGATTTTCTTTTCCGACAATTTCAGCAAGTTTTTCAATAAGTACAATATCTTCCATATAACCACTGTCGGCATAAAAGGATTCTTCAAAAAATATATATTTTTCACTGTATTCATCTTCAATATTATCATATCCGAATACCTGATTAACAATATTTAAAAACTCTTTGTCTTTACAAATAGGGTCAATTTTTGAAACTTCGCATTTGGGATCCCACTCCATTAAATCCGGTTCAAACACAAGAAATTGATTTACATTTCCGTATAAATATTTTTTGCCTGAAATAAGTGCAAAAATCCTGTATTTTTTTGTTTTCGGAACATCGGTATCATTATAATATCCTTCGAACAGTTTGCTTTGAGTTGAAGTGCCGTCGGTATATATATTCACTTTCATTTTATTGTTTCGGCGCTTTAAAACATCATAAATAAGTTCGGAAAACTCATCAAAATTTGAAAAGTAGAAGCAATCATATTTATTTTTAATTTTAATTAATTTATATAATTCTTTTTTGGGAAAAGTTCTGGAAAAGAACTTTTCCAGCTGACTGCTGTAATCATGCCCGCCGAAAACAAACTTTTTCGATTTAACAGTATATACATTTCTGAACAATTTTGTTTTTGAAATATTTCCTGCTATCATTTCATAACTGTTCATGTGGTCTGAAATTATTATATCAGTATTTTCATCGGAAAGCATATTATATTTAAACCATAGTGCAACCAAAACCTGAAAAACCGAATTGCATAGAATTAAATTATTATTCATATTACCCTCTTTTTAACTTTTTCAAAATAAGATTATTAACCATATGTCTTTCTTCTTTATTCAGAATTACAAAATAACCAATAAGAACTGAAATAACCAGGGTTAAAATGCCGAGAGCAAATAACGAAATCCAATTATCAGCTTTGATAACTTTTGTCGGGAAATAGGATATCACAACAGAAAGCGCCACATAAATTACAGGTTTAACTATCTCTGGATAAAAAGCGTACCATTTTAAATTCAAACACTTTGCACCGTACGGAGCGGTAAAAACCAAATTTCTTATGATACTTATCACAGTACTTACACCGGCAATAGCGTATATGCCTAAATTTGTTGTTTTCAGCAAAACAAATACCAAAGCTGTACTTATTAAACCGGAAATGATTACAACCACAGCATTTAATTTTAGTTTGTTAACAACAGTAAAAATATTATAAATACAATTAATACCGCCGCTTATGATTATACAGGCTATTGCAAGAATTGATAATATATACAGTTCATGTGCATCCTGTGTAGGCTGCCATAAACGATAAAACTGCTCGCCGCAAATAATAAGTACTATAACAGGAAGATTGGTAATTATTCCCATTATTTTCATCGACCTTCTGACAGTTTTAACCAATTCATCATATTTTTTCTGTGCATATAAAATGGTGTAATTGGGTGAAAAAACCGCAACAATAGTCCCTACAACCGAATTGACTACATTGGGAACGGTTTTTGAAATAGAAAGAACGCCCATAGCAATAGAATCAATAAATACATTGCTGATTAATAAATCTAAATCACTTAACAAAATAGTTCCAAGTCTGTTAACAGATGCCCATATACCGCCTGAAATCAGTTCTTTAACCTTTTTCAGTTCAAAATATTTATAGTCAATTTTTATCTGAGGCAATAACTTTTTTGTAAGGAAAAAGTTAATAATAACAAGGAGAAAACCTGAACAAAAAGTCGAAATACCAACATAATACAGTTTTGGCTGAAACAGAGAAAAAAGAACAATAAGAATAATTACTCTGATAAAATTTGTAATTATACCTGCAATAGAATTAAGGTATAATTTGTTTGTTGCAAAAGTTGCAACAGAAAATATTGAGCCGACTGTGTTAGATATGGAATTAATGAAAAGAACACCGAACAACAGTCTTACATCTGTCAGAAGTGATGGTGCAACATCTATTATATCATCAAGAAAAATTAATATTAAAGAAAAAACAATTGCAAGACCGGCAGACAAAAAAACATTTGCATAAAATATTGATGAAAAATACTTATTTGCCTTTTCGTTATCTTTTTGATGAATACTAACCGTAACAAAGCGGCTTGCAAGAGTATTGAGAGCTATTGATGCCAAAGATGCATATCCGAGAAAGTTGTTTGCTAGTGTAATAAAACCGTTAGCATCAACACCTATGTTTTCTACAATATACGGCGACAGAAAAAAGCTTATCAGCAGTGAAATTATATAAGTTGACATGCTTGCTGCCATATTAATTACAGTTTGTTTACTTTGCGATATGTTTCTCATTCTTAGCCTCTGATTATAATTTAAATTAAACGCCGAGTTTTAATAAAGCTTTATATAAAAACGAAGACACTGACAAAACCATAAGCTTCATCATACTTCTTTTGTTATTCAAATTTTTTATAACTGCCTTAATTTTCTTTTTATTATTCAAAATGTCTTTTCTGATTATATCAAAATCATAATCGAATCCTTTTAACACAATATCATTCAGAGTCATTGCAGCAAAGGTAAAGAATTTAAAATACGGACCATTGGGGCAATCGGGGTCACTTATAATTGTTTTCATTGCCCTGTAACACTGATAATTAAAATCCGGCTTTGCTGAAAGATGATTGCTGTGCATTCTGTATGTATATTTTGCAATATCACGGCAAACAACTTTATTAACATTTTTATAAGCCTGATAAACAAATACTGTATCTTCTCCGGAATAAAGGTTTTCATTAAAGCGAACATTTACAATTGCTTTTTTCAGAAAGAGTTTATTGCAGGCAATCGAACGCAAATTACCACTATACTTTAAATCGTCAATTATTTGTTCTGATGTATAGATTTTAATTTCATCATTTATTTCGTTTGAATCAACAAACTTTCCGTTTTCAAAAAATCTGTATGAGCATCTTGAAATTTCCGCCGAATATTCAAGTGCATTGTTAAGCAGCAGCTCAAACATATCATTATCAATAAAATCATCGCTGTCAATAAAGCCGACATAATCGCCCTGCGCAATACCAATAGCACAGTTTTTTGCTGAGGATGTTCCTCCATTTTTCTTATGTATAACTTTAATTCTGCCGTCTTTTTCCGCCCATTTATTGCACATCTGATATGAATTGTCCGTTGAACCGTCGTCAACCAAAATAATTTCAAGATTTTTATATGTTTGATTAACTATACTTTCAACACATTCATCCAGATATTTTTCCACATTATAAACAGGGACAATAACACTGATTAAATATTCTTCATTGTTCATATATATCTCCGATAAAACAAATAAACTATAATAGCTTATCAAATAATTTAAGCATTAATTTGTAAAGCAATGGCGAAACAGACAAAACCTTCAATCTGATTAATTTATTCTTATCGCCCAAATCTTTGATTACTTTTTCAATAGGCTTTTTGTATTTTAATATATCTTTCCTGATTTCATTAAAATCATAATTAAAACCATCAATAACAATATCATGCAAAGACCATGATGCAAAATTAAAGAATTTAATAAAAAGACTATTCGGGCATTCAGGATCACAAACAATTTTTTTCATCGCTATATATCCGCGGTAATGAAACTGTGGATTCTTTGTATGATAATTATTGTGAATTCTGTAACTGTATTTTGCAGCATCCTGACTTACTAATCTGCTGATTTTTTTATATAAATAATAATTGAAAACTACATCCTCGCCTGAAATTAAGGTTTCATCAAATCGTGCATCTGCAATAAAATCTTTTCTGTAAACTTTACATACAGGTATATCATTAATAATACCGCTATATTTCATTGAATCAAGAATTTTTTTCGAACTGTGAACTTGAATTTCATCATTTATCTCTTCAGAATCCGTAAATTTTCCATCAATATTAAATCTGTATGAACATCTTGAAATTTCTGCCGAATATTCAAGTGCATTTTTTAGCAGCAAATCAAACATATCTTCATCAATAAAATCATCGCTGTCAACAAATCCGATATAATCCCCATGCGCTATGTCAAGAGCAACGTTTCTTGCAGATGACGAACCCCCATTTTCCTTATGAATGACTTTAATTCTGCTGTCTTTCTCTGACCACTTATCACATATTTTGCCGGAATTATCGGTTGAGCCATCATCAACAAGTATAATTTCAAGATTTTTATATGTTTGATTTACTATACTTTCAACACATTCATCCAGATATTTTTCAACATTATAAACAGGTACAATAACACTGATTAAATATTGTTCATTGTTCATATGTATCTCCTCAACAATTTCAAGTATATACTCAGCATAAAAACACTTTTGCACTTTATACTGATTGCAAGCAGTTTTGTATGTAATGGCAGAATATTCAGATTTATCTTTTTTACTCCGTCAATAACAACACTGTTTTTTAAAAGCTCTGATAAAACCTTTTTGGTACTATCAGCACCTTTTCGATTATCTTTTAATGCTTCATTTCTGATAACAAAATTCACAAGATATAATAAATAATACGGAAGCTGATTTGATAAATCAACACCTAAAGATTCAGCTTTATCAGTCAAGGCTTTATAGGGAAGAAAATAAATTTCTGATAAATTTTTGTCGTAAGAGGCTGTCATAGATTCCGAATTTTGACGATAATAATAAAGCGGCTCATCAATAAATGCTATACTTTGACATTCCATTAAACAAGGATATGTAAAAGCAATATCTTCACCCATACGAATTCTGTTATCAACATCATAAAGATGCTTCTGCAGTATTTCCCTTTTAAACACCTTGGTCCAGCAATTTGGGAAAATGCCAAATCTATAATACTGTCCTTTAAAAAGCATCGTCGGAAAAATGCTGTTTTCAATATCTTCTCTGTTGTAATATTTCTTAACAAGCAAATAATCACTTGGAATCGTTTTATCTTCAAAAGCAAACAGAAATTGAGTTATTACACAATCAGGATTATATTTATTAATTGACTTTGAGATTTTTTCATACATATCAGGAGCAATCCAATCATCACCATCAACAAAACAAACATATTCGCCTGTTGCCGTTTTAAGCCCCGATTTTCTCGCAGCAATCAAACCTTCATTTTGTTTATGAATAACTATTATTCTGTTATCCATATCTGCATATTTATCACAAATTTCAGGACAGGCATCAGGTGAACCATCGTCAACTAAAATAATTTCCAAATCCTGATATGTTTGACAAATAATACTGTCAATACACTGATTTATATACTTCTCAACTTTATAAATAGGAACTATAATTGAAATTTTCATATTATCACCAATAATATTCATAACCCAAATCAATCCACTCGTCTTCAAAATGAGCCCAAACTAATGATGAACCATTACAATCATACCAAATATGAATAATAATGTAAACTATAAACACGATATAAACTAATGGACGAATTTTATATTTCAGTCTTGCAATCGGAGGTGCATAATACTTTGTATATACTAAACCTTCAGAATTCATCTGTTCCTTTTGACTTTTCATTCCTATCATAAAAATAAGAGCGCCAATCATAGGAATTATCCAACGAACAAATCTTAAAAATACAAGATTTAAAAAATATGCGCCGACTAAAAAGAACATCGTATTTGATGCGTATTTATAGAAGAAATTTAATTGATTTGAATTTCTGCCGCTAAGTAAATATTCCGTAAAATACAGTAACAATAAAAACACTAAAATAAGAGTAACAACATTAACTATCAGCATAGTTGTAGAATCATATGAACCTTTTTCAGTATAATGGACAGTTTTTTCAGCAAGAGAATTAATAAGGCTGTTATCTGTTATTTTAGCTAAATAATTGATTCCTACAGATGCAACAGCCGTTGCAAATACCAAAATAAAATTAAATGCTTTTCCGCTTGTATTCAGAGTTATGATCGTTAAAAGAACTAACATTACAGGAATAATTCCGCTTGAGTGAGTGAAAACCGCCAAAAAATATCCTAAATAACAAAATAATATATGTTTTCTTTCAACAAGGTGATAATATGCACAAGCAAACACAACGGCAAAGGTCAAGCCGTTTCTGATTCCCGATGCTGTATCATAATACCAATAAGTTGCCAAAAAGAACATCGTTCCGATAAAAGTATCCAATTTATCTACATTGAATTTTATTGATGCTCTGTATATTACTAAAAACATCAAACCATAAACAATAAAGATTGTAATAGACGCTAGATAATGCGGTGTACTGAGAAAACTTATAAAATAAAAGTAATATGCAGCAACTCGATAAGTATCCCATTCAAATTGACCGGTATCAATCATCTCCTGAAATCTTTCCCTGCCGCCCTCTTTCATTTCACGAATAAAATAAAAGTAGTTGCTTAAATCATCAAGTTCATCAGGAACAAGATAATGAGCCATATAAGCCAGAGCCAATGCTGTTAATAAAAAAGTAATCCATTGATATTTTTGAGGAATAATCCAATATAATACAGCAAATACAAACAATATAATTAGAAAAGTCTGTACTGCAGTAAAGCCGAAAATCATATTGAATTTCCCTCCTTATCAACTAAAATAAATCTGTTCAAGCTTTTTTGAAATATTATTTATATCAAAATCACTGATTACTCTTGTGTTATCTACTGACTCTCTGTCAAAGGAAATAGCTTTATTTATATATTTAGTCCAAGTTTCAGGACTTTCGTCAATTGAAAGATAAAATATATTATCATTAATTTTTGTTTTATCGGTAACAGCATCAGAAATAACACAAGGCAGCTTTGAAGCCTGAGCCTCGATAAGTGTTAAAGGAAAACCTTCATGAATTGAAGGAAAGACAAAGCAATCCATGGCACAAAGGAGCTCCGGAATATCATTTCGCCCCCCAAGTAATAAGACATTACTCTCCAATCCAAGAACTTTGATTTTTTCGGTTAACATTTCTTTATCAGAGCCTTCTCCGATCAGAAGTAAATATGAATTTGGATTTTCATTGTGAAATTTATTAAAAATATCTATTAAGAAAGACTGATTTTTAACACTATAAAGCTGTCCTATATGACCTAAAACTATAGAAGCAGAACTAATATTAAGCTCTTTTCTGGTACAGCTGCGCATATCAAAATTAAATTTAAACCTTAAAGTATCAATGCCATTGTTAAGAATTATTCCGTTTTTTGCAAATTCTCTTTTACCGTAAAGAAATTCTCCGGCTTCTCTGCTGCAAGCCAATTTAACATTACAATACTTCTTAAGCAACAAACGCATTACTTTTCGATATATAACTGCTATTGCCTGTTTTGCCCTAGAATAAATAGCGGTATCAGTATATGGATGCGAAAAATGAGCATGAGCAACTCTTTTACTTACGCCACACTCGGCGGCAGCCAATAAAACAATTCCGCTGAAAAAGGGCAAATGACAATGAACTATGTCAAAATGTTCATCACGCATTAGTTTTTTATAAAACTTATAGCTCTTATAATAGTTAAGCTCATTGTCAGGTACATGAATCACTCTGACCCCACGATCTAACACAGTTTGTTCTAAAGCACCTTTACAGTTTCTTCTGACACAGTAGACACACTCAAATTTATCTTTGTTTAAATTTTCTTCAAAGCGAATTGAGGCAATGTTCATTCCACCATATGAAAGCGGTTCATTGACGATTAAAACTTTCTTCTTTTCATTCATCATAATCACATATTAAGTACGAATTTTATTATAAATTTTACACATTACATAAAGCAATAGTGCAAGCTTGTATTTTATGCAAACTCTAACTAAATAATGAACAAAATTCTGATAACCGTAATCAGGTTTATATTCAGAATAAAATTTTTTGCACATATATCTTATATTAGATAAAACATCTTTAGTTGAAAGATCTGTATCCTTTTGCTCTTCCATAACGCATGTTATGAAGCTGTCTGTATGCAGCTTGTCCCATATACATAGCAATTCTTTCTTTTCACTATCGCTGAATGCCGAAGAAATAATAGAATTATATGCCGTATCGAATACATATGGATAAATATCAATTAAACCTTTTTTTCTGCTTCTTACCAATGAATTATTACTTGATACATCATAAAAATATATTGATTTATCTTTTACAGACACTTTTTTACATAAAAATAAGTAAGCAAGACAGAAATTAAAATCCTCAGCAACGGGCATTTTCTCATCAAATCTTAAATGATGTTTTTCGATTAAAGATCGGCTGAAAATTTTTGCACAAGGGCTATTTATCAGCCTTGAAAGAATCAGCTCTTTTGATAAATTAAAAAGCGAGCTTGTTTCATCAAGGAGATCCTCCGCAACGCTCCTCTTTCTTGTTACATTATTATTAAAAAATGAAAAAGTGAAAACAGCAAGCCCATCTTCCAAACAATCATTAGACATACTCTCAAAATACGTAGCATCAACAAAGTCATCACTGTCAACAAAAAGGATATAATCACCTTCTGCATTATCCAGTCCGCAATTTCTGGCTGATGCGGCACCGCCGTTATTTTTTGAAAAGAATTTTATATTAATATATTTTTCAGAATATGATCTGCAGATATCTGCAGTTTTATCGCCTGAACCATCATCTACTAATATAATTTCGTAATCAGTATAATTCTGACTCAATATGCTTTCAAGACATCGGTCCAGTTTGCTTTCAACATTATATGTAGGAATAATCACTGAAAATTTCATTTAAACATCTCTTTTACTTTATAAAAAAGTTTATATAGTATGCCGACTAAGTTATACAGGTCAAATTTTTGTTCTGTCTTTAAATCAATTACTTCAATATTATCTATTCTATTATAAGTATGAATTCCGATATAACTTTCTTTTTTATCAAGTTTAATCTCTTTGGGAGATATTGTTGTAATAAGCTCTTCCTCATAATTTTCCTTGGAAATAGAAATTATTTTATTAAAGTTAAGCTTTTCACCGTAAGCAACTCCACAGTCCTGAGAAGGTCTGATATAACTACCATCATATTTAAAAATCTTTCCGGCACATCGGGCTGTGCTTGCATCCAGTTTAACAGGATTATTTAAACATTCTTTAAACTGTCCATTCTCTTCATAAAATAAATCAATTCTATTAAAATTATTTGTACCGTCTACTCTTTCAGATATATAGTAATCTACATTGTTATAAGAGAATACTGTAGTATCCGCTAAATTTTCTTTAGCAATTACACACTCTTTTTTCCACTGTGACGGAAAATCAGTGCATCTCAATAAAAACAATTCACCGGATTTATTGGATTCAGGAATAATGAAAAAAGCACCATCTTTTTCGAAAATAAACGGATAGGATAAATGTGTATCACTTTCATAAATGACTTTTAAATCACCAATACTTGTTTTTGATATTTCTCTGTAACCTAAAAGCCCTTTTCTTTTAAGTCTGTCATACATTTCAAAAAACAAATAATATTTATCATCTTTCTTTGCAAAAAAAGGATCAGCACACCAATATCGTTTGCTGTTTGAAAGAACAGTAAATTCATCATCCAGGTTATTTAAAATACAGGTATCATCATTTTCATTAAATCTAACAGCACAGCACCAACCGCCGGGAAATAATACTGATTTTATTCTGTAAATTAGTGAATTTTGCATAATAAATTAACCTCTATAATAACGAATAAGCGAATCAAAAGAATTGTGAATATCCCAGCCTGCATCTATCATACTATCAAATGTGTCTTTTCTTTCAAATTCAGACAATGAAATACAATCCTTTGCCCATTCAATATAGCTCGCATTAAGTGATTTAGTTCTGACAAGATTAGTTACAATAGCCTCACTTGATACCGAATCAGACATTAAAACCGGTAAGCCTGCTGCCTGAGCTTCAATTATTGATACAGGCAATCCCTCTTTTGTAGACGGAAATACAAAAACATCGGCACAATTCAATAATTCTGACACATCACTTCTTGTTTGCATGAAAAACACAGAATCAGATATGTTCAGTTCTTTGCATAATAAAGAATATTCTTCTGTTTTCTCTGCTCCGATAAGAAATAATTTCGCCTTAGAATTTAAATTTTGTATTTCTGCAAAAACATAAACTAAAAACTTATGATTTTTTTGAGGAATACTGGTTTTTCCAATATGACAGATTACTAATGAATCATCTAAATTCAATTCTTTACGTTTATCAATTCTGATTTGTTCATTATATCTAAATTTGCTGCAATCAATAGCATTGTTGATTATTGTAAAAGGTTTATTTCCATACCAGAAATCACCTGCAATCTTTGAACAGGCAAATTTATCTTTAATAAAATACTTAGAATACAAACTAAGAATTTTATTTCTTTTAGAATTCCCGTTAAGTGAAAACTCCGTAGAATGGCAATGACAGCATATTTTTTTAATTCCTGATTTTTTAGCCTCCGGAGCAATAAAAACTGCAAAATGAGGAGCATGAATATGTAAAACCTTCCACTCATTTTTGTGTTGGGCAAAAAATCTTTTAATTTCAAAATTCCCAATCAAATCATTTGGTGATGGCTTTTTTAATTTATAAACCTTACCGCCAAGAGTCTCAATCTCTTTTGCTCTTGTTTTTTCTGTTTCCTGAAAATAAATAATATCAAATTTTATATCATCGGGCATTGCTTTTGCAAAATTAAGGACGGCACTCATTATTCCATTGGCAATACCGATATCCGGAATCATATGTAAAATTCTCATAGCTTTTTTAATTTAACAGCTCAATCCATACAAGCCGCTTAACTCGTTAAGAATATTTACATCCTTAAAAGGCTCAACCTTCTCTAAAGCAGCTTGCATATAAAAATTACTGTTTTCCAGTATATCAATAATTCTATCAGCGTATTCATCAATATCAGTAACAGAAACAAGATAACCATTTTTTCCATCGTCAATAAGCTCTTTATGACCTCTGTTGACTGAAGCTACAATCGGTTTTCCGCATAGCATAGCTTCCATAAGATTAAGCGGCAATCCCTCTCTGAAACTACAGGCTACCAATAAATCACAAATACTCATATATTTAAAAATCTCTGTTGTATATCCAAGAAGCTCAACATTATTTTCCAGTGCGAGTTCTTTTATCAAAGACTTATGATTTTCCAACTCTTCTCCATTACCTGCAATAAGCAGCTTGCTGTTCGGCAGCTTTTGAACAATCCTCTTCATTGCTCTAATTGCTGTTTTTTGATTTTTATTCTGATTAAGCTCACCGACATTCAAAATAATTTTAGCGTTTTTTTCATATCCGAGTTTCTCTCGTAATGCTGTTTTTTCCTCATCACTAATTACATAAAATTTTGATGAGTCAGCCCCTACACCATGCATATGTACAACATTACAATGAAATTTTTCACTAGCCAATTTATAGTCTTCATTTGTGATTGTGATAAGTGTGTCTGTGAATTTTGACATTAACTTTTCTATAGGATAATATATCAGCCAATTTATTTTCGGAGCACCTTTATAAAAATGAAAACCATGTGCTGTATAGAAAACCTTAGTACCATTCTTTTTTCTATACTTATTTGCAGCCAAACGAGTTACCATTCCACCCATTGGAGTATTACAATGAATAACTTCATATTTATTATCCTTTAATACTTTTGAAAGCTCTTTATATGCCTTTATATTTTTCAAACTGAAAGGCGAACGGTCAAAAGGTATATCAAATATTTTGTCAACATATTCCATTGCAAGACCATTTTTCTCAGATAAATTATTTCTCGCCGCAATATGTACTTCATAGTCATTGTTCTGAAGCAATTTTGCAAGAGGCTTATGAAATTGACATATATGACTTTGTACCGTCGCAGTTAATAAAACTTTTTTACTCATTTAAAAGGTCCTTCAAGTTGTTTTTAATTATATCAAACATTCTTTTACTGTTCAAATCTCCTATAAAACTGTTGTGAGGAGTTATTATTACATTCTCCATATCCCACAAAGGACTATGTTCATCCAACGGTTCAGTTTCAAACACATCAAGCACTGCACCGTTTAGTTTTTTATTGATTAAGGCATCTGTCAAATCATTTTGATTTACAAGCTTTCCTCTTGATAAATTAACAAATATTGCTGTGGATTTCATTTGGCAAAATTTTGCTTTACCAAAAAAGCCTTTATTATTCTCTGAATAAGGAAGACTCAAAATAACGATATCAGCCATACTTAACTGCTCATCAAGCCTGTCAAGCGAAAAAACCGTATCAAAATAATCATTATTTTTCGTATAAAGGTCAACACCGATTACATTAGCCTCAAAAGATTTAAATCGCTTTGCAACTTGTGTGCCGATACTACCTGCTCCTATAATAAGCACATTTTTTCCGGTAAGTTCAAGAAGTCCTCTGTGTTTCTCCCACTTATGAGCCTTTTGATTTTCATAAAAAAATCTTGCGTTTTTATAAAGCTGAAGAACACCGCAAACAGCAAATTCTGCCATTGGAGCGCTATATACGCCTCTTGCGTTTGATATTTTAATATTATGCTTATTTATATAGTCGATCGGCACTCTGTCATACCCTGCAGCAGTCAGCTGGATAAACTTTAAGCTTTTGAATTTCTCAATTGGTGTGTACAAAAATAATCCATTACAAATCACTGCTTCAATATCAGAAACATCAAATCCAATTGAAACTCGTTCATCCTGAACAAATGTAATCTCATAACCCAGAGATATTAAATATTCAAGTTGTTCATGGCTGTAATGAAAAGCACCTGTTAACAATAATTTCATCATTTACTCACTATTTTCTGAATTATTTCAGCTGTTTCTTTATGCTTATTTTTGAAAAATTCATCAGTCTTTGACATAAGAGTTTTTTCATATTCTCTGTTTTGTCTTATTCCCTCTTCAAAAATATTTTTAATCTCATTCAAATTGTTAATTTTTGCAGTATTACAAAATGCTCTTGAGAGAATAGCCATTGATGAGCCAAGTCTGTAATGCTCTGCCAAAATATATTCAGCGGGCAATAAATTATTTTGAAATACTCTTCCGACGCCTCCAAAACCAAAAGGAATATTTTCAGCCCTAATTTTCTCAGCCAATTTATCAACAGTTCCATCAGTTACAAGCTCAAACATAAATTTCTTTCCCTGACTGAGAGATAAATCGTTAAGACCGATATGTATTTCATCAATACCCTCAATTTCAAGCACTTCATCAATACATTGTACTGCTTCTTCAGTCTCAAGAAGAAGCATCGTTTTGACACGCCCATCAACCATTTGAACAAACGCTCTGACCTCGTCGGGTGTTTTCCACATCGGCAGCATTATTATATCTGCATTTGCATTTATTACAGCATCAATCTCCTGCTTGGAATTGTGATGAATAGGATTAACTCTCACAAGCAAATCTGACTTGTCAATAACATTACGAATATTCATAACATCGTCAATGGTATGATGGTTTTTAACTGTATCAATATTAGGCTGGCGCTCTTCCTTGCCGATATATTCCATATCAACAAAAATTCTGTCGACACCTGCATCCTGTGCTATTTCAGCAACATCAGGATTGTTAGTTATATAAAAAAGCTTAAGCATTATACCTCAGCGCTTTCTCTTTCATTTTGATTTTCTTCAAAGTAATTCGAATCTACGGTTATTCCGTGATTTATATTATCTTCTCTCTTCAACACCTTAAATACTGTCATAAAGAGAATTTTAATATCAAGCCAAAGTGATACATGGTCAACATACCATACATTGAGCATGATTCTCTCGTGCCATTCAACCTCTTTTCTGCCATGGGTTTGTGCCCAGCCGGTAATTCCCGGTCTAACATCAAACATTCTGAACTGTTCGGGTGTGTAATCACTCAGAGGCCACGGATGGTATGTAAGTGGAGGGCGAGGACCTACAAAACTCATTTCCCCTCTTAAAATATTAATAAGTTGTGGTAATTCATCAAGACTTGTCGCTCTGATAAACCTACCGACCTTAGTAACTCTTGGGTCATCTGCAAAGGAATACTGACCTGTGCCTGTCTGCTCTGCTCCGACACACATTGAACGGAATTTGTATATCTGAAATAAATTTCCGCCCAATCCAACTCTTTCCTGCTTAAAAAACACAGGACCTTTGCTGTCCAGTTTCACGGCAATTGACAAAACCAAAAATGCAGGTGAAAGAATGATAATTGCCAAAAAACTCAATATGAAATCCAATCCTCTTTTCATATATCTCTTATACATAGTAATCCTCTAAGAAAAATAATTAATATTATTATAATATATTAATTAAAGGATGTCAAATTGGACATCCTTTTTAAAACGCCTATTTTTCTGTTTTCATTCTTTCAATAAGTTCATTATGATAATCATTTTGCTTATTTCTGACAGTCTTTGAAGGAATAAAGCAGAACATAAGAACAACGGCTGCGCCAAGGAATAATTCCATAGGATATATAATTTCACTATCTGATACCCCCTTATTGGTAAGGCTTATTATTATCTGAGCAATCACAGGTCCTACAATCATAGGAATAAGAACATACATAACCATACGGCAGCCCTGAAAAAGACCTTCCTTGCCTTTAGGAATATAATCACGATAAGATGCAGTAAAAAGGCCGGCCATAATAAGGTTGACACCGATAACCAGTATTCCCCCTATGATAAGAACAGCCAGTTCTGCTGTTTCATTTTTATCTACAAGGAATTTTGCACTCCACATGATAACACAACCTATAATACCTGAAACAATTGTAGGATAATAAAAATTCTTTTTGCCGTATTTATCCATTGCTGCTGAAACAATAACGGAAATAACCGCAGCAACAATCATAATTATAGCTATCGGAATAATATAATTCTTAATTTTCAGTGTTCCTTCAATAATATTAAAAAGATAATTTATGTAAATCTGATAAGCAATTGCCGAGACCATATTTCCCGAAAGACAAATATAAAGTATTTTATTTCCTTTAATGGTGCTTGGCTTAAGAGAATAAATAAAGTCAGATAAAAATTTTGCATCTTTATTTGGCGTTATTCCCTGCTTATCACGCATAACAAACAGACCTGCCAGACCTCCGAGTGTCGGTATAATGCCCATAATTATAAAAAATTTACGCCAATCAGAAACAGTTGCTTCTGCATTTGTTAACGAATCAAAGCCGCCGAAAACTATAGCAATAGCAAATAGCGGCATTATCGCAAGGATCGTATCAACCTTTGCCCTGTTAGCCGTATTGGTAACATCTGTTATCCAAGTATTATATGATGCATCATTACTTATTGAACCGATAACTGACATAACACAGTCCATAACGACAACCAGAATAACTAACGGCAGAACTTTGTCCTTACTTGGCTGCATAGGAACAAGTGCAAATGCAGCTATGGTAAATCCCCATATTATGTATCCCCAGCAGATATAAGGCTTTCTTTTACCGCTGCGGTCACAAAGTGCTCCTCCAATCAGAGTTGCAAGAGTAGCAAACACCGCAGACCAAGCGACCAAAAGAGTGGTTGCATAAGGTGCTTTCGTAATCTCATTTTGCATAAACCGAGAGAAATACATATTTTCAACTACCCATGCAATTTGCCCAATCAATCCGAATAAAAATATTGATACCCAGGTTTTTCCATTCAATTTTCCAAGTTTTTTTATATCATTACTCATAATTATTTCTCCTTATAATACAAGTGGCAATGGCAAAACCCTTCATAATCAGGATCAGCAATCTGCTCACGGAACTCTTTGCACATACAAAGGTTTTCCTTAACCTGATCCAACTTACAGGGACAATACCCGCCTTTTTCAATCATAGCTTTATAGACCTTGTCTGCAATTTTTTCATTAGGATTTCTGTAAACTTTCATATTTATCACCACGGTTAATATTATATTCTCAAATACATTATAACAAAAAGGCAGCCGAAATATCAACTGCCTAAAAGAAATTATAAAGTATTAATAAATACCCTGCTCCATCATAGCTTCTGCTACCTTTTCAAATCCGGCAATATTTGCTCCTGCAACGAGGTTATAGCCAAGACCATATTTTTCAGCAGCCTTAACAGAATTTGCATGGATAGAAATCATGGCATTGTGGAGCTTTGAATCCACTTCTTCAGCAGTCCATGAAAGTCTTTGAGAATTTTGACTCATTTCAAGTCCCGATACACAAACGCCGCCGGCATTAACCGCCTTTGAAGGTGCAACGATTATTCCTTCAGCATTCATAAGATAGATAAGTGCTTCCTCCGTTGTCGGCATATTCGCAACCTCTATGTAATATTTGGTTCCGTTAGCTTTAATAGATTTTGCCTCTTCAATACCGATTTCATTCTGAGTTGCACATGGCATTGCAACATCAGCCTTAACACCCCATGGTTTTTCTCCCTTGAAGAACGGAACGCCGAATTTATCTGCATAATCCTCACAGCGGTCACGGCCTGATGCACGCATTTCGAGAAGATAATTGAGTTTTTCATCAGTAATAATTCCGTCAGCATCATAAACATAACCATCCGGACCTGAAACGGTAACAGCTTTACCGCCAAGCTCTGCAATCTTTTTGCATGCACCCCACGCTACATTTCCGAAACCGGAAACAGCAAAGGTTTTTCCCTTTATATTATCATTTTCATGCTTAAATACTTCACAAGTATAATATACAGCACCATATCCTGTTGCCTCGGGACGAATAAGTGAACCGCCGTATGCCAAACCCTTACCGGTAATTACACCATTTTCAAAAGCATCAGATATACGCTTATACTGGCCGAACAAAAAGCCTATTTCACGCGAGCCTACACCAATATCACCGGCAGGAACATCAACATTAGGTCCTATATGACGATAGAGTTCAGTCATAAATGCTTGGCAAAAACGCATAATTTCTCCTTTGCTCCTGCCTCTCGGATCAAAATCAGAGCCGCCCTTTGCCCCACCCATAGGCAAGCCTGTAAGAGAATTCTTAAATGTCTGCTCAAAGCCAAGAAAATACATAATTGATGAATTTACACTGGGATGAAAACGAAGACCGCCCTTGTATGGACCAATACTTGAATTAAATTGAACACGATAACCACGGTTAATCTGTGTTTTTCCGGCATCGTCAACCCACGCAACGCGGAAAGTAATAAGTCTGTCAGGCTCAGCCATACGAGTAAGAAGATCATCTTCAACATATTCAGGATGTTCTTCAATTACTTTTTCAAGTGAGCGAAATACCTCTTTAACACATTGAATATACTCAGGCTTAGCACTGTCGCGGCGTTCTACTGTCTTAATAACATTTTCAATATATTCATTCATAAATTTTCCTCCCTGAATTCATTAGTATGGTGAGCGATTGCTCACTTTTAAAGTAACACTTTTATTGTTAATTGTCAATAATTATTTTCAACATTGTATATGTATTTTGTTAATTTTAACAATTATTTGAAATGAAATACCCTTCGGTTAACCGAAGGGTCACAAATTATTTTATACGCTTTTTAAGTTCGGATGCTGACAGGCACTCTGCTTTCTTTAATAGTTTTTTATACCTGTCCATATTATACTGAGAATGCTCTGTTTCCTTAGACCAAAGATGTACCGTCCAACTGCTCTCGCCGAAATATGTATTTATCATTACGCCAACAACTGCCATTTTAATCTTTGAAAGAAGATCAAGGTCATATACAGCCTGAAGAAAATATTTATAAATAAAATATGATGCAATATTTTCGTTATATAAAGTATTTTCAATAGGCTTTACAGTTGGATTTTTGACCTTTTCAACCCATTCATGATTAATAACCTCTGGATTTTTAAAGACATCAAAAAAATCTATATTTTCCGTTCCTTCCTCATAATCATCAAGCTTTTTTTGAAGCTCGACAGCCAAATCCAATAAAAGTCCAAGTCTTTCAGTAATATGAATACTATCATTCTGAATAACCTCAAAAGCCTTTTTGCGAGCCTTAATCAAAATAAAATAGGTTTCAGCATCAATATCATTAAGAGTCGGAGGGTCTGCATTAATCTCGCTCTCCAGTATCAAATGACTATCCAGATTATAAATCATATCTGCAGCAACCGGACAGGATAACGATATTCCGATCTCCCTTGTTCCGCCGAAATCATAAATAAATCTTGGAAAAGTCCTGCAGGTATACGGTGTATGCTCCTGACCTATTGCAATGTGCATATCACACAAATTTTCTTCATTCAAAAACGGACATCGTTTTTTAGGGGCAAGCCTAAAAATTGAATTATCAAATTCATCTTTATCAAGTACCTTGTCAATACGCTGTTTTATTTCAAGCGATGGGTTAAGCGTTTTGTAGAATTCAAGCGACTGCTCATCTGCATCTACTTCCCAACCCTGACAGCAGGAATCAGGGCAATCTCCTGCTATGCATTTAAAATTTTTATAATAATCCGGTTTAACTATTTTCATTCCAATTTACACTCGCTAAATAATTATTTTTATATTTTTTACTCTTTGAAACATCCTTTATTACAGTAATCTCAGGCGGCAAGTCAGGAGCATCGCTGCAACTGCTGAGCTCCAATTCAATAAGTGCTTTATCACTCCAAAACGGAAATACATCTAATTCAAAATACTGACCATTATACAAAAAGCAATATCTGTCTTTAATTATAGGATGTTTTTCAGGGTCAGCCACTGTCTTCAATTCATCATATTTTTCCTCGGAAATACTGCCCTCGTATTCATAGCATTTATCCCCTGATATTCTTATTTTCAAGGTTTCAAAAAACGCATATGAACCATTACTGCCGCGCTTTCTTATTCTGTGAGAACCAATGTCGGAAAGAAGGTAAATTTGCTCAATCTCAGACTTAAAGGGTTTATATTTTGAAAGAGCTTCAAAATCAGGATATTTTATTAAATATTTCTTTTCGTGCTCTATGTTGCCGAGAATACAGTCTATTTCATCAATAAGATTATTGATTTTATCATCAAATCTGTCAGCTGATTTTATAAACCTAAAATGAGGATGGCCTATCCAAACATCTAAAAGAGCACTTTGAGCCTTCAAAGCTTTCTCTCTGCTCTCTGTTCTTCCATCATCCATAATGTAATTATCAGAATCAGCTGTTTCAAGCATCATTACTGCGCTATATCTGTCCCATATTTGTATCAAATCAAAATTATATCTATTCTTCAAAGCGTCGGATTGCTCAGATGTCAGATAGCTTAGGGCATCGGCTATTCCACGATCGTATAAAACGAGAATTTTATCATCTGTATCTTTTGACAGGCTTTTATCAATTTCACTCTCAGCATTAAGCTGATGAGCTATGACTTTACTTTCAAACAGCAGCATATCATCACGGGAGACTCCGTTATTAATCAGAATCCTTGCGCTTTCAGGCATAATAAAAACCGTATAACCCTGTTTTTCATAATGAACCTTTAATTTTTCAAGTGCAGTTGATTTTCCTGAACAGGGGGCGCCTGTCAGTACAATTTTTGTAATATCACTCATTTAATCACCGAAAATATTATATAGAATTATCTGCTTCAATGCAACTGAAATATTAAAGCCCTCCGAATATTTTAATATCCGAAGGACTTGAAAATCATTATCTTAATTTTAATCATTATAAAAATATTAAATTACCGCATCTGTCAGCCAAAGAGGGTTTTGCCCTGCTCTGTCAAGTCTTTAATAACTTCTCCGGCAATGATAAGACCGACAACGCTCGGAACAAAGGCATTACTTCCCGGAACCTGACGACGACCGTTAAGCTCCTCAGCTGAATTGCTCGGAGAAATCGGCATTTCTTCGGAATAAACACATTTTAAATGCTTTATTCCTCGCTTTTTACACTCACGGCGCATTGTTTTTGCAAGCGGACAAACTGAGGTTTTATAAATATCAGCAACCTTAAATGCAGCAGCATCCATCTTATTACCTGCTCCCATTGATGAAATAATCGGAGTATTTGCTTCATTGGCTTTTTCAACAAGTTCCAGCTTACCCGTAACAGTATCAATAGCATCAACAATATAATCATACTGTTTAAAATCAAACCGCTCCGATGTTTCGGGAGTATAAAAAACTTTATGCTTTTTTATTTTTACATCAGGATTAATATCAAGACACCTTTGCTCAGCAGCATCAACCTTGAACATTCCAATCGTTTTATGAGTTGCAATAATTTGACGGTTAATGTTAGTTAAGCATATTTTATCATTATCAATCAAATCAATTGCACCCAGTCCCGAACGCACCAGTGCCTCAACCGTGTAACCACCCACGCCGCCTATACCGAACACTGCAACACGGGAAGCCGCAAGCTTTTCCATAGCTTCAGTACCTAAAATTAATTCAGTTCTTGAAAATTGATTTAACATGATTACTATTACCGCCTGATAATTATATAATTTATTTAACTAATATATCTATACTGCTGCAACTGTTTCAGCAATAATCTGATGATATAATTCTTCAATTTTGTCAAGATTGTTATAGTTCTTTTCCTGAACAAGCAACTGTTTTGCCATTTTCATATTTTCATCAAGATTTTCATAGTAATGAAGCTCACCGTATTCAAGCGTTTTTAGAGCTTGTTCAAGCTGTTTTTGATATCTCATTGTTGTGAATTTATCGGCGTTAATAGCAGGGATATATATATTACGAAACGTATTAACAAAATTGTTTATGTAGCATAACACGCAAATCATAACCAAACTCTTAAAAGCAGGATACATAACAATATTTAAAGCATTGCATATTATAAGCAGATTTCGTTTGCCCAATTTCTTTATTGCTATCAGAGCAAGGAGCATAGACCATAATGCAGCGTTTCCGATAATTGTATTTGTAAGACCAAGCTGTGCCGCCTTCTCTCCGTTATAAGAATATACAAATGCCATCCGAGAATCGCACCATACGCACCCTCGGTAAAAGCAATCCATTCGCCGCAGGTTCATTCCAATACTTTTTTCCTGTATCAATAATAGCTGATACTTTATTTTTTAAAACTCCCATAGTAGCACCGTGTTCAGTATAGCATAATGCATATAAAAAGTAAATAAATGAGCCTGTATTTTAGATAAATTCAACATTTTATTATAAACTGTCTGTCATACTCAAAACTTTCTGTATATAGATTGTGTCAATAAAGAAAAAACGACCTGAACTTTGAGTGTATACTATCTGCATAGGTGTGCAACGCATATATCCGCCAAGTATTTTTAAATATCCTTATATTTTTCAACAAAGTGCCTATTTATGCGGTTTTCGGGAATAAAAAAACAGCTCAACTCCAAATGGAATTAAGCTGTTTTTGGTGCGAGAGACGGGACTTGAACCCGTACGAGTCGCCCCACACGCCCCTCAAACGTGCGCGTCTGCCGATTCCGCCACTCTCGCGTCAACGATATGAATTATATCAAAAGGCATACCAATTGTCAACAGTTTTTTTCAAATTTTTCAAAAAAGTTTTGATATGTATTTGGGTTCATCAATAATAACAGACGGATTCTCTTTAAATAAGGTTTCAAAACTTCTGAATCCCCACGAACAACCTACTGCTTCAATTCCTGCATTTCTTGCAGTCTGCATATCGACCTCGCTGTCACCAAAGTAGATTGCCTCACTTGCAGTACAGCACATGGCATCAAGTGCCATTTTTGTTGTTGCCGGATCAGGTTTAGTAGGGACACCATCAACACATCCTATAATGACATCAAAATAATTCTCACCGAAAATGTGCTCAACCATTCCCCTTGCTGCCTCATCAGGCTTATTGGTGACGACTGCCAGCTTAATTCCTTTTTCTTTAAGAATATTAAGCTGCTCTATTATACCGTCATATGAATGGGCATTATTAAGTTTAATCTCATTATATATTGACTTGAACTCATTATATCGTTCTTCAAGTGTTTCATTATCAAGACTATCTTTAAAAGCTCGTGAAACAAGTTTTTTAGCTCCATTGCCGACAAATTTCTTATAGTCCTGTTCGCTCCACTCAGCGTCAAATCCGTATTTTAAAATAAGAGCATTACAGGCTGCGCCAAGATCATCAATAGTATTAACCAGAGTGCCATCCAAATCGAACACTGCACATTTTATTTTACTGCTCATATAAATCACTCAAATCCTGTTCTTTTTTCTTTTTTTGCTTATTGACAAAGCTTATTATCAATACAGCAACTGCTGCACCCGCTACAACAGCAGATTCAATATAAATTTTCTTTTCATCTATATCACTTTGCTCGCTGAGCTTGCCGCTCTTTACCTGAGACCAAAGGGTATTTTCAAGCTCAAGAATATTCTGAGGAAGATTTTTAAAAGGCTGTGAAACAGGTTTTTCAGTCGGATACACTGCTTCATTTTTGTATAGCGAAGAATTCTCATTTTCCGCTACAGTTTTATTACCGGAGGCATAATAGATAAATTCCTCATTATCAAAAGCGACCTCAGGCTCCATCATAAAATTAATGAATGCTTCGGCACCTTTTTTATTCTGTGCACACGCAGGAACACACAAGGCGTCATAGAAATCATTAACACCCTCCTTCGGAATACAATATCCTAAATCATCATTATTCTCATTCATAAGAACATAATCGCCTGCATAGTAAGTTGCAAAGGCATATTCACCGGATTCCATAAGATTAAAAACTTCGTCCATAACATATACGGGATTAACCTTATCTTTTTGCTCAGCAAGGAGATTTGCAGCGTCCAGCCAATCCTGCTCACTTGTGGTATTCAAATCCTGACCGAGAACAAATTGTGCAATGGCAAACGCATCGCGGGAATTGTTAAACATCAGTACTTTGTCTTTATATTTCTCATCCCAGAGCACAGACCACGAATCCGGCTCTTTTTCAACAAAATTTTTATTATAAATAAGTATAGTGGTACCTGTATTATAGCAAACGGAATATTTTTGCTCCGGGTCAAAATAGAGATTCAGACAATCATCACGAACATATTTCATATTAGGAATATTATTATAATCAAGCTCAAGAAGCATATTCTCATCAACAAGACGTTCAATCATATAATCGCTTGGCACGATGACATCATATGAAACACCGCCGCCAATCAGCTTTGAATACATATTTTCATTTGACTCAAAGTTGGAATAATTAACCTTTGCACCCGTAAGGCGTTCAAACTCATAAACGACATCCATAAGTCCTTCAGAACCGTCTGAAATATATTCTCCCCAGTTATAAACATTTATTGTTGTGCCCTGAAGGCCAAGATTTTTATAATAATCAATCTGCTCATCACTGAAAATGTCATCATCCGCATATGCAGTTAGACAAAAAGAGAAATTCAAAACCAAAAGCATAAGAGATAATAAAAGTGAAATTAATCTTTTCATTTTTTACTATCCTCCATTTTATCAACTCTGCTCTGAACAACATTCATAATAATAAGCAGAACAAGTATAACAACAAACATAAGTGTTGAAAGTGCGAACATATCAGGTTTTACCCTCTTTTTTGTTAGAGAAAAAATATAAATAGGCAAGGTCTGAAAAGAAGGTCCGTTTGTAAAATATGAGATGATGAAGTCGTCAAGTGACAATGTAAAAGACATTACACAGCCTGTTATAATACCGCTCATAATTTCAGGCATAACAACCTTCATAAAAGCATTCAGGGGTTTGCACCCAAGATCAAGCGCTGCCTCATAAACATTCATATCAAACTGCCTGAGTTTTGGCATAACATTTAGTATTACATACGGCAGACAGAAAGTTACGTGGGCAATAAGCAGAGTCCAGAAACCAAGTACTTCGGTTTTATGGATAAGCGTGCCTGCAAACACAAACAAAAGCATCATTGAAATACCTGTTACAATTTCAGGATTCATCATGGGTATATTGGTAACAGTCATCATTGAACGCTTATAAAATTTATTCTTTGAATTAAAAAGTCCTACTGCGGCAAAAATGCCGAGAATTACAGATACCGCAGCAGCAGCCAATGCCAAAACCACAGTATTTTCAAGAGCAGACATTGCAGCTTTATCGTGGAACATTTCCTTCCACCAATAGGTTGAAAAACCGTCAAGCTGATAAGTTGATGATGATGAATTAAATGAAAACACCGTCATAATGACAATCGGAGCATAAAGAAATATGAATATGATTGCCATATATAATTTAGAAATCGCAGAGGTTTTCTTTTTCATATAATTACACCTCCGTCTTCAGTTCCGTCATCAAAATAATTCATAACACCAAGGCATATGAATATAAGTATCATAAGCACAAAGCTTAATGACGCACCTAGATTATAGTTATTTGCACTTTGAAACTGCGTTTCAATAACATCACCTATCAGAACAATCTGACCGCCGCCGAGCTTTTGGGTAATATAGAAGGTTGAAACGCAGGGAACAAAAACCATAGTAATTCCGCTTAACATTCCCGGAAGTGACAACGGAAGTATTACTCTTCTAAAGGTATGAACCTTATTAGAACCTAAATCCTGTGCCGCCTCCAAAAGAGAATTATCCATCTTAGACAGAATAGAATATATAGGCAAAATCATATAAGGCAGAAAGTTATAAACCATGCCGAGAACAACGGCACCGCAGGTATTTATCATATGAACATTACCAAGATGCAAGACAGATAAAAGACTGTTTATAACACCGCTGTCACCAAGAATAGTCATAAGCGAATAGGTTCGGATTAAAAAATTCATCCACATAGGGAGCATAACAAGAAGAACAATAACTCTTTGCGCCCTGACCGTATGCTTTGACAGGAAATAGGCAAAGGGATATCCAATAATCAAACAGATTATTGTTGCAGTCAAGCCATATAAAATTGAAAGCAGAATGGTTGAAAAATAGTCGGAAATATGACTGAAATTATTCAGCGTAAAAGCACCTGTTTTATCTGTTAAAGCATAATACAAAACCATAATCAGCGGTGTAATTATAAATAACACAGACCAAACAAGATATGGTTTATCAAGCAATTTTTTTGAGAGGCTAGTTTTCATTTTCTTCATCCTCCCAATTATATGACGCATCGGATATATGATCCATTTCGTCTGAGAATGAAGAATAGTCTCCGAACTCACCGGAATACTCTGAACGTTTCATAATATGAATAGCATCAGGCTCAATATACATTCCGATTGTTTCGCCGACATTGAGATTTTCCTGAGTTGTCTGAATCATCCAGATGAAACCGCCGACATCAACAAGTATTTCAAAATGAACGCCTTTAAAGGTTACACCTGTAATAACTCCCGTAAGTGCAGCCTTCGCACCCGGCTCAACAATTTTAATATCCTCAGGACGAACCACTGCCTCAACAAACTCATTTTTATCAAATCCTGAATCAAGGCACTTGAACTTAACGCCGCCGAAGGTAACGAGATAATCATCAAGCATAATAGCATCGACAATATTTGATTCTCCGATAAAATCTGCAACAAAAGCGTTAACCGGCTCATTATAAATATCTTCAGGAGTACCGATCTGCTGAATTTTGCCCTTATCCATTACAACCACGGTGTCAGACATGGAAAGAGCTTCTTCCTGATCATGAGTAACATAAATAAAGGTTATTCCAAGCTCCTGCTGAATATTTTTAAGTTCACGCTGCATATCCTTTCTGAGCTTTAAATCAAGAGCTCCAAGCGGCTCATCAAGAAGCAGAATATGAGGTTTGTTTGCAAGAGCTCTTGCAATTGCAACACGCTGCTGCTGACCGCCTGAAAGAGAGTCAATAGTTCTCTTCTCAAATCCCTTAAGATTGACAAGCTCAAGCATATTTGCAACTGTTTTTCGAACATCGTCCTTAGGCATATGCTGAAGCTGAGGACCGAAAGCTATATTTTCATAAACATTTAAATGAGAAAAAAGAGCATAACGCTGAAAAATGGTATTCACCTTTCTTTTATGAGGCGGAACATCATTTATTCTCTTCCCTTCAAAAATAATATCGCCCGAATCAGGTTTAATAAAACCTGCAATGGCACGCAGCGTGGTTGTTTTGCCGCAGCCCGAAGGTCCGAGGAGTGTTATAAACTCTTTTTCATTTATATATAAATTCAATTTATCTAACACGGTATTATCACCGTAGCTTACTGTAATATCCTTTAAATCAATTATCTTCTTCAATTATGCACTTCCTCTTTGTAACCCGATTTTTTATTAAAGCAAAATGCTTAATAAATTAAGTTAAATATATTCTTTTTATATTTTAATGTCAACAGTTTTATTAAAAAATATGTAAAAATAAATAAAACCGGGCAGACACGTAAGTCTGCCCCCTACAGCAATAATTAATATATTTTTTGATTAACCTCTTTACCTGAATATGCCAGCTCAATTGTAGATAAAACCTTTGTAAAATCACAAACCATTGACTTTGGCTTATTTATACAATCATCCATACCCAGAGGAACAAAATAATAATTCTTATAATTGATAAGATTACCGATATTCTTTGCGGCGCCGCCGAGTGCATCATTTGTTGAAACACCTATAACAACAGGTTTGGAATTACGAAGATGCGATTTAACAGCCATAGTAACACTTGTATCGGCAATTCCGTTTGAAAGTTTCGCTAAAGTATTGCCTGTGCACGGTACTACACATAGCACATCAAACATTTTTTTGGGGCCTATCGGTTCAGCCTTTGCAATTGTATGAATTATGCTGTTGCCTGTTATTTCAATAATTTTATTTTGAATATCAATTGCATCACCGAATCGTGTATCGGTATTATATGCATTTTCGCTCATAATCGGTGTGACATGATGACCTGCCTTAACTATTTCCTTTAACGCATCCAGACTTTTGGAAAAGGTACAGAATGAGCCTGTAAAGCAATATCCTATGTTCATTTGATAACCCCCTTAATCATTTTATCAATTGTTTGTGCAACAACTATTCCTGCTGCCTTGGGTGAATATTTTCCGGGCAATCCTCTGGCAATAATAAGATTAACTCCCTTTGATTTAGCAATGTGTTTATCAACACCGCCGGGAAATGATGCAAGGTCAATAATCAAGCTGTCCCTGCTCACTGACGAAAGTTCCTGCTCATTAAACACGGGATGAGGGACAGTATTATATATAACATCATAATTACTGCAGTTCTTAAGTTCACTAAAATCAATAGTTTTTGCATTATTGCTGAGAGCCAGAGCTCTTGCCTGCTCATTTCTTGCACATACAGTGATGTTACTTGTAAATGCTGAAAGATATTTATGAAGTGCCTTGCCTATTCTTCCGTAGCCTACTATCAGCAATGACGAATTAATAAGACTGCTTTCACTCTCATCAATTGTAAGCGCCAACGCTGCTTCAGCAGTAAGATAAGCATTTTTAAGCTGAAATACTTCTTCTTTTTTGTAATCAATAACAGGCACATCCGAATTTAAGTACTTTTTATCATAATTAATTCCGAGCAACAGGAAATCTGCATTTTTATCATTCACAACCTCTTCATATCCTAAGCTTTTAAGATGCTCTGCGGCATATACTAATCTTTTATCAGATAAATCCGGAGAATAAAATTTTGTCATAATCAAATCACCTTGTATATTTTATGAAACAAAGTTAAAAAGGGTGTTTATTTTTGAATATAAAAGTAGTATAATAATTTTGTAGGATAATTATTTGGAGGATTACACCTTGAAGGATATAGATACACTTCTTAAAGAAGCAAAAAAAATACATTTTATCGGCATAGGCGGCGCCGGTATGTGCCCTATTGCCGAGATATTATTATCACTCGGATATACTGTTACAGGATCTGACAACAACGACACAGAAACCTTCAGACGAATCGAACGGGAGGGTGCAAAAGTATTTTTAGGTCAGGTAAAAGAAAACATTGCTGACAACACTGATCTTGTAATTTACACTAACGCTATTCTCAAAGGCAATGAGGAGCTTGAATTTGCAAAGGCTAATTTTCCCTGCTTTGAAAGGGCCGAGCTGCTCGGTGCTCTCAGCAGAATCTTTTCAAACTGCATAGGAATTTGCGGAACTCACGGAAAAACAACAACTTCTTCAATGA
>JBKWUD010000021.1:0-33494 GCA_046989265.1 Eubacterium sp.
GATATGAAGTATATGTTAGGGATGATTTTGCCGATAAATATATCCGGCTTAAAACAACTGAAAATACCGGTCTCTACAACAGCAATATTAACGGAACAATGACATTTAAGGTAAGAGCTTACCGAAAATTGTCTGACGGAAAGATTTTTTATGGTCCTTATTCACAAGTGAAAACATTCTCATCAATATAAAAGGGAGTATTAATTATGAAAAAAATCAGGAATTCAATTAAAACCGTTTTCATTCTGGCATTAAGCGTAATTATGCTTGTTCAGCCGATGAGTGTTTCGGCGGCAACTTACAGCGGCAAATGCGGAGATAATGTCACCTGGACCCTCAATTCCTCAACTGGAGCACTTACAATTTCAGGCACTGGTGCAATGGAAACTTCTGACCATGGGTATAATTCCTACAGCACATCAATTAAAACAGTAACTATTAGCTACGGCGTAACAAGTATATGTTATAGTGCATTTTCTTTCTGTAAAAACATTACAAGTATTTCCATACCAAACAGTGTAACAAGTATAGGTTTTGATGCATTTTACCTTTGTGAAAGTTTAAAAAGCATAACAATTCCAAACAGTGTAACAAGCATAGGTAACTGGGTATTTAATGGCTGTAGTAGTTTAACAAGCATAAATGTAAATTCTTCAAATCAATATTATTCTTCACAAGACGGAGTATTGTTCAATAAAAATAAAACAGAACTTATACGATACCCTGAAGGTAAAACCGAAACGAGCTATACAATTCCGAGCAGTATAACAAATATAGGTGAGTGTGCATTTGATAACTGCGAAAGCTTAACAAATATAACAATCCCAAACAGTGTAACAAGTATAGCTGCTAGTGCATTTAGATATTGCAGAAGCTTAAAAAGCATAAAAATTCCGAACAGTGTAACAACCATTGATGATGGTGCATTTTACGAGTGCACAAGCTTAACAAGCATAGTAATTCCAAACAAAGTAACAAAAATAAGTTACTGTGCATTTTGCGGTTGTAAAGAATTAATAAGTATTTCCATACCAAGCAGTGTAACAACAATAGAGAGTATGGCATTTTATCATTGCGGTGCTTTGAATAATATTTGTTATGCAGGTACTTCTTCACAATGGAAGGCAATTTCAATTGATTCATATAATAATGAGCCTCTTATTAATGCAAATATACATTATAACCATTCTGGTCTACATAGTTATACATCAAAAACAACAACATCCGCATATCTGAAATCAAAGGCAACCTGCACATCTCCGGCAGTATATTATTACAAATGCTCCAGGTGCAGCGCTAAAGGCACAAAAACATACAAATACGGAAGTGCTCTCGGTCACAGCTATAAAAACACTTCAATCACCAAAGCAACAACAAGCAAAAACGGAAAAAAGCTTTGGAAATGTTCAAGGTGCGGTACATCAAAAAAAACAATTATTTACTATCCGAAAACAATAAAGCTTTCCAAAACAACCTATACATATGACGGAAAAGCCAAAAAGCCGTCCGTTACCGTAAAAGACTCAAAAGGAAACACCCTTAAAAACGGAACGGACTATACAGTTTCATATTCGAGCGGAAGAAAGGAATTAGGTACTTATACCGTTAAGGTTACATTTAAAGGAAAATACAGCGGAAAAAAATCACTTAAGTTTAAAATTAATCTTGGCAAGGTAACCGGATTAAAACAGAAACCTGATAAAGGTATATATTTTAAATGGAATAAGGTTATAGGTGCAACGGGATATGATGTATATACAAAGACTTCAAAGAATGGCAGTTATAAACCAATTAAGAGAAAAAATAACTCTAAATGCCAAAGCGGAAAAAAAACAAAGGGAACTGCTTACTTCAAAGTCAGAGCGTACAGGATAGTAAAAGGTAAAAAGATTGTCGGTCCTTGGTCAGATGTAAAAAAATTTAGAGCAAAGTAATGCTGTCACTCAGCGTCAAATGTAATTTATGGTATCTGTTATGTAACTTTCGGTACTGCAAAAACAGAAATATATATATGGTTAAATATATTTGTAAGGAAAATCAATATACAAAAGGAGAATTAATTATGGCAATAAAACAATGTAAAAACGGACATCTTTATGATGACAGCAAATCGGCAGAGTGTCCTTACTGCTCAGGTCAGAACACTTTAGGAAAAACCATTCCACTTACACCCTCAGGTGAAAACGGTACAGATGAATTCAGTGCAACACAGGCACTCGGCTATGTACCGGCGGTTTCAACACCGCAGCCTATGTCGCCAACCGTAGCTCCTATCAATCAGGCAAAGGACCAGATGAAAACTCAGTTTTTGGATAATGTTAAAAATTCCGAAATCAAACCTGTCAGAGGATGGCTAGTAATAATTGACGGTGAAAAATGTGGAATGGATTTCAGAATACATACCGGAAAAAACACAATAGGCCGTTCAAAAACGAATGATATATGTTTTGATTTTGATGACAGCGTATCAAAGGAAAACAATATTTCAATCATTTATGATGACAGAAACAATATGTTTTTTGCTCAGTCAGGTGAAGGAAAAAACAATGTATACATCAATAATCAACTGCTTTTGGATCCGAAGCAGATTAAGGACAATGATGTGGTTGAAATTGGCAAGACAAAACTTGTCTTCAGAGCCCTGTGCAATGACACTTTCAATTATTAATAAAAGCAGGTGATAATGTGTTCGGAAAAAAGAAAAAGCGGCGTTCAGCGTCTGCTTTAATAAAAACCATTGAACCTGACGGCAATAAGATGCTGAAAATGGACCTGACTGACGGACACTTTCTTTTGCTCAGCGATGTACAGAATGAAGGAAGCAGACCTTATCAGGAGGATAGCTACGGTTATTCCAATATCACATCAGACGAGCTGATTGCACAAAAGGGATTTCTTTCAGTTGTTGCTGACGGAATGGGTGGACTTTCATACGGAAAGGCTGTCAGCGAAGCGGTTGTTTCGGGAATGCTCGACTTTTTCAATTCCCCGGATACAATATGCCGCAACGGTGAAGATCTTAAGGACCGTGCACAGGAAATAAACTCTTTCATATGCAGCCATTTCAGTCCGGATGGGAAAATAAATGCCGGTTCCACGCTTGCCTGCGCTCTTATTCATAACAGCATACTGCATTGGCTTTGTATAGGCGACAGCCGTATTTATCTAAGGCGAAATTCACAGCTGTATCAAATAAATGAAGATCACGATTATCTTAATATGCTTCTTGAAGAAGCAATATTCAATGAAGAACCAATATACAGGGCATTTGAATCACCTGAAAAAGATGCCTTGGTAGGATGCATAGGCAATACACAATTTAATAAGGCGGATTACAGTCTTAACGGTCTTGAATTGAAAAGCGGTGATACGATTATGATATGTTCAGATGGTATCTATAACGCAATTTCAGAAAAGCTCTTAAACCAATATCTTGAGTTAACCCCTGAAATAGCGGTTAAAAAAATTGAGAAAACCGTATTGGATAAAAAATTTCAAACTCAGGATAACCTTACTATAATAGTAATTAATTATAATTAATTAATGGAGGAATATAAAATGAAAAGAACCATCAGATTTATCATTTCAATTACTTTGACATTTATTTTATGTTTTTTCAGCTGCTTGCCTTGCTTTGCAGTTGAAAACCCTACACCATCTGATTTGCAGAAGAACGCTGTATATATTACAGGCGAAGCTACTTATAAAGCAACAAATTACGGTGTCAGCTTCAGTGTGGAATGGTCCGGCACGGGATTTGCAGTTGGAAAACCGGGCGAACCTGTTCAGTATATAGCAACCTGTGACCATGTAGTAGCGCAAATCAGCGGTGTTTACTATGTCTATCTGGATGGTACCAGAGTTGTGGATTATGTATTGAAAGAAGAAGGTACAACCTATCCATTCTATAAAGAAGAAGATCCCGAAACAGGATACACCTTATTATGCGACTATTTTAAACCCACTACTGATAATCTTTATGCTGTATTTTCCGAAAGTTCAGGGGATAAGGTACAGCTCAGCGTTGTTGAGCGCAATGAAGGCAGTGATATTGCAGTTTGCAAGATTGCATCCGATCCTGTGGATAAAATTTCTGCATTTCCATTAAAGATTAACAATGATGTTAATGTTGGAGATGATGTTTATGTTATCGGTTATCCTTTCATATCAGATTATGCAAACAGTGAAAAGAAGTATGATTACAGTGATTCCACTATTTACAGTGGAATAGTTTCAAAAAAATCACTCTCATACGGGCTCAGAGACTCAAATGTGCAGTACAATACATATATGATTGATGCATCTATGACAAATGGAAATTCAGGCGGACCTATATTTGCAAAAGACGGTTCGATAATAGGTATTGCTTCGTTCGGAACAATAAATGCCTACAAGGCTATATCTGCAAATTATGCTGTATGTATTGATGAACTTATACCGCTGCTTGACAAATTATCAATAAGCTATGAAACTTACAATAATACTGCTGCCGTAACTGAAAACACTTTGGAAAATACAGCTGATAATGAAACAAATGATAATTCAAATCCTGCAGCCAAAACATCAGATACTAATAAAGTAATTGCAATTGCAGCAGCTGCAGTCATTATTGCGGCAATCGTAAGCATCGTCGTTATTGCAAGCAAAAACAAAAAGAAAAGTCAGTTTGCTGATGAATCAGAGAAAGAAATTGTAATAGAAGCAACTCCATCAAATAATAAGCAATTTTACCTTATTGGTTTAACAGGTATATTTGCAGGAAAGAAATTCTCCATTGATGAGCGCATTGTAATAGGAAGAGATAAGTCAAGATGCAACATTGTTTATCCGGAATCACATCCTGGTATAAGTGGAGTTCATTGCGAAATATCCAAGGTTGGCGCAACTCTTACTATCAAGGACTGCTCGTCAACATATGGCACATTCCTTATTGACGGCACAAAACTCACTGCCAATGTACCTGTTGTCATAAAAAACGGAGACAAGTTTATGGTTGCTGATAAGGAAAATATATTTGAAATAAAATATTAAGCTTAGATAACTAAACTTGAACAAAACAGCAAAGGCTGTCTTAACTGCAATAATCAGGTTAGGACAGCCTTGAAAACAAAATACACCTCTGCATCAAGTTCAAAAACGATAACAATAAACAACCACCTAAAAATTAATAAAATAGAAAACGACCGAGATAATTATTTTAAATATAATTCAAACATCAAGGACGTATATTATATTCAGCATAAAATTATGAAAAGGAGGATGCTGTGCATTGTTAAGCTTTCGGCTTTACTTTTTAAGATAAAGGCAACGCATGGCAATAAAGATGCATTTTCAAACATATGCCTATACAAATCCAGGCGGAAGGAAAAACAATGAAGATTCCTACGCTTACAAAGACGGAATATGGGTTTTGGCAGATGGATTGGGCGGACATGACTGCGGAGAAATCGCCTCTGCTGCCGCTGCTGATTATACTGTCGAACAATTAGAACAATTGAATAACAATATCAGTGAAGAAAACATCATTAAAGTTGAGAATGAAACCAATCAATATATTCTCGAGCTGCAAAAAAAGAAACCCGCTTATTCTGCAATGAGAACAACTTTGGTTTTCGCAGTAACAGACGGCGATATGCTCAGTTATGCCAATGTCGGTGACAGCAGATTTTATTTTTTTCGCGGCAACCAGATTATTGCGCAATCTGAGGATCATTCGGTTTCTGCCGCTATTGCCAAAATGGGTGAAATAAGATATGATGACATAAGATTTAACGAAGACAGAAACCGACTTCTCAAAGTAATAGGAAATGATGAAAATTTGAAAATAAAAAGCATTCCGCCGCAGATTAAACTCCAGAGCGGCGATGCTTTCCTGCTGTGTTCCGATGGATTTTGGGAGTATGTTTACGAGCAGGAAATGATAATAGATTTATCCAAATCGGATACACCTGATAAATGGCTGTCATTTATGACAAAACGACTCCTGCTTCGCACAGAAAATAAAAATAATGATAATTTCACGGCTGTTTGTGTAATGATTGGAGCATAATAATGAAACTCGAAACAACAACTATGTCAAGAAGGATAGCTTCTGCTGTAATTGATTCGTTAATCGTAGCGGCAATTACTGCGATTCTGTTCCTTATTGTATACTTCTTTGTATTACAGAATTTATGGATTGCTCCATTATTCTTATTCGTGATTCATACAATATATTATACTGCTTTTCTGGGCTGTAAATTTCATGCTACTATCGGTATGTTATTTATGAGAATTTATTGTGCTTCAGTTGACGGAAGCACAATAGGTTTTACTCGTGCTTTATTCAGGAGCATTTGTAGCTTTATATCCTGTGCGTTGTTTGCATTTGGTCTTATCTTAGGTTTTGCAGATAAGCATAATATGACTGTATATGATTATGCACCTTCTTCTGCTCTTTTTAATAAGCAAAAAAGGAATACACAATTATCCGGTGAACCTGTTATCATCGGAAAAGGTAGCTCATTTAATAATGTTGTTTTTTCAGTTCCTTCAGGCGGTATTTTACTCGGACGAGATCCTGTAAGTTGTCAAATAGTTTTTTCTTCAAAAGAGCCTGCTGTCAGCAGAATACATTGCAGTGTCAGATTTAACAGGCAGACAGAAAGCTTTTTGGTTCAGGATTCGGGCTCATCATTCGGTACTTTTTTTTCAAATGGTAAAGAAATAAAAAGGAATCAGATTGCGATGCTTTTGCCAGGTGACAGTTTTTACCTTGGTTCAAAAAAAAATATGTTTCAAGTGTGCATCAGAGATAAAGAAAAAAACATATGATTTTGCAGTAAAGGTAAAATACAATGTTTCTAATTCATACATAAAAAGTGCCGAAATACGGTAAAAGTATGGCAGAGATTTGGAAATCAATGGGAGAAAGGCCTTGTCAATAAAAGTGTGTAAGTTTTTTAAATAAATATCATAGTTATCAAAATCAATAGTAACTTAGTTAATATTGATATCACCAGATTTTGTATTGTAATAATTGGTTACTTATATCAATTATATTTGGTTTAGTACTATTGATATATTTAATAATTTTGATTAAAATGTTTTTTGAAAATTAAATTTATATTAATTTTTCACCAAGGTAACGCTACCATCAGGTTCTAGTGAATGCAAGTTCATGAGGGTTCAAGTCCCTTCTCCTGCACCATAAAACAGCAAGCCTTTCGGCTTGCTGTTTTGTTATTGCAGCGATAAAATCTAAGTATTATAAATATATTATTTTGTTATGTTCATTAAACTACCTCGTTGGGTAGTGGACAAATGAAGAAAGCGGTTATAAAATAACTTATATAATGTATTGGTATGCCAAATAATAGATTGGGGGGTGCTTAAGTGAACGCTGAATATATGATTCCCAACATTGCAGTACAAAAGCTGAGATTTGCAAAAAGCACAAATCAGATTGCTTATATAACCGGCTCAACGGGATATGGTAAAACCGAACTTGTCAGACAATATCTGAAAAACAAACAGTATACTTATATCTCCTGTTCAAAATGGAACTGGAAAAAAGATATTACATCCGATTGTCAAAAAATTGTTGTTATTGATGATTTGCACTTACTTCAGGAGGATGAACAAAGGCAACAAATAATTGCACTCTCCAAAAGAAATGATATTTGGCTTATTTTAATTGACAGAAGCCCTATTCCCTCTTGGCTGATGCCTGCTTATATTAATTCAAGCTTTATTATAATCAATGAAGATGACTTGATGATAAGTAATAAAAAAATAAGTAAATATTTAAAACAATATGATATAGAACTATCTGAAAGCGATATTAATGATTTGCTTAAAGATACTCAGGGAAACATATTAGCCATTAACCTTGCTGTTTCACAACTGAAACAAGGATGCAGCTTTTATGAACTGAATGAGGATGTTGAAAATAAATATTGTGATTATCTAATTAATTCCGTTATGCTGAATTGGGATACTGAGGTTTTAGAATTTTTAATTCAAATAAGCTGTGTTGATGAATTTAATATTCAGCTTGCCGAATTCGTTACAGGAAATCAGCATATATCCCCTATTCTGCATAAAGCAAAAGAAACAGATAATTTTATAACAGAAGAAAACGGAACATATGTAATCAGACCAATATTCCTTAAAGCACTTCGTATTTTAAGTGAACAGGAATATTCCTCAGCACAAAACAGAGAGTTTGCTTATAATGCAGGTCTTTACTATGAAACTCAGGACGATGTTGTAAAAGCCCTTGAAATGTATGAAAAATCAGGAAATGTAGGAAGAGTTAAGGAACTCTTAATCAGAAATTCAAGGCGGAATCCCGGTAACGGTCATTTTTATGAGCTAAAAAAATATTATTTGAACCTGCCTAAAGATGAGCTTGAAAAGAGTCCGATTCTTATGGCAGGTATGAGTATGCTTTACTGTATGCTTATGCAAAAAGATGAAAGTATATATTGGTATAACAGGCTAAAAGATTATGAAAAGAAAGCTAAAGGCGGAGATAAGAGAGAGGCTTTAAGCAGACTCACCTATCTTGATATAGCACTTCCGTACAAGGATAATGCTGATGTTTTAAAAGTTATTAAGGCAATTCCAAACATCCTTTTTGATAAAGGAATAAAGCTGCAGGAATTTTCCGTCACAAGCAATATGCCGTCCACAATGAACGGTGGCAGAGATTTTTGCAGCTGGAGTAAAAAGGATAAGGAATTTGCTGCAGGAATTGGAAAAATTGTCGAGCGGATGCTCGGCAGATACGGTAAAGGCATAGTCAGTGCCGCTTTAGGAGAAAGCAGATATGAAAAAGGAGCAGACGCTTATGATGTTTTGAGCTACCTTTCCCGTGCTCAGATTGAAGCGGAAAACGGCGGCAAGCTTGAAATTGCCTTTGCGTCTGTCGGCGTTCAGGTAAGATTGAATATCTGTAATTCAAATATACAGACTGCTGTTGATATTCTTAACTCATTTGAACAAAAGGTTGTTGACTATGGTGCTGTGCAGCTCCTTCCTAATATAAACGCATTGAAATGCAGAATTGCACTATACAATACCGATATGTGCTCTGTTGATAAATGGCTTGAAGAGGCTCCTGATGAGATAAAGGAATTTTTCACTTTGGAAAGATACCGTTATCTTACCAAAATTCGCTGCTATATTGCACTTTGCGAATACCTTAAAGCATTTGCCTTGATTGAAAAAGTGCGTTACTATGCAGAGTTTTATGAAAGAACTTATATTCTGATTGAGCTGGGAATTTTATCAGCAATTGTTAAATACAGAATGGGCAATGAATGGAAACACGATTTTATTCAGGCTCTTGAAGGTGCAAGTGAATATCACTTTATACCTATTATAAGTGAAGAAGGTGCAGCTGTTATATCTCTTCTTGATGAAATAAAAAAGGAGATTGCAGATAACAAAAAAATAGAAAATAATTGGTTTGAGTCAGTAAGATTGCAGACAAGAAAAATGGCTGCAAAATATCCTCTTTATCTTAAGCCTGAAATTGCCGACACCTCTGATTTCAGTGAAACAGCACTAAAAATCATTCGGCTTCAGGCACAAGGATGTTCACTCAATGAGATTGCAGATAAGCTTGATATGAAAATAAACACTGTTAAATATCACATTAAGCAGAATTATAAAAAGCTCGGTGTATCAAACAAAACCGACGCAGTCATTACAGCACAGAAATTAAATTTAATTTGATAAGAAATTCCAATGTTAGGCTTGGTTGATAATCATAACCTGTGCATTGTTTATATATAAATAATTCCAAAGGAGGAACAAATGAAAAAGAAAACTTCAAAATTAAAAAAGCTGTTGTGTATGATCATTGCCTTGATTATGGCAGTCAGCACAATGCCTCTCACGGCATTCGCCGCACAGTCATCGGTCAGCTATCGTGACGCAGCATGGGACGGCAGTCAGGTTGTCTTTACGGATAAAACAGCAACCTGCACATCTGTTGAATCTTCATCTTCAGCAGTTACATGGACTGAAGGCTGGTATGTTGTCAGCGGTACGGTTACTGTGTCAGATACGATTACAGTAAGCGGTGCTGTCGACCTTGTCTTGACTGACGGATGTACGCTCAATGCACAGAAAGGTATTGTTGTAACATCAGGTAATCAGCTGACTGTCTATGGTCAGACAGAAAGCAGCGGTAAACTGGTTGCCACCGGTACTTCCGGTATCGTCAGTGGCATTAGCGTCGATATTGCAGGAATCGGCGGCAATTCCTATTTGGGACAGTCCGGTTCAACCTGCGGTACAGTTATCATCAACGGCGGTAACATTACTGCTACCGGAGGACAATATGCTGCCGGTATCGGCGGTGCAGGTTACAGCTACAAGACGCATAACGGCGGAACGATTACCATCAATGCAGGTACTGTAAATGCCAAGGGCGGAGATTCTGCGGCAGGTATCGGCGGAGGAAATTACGGCAGCGGCGGTAATATTACCATCAATGGCGGTACGGTTACGGCGAATGGCGGAAATTACTATGGCGCCGGTATCGGCGGCGGTCAGTACGGCAGCGGCGGTAATATTACGATTAATGACGGTACTGTTAAAGCCACGGGCGGCATAAATGCTGCAGGTATCGGCGCAGGTAATGCCAGCAGTTCAGGTTCGGGCGGTACGATCACGATTACCGGCGGAGATGTTACTGCGCAGGGCGGTTCAGGCGGCTCGGGTATCGGCTCTACAAACGGCAATACAGGTACAATCACCATTTCAGGCGGTAAAGTCAGAGCTGTCGGCGGAGCCTCTCAGTCGGGTATCGGCGGAAGCTACTGCACCGGCGGAAATATTACAATCAGCGGCGGTTATGTTGAAGCGTTATGTGATAATGCTTCGGGTATTGACAGAGCACAGGGTATCGGCGGTAAAAGCGGTGTCAATTTCTCAACAGGTGAGAATGGCAGTGCTGTGATTATTGCATCAAATATCAACGACGGCACGGTTGAGGATAAGTCCGCCTGGAGCGGTCTGATATTTGAGGGCAGCAGCGGTCAGGTTTATTCCGATGAAATTACCCTTTCTCAGGATTTAACCGTTGCTTCGGGTGCGACACTTACTATCCCTGAAGGTGCAACACTTATTGTCCCTGCAGGAACAACACTTAATAATAAAGGAAGTATCGTCAATAACGGCTCACTTATTGTGAATGGTACATGCTCAGGCAACACGGTAAGCGGCTCAGGTACAATTCTGATACCGCCTGCACTTGTTGATGGTACATATCAGATTTCCACAGCAGATGAGCTGATGTGGTTTGCCAACTATGTTAATTCAGGCAATCCAAATGTCAATGCAAAGCTTACTGCCGATATTGATCTTGCCGGTGTTGATTATACACCTATCGGAACTGCAGATTATCCATTTGAAGGAACTTTTGACGGACAGAATCATACAATCAGCAATATGAATATTACTGCAAGCTCGGATAATCAGGGCTTGTTCGGATATACCGAATATGCAAATATCAGTTATCTGACAGTTAAAGGCTCAATCGTATGTACACAAAGCTGCGCTGCAGTCGGCGGTGTTGTCGGATTCTTATATGACTCAACTCTGTCAGATATCAATTCCTATGTTGATATTACGGATACCGGTGTTGAAATGCACCATGTCGGCGGTGTAGTCGGTGCAGCAAGAACATATTCCACTGTCAGAAGATGTATGAATTACGGTAATGTCAATCTTACAAATGCAGTTGACTGCGTCGGTGGTGTTGCAGGATATGCAAATGAATATGTAAATATATATTATTGTGCAAATCTCGGTACCGTTCATTCGGACTCTGCGGATGCCATTATCGGCGGAATATTGGGATATGTCAACAATAATCGCTTTACTCAGTTAACCTCCTGTTACAATGCAGGCAGTGTTGAATGTCCGACTGATACACACTGCGGAGGAATTATCGGCTGGGCAAGAAGTATTTCATCAAGTGATATAATCAGCAACAACTATTATCTTGAGGGTTCAGCACTTCCATTTGGCACAGGATCAGTTGAATGTACTGCTCAGGCAAAAACAGCAGAGCAGTTCAAATCAGGTGAGGTTGCATATCTTCTCGGCAGCAGATATTTCGGACAGAAAATCGGTCAGGAGGATTATCCTGTTATCAGTGGAGACAGTGTATACTCTTATAATATAATTGACTGTCTCGGCAATTCTGTTACCGCGTATTCAAATGACAGCTCTGTAACAGATATCGAAAAGGGACACACCTTCGGTGAATGGACAACTGACGGCGACAGTCATACAAGAACATGTACTGTCTGCGGCAATACAGAGTCAGGCACGCACACATACGGCGGCTGGTCAGCAGACGGTGATGTGCATTCCAAGGTATGTACGGTCTGCGGCAGTACACTTTCCGAGTCTCACACATTTGATGATAACGGCTTCTGTACGGAATGCGGTGATTATGAACCGGCAGTATATAACAGCAGCAGTGATGAATATGAAATTTCCAATGCAGGACAGCTGATGTGGTTTGCAGAGCAGGTTAACAGCGGAAATACAGATATAGACGGCGGATTGGTTGCCGATATTGACCTTGCAGGTGTTGATTATACCCCTATCGGAACGGCTCAGTATCCGTATGAAGGTTACTTTTTCGGATATGGTCATACAGTCAGCAATATGAATATCACGGCAGATTCTGATTACCAGGGTATGTTCGGATATACATATGCCGCTCATATCAGTATGCTTACTGTTAAGGGAACAATCACCTGTACGGAAAGTATCTCGGCAGTCGGCGGTGTTGTCGGATTTGCTGACGGCACCAGCATCGGATATGTAAATTCTTATGTTGATATAACCGATACAGGTGTTGAACTGCACCGTGTCGGCGGAATTGCAGGTCTTTTAGGAAAATGGTCTGCTGTCAGCGCATCTATGAACTTCGGCAGCATTAACCTTACAAGTACAGTTGATTCCATCGGCGGTATTGTCGGATATGTAGATACAGTCGGACGAATATCTGCCTGCGCAAATCACGGCACAATTCATTCAGACGCTCCTGATGCTTATATCGGCGGTATATTGGGATGTGTCGACAGCACCAGCTTTGAAGGTGTACTTTACTGTTACAATTTGGGCAGTATTGAAAATCCGACCGATAAATACTGCGGTGCAATAACAGGCTGGGCAAAAACAATTGTTTCCAGCGAAATATTCTACAACGATTATTATCTTGAAGGTTCGGCAAATGCGCCTCTCGGTACAGAGTCGGGTACCTGTACTGCTCAGGCAAAAACAGCAGAACAGTTTAAATCAGGTGAGGTTACATACCTGATGAGCAAAGCTCGTTATTACGGACAGGAAATCGGAGTTCAGGATTATCCGGTAATTGACGGTTACCCTGTTTACCAATATGAAAACCTGGCCTGCAGCGGTCAGTCAAAGGATCCTGCTGTTTATCTGTATTCCAATGAGCAGAAGGAGAATTTCACTGATGAGCATAGCTTTAAAGACGGCGTTTGTCAGGTCTGCGGGGCATATGAGGACGGTATCGGAGCACGCCTTGCAGGCTACACACTTAGCCTTAAGGGTAATATTGGTGTTAACTTCCATATGTCACTCGATGAATCTGTTGCAAACAGTGAAACGGCATATATGCAGTTCACTCTGCCAAACGGTGATGTTACAAAGATTAATGTCAGTGATGCTGATGTCAGAACTGTAAACGGCAAGGATTATTATGTATTCTCCTGTGAGGTTGCAGCCAAGGAAATGACTGACACAATCACAGCTCAGATTATTGACGGCGACAAAACAGGAACAGTATATACCTACACTGTTAAAGAATATGCAGATTATATACTTGCACATCAGGATGATAATACTGAATATGCAAATGCAGCTGCACTCGTAAAGGCAATGCTCAATTACGGAAGCTATGCACAGATTAATTTCAATAATACTGCAAACGGACTTGCCAATGACAGTGAGTACATCACAGACACTGAAAAGGATATTTCTTCTGTTACAGCCGAGACACTTGAGCAGTTCAAAAATGAGGAAACAAGAGAAAATGATTTTGTTAAATTTGAAGGCTCTAACCTTTCTCTGCTTTCACAGACAACATTAAGATTATGGTTTACTATTAAGGATAAGTCAAAACTAGACAGCATAACCTTCACCTGTGAAGGCAATCCGCTTGAACCTGTAAAATCCGGAAGTTATTATTATATTGAAATAACTGACATAGCTGCCAAGGATTTAGATAAGGACTATGTAGTAACTGTATCTGATGACACAGAAAGTCTTGATGTTAATTTCAGTGTAATGGCATACTGCTATGATGTTCTCAACAGAGAAATTACTGCAAGTCGTACACAGGAATTGAAAAACACGGTTGCAGCATTGTATCTTTACAATGTTGAAGCAAATAATTATTTTGAAGTATAAGGAGGGTTGAAAAATGGAAAAATATTTAAAGCCACAGACAAAGGTTGAGGAATTCGATTCAATCGATGTACTCACAGCAAGCGTTGGAGATATTCCGTCAGCAGGCGGCGATAATGACACACCTTTTGAGCCTGTATAATAATTAAAGTAAAGCAGATGCCAAAATTTTGGCATCTGCTTCTGCAATAAGGATGTATAAATTATGAAAAAGAAAAACTCTGTTGCAATTATTGCTATTGCTCTTATTGCTGTTATTGCAACAATATTTGCAAATTGTTCAAAAAATCAGGATTCAGACAAAACGGACAGAAACAGTGCAACACAATACGGACAGACAGAAATCACAGATACACCGATTGAAAAGATTACTGATTCTGATGATGGTGCAGAAAATTCTTCAAATCATTCAAAAAAAGATACTTCGGCTAAGCCGCAAAACTCTACCAAGAGAAATTCTGATATAACAAAACAATCATCAAACTCAACAGAAAAGGTCTCCGAAATTGAAACTAGTGCAGGAAACACAAAGAAAAAAACAGATGAAACCACATCAAATAATAATTCAGACGTTACTCAAAAAACTACTGAAACAACGACTGTTTCACATACTGATCTGCCGTTTGTTCCTGCAAAATAAATATTCAAACAAGATAAAACCTATGTATATAACAAAATAAAGCTTTAAAATTAAGTCCACACCGTGTGACACGAGTATGGGCTTAATTTATTGAATAAAGGGAAAGTATCTTTATTTATTATATTAATTCCTTCTTAAAGGCTTCACAGCTTTCATTCCAATAATTATAAGCTGCATCCCCTCTTTTGTCATCAATAATATAATTGTTTTTAATGTACGATCCAAGATATTTTGTTGCCTTATTGGCACCATTATAGTTGAGGTGATTTCCTAAATCTCTGAAATCCGTGCTGACATCTAAATTCATATCATCAAGGCACATATTTAAGTCCACAAAATTTATATTGTAATCATCAGCAAGCTGCTTCACTGCGTTATGCCTTTCAAAATTCCATGAATTAACAGATGGAAGTTCAAGCAGCAAAACATCAATATTTTTACTTTTGCACAGGGATATCATTTTATCAAGATAATCAGTATTTATTTTTGATATTTTTTCTGAATCTGAAGATTCAGACATATAATTCTTGACTTTAAATTTTCTGACAAGCTTACTGTATCTATATCCGTGCGAATTTGACTTTTTAAAAACCTTATGCTTTTTGTCTGTTACCTTTTTCCACTTGTCATGAAAAGTAAAAATAGTAAAATGACCTGCAATTATATCCTCAAAATTATTTGAATCGAAAAATTCAAAAAATGAATCCAAAGACTGTTCAGACTTGATTTTTGAACGCTTGTCCGGAACTGATGGATAAAGCATATCTACTTCAATTATAATTAAATCAGGACATTGGTTTTTTAAAAGTTCAGTCATCATCTCATAGGATTGAAGCGGCGTTTGCCGTGGTGAAGAAATTAAAGTACTTGTATATCCGAAATTTTCCCACATAGTTGCAGGTACAAAACCTGAATACAAATCACTATTGCCGATTCCGGCAATTTGAATTGAATCTTTAGGTTCTTCAGTAAAGGAATATGCATCCGCTAATTTATTTGCATATGATACGGCTGCTCTTTTTGAAAAAAGAGTTACCGATAATCCCTCCAACAAAAGCACAAACACAAGAATAAATGCTAATATTTTTAAATAATTTTTTATATTTTTTTCTTTAAATGTTTTCATATTTAAAAATTTGCGTATATTAAATCAACTACGCCATAACCCTCTCCGTAAGCGCCGAATATAATAACCGTGAATATCATAATTAAATATATTATGAATTTTACAATATACGGCAGCTTAGAAATTTTTTTCCTTAAATCTATTCCCTTTTCTGCAAGCAGACTGACTGTAAATACAATAATCACACCTGCAATAATTATAATATAATCCTTTATATCAAGACCGAATCCATTTTTCTGACCGGGCATAACAGCGGTAATGCTTATATCTTCAAATATAGAAATAAACATTGACCAAGCCTGTTTCAAGTCATCAGCTCTAAATATCAGCATACCGATATTAACAATAATAAATGTCCGTATCATCTGAAAAACATGAAATAGTTTTGATTCCCTGTCAATCCTGATAAAAGAACAAATTTTTCTGAACAGAGGTTCAAGAAACAGTCCTATCATCATCAAGACATAATAATACAAACCATATACAATATATTTCCAGCCTGAACCATGCCAAAATCCGTTTGCAAACCAAACAAAGAAGAGAGCAACAGCAGTCGGAATCAAATTAGCATAATATGAATTGAGCTTTTTTCTTGCCGATTTTGAAAGGCTCATAAATGGTTTAGAAAGCGAAATCGGATAGAATATGTAATCTCTCAGCCATCCGCCAAGAGTTATATGCCAGCGCTGCCAGAATTCATTAATAGTTTTGGCAAAAAAAGGTCTGTTAAAATTCTCGGGAAGATTAATTCCAAGCATCTCACCAAAACCGCAAACTACATCCATCACTCCCGAAAATTCAAGGTATAACTGCATGGTGTAAAACAGTATTGCAGCTGCAACAGCAATACCTTTATAATCAGCACTGTTATTAAAAACAGCATTTACAAATTCTGCTGCTCTGTCAGCAATTACTATTTTTTTAAATAATCCCCAAACTACTCTTTGAGCACCATAAACCAAATCATTGGTGCCGAAACGCTTGCATTCATTTAACTGAAGTCCAAGCTGATTATATCTTGCAACAGGACCTTCAACTATAGTGAGCATAAATGAAAGATAAAGCGATACCCTTAACGGATTTTTCTCGGCTGGATACTTTCCCCTGCTGATATCAGTAATATAGCTTATTGCCTGAAGAGTATAAAAAGAAATACCTAACGGCTGAATAATATTTATATTTTCAAAATTAGAATTAAAAATTACATTTGCTGTATCAATAAAAAAGTTAGAATATTTGCAAACTAATAAAATACCTAATGTTGATATTACTCCGAGAGCAAGAACAGCTTGCTTAAATGAGGCGTATTTTTTCTTTAACTTTTTTCTTTCATCACGGGACATCCCCTTTTTCTTAGCTTTAAAATCATCATTTAGTTTTTGAAGCCAAAGTCCTATTGCCCATACAATAATTGATGCAGCAATGAGTTGTATAACATGACCCTTTGCAGCTATAAAATAGAAAAAATATGAACCTATAAGTAAAATACACCATTTAGCTTTTTGAGGAACGATACTGTAAATCAGATATGTAATTCCAAAATAGATAATAAAAAACGCAAACGAGGTATAGCTTATCATATTTTAGTCTTCTGCCTCAAGTCTTTCAATCATTTTGTAAATTGAAGATACTGTTTCAAAATTCTCCGGAACAATATCCTGAGCGGTAATTTCTACGTCAAACTCATCTCCAAGCTCTGCTATAAGAGAAATCATTGCGAGTGAATCAAGAATTTTATCATCAATAAGTCTTGTGTTTTCATCAATGACCGCACCCGGTTTGAGTTCCTTAATAATTTCAATAATTGTTTCCATAATATTTTCCTCTTTTCTTTATAGTTTTATCATTTTCAGCCATTGTGCCCAAACTCCGAAAACCTCTCGTGTAAAAAAGGTAGCCCTTGTCGCCCGGCTGCATTTTGATGGCAAAGAAGCGGCTTTAAGTCCATTCTTTTTACAAATCATAGCTGCACGCTTTTGGTGATAATCCGTTGTGGCAACAGCAACATCTGTGCTTAAATTGTTTTCTTCAATAATTTTCTTGCTGAAAGCTATATTTTCATCTGTGCTTGTTGACTTATCCTCCAGATAAAGCCGTTTGGGGTCTATGCCGTTCTCAAGCATAAGATTATACATACACTGTGCCTCAGTTAAATCCTCATCAGATCCCTGACCTCCTGATAAAATTGCAACCGCGTCAGGGTTTTGATTCATATAATCCGATGCAGACCTCACCCTTGCCTTTAGTGCACTGCTCGGATTACTGCCCCAAATCCTGCATCCAAGAACAATAACCGTTGTTTCGTTAGAAGCAGAATATTCAGCACAGTTAACAACAGAAATAAGTGTTGATGAAAAAAACGTTATCCCTATAAATAACATTGCAGTAACGGCAATAATCAAATTTCTGCCCTTTTTCTTTTTCCATGCATTTTTGATTAAATTCCAAATAGGTGTCAGAAATACGGCAGCAAGGATTAATGCAGCCGCAACTGCTAAACCGAAGGCATTTCCAGCATTAAGAACCTTAACTCTCAAAGGAGCATAATAAAGTTTTATAAGAACCAAAGCTGATATAAGTATTAACAATCTTGCAATCATTTTTATCCAAAATGATTTAGACTTTATATCAATATGTTTCATATTAATTCCTTTAATTTTTTTCTGTCAATTTTACCATTTTGATTATGAGGCAGGCTCGCCATTTTAATCAGTCTGTTCGGCATTAAATATGAATTTAACTTTGACGAAAGCTCCTTCATAATTTTTTCATCATTTGTTTTTCTTGCAGAATAAATCAGAATAATTTTATCATTTACATCATCATATATGCAAACACTCTCCTGCATTCCGTCAAGCGAGCTGGCTGCAGTTTCAATTTCACCAAGCTCAATTCTGTAACCCATATGCTTGATTTGATAATCCTTGCGGCATATATACATTATTTCACCGCGTTCATTTTCTTTAACTAAATCACCCGTTTTATATACTATTTCAGGATAAGAAGAATTAAGAGGATTCTGAACAAATGCGGCTTTCGTCTTCTCAGAATTATTATAATATCCAGCTGAGAGAAAAGAACCTCTGACAAACAGCTCTCCTTCCTCGTTAATATCTGCTTTTTCTCCCTTTTCATTAACAATAAAAACATTGCAATTATCACAATGCCTGCCTATCGGCAGCGGCTCATCATCAGAAAACTCTCTGTCCACAACATAATATGTACATATATCCGTTGTTTCGGTCGGTCCATACAGGTTTGCATATAATATGTCACTATCAAGATTATGAATCCAGTAATTAAGCTGTTTTGTTGGCATAACCTCACCGGCAAATAACACGGTTTTTAGATAATTCGGCTTAGCAAAGTCAAAAAGTTTAAGATTTGCAACGATGGAAATTGCACTCGGCACCCAATAAATCGTATTAACCTTGTATTCATTTAAAAATTCAACAAGCTTAATTGGAAATGTAAAATATTGCTTCGGAATAATTACAAGAGTAGCTCCTGCTCTGATTGTTGAGTAAATATCTGTAACCGACATTGAAAAATAAAACGGAGTCTGATTTCCGAAAACAGTGTCACTGCTTATATTAAAGCAATTTGTCACCCACTCGCTGTATGCAATTACATTGCGGTGCGATATAACAGCTCCCTTCGGAACCCCGGTTGAGCCTGATGTATAAAGTGCATAAAGTGGATCTGTATCGATTTGTGCTTTACGAATTTTTAACAGCTTGTCCTCATAAATATCCGATTTCAGCATATCATTAAATATGAACACATTTTCAGCTTTGAGGCTTTTAGCATTATCATAATATTTACATTCAGTAATAACTGCAGCCGGATTCAAAGTTGAAAAAATTTTTTCTATTCGTTCTAAAGGCATCTCACTGTCAATAATAACATAAAAGTTACCGCTATATACAATGCCGAACATTGCAGGCAGAACCTTGACGCTTTTGTCAAGATAAACAGCAACCGGCCGATTATTTTCATCAATAGAACTAAGATATGAACCAATCCTTTTTGATGCATCAAGCAAATTATCATATGTAATTTCATTTTTATCATCAATAAAAGCAGGTTTGTTACCATATCGTTTTGCATTGTATTCTATAAATTCAAGTATATTCTTCACGCAATCCCTCCCACTTATAAAGTGCTGTAAAAGCTGTAAAATGTTGCTTTTGAATTATATAAATTTTCTTAACTGCTCACTATATTAGAAATTATAATCTTTAAAAGGTTACATAATTCAAAGAAAAAATAAAGATTTTTCAAAGATTTCATTTATTAATATTATTATATTCTATTAATATTACATTATTGTGACTTGCATCTTACAAGTTCGTAAGATTAATTACTTCTTCGATAAACATTTTACAATCAATTGATAGTATTGTCAAGCTATATTTACTATCATTCGATAGTGTAGTACCCACTACTGTTTGATTGTAAGATATTATAGTCTTGAGGTGATAAAATGTACTGCTATCAAAGAATTAAAGATTTACGAACAGATGCTGATTTAAAGCAAAAAGACATTGCTGAGATACTTGGAATTGATCAGCGAGTCTACAGCAATTATGAAACAGGAAAAAGGGAGATTCCGACTCATTTATTAATTGCTCTGGCAGATTATTACAAAACAACAACAGATTACATTCTCGGCAGGACAAATGACTCAAAAATTAAATATTAATAAAAACGCAGTAACATTACTGCGTTTCATTGAAAAAAGAATTAATATAGATTATAATTAATCCGGTGATAAGTATGATGATGAATAAAAATAAATGTATCAATATAATCAACGAGACAGGCGCTGACGCTATGCTGCTTTGTAATGAAGCAAATATGCATTATATATGCGGATTTTCTCCCAGTGAGGGTATGATTTTAACAGTTAAGGACGGCAGCTCTTATCATTTGGTTGATTCAAGATATACGGAAAAGGCTCAGCTTAATGCAAAACAAACAGGATTACAGGTTATTGAAATCAGCAACGGATTTTATACATTGCTTTCTGAGCTTGTTAAGAAGCATAATATAAAATCTATTATTTTTGAGAATCAAACAATTTCACTTGCTGCCTATCAAAAACTTACAAGTACACTCAATGATACAGAGTTTGTAAACCTAAATGACAAACTTATGAGAGAACGCAACCGAAAGGAAGCAGAAGAAATTGTATATATGAAAAAAGCTAATGCTATTGCCGAAAAATCCTTTATTGAATTGTTAAACCATATTGAAGCCGGTAAAACGGAAAAGGAGCTTGCAGCTTACTTTGAATATCTTATGTCAAAAAACGGCTCAGATGGTATTTCGTTTGACACAATTCTATTAACAGGTACTCACACATCAATGCCTCATGGAGTGCCGAGCAATAAAAAAATAGAAAACGGCGATTTTGTTCTTTTTGATTTTGGTGCAACCTTTAACGGATATCATTCGGACATGACAAGAACAGTAGCTGTAAAATCAGCTACAGATGAAATGAAAGAAGCTTACGAGCTTGTCCTTAAAGCTCAGTTGGCCGGAATAAAAGCACTTGGAGAAGGAGCAAAGTGTGCTAATGTTTATAAAGCGGCATATGACATACTTGATGAAAAGAATATGGCACAATACTTTCGCCACAGTCTTGGTCACGGTGTAGGACTTGAAATTCATGAGGGATTCAATGCTTCCCCAAAGAGTACAGACACATATGAAGCAGGTAACGTTACATCAATAGAGCCCGGTGTATATTTGCCTGATAAATTCGGGATAAGAATTGAAGATGTCTGCTATATCTCTCCCAGAGGAAGAGAAAATCTGAGCAATATTACAAAGGAACTGATAATTCTATAGCTATAATGAGCATAAAAGCGAATAACTATTTGCTCCCGCCAAAAAAGGAAGCTTTTTATATAAAATAGGTGCAGCATCGCATTCGGTGCCGCACCTATTGTTCGCTTTAGTATGTTTCCTGAAAATCATTATCTGCCGACTCTTTCGGAACTGTCAATACAGTTTCCTCACTCGCTAATATTAAAGACAGACTGCAAGTTGTTAATTTGTGATAGTTATCCAATATCGTTCTAAATACACTTTTTTCCCCGGCTCATAGACAGTCGACTCATATACACCGCCATTGTTTATAATGGTCTTTCTGCTACCTTTATTGCCGGTCACGCAGGAAATCAACACTTTATCTATTCCAAGGGTTTTACATTTAGGTAAAACTTCTCTTAGCATCTGCGTTGCATAACCCTTTCTTCGTTCGCTGGGGCATACGGAATAACCAATATGTCCGGCATACTTTTCCAGAAACTCATTAAAATGGTGTCGGATCTGAATTACTCCGACAATTTTATTGTCTGATTCCCTAACATACATATATTGCGTACAGGGAACCCACTGAGAAGGGGTTGTTTCCGGGTTTTTCAGAGCTTCCACTTGATCAATCCAGTCCTGTGTTCTATCGAATTTCCGAAGCGAGCCAGATCCGTCCATTGAATCCCCGAATGAAAGGAACTCCTGACGGTATGCTTGTATTTGTTTATCATATTCTATTGTCGGTTCTATAAGTTTCATAATGCCCATTTCTTTCAAAATTCCGAGTGATTGAACAATAATAAACTATCCGAAAACTATACCATATATAGTCTATGCTGTTAATAAACCTTTCTTATCAGATCATAGCATTCAACCATTGCTTTTATTATGCTTATTTAATTGATTTAACAAGCTGGTATGCCGATTCAGTTGCATTCGCTATTCTGCCAACCTTTACACTATCTCCGATATTATAAGTATTATATAAGTCAGAGTTTTTAATTTCATCATACAGATTGGTATCAGGTCTGCATCCGAGAGAGAGTACAACATTATCGGTTTCAACATTAACGCTTGCACCGCTCTTGGTATTTTCAAGGATAACGGCATCCTTATGTATTTCAAGCAGCTTGTGTGACGGCATAAATACTGTATCAGCAGCCTTAAGCTTTGGCATCGCATCATCAACCTGCTGGAACCATGCACCCGGAGCAATTTCATCTGCCATTTCAATAATCGTTACTCTGTTACCCTGCTCACATAAAAGTTCAGAGGTTTCCAAACCGGTCATACCTGAGCCAATAACTGCAACACGCTTATTTTGAAGTTTGACAGCACCGTTTAAAATTTCTGTTACAGTGCATACATTATCACCTTGAAATGTTTTTGGTGAAATTGCATTGGCACCAGTAGCACAAACAACAATCTCAGGCTTAAGTTCGTCAATCATTGATTTAGTAGCTGTTGTATTATATTGGATTTTAGCACCTGCATTTTCTGCATTAATTATAAGGTCCTGAACACACCAACCGATTTTTTGCTTATTTGGCGGCATCTTGGCAAGGTTAATCTGACCGCCTGCCTCATCCGATTTCTCAAGCACAGTTACATCAAACCCGCGTTTTGCAAACAATTCAGCTGCAGTTAAGCCAGCAACACCTGCACCGACAATAATTATCTTTCTGCCGTTTCCGTTTCTGTTCAGAATTTCTCCCTCTCTGCCTACAAAAGGATTAACAGAGCAATGACCGTGAGTGTATTCATAAGCATTGTGCATCATACTTTCAAAACAATACAGACAGCAAATACAGCGTTTTATTGAATCCTCTCTTCCCTGTTCAACCTTTTCAACCCATTGAGGATCTGCAATAAGAGGTCTTCCGAGAGATACAAAGTCCTGAATACCCTCTTCAAGCTGCTTTTCAGCCTGCTCAGGTGAACGAATAAGGTTAGCGGCAATTACAGGGATATCAACTACTTTTTTTACCTCCTCAGCTAAATACTTTCTCCAGCCCGGAGTAAAGGTAGTAGGTTCTAGCCAATAATTGAAGGTATCATAAGCTGCAGAAGAAACATCAATAGCATCGATTCCCTTATCACTGAGGATTTTAGCCATTTTCAATCCTTCCTCTAAACTATAGCCTTTGCCTTTCTGACCGATTTTTTCATACATTTCATCAACAGAAAGACGAACTACAACAGGGAAATCAGGACCGCAGGCAGCTCTGATTCCATCAATAATTTCCATAAGAAAGCGCATACGGTTCTCAAGTGAACCCCCATATTCATCATTTCTTCTGTTTGTATTAGGTGAAAGGAATTGTTGAATAAGATAACCGTGTGCAGCGTGAAGCTCAACACCATCGCAGCCTGCTTTTTTTACTCTGACTGCACCGTTTACAAATTGATTAACAAGGTGTTTGATACCTGTTTTTGTTATACCTCTGTTTACACTTTCGGACATTTTAGATTTTTCACACTTGCTTGGTGCAATTACTCTGGGGACAATATCTTTATCCTGCAGTTTCTTACCCGGAGGAATAACTGCACCTGTTAAAAGCTTTGCATAAGCCTTACCCAAAATTTTATCACAGGCAGCAGAAAGCGGAACAGTACCAATCATAAGACCCAGATTCTGCCTTCCCGGATGGTGAAGCTCAACCATAATTTTGGTTCCATATGAATGAATCATATCAACCATTTTTTTCAGCGGCTCAATCTGATAATCATGTGAGAGTGCTAATTGACCGAATGATGATGCACCTGTCATATCATTAACTCGTGTAATTTCCGTAAAAATAAGTCCTACTCCGCCTTTAGCACGCTGAACATAATAATTCATCATCGTGTCAGTAACCTTGCCGTTAAACTGTCCAAAGCCCATACACATAGGCGCCATAACAACTCTGTTCTTAATTTCAACATTACCTATTTTCATAGGCGAAAAAAGCATATTATATTCCATAAAAGCCACCTTATAAAACTCAAGAGCAAACCAAAGTCTGCTCTCGTTTTGCTTTGTATTATTATTTTTGAATGTCGGATTTTCTGATTTCTTTTAATCGATCCTGACGATTACACCAAATGCGATACCACAGATAAATAATAAATGCGATAACAGCAAGCACAATAATTGCTATGATTACACTTAAAACATTCTTAACTATCTGCATTTTTTCAGCAGCAGTATAATAAAATCCTAAATAAACAGGTATCGGTTTAACATCTTCATCAATAGCATAACCTGAAGGATAGTAGTTTCCGTCCGGCAAATCAATACGCTTTCCGTTGCCGTCATAATAATAGTATTTAAAAGCATCTATGGGAAGATCTGTTTGTGCATCATAATCCTTATTGACTTCCCTGCCGAATGTAGTAATTCTGCCATCAATCATTTCTTCAGATGTAATTTCATCTTCCATCAAAATATCTAAAAATTTGTTTGTAAAATAAGCTTCTGAACTATAAGAGTTGATAGTTATAACAGAAACAATTAATGCAATCGCAGCAGTAATAATAAATACAAAAGCAATAATGAGTCTGTATAATTTCAAATCCTTTTGATTTTGAATCTTTGTTTTTTTATCCATAATTTCACCTGTTATTCACAATAAAACATAAAGCTCTATTGATTACTTTTTATTTTTCTTATCCTTTGCTGCTTCAAGCTTAGCCTTTGCCTTTGCAACAATTTCTGCCTGTTCTTCAGCTGCTCTCTTTTCAGCTTCTTCACGGGCTTTTTCTTTCTCAATTGCAGCTTTGCGCTCTTTTTCCTCTTTAATTGCTTTACGGGCAAGTCGTTCCTCCTCAAGAGTTTCATCACTCTTGGCAGGAGCCTTTGCAACTAAAGCATTAAATACAGCTGCAACAATTAGAAGAACAAGTGCAACAAAAAAGCCCCATGTTACACCACCGGAAAGATTATAAATAGGAATATCGCCGAAATTAAAGCCCTGATTAGCGAAATCACCTGAAATACCCACTTTAAAGAGAACTACACTGACAATGGCAGATACAATACTAAGTGCGTCAAAGACAACCATTGCCTTAGTTTTTGAATGCTTAAATGTAAATATAATAAGAAAGAAAGCAATTACAATAAATACTGCACTTAAAAGGAAAAATAATACTGAAAGCATTGTGTATGTAACCGGACCGCTGTATCCCTCATATGCCATATTGGTAAAATACAGATTCATATTACCAAAAAAGCTGGACAACACATCAATAAGCGATTTGCCATCAGTAAATATACCAATCATATCAATACCAATGCCTTGGGCATCACTTTTTATATAAGCCCACGGAAGAATAAAACCTATTGCAGGCAAAAATGACATTACAATTCTTGCAATTCTTAATTTTGTTCCCCAAATAGAATAAGCTATACGATTAAGGCTCTTATAAAAGGATTCAAACTTTTTATCAGCCTTTTCACTATCCTCTTCAAGTCTTTCCTCCCAGTTAAAATTCGGAATTGAAACTCCGCAGTCAGGACATTCTGCCTTAATATTATAAATATGCAGCTTTCTGCCACAATTTGGACAGGCACTTGCCATTAGCTACACCCCTTTTCTTTTACTTAAAAACTATTTTATCTTGTTTTATGATGAATGTCAACTAAAATATACTGCATATTTGATAAAATGGTTAACTAATTTTCAATTTTCATCAAATCCGGCAAAAGAGAATTAATAATATAATTTTTTAAAATAAAAACTATTGATTTAGAATGGCTACTATGATAATATAATAATGTTAATTAATTTGGGTTAAGATGTGCTATACACCCAAAACAGAAATGAGGGAATACTTTTGGCAGAATCAGTAGTAGACGAAATCACTGCCGAAGAACAAGCAGAACTTGACAAGCTTGCCTACACCCAAAAGAGATACTTAACTCCTAAGGAAATTGCAGCTTATGTTCTTGTAAACTTCGGTCAGAAGAATTTGAGCCAGTTTGTTGATGCATTTAAGGAATTCTTTATGATTCAGTTCCTTAAATTAAACACAACTGCTTACGCAAATATTAACCTTTTTGCATCAATTTACGATGCTCTTGATGATACTATTTCAGGTTTGATAATTGACAGAACCAGAACCCGCTGGGGTCGTATAAGACCGTTTTTCATTATTCCGCTGCCGCTTTGGGTAATGGGTGGTTTTATGATGTTCACCGCACCTGATATAGGTTCAACGCAAAAGATTGTATGGGCGGCAATCGCTATTGTAATTTACGGACTCGGTATGAGTTATTTTGGTGCCTGGGGACTTATGATCTATAATATTACCCCTAATACCAACGAAAGAAACAATCTTATTACAACAACTAAGTTCTTTGAGCTTTTCGGAACATGGCTTCCTTCGCTCGTGCCGGTACTTGTTACGCTTCTTCCAAAAATAAGCAGTAAAATCACTATGAAGGGTATTTACAGCGGTTTTGCATACTTCATGTTAATTCTTGCTGCCGTGTTTGCGGTATTTGGTTTCTTTAATATGAGGGAAAGAGTCCCTCTTATGAGCCGTGAAGAGATTAAAGAAACATCTGTTCTTGAATCAATTAAAAATATTATTACCAACAGACCTCTTATTGCTGTTATTTTGGCAAACTTCTTCAACTCATTTAAATCTGTCGGCGGTTCTTCAGAATCATATTTCTGGCTTAATAACACAGGTTCTCTTATGAATCAAACCATATGCGGTCTTTTCACCGGTATTCCAAACTACATAATGGTTCCTTTAGCTGCAAAGATGGTTAAGAAATGGGGAGCAAGAACAACTTCCATCATTGCCGGACTGTTCGGTTTCTTTGCATATGTAGCTCTTTATCTTATTGGATATCACCCATTTGGTCAAACCTTTGAGGATAACAAAATTGCAAACCTTGCATTTGTAATTTTCGGTCTTACTATCTGCGGACTTCCAAATAAAATTTTAAATGTAAGCGGACAAATTGTAACTGCTGAAGCACTTGACTATATGGAATGGAAACACGGTCTCAGAAATGAAGCACTTGTAACTACTGTTCAAGGATATTTCGGAAAACTGGCTACATCAGTTACAGGCTGGCTTTCAGGTATGGTTCTTACATGGATTAATTACATTCCACTTACCGATTCACTTGGTAACGCTATTCCTCAGACTGACCCAACAATGCTTCAGGGTATATGGACTATTTTCTGTATTCTCCCTGCACTTGCAAGAGGATTATACGGAATATGCTTTATACTTTATCCAATTCACGGTAAACTCCAGCAGCAAATGATTGTTGAGCTTGCAGACATCCGTGCTGACAGACTCGCTGAGCAGGAAAAAATTAATGCTGCTCAAGCTGCCAAGGGATTACATGATGATAGTAATGCAGAATAATATATAATTCTACCGGTCAAAGGCGACTCGAATTAATAATCGAGTTGCCTTTTTGTTAAAATATATTTGCAAAATAAGACAATTATTATATATAACAAAGGATATAATAATATAATGGAGTGATTATATGGATATTTTATTAATTCTTGCTCCTGTTACGGGAGTTATCGCATTATTTTTTGCTTTATATACAGCTTCGTATATTAGCAAAAAGGATGCAGGCAATGAGAAAATGAAAGAAATTGCTGACAATATAGCATCAGGTGCTAAAGCTTTTCTTTACAGCGAATATAAAATACTTATTATATTTGCAATAATTTTATTTATTCTTATTAGTATTCTTATTAATTTTCTGACAGCAATCTGTTTTATTATCGGAGCAGTATTTTCAACTCTTGCCGGTTATTTCGGAATGACGGTTGCTACAAAAGCAAATGTACGCACAGCAAGAGCCGCTGAAACAAATGGTCTTAACAAAGCATTAAAAATTGCATTCAGCGGCGGAGCTGTAATGGGAATGAGCGTAGTTGGACTTGGTGTAATAGGAATAGGTACAATATTTTTGGTTCTTTATAAAAGATACAATCTTGTTGCCGATTACGAAATGCTCAACATTTTAACCGGTTTTAGTCTTGGTGCATCATCAATAGCCCTTTTTGCCCGTGTTGGCGGCGGCATTTACACTAAAGCTGCTGATGTAGGTGCCGACCTGGTTGGAAAGGTTGAAACAGGTATTCCTGAAGATGATCCGAGGAATCCTGCGACCATTGCTGATAATGTTGGTGATAATGTTGGTGATGTTGCAGGAATGGGAGCAGACTTATTTGAAAGTTATGTCGGCTCTATTATTTCAGCAATCACGCTTGCATTTGCTGCATTCACAGGACAAAGCAGGATCAACGGTGCTGTATTTCCCCTTGCACTTTGTGCAGTTGGAATTATTGCAGCAATAATTTCGACTCTAATTGTTACCAACACTAAAAACGCAGATCCGCAAAAGGCACTGAATATCGGTGAGTACACAACTACAGCAATTGTTCTTATCGCAAGCGCTGTTTTAAGCAAAACTGTTTTAAATGGTTTTAACGGATTCTGGTGTGTTTTTGCCGGATTAATTGCAGGCACAGCTATAGGTAAGCTGACAGAGATATACACTTCAGAGAAATACAGGTCTGTCAAAGAAATTGCAGAATCATCAAAAACCGGAGCCGCAACAAATATTATAAGCGGTTTAAGTGTCGGTATGAAATCAACTGCCCTGCCCATTATATTTATAGCAATAGGTATTCTTGTATCATATAAATTTTTTGGATTATATGGTATTTCACTTGCTGCTGTGGGCATGCTTTCAACAACCGGAATGACTATCGCTGTTGATGCATATGGACCTATCGCTGACAACGCCGGCGGAATTGCTGAAATGAGTGAGCTTGATGACAGTGTAAGAGAAATCACAGATAAGCTTGATTCCGTGGGAAACACAACTGCTGCAATCGGAAAAGGCTTTGCTATAGGATCTGCCGCACTAACAGCGCTTGCTCTTTTTGCCTCTTTTGCCGAAACTACAAAAATCAGCCAAGGCGGTATGAGTATTCTTGACGCAAAGGTTGTAATAGGATTATTCATCGGTGGCATGCTGCCCTTCCTTTTCTCTGCATTCACTATGAGCAGTGTAGGAAAAGCTGCAAATAAAATGATTGAAGAAGTAAGAAGACAGTTCAAAGAAAAGCCCGGTATTCTAAACGGAACAGAAAAACCAGACTATAAAAATTGCGTTGCTATATCAACTAATGCTGCGCTGCATGAGATGATTTTGCCTGGTGTAATGGCTGTTGCAACACCACTTATAATTGGATTTTTACTCGGTGTTGAAAGCTTAGGCGGACTGCTTGCCGGATCGCTCATAAGCGGTGTTATGCTGGCTATATTTATGGCAAACTCAGGCGGTGCTTGGGATAATGCTAAAAAATATATAGAGGGCTTAAAGGATAACGGTAAAGGCTCTGAAGCACACAAGGCCGCCGTAGTCGGTGACACAGTTGGCGACCCGTTCAAAGACACATCCGGTCCTTCAATTAATATTCTTATAAAACTTATGGTAATCGTATCGCTTGTTTTTGCATCATCATTTATGATGATAAACGGTGGTAACGGAATTATTAACTTATAAAAAATAACTGTGGCGGATAACCGCCACAGTTATTTTTTAAATTTCATTCTTATCAATAACACCAATGCCTATTCCGAGTTTACCACCATTCAACATATATTTTTTTGCATTTCGTTGAAGCGTTGTATTTTCAGGATAGTTAGATTTTATTAATCTGCGTCTGCCGAAAATTCTATCAATTGCCTGTCTGTCATCAGTATCACTGAATACGATATTGAACATTGACTGAAACTGCAAAATATTGCTGGAAACATCCATAAAGGCATAGTTTTCATCATACAACAGCCAGCTTTCAGAAAAGAAAAATTCATATTCAAATTCCGGAAAATACTTTTTAAAAAAATTTTTAGCCTTATATATTGAATCAACACAATCTGAATATATAAGTTTTTCCCCCTGAGGAATATGAATATAGATTAAATTATCGCCGTAATCAAAAGGCAAAAAGTCATAATCAAATGTTTTATTTTTACACTTATAAAGCTGATATTGAAGTCTGCCGATTCGAAACAACTCACAGTTCAAATGATTTTCAATCCATTTATAATTTCTTAATCCTTTATTATTGTTATTCTCACACCAGACAGCAATATCCTGCATCGTAGCTTTGAAAATATCATCGCTTATTCCCCTATTCTCATATTCAGCACGCGTATAGGTGTAAGCATATTCAATACAAACCGCAAGGCGCATCAAATCATTTTTAGTTGACAGAATGCTGAAATCATTTGCACACCTAATGGAATTATTAGTTATTTTCTCACTGTGCTTTTCGGTAAACTTTTCGAGATTAGATATTAAATCACAATCTAATCCAATAATGTTACACAACTTATTCATTGTTTTTTGCAGATGAAGATTTAACCGTAGTAGTCGTTGTGGTGGTTTGTACAGTTGTTGTTTCTGCAGCAGCCATCAGTCCTGTTGATTCAATATGTGTTACAACGGTACTTTCATCATAAAAGCCCATACTTTGAAGAATTGGCAGAATTTCATAATTATAAAAATTATCCTCAAATTCATCTGATGAACCCTCTATAACTATTTCATAAGCAGTCGGTGAAGCATCCTCGTATTTTAAAGCATTCTGCAGACCATTTACGCCGTCGACTTCAACACCGTCAACAAAAATATATGTATTTTTTATTACGATTTTGCCTTGATACGCTTCTTCAAGACTTGTAGTCACTTCACTTGTTGTTTCCTTATGCTTAGTTGTCGTTTGCTTAGCATCAAAGCTAATATGACCGGTATAATAAAGTGCTGCAAATACAGCTGCAGCTATTACAGCAAATAGAATAAATAATTTTAAACCTTTATGCTTTTTTTTAGGATTCTTTTTAAAACGATGTCTTGCAATAGTAGGTCTCTCTTCATCGGAATGCGTTTCGTTCATCTCAAGATTTGACGCGTTTTCATCATATGATGCATCAGACTTTTTATGCACTACAAGCGGACTTTCAAGCTTTCCGAGAACAGATTTATTAAGCTCCTCTATCTCATCATTAACAGTGATATTTTTTTTATTTTCTGAATCATCAATATGATTTCCTGCCGAGGTATTCTCACCTGCTTTAGTTTCATCACTCATTTAATTCACCTACATATTTTTCAATCTTATCTGAAATTGCCCTTATTTTATCATCAAGCTCAACAGGTAAAAACGGACTTCTTGGCTGACCTGCATCTATACCAAAGCGCAATGTTATTATCTGCTTAGCAGCACCGTAAAGTGACGCACAGGAAAGCAAATCAAATATAACATCATTGATTTTATATTGGAGAGCTTTTGCCTCATCAAATCTATTTTCATTAAAGAGCTTGTCCAACTCAACAAAAAGCTCAGGCATTGTACCGTATGTTCCGCCTATTCCTGCGTTTGCACCCATTATACGACCGCCGAGAAATTGCTCATCAGAGCCATTAAAAATAATAAAGTCCTCTCCGGCAGCAGTTCTGAAACGTTCCATATTATAAACAGGCTCTTCTGAATTCTTAATACCGATAACCTTCGGATTATCAGCCATTCTTTTAAATAAATCAATCGGCAGATTAAAGCCTGTAAGCTGGGGTATATTATAAATAATAAACGGTAAATCAGTCGAATCAATAATACCGTTCCAATGCTTTTCCACACTTGCTGCAGGCAAACGATAATATACACTTGGAACTGCGGATATTGCGTCTACACCGATGCTCTCAGCATGCTTTGCAAGGATAATGCTTTCCTTAGTGGAAGCACATCCGACATGAAGAATAACAGTAAAATCATCACCCGCTGCCTGCACAACCGCCTCAGCAATCTGCATACGCTCTTCAGTGCTGAGCAAAAAGCCCTCACCTGTTGAGCCGCAGACATAAACACCGTTTACACCCTTGTCCTTATATAATTTGACTAACTGCTTTGTTGCATCTAAATTGACATTATCATTCTTATCAAATATAGCATTAAGTGCAACAAATACACCTTTAAACTTATTTAAATTAACCAATCTAATCACCTTTGTTCATAATATCATATATCTGCATTCTTTTCAATAATATTTTGAGTTTTTTCAATCAGATATTGAATTTTAGAATAACTATGTTATAATCAAAATATAAATAATACAGAGGTGTAATATGGACAACAAAGAAGTTTTGGCACAAATCAAAGGCGGGCTAATTGTATCCTGTCAGGCATTAAAAACCGAACCACTCTATGATAGCTATATTATGGCAAAAATGGCATGGGCTGCATATCTTGGCGGTGCTGTAGGTATAAGAGCAAATACTATTATCGACATTAAAGCAATTAAAGAAATGGTTGATTTGCCGATCATAGGAATTATCAAAGCTGAATATGATGACAGTGATGTTTATATTACCCCAACAATTGATGAGGTTGATGCATTGGTTGATGCAGGATGTGAAATCATTGC
>JBKWUD010000021.1:33504-40709 GCA_046989265.1 Eubacterium sp.
GCCTAAGACCAAACGGAATTACATTTGAAGAATTTTTTACTGAGGTAAGAGCAAAATATCCTAATCAGCTGTTCATGGCAGATACCTCTTGTTTTGAGGAAGGCAAAAAGGCAGAGGCACTTGGATTTGATTTAATCGGTACAACAATGGCAGGCTATACTCCTTATACAAAAGGCACTTCCCTTCCTGATACAGTTCTTATTGAAAGATATGCGAATGAGCTTAACACGCCTGTTATTGCAGAGGGAGGCATTTGGTGCCCGGATGATTTATTAAATGTTTACAAAGCAGGTGCTTTCAGTGCAGTATGCGGCACAGCTATAACAAGACCTATGGATATAACTAAACGCTTTGTTAAAGCTTTGGAGGACAACAAATGAAAATATTAACTTTTGATATTGGCGGAACAAATATCAAATATGGTGTTTGCAACGGCGACTTTGAACTCACAGAAACACATAAAATACCGACTGAGGCACAAAAAGGCGGTCAAGCATTGATCGAAAAAATCATTGGCATTATTGAAAGCTATGATAATATTGACCGAGTAGCAATTTCAACAGCAGGTCAGGTTGACAGTGAAAACGGTATAGTTGTTTATTCAACCGGTAACATTCCATACTACACCGGTATGATGGTAAAAAAACTCATTGAAAATAAAACAGGCATACCAACCTTTGTTGAAAATGATGTTAACGCTGCAGCTATGGGTGAAGCAATGTTCGGTGCGGCTAAAGGTCAGAGCGATTTCATCTGTCTTACATACGGCACAGGAGTCGGAGGTGCAATATATCTAAATAATAAGATATATAAAGGTTCCGGTTCTTCTGCGGGAGAAATGGGTCATATGATTGTTCATGCAGGCGGCAAGCAATGCACTTGCGGCGGCGAGGGATGTTATGAATGTTATGCGTCAGCAAAGGCGCTGATTACTGCAGTTAATAAAATTTCTAATGAGCCGCTTGATGCTTTTCAGATTTTTGAAAAGAAGAATATTGAAAAACCTGAAATAAGAAGCGAAATCGATAAGTGGATTGATGAAATTATCATAGGCCTTATAAATATCATTTACACCTTTAATCCTCCGCTTATTGTTATTGGCGGCGGAATTATGAACGAAGATTATATTATAGATTTGATTGACAGAAAAATATATAATAAGCTTATGGATAATTTCAGAAGCGTAAATATAGTACGTTCAAAGCTTGGCAATGATGCTGCTCTTCTCGGTGCAGCATATCAAGCAGCGAATATAAAACAAATTTAAGGGAGGAGAAATTCTCCCTTTTATTATGGAATTGAGGTAAAATATGAAATTGACTGTTATCGGCGGAGGCGGTGTCCGCTCAATGTTTCTGGCAAAAAGCATTGCTCAAAGAGCAAAATCTTTATATATAGACAAGCTCGTATTTATGGACAACGACGAGCAAAAGCTTAATATTTATGGAAAAATGGCAAAAAAGGTTGCATCACTCCTCTGCCCTTCACTTGATTTTGAAATAACTACTGATGCAAAAAAAGCTGTGATGGATGCAGACTATGTAATTACCACTATTCGCGAAGGTGGTGATGAAATGCGAGTTCAAGATGAGAGAATTGCCCTTAAATATGGCGTATTAGGTCAGGAAACAACCGGTGCGGCAGGTCTGTCTTTTGCGATGCGCAGTGTTAGTGCGCTGAAGGTATACTGCGAACTTGTAAAAAAATATGCCAAACCAAACTGTAAAGTATTTAATTTTACGAATCCTGCAGGTGTTGTCAGCCAGACTCTTCGAGATATGGGATATGATTTTACATATGGAATTTGCGATGCACCAAGCGGTATGCTTAGGTCTTTTGAAAAATTGTACGATGCTGAAGAAGGCTCGGCAAAAGGTGAAATTTACGGACTTAACCATCTGAGTTTTTTCAAATCTATAACCATCAACGGCAAAGAAATTATGGATGATTTGATTAATAATGACCTTGCCTACAAACAAACCGATATGAGATATTTTGAAAAAAGGCTCCTAAAAGAGCGCAATGCCGTTTTAAATGAATATCTATACTATTTCTATTACAGAGAACAAGCTGTTCAAAATATAATAAATGCCGATAAGACCCGTGGTGAGCAGATTTGCGAAATTAACAAGACTATGACAGAGGAATTATCCAAAATTGATATTGATAACGATTTTGAAACCGCCTTCAAAATTTTCGAGCACTGGTACGGTATTCGTGAAAACAATTATATGGCATCAGAAACAGGTGTTAAACGTGAGAATCAATGGCACTTTGACATTTATCAAAAGGACAGCGGCGGATACGCAGGCGTTGCACTTAAATTTATTGAAATCGCTCAGAGCGGAAAAACCGACAGTATGATTCTTTGCACTGCAAACAATGGCGCAATTACAGGGCTTCGTGATGATGACATAGTAGAAATAACCTGTGATATTACCAAAGACGGTACAGTTCCGCACAAAATGGGCAATATTGATGAGCAGAATCTTGAAATAATAAGACGAGTTAAAATATATGAACGCCTCAGCTCTAAGGCGATAAGAGAACAGTCAATCCAAGCTGCTGTAGATGCTCTTACACTGCATCCTCTGGTCAACTCATATTCACTGGCTGTAAAGCTGATTAATGACTATTTAGAGCTTAATAAAGAATATGTAAAGGAGTGGAAATAATGGCATTTATTTCAGGTGCCGGAGCAACAAATGTAGACCTTTTATATCAAGGAATGGAGAGAATCCCTGATGTCGGCGAGGAGCTTTACAGCAAGGATTTCAGCCTGCAGCTTGGCGGAGGGGTTCCGGCAACGCTTATTAACCTCGGAAGGCTCGGTATTAAAACAAAAATAGCAACTGAACTTGGTAATGATATATTTTCAAGATTTGCAAAGGATAAATTTTCGGAAAACAGCGTTTCTCCTTCAAATCTCTATACAGGAAATGAAATTCCTCTGAATATTACCTCGGCAATAATTCTTCCTAATGACAGAAGCTTTATTACATACGGTAAAGGCACAATTGAGCCGGATGATAATTCTAAGGAAAAATTCTACAGCATTGCAAAGGGTTCAAAAATCACATTAATGCAGCTTGGCGGTTTTCTTGATGTATATAAAAAGCTGCATAATGAAGGAACAATATTAGTTCTTGACACCGGCTGGGACGATGAAATGAGCTTTGAAAAATACAATGACATTCTTGAAATTGCGGATTATTATACACCGAATCAAAAGGAAGCAATTAAGATTACGGGAGCAAATAATGCTGAAGATGCAGCATATGAACTTAAGCGTTATTTTGATAAGGTTGTTGTTAAAATTGATAAGGATGGCTGTATAGGAATTGATGGTGAAGAAATTTTCACGGTTCCAAGCATTGATGAATTCAAGCATGTAGATTCAACAGGTGCCGGAGATGCGTTTCTTGCCGGATTTATGTACGGATTATTCTATGATTATTCATTAAAAGAATGCATACTTTTGGGTAATCTTACAGGTGGCAAGGCGGTAACCGCTGCAGGTGCACTGTCAGCATATCTGAAAGAAAATGAATTACTGGAATTAAAAGAAAAATATAAATATATGATTAGAAACGGAGAATAAAAATGGAACTCTCTTTATATTTTAAAAGCATTATTGATCAGGACAAATGTGCTATTGTTATATGCAATTTAAAGCATGAAATTATTTATATGAATCCTACAGCGATATCAAGATATGAAAAACACGGCGGTAAAACACTCGTAGGCAAAAGTCTTTTGGATTGCCATAATGAGAATTCCTGTGAGATGATTATTAAAACAGTAAATTGGTTTGCAGAAAACGAAAAGCACAATATCGTATTTACATATCATAATGAAAAAGAAAACAAGGATGTGTATATGGTTGCCTTGCGTGATGATAACGGAACACTTATCGGTTACTATGAAAAGCACGAATATCGCAACGCAGAAACTGCAAAGTTATATGATTTTATGGGGTAAAGCAATACATGAAACTCTTAAAGGAAATTACTGATAAAAATATTTTGGGAACCGAAGGGCTTTCAGGTGCTAAGCCGCGTTTTACTGCAAGAGCAATACTGAGAAACAAAGACGATTTTTATGCAGTAATGTACAGTAAAGATTTTGACTTTTATTCTTTTCCGGGAGGCGGAATTGAAAAAGATGAAACCATTTTAGATGCTCTTAAACGAGAACTAAAAGAAGAAACAGGCTGCAGCTGTGATATTATAGAAGAATTAGGATATGTTAAAGAAAACCGAGCCCATTGCGATTACACTCAAATTTCTTACTATTTTATTGTTACAACGAATGACATCTTGCTCAAGCCTGATTTTACAAAAGCAGAAACGGAACATAAAACATCGGCTGACTGGCATACACTTGACGAAACTATAAAATTAATCACGGAGCCTGTTTATAATACTTCCAAGCAAAAATTTCTACAAGCCAGAGATATTGCTGCATTAAATGAATATCTTAAAAATAACGATTTTCTAAATAATTAACAGGAAAAACAAATGAATTTTCATAATTTTTACACAACGGCAACAGCTGCTCCTTTTTTATGTGATAAATCATATGTTGAAATTAAACCTTGTTCGGAATTAAAGCCCTATATAAAATGCTTTTGGGGAAGCAAAAAGCCTTATAAAAAGATAAAAACAGATATTCCCACACAAAGCCTGATTATTCCTGATACTTGTATGGATATAATATTTGATGTCAACTTTACGCAAAATAAAATTGACAATATATTTTGTACACTTGATGAACGCTCATATTATATTAATTATGCGAATGACAAAACAGAACTGATTTCTACCTTTGGAATTCGATTTTATGCATGGGGAGCTGTTTTCTTTGCAGATGAATCTTTGAATAAAACAAGGAATTCAGCCTTTGAGGTGGATTGCTTCTTTTCAAAACTAAAAACGGAAATTGAGCCAAAGCTATTTGATATAACGGATATTGATGAAAGAGTTGATCTGGTGCAGCGATATTTATTGAATAATATCCATTTGAACAGGTACAGCAGCATTATGAATAATTCAATTTCGGAGATTCTTTTAAATAAAGGAAATATTAAAATTGATAGTCTTGCAAAATCGGTTTTTACAAGCAGCAGACAGCTTGAAAGGCAGTTCAATAATAATATGGGTATTTCTCCTAAAAAGTTTGCAGCACTTATTCGATATCAATGCTTATGGCAGGAAATACTGTTATCCGGCAAAATTGACATATTAGATTTGACAGAGAAATATGGTTATTCAGATCAGGCTCATCTGCTTAATGATTTTAAAAAATTTCATAGCATGACAATACCGGAAGCAAAAGCATATGCATATAAAAATGTCGCTTTTTTACAATACAAATAGATAAATATTTTATATAATTTAATCAAAATTGTATTTAAAAAAGGAGAATTAAAAATGAAATTAGACGGATTTGGTATTTTTGTTAAGGACATGCCTACAATGGTTCGATTTTACCGTGATGTTCTTGAATTTGAGATTAAAGAGGACGAAAACGCAGGAAATGTCTATTTAGAAAAAGACGGTACTTTGTTTCTGCTATACGGAAGAACGGATTTTGAAAAACTGACTGGATGCAAATTTAATTATGCTGATAATATTAACGGACATTATGAAATTGCCTTAAGCGTTGAAAATCCAGAGGCTGTTGATAAAACATTTGAAAAGGTTGTAAAAAAGGGTGCAGTACCTGTAATGAAGCCTATTACAACAGAATGGGGACAATATACTTGTTATATTTCAGACCCTGAAGGCAATTTGATTGAAATAACTGCTTAAAAGGAGAAATATAATGTCATCAAATCCTGAATTTGTTCAGTACATTGCCGACCAACTTTCAGAGTCAGGCAATATTACATACAGAAAGATGTTCGGAGAATACGGTATGTACTGTGACGGTAAAATCTTTGCTCTGATTTGTGATAATCAATTGTTCATTAAAATTACCGAAAAAGGAAAGCAGACAGCACCTGATTTGAAAACCCAAACGGTATGCTTCTTAAAAGATCTCTCATTATATCCGACAAAGCAATACTGACAGGCTTCAGAGAAAAAAATGGGAAGAAAAGCTTAAATAGAGATTTAATAAACATAACAGCGGTACAGTTTTTTACTGTACCGCTGTTATGCACAATCTATTAAAATCATTAAGCCTTCACAAGCTCAATTGTAGCCGTATATGTGCCATATACCCAAGAAGTATTATTGCTTGTAATACGAGATGCAATCACATATTTGTTATCATCCTTCTGCTCCGTAACATCACACTTAAGCTCTACATCGTTGTCTGAAATCGTTGTATCTTTCGGTGCAATAACAGTTATTCTATTGCTGTCAATTGATTTTACAACTGCTTTATAACCTTTGGGAACACCCTCAACAATAATACTTTGTTTATTAATCGAAATAGTTTGAGTTGTATAGTTACTGTTAACGGTTACTGTTGCAGTAACTTTTTTTATATTTTTGTCAAGCAAAGTTATTCCCTGAAGATTAGTCACATCAAATGTGAACTTATTCTCTCCTGTAGTAAGATTCTTAAAGCTAATTGTGCCGATAACTGCCTTATTAATGTTTGCACTGTCTAACAAACCTGCATTCAGCATTTTAGACGAATACTCAACAGTAATTGCATCCTTTGGCAAATCAGAAGGCTCGTCTTCAAAATTTACGGACACAGGCAGTTTTTCCATTTTTAGGACAGGCAATGTAACAGATACAGATTTAATAGGAGTTTCCGTATCATTTCTTGAAGTTATTGTTAAATAGCTTGTTTCAACACCTGTTCCCTCAATATCAATATTGCAATCAATATTATACGGTTCAGTCAGATCAACATCGGCACCGAAATTAACATCAACTGATGCTCTTTCAATTTTGTCAACATATGTTTTTGGACCGGAAATAATAACCTTATCCTCACTTAAAACAGGATCCCCAAAAGTATAACCATCAGCTACATTATCTTCATCGTATTTTAAATATATATCAAAGGCTTTTGATTCATTAACATCAAAATATGCCTCAATTGATGACGGATATACGCTTGATATATCAAAATCAAGGCTCTTGGACGCATTGGAAACTGTAATAGGAATCGTCTGCTCGCCTGTTCTGTTAACATTTGAAGTATCAAACTTAACAGACAAATCATTCTGAGTAACCTGGCCT
>JBKWUD010000022.1:0-40249 GCA_046989265.1 Eubacterium sp.
GTTCTGAATTTAAAATTCCTGTCCATGCAATTGTTGTTATATCTGTATTTTCTTTATCTCCTGAAGTAACTAATGCTACTGGATTTGGTGACAAACCATACTTAGGTTCTAATGTTTTACTCATTAAAAATCCTCCTTAAAATTATTGTTTGGCAACAAAAAAAGCGCAAGCACGGATTTTAATCCGGACTTACGCTTAAAAGCTACTCGACAATGCGTATTTTATCAAAGCAAAACGAATTTGTCAAGCTATGATTTTTATAAATTCAATCCCCTAAGCTTGGAAATTGCTGCTATGAATACGCTCCATACAAGCTGGAATATGATTATACTGAAAGCACTGAGCTGATTATATGCACCAAGAACAGAAAGCATTGAAATAACAGCAAAACCGATAGCTGAGCCAAAATAAAGCAAAAACGAAATAAGGTTCTTTGAGCTTACTATAATTCCGGCTCCCCTCATAGCCGAAACGAAACCAAGAGCGGAACCGTTATGAACAACATAAGCAGGTGATTTTTCAACAGTCATACCCGAATATTTATCATAAACTCTGGCTGCCGAATAGTTCATTACTCTCACAAATCCTTGGGGAAGTGAAAATAAGTCCGCTATACTTTCTTCGTTAATATAAGGGTCACTGCTTTTAACAATAACGGTTATACCGCTTTTTTCAAGCTTTTTCAACTCTCTCTTCAAATCAGCATCCGCACTGTATGACACAACAAACATTGCAATAATCTTTCCGCCGACCGCAAGATAAAGTGCTTTTCTGCCCTTAAGCGTATAACGCTCCTCAAAGCTTTCTTTAGGCACGCTTACACCGTGATTTATGAGCAAATCACGATTGCCTACCAAAACTTTGCGCCTGTAGATCCATGCAGATGTGCCCATCTTATCCTCATATGTAACGCCCTCAACCTGTGGAAGGATTGACTGCTTGCCGATAATTACATCATCAAATGCATGAGCAAGAGGACTCTTTGTCTGAATCATTACTGCCGCTGCCTGAATAATTGCATCATCAACCTTTGCACCGTTAAAGGTCTTTATGCCGTGTATATCGCAGCTGTCTTTTCCAAACAAATCGGCAGCCTCCAAAACCATAGCGTTCGTGCTGTCAGCCATAAGAGCACCCTCACAGCCGCACACTCTTGAGCCGAACTTATCAAGTGCATATGACACATCTGTAAGCATCAAATTTGTTAAGAAAAGTGATGCAACAGGGAGTGATATTGAAAGTGCACAAAGTGCAGCATTAAAAGCAGAATTAAAATTATCTATAATTCCCACAGCAACAAAAAGAATTATACTTAAAAGAAGCATCATACCGAACAAAATTTTTGACACCTTGTCAGCAGGCTCATTCTTACAGGAAATCTCAAGAAAATTAGTTGGGAAATCGGATTTAACACTTGTTTTAATAAAAGGATTTTCCTCTTCATCAATAAGTCCTCTGCTGATAATCTCAGCATCAACTGCATTTGCAATATCTTCAACAGTATAAGTATCTCCGCTGTTTGTTATGAAATCAAAATTATCAATGATTCTTATCATCATCTGCCTTTTACCCAGCTGAGACATAAATATTGCAAGCACACCTACCGAATCAAGCAAAACACCGTTATCAATCCATAAGTTTCTGTTAACCATCAAAACTATCGTATGGACTAAAATAATAATCGATACAATACTTACAGGGAAATCACTGTTTATTGATTTTTTTAAATTAAATCCGTGAATTATCACATTAAAATTAACTGCAATAACTACGACATAAAGCACAAGAGCCGTTACAAAATATGCCGTATGCGATGAAAGTGCAGCTGGAAAATAAGCACTGTCCTTAAAAATAGTAATTAATATAAGCGGAATTCCCAGAATAATAGTTAAAATTAACTTTATCTGAATTGCAGATTTTTTTGAAAGCAGACTTTCAATAAACGATGCTTTTTCATTTTTGCTTACATAATCTACACTTACAACATCTCTGTCACCGAGTTCTTTATCTGTTTCATCGGGACCGAAAAGTCTGAATTTGCCGACCTTCTCACTCCTGCGCTTTTCAAGAATCTTTTCTGCAACATTTTCATCTATAGTAGGAACGGTTTCAATTTTATCATCAAAACCGTCAAGCTTGATTTGAACTCCAAGCTCCTCTTCAAAATCATTTTCGTCATCAAAAACCTGTTCCTTGGCAACAATTGTAGGTATGCCTTCAAGGTCCGATTTCTCATCCTTATTAGGTTTTGATACAAAAATCCGTTTCGTTGCGGAGCTGTTTTCTGCCTTATCTCTCTTAAACAAGCTTAGCTTTGACTTTTTTATATCGGGAACAACACTCGTCTGCTCCTTTTCAACAAGCTTTACATCCCTGTCATCAGGCAATTCAACCTCTCGGGTTTTCCCATCGTTATATACAGGCTTTTCCGTTCCTGCAAGCTCTTTGACAACCTTAACATCGCCATCATCATTATTGTCCTGTATTTTCTGCGCTTTTAAAAAAGGACTGTCACCGTGTCTTCTGCCCGGGATATACTCTTTAACATCCTCATCCTCATGTTTGATACGCTCATATGTTTTTGCAATTTTTTCTACCACTGCGTTTTCATCTACAACAACCTCTTGGACCGCAGTCTTTGCCTTTTCATCCAGGCTTTTTTCAGCCTCCTGAAGATGGCGCTCCGCTTCAGCCTTTATTTTTTCAGCACGCTTAATTATTTCTTCAATTGATAAATTCTCACTCATGTTATCTTCTCACTAAATCATTTACCAAGTCTTTGTCTTGCAATTTCATACATCAATATGCCTGCTGCAACGGATGCATTAAGCGAATTGACTCTACCAAGCATAGGAAGACTGACTGTAACATCACATTTTTCCTTGATAAGTCTGCCGACACCGCTGCCCTCACTGCCGACAACGAGCGCTGCACCTCCGCTGAAATCGGTTTTATCCCAACGCTGACCATCCATATCAGCAGCATAAACCCATATGTTTTTCTTTTTCAGTTTCTCAATAGTGGATGCAAGATTTGTAACTCTTGCAACTCTCATATATTCAAGGGCACCGCAGGAGGTTTTGGCAACTATAAAATTAAGCCCGACATTTCTGCGTTTCGGAATAATAATGCCATGTGCACCGCACGCCTCAGCAGTACGAATAATAGCGCCGAGGTTATGACTGTCCTCAATCTCATCACAAATTATTATAAAGGGCGCCTCACCTCTGCTCTCGGCATAGGCAAGAATATCATCAACCGTTGAATATTCGTGTGCAGGCACATTTGCAGCAACGCCCTGATGATTGCCCCCGGCACTCATAAAATCCAGCTTTTTGCGGTCAACATTTTTAATTACAATCTTCTTTTCTTTGCAAAGTGCAATTATTTTATTGATTGAACCCTCTCGCTCGCCCTTAGCAATCAGGACATTTTCGACCTCTCTGCCACTTTTTAAAAGCTCTGTTACGGCATTTCTGCCGATGACTAAATTATCGTTAGTTTGTATGTTTTCGTTTTTCAAAGGACACACTCCCACATATAATATAGCAATATTATAACATTATTTATGACAAGATACAACAAAATAAAAACAAAAAGGGCGGATAATTTATCCGCCCCAAAACAAGTAATATTATCTGGCTTTACTATCAATTTCCTCTTTCATTCTTGATATGAATTCATCAACTGTGGTTGCACCCTCATCGCCGTTCTTTCTTGAACGAACAGAGATTGTGCCTGCCTCAATATCCTTATCACCAACAAGAATCATATAAGGAATTTTTTCCATTTGTGCACTTCTGATCTTAAAGCCTATTTTTTCACTTCTGCCGTCAAGTTCACAACGAACGCCTGCACTTTCCAGCTTGGCCATCATTTCTTTTGCATAGTCCTGATGTCTGTCTGCTATTGGCAGGAATTTAACCTGAACAGGAGCAAGCCATGTTGGGAAGGCACCTGCATATTTTTCAATAAGGAGTGCAAGGGTACGCTCATAGCAACCGATTGAGGTTCTATGAATGATATAAGGATTTTTCTTTTGTCCATCCTTGTCTGTATACTCCATACCAAATTTTTCTGCAAGCATCTGGTCAATCTGAATGGTAATAAGCGTATCCTCTTTACCAAATACATTTTTAATCTGAATATCAAGCTTAGGTCCGTAGAAAGCAGCCTCACCAATACCAATTTCATATTTCATACCAAGGTCATCAAGGATCTTTTGCATCTTATCCTGAGCTTCATTCCACTGCTCAGCTGTTCCGATATACTTTTCCCTGTTATTAGGATCCCATTGTGAGAAACGGAAGCTGACATCCTCATAAAGACCAACCGTTTTAAGCATATATTCACACAATTCCAAACAACCTTTGAATTCATCTTCAAGCTGTTCCGGAGTACACATCAAATGACCTTCGGAAATAGTAAACTGACGAACACGAATAAGACCGTGCATTTCGCCGGATGCTTCATTTCTGAAAAGAGTTGAGGTTTCGTCATATCTGAGCGGCAAATCTCGATATGAGCGTGGTTTGTTAAGATATGCCTGATACTGAAATGGACAGGTCATCGGACGAAGTGCAAATACCTCATCATCCTTTTCCTCATCACCTAAAACAAACATACCTTCTTTATAATGATCCCAGTGACCTGAGATTTTGTAAAGATCTGACTTAGCCATCAGAGGGGTTTTGGTTAACTGCCAGCCTCTCTTAGCCTCTTCATCCTCGACCCAACGCTGAAGAGTCTGTATAATTTTTGTTCCCTTGGGCAAAAGAATAGGCAAGCCCTGACCGATATAATCAACAGTTGTGAACAGCTCAAGCTCACGACCAAGCTTATTGTGATCTCTCTTTTTTGCTTCTTCAAGCATTGTCAAATATTCCTCAAGCATAGATGCCTTAGGGAACGCAATACCATATACACGGCAAAGCATTTTATTGCTTGCATCGCCTCTCCAATAAGCGCCTGTGCAATTTGTCAGTTTGAATGCCTTAACAACCTTCATATCCATAAGGTGAGGTCCTGCACAAAGCTCGGTAAATTCAGCCTGCTTATAAAAGCTGATTGGCTCTCCCTTTTCAGAATGCTCGTTAATAAGCTCAATTTTATATGGCTCTTCCCTTTCCTGCATAAGTGCTATAGCCTCATCAACAGGGAGTTCAAATCTTTCAATTGCAGGATTTTCCTTAATGATTTTTTTCATCTCTGCCTCAAGCTTTTCCAAATCTTCCGGGCCAAATGGCTTGTCACCACAGTCAAAATCATAATAAAAGCCGTTATCAATAGCAGGACCTATGGTAAGCTTGACATTCGGATAAAGTCTTTTTACCGCCTGCGCCAGAACATGAGATGCTGTATGATTAAAGGTCTTTTTACCGTCTTCATCATCAAATGTGAGTATTTCAAGAGTGCAGTCACTGTCAACAACCGTTCTTAAATCTTTAACCTCACCGTTGATTTTGCAGCAGGCTGCATTTCTGTAAAGACCCATAGAAATGTCTTTAGTAATTTCAGCGGCAGATTTTGCTTCGTTATACTCAAGCACTGCGCCATCCTTCAATGTAATTTTCATAAAATTACCTCCTGTTAAAATATAAAAGCACCCTGAAAAATCAGGGTGCAAAATATCACACGGTCCCACCTGAATTATACTGTGAGTATATGCAGTATCACTCAATATCGTTAACGCCGATTTACGGCCTGCCATTACCTGCAGGCACTTAAGGGTGGTAACAGCAAGTATCCTGCGTGCTTTTTCACCGGCCAAGCACTCTCTTAAGCATTCAATCAGGCTGCCTTGTCCCTCTCAATGATTTTTATATTATGTATATAATAGCACTTAAGAGTTAAAAAGTCAAACAATATTATAAATTATACATTTCGTATTCGTTTTGTAAACATTTTGATACCTTTTGTTATTTGTGCACTTGACAAATACTAGATATAGGTGTAAGATAGTAGAGAATTTCTACATAATGAACAAAATATATTTTGAATTTGTTCAATTATTTAGTAATTTATTTTGCATAAAACTGTACCTTTTCTGATGAATTGAAATTAAAATTTATGTAATTGAAATCTAAACAGAAGGAGGTGCTATTGATATGGTAATTTATATAATTGTCGGCGTTGTATGCGCTGTTGTATTTGGTATTTTAGGATTTATTATCGGCGGTCTTTTAAAGGATAAGCAGGCACAGAATGATAAAAATTCCGCAATACAAGAGGCTACTCGCATTGTTAACAATGCCTTGGCAGAGGCTGAGAATACGAAAAAAGCTCGCCTTGTAGAGGCTAAGGATGAAATTCACAAGCTTCGTTCAGATGCGGATAAAGATATCCGTGAAAGAAGAACAGAAGTTCAAAAGCAGGAAAAGCGTTTAAACCAGCGTGAGGAATACCTTGATAAAAAGGCTGACTCACTTGAACAAAAAAGTGAAAATTTAAGCGAAAAGCTTAGACAGGTTGACGAAAAATTACTTGAAATCGATGGCATCAAGAAAAGCCAGTTTGATATGCTTGAGAGAATCTCGGGGCTCTCTCAAGAGGATGCTAAAAAGCAGCTGATGCAGTCACTTGAATCAGAGCTTGACATTGAAAAGAGCAAGAGAATTCTTGAATACGAGCAAATGATTAAAGACCAGAGTGATGTATTGGCAAGAGAAATCATCGGCACAGCAATTCAGCGCTGTGCGGCTGACCACACAGCCGAAACAACTGTTTCTGTTGTAGCTCTTCCTAACGATGAAATGAAGGGAAGAATTATCGGACGAGAGGGTAGAAATATCCGCTCAATCGAGCAAATCACAGGTGTTGAACTTATTATTGATGACACTCCCGAAGCTATCACAGTAAGTTCTTTTGACCCTGTAAGAAGAGAAATCGCAAGACTTACTCTTGAGAAACTTATCCAGGACGGCAGAATTCATCCAACACGCATTGAGGAAATGTATGACAAGTCAAAGCGTGAGGTTGAAGCTACAATTAAATCTGAGGGTGAAAAAGCTGTAATAAGTGCAAACTGCGGCTCTATTCATCCGGAGCTTGTTAAGCTTTTAGGAAAGCTCAAGTACCGCACATCATACGGTCAGAGCGTACTGAAGCATTCGCTTGAAGTATCATACATAGCAGGTCTCATGGCAGCAGAACTAGGTGCAGACGAAAAGCTTGCACGCCGTGCCGGTCTTCTTCATGATATCGGCAAGGCGCTGGATCACGAAATTGAAGGCAGCCATATTGCTCTCGGTGTTGAATACGCAAGGAAATATAAAGAAAGCGAAGCAGTAGTTCACGCAATTCAGGCTCACCATGGTGATGTAGAATGCAAAACTGTTGTTGCCGCACTTGTTCAGGCTGCTGATGCCGTATCGGCAGCAAGACCGGGTGCAAGAAGAGAAAATATTGAGAATTATATCAAACGGCTTCAGCAGCTTGAAGAAATTTCAACAAGCTTTAACGGTGTTGAAAAGGCTTATGCTATTCAGGCAGGCCGTGAAGTCAGAGTAATGGTTAAACCGGAAATTATTGACGATAAGTCAATGCCGTTGGTTGCACGCGAAATTGTTAAGAAAATTGAAGAGGAAATGGAATATCCGGGTCAGATTAAGGTTAACATAATTCGTGAAAGCAGAACCTATGATATAGCAAAATAATTAACAATAGGGCGGTGTCTGCACCGCCCTTAAATTATACAAAACGGAATATTTTGAAAGGAAGCCAACTTATATGATTAAACACATTGTATGTTTCAAGCTTAAGAACAACAGCAAGGAGCAGTGTGAAAAAGCCGCAGAAATTTTAAAATCAATGGATGGTAAAGTTGATTTGCTCAGAAGTATTGAAGTAGGCGTTGATTTTCTCCACTCACCTCGCTCATATGATGTTATTCTACAGGTAACACTTGATGATGCTGATGCACTTGAAAAATATCAGCTTGATGAATATCACTGTTCGGTTGTAAAGAAGCATATGCATGCTGTTGCAGAAACTTCGATTGCAATTGACTATAATTTTAACTAATTTGATGCAGTGTCTATATAAAAGCTCTTAAAATATAATTTTAAGAGCTTTTAATTATTAAATATAAATAATATTAATTGACTTTGCTTATTATTAATGATACAATATATGATGTATTTTTATAGTATTGGGTTACATAGCTGTCGCCCTATCCACGGAGGTATATCTTATGGATGAGACCAAAGAAATAGACATTGACTTACGAAAAATATTTTATATGATGAGAACCAAATTGATTTTCATCGTTCTTGCAACAGTATTATTTGCAGTTGCTGCCGGTTGTTTTACTCATTTCTTCATAGCTCCGACATATTCTGCAACAATTAAAATGTATGCTTACAGTGATGCTGACAGAGTCAGTACCGATTCATCAATAACTCAGACTCAGCTTAATACAGCTCAGGAGCTTGTAAGCACATATATCTATATTCTGAAAAGCGATACCGTACTTAAATTAGTTGCTTCTGATTTAGGATTAAATACATCACCCGGTGCGCTGAAAAGTATGATTGATGCAAATCAGGTTGAAGGAACAATTGCCTTTCAGGTTACTGTAAACAGCAAGGATCCCGAGCTGTCTGCAAAAATTGCGAACTCAATAGCAAAAATTGCACCTGATGAAATTGCAAGGATTGTTAATGCAGGCGGTGTTGAGGTTATTGATCTTGCCAGTGTTCCGCAAAGCCCCTCATCTCCTAATACAAGAAAAAATATTATGATAGGTGCTTTGGCAGGTTTTGTGCTTTCATTCGCCGGATTCTTTGTTTATGAAATGTTTGATACAACAATTACAAATACCAAAGATCTTGAAAGAGAATTTGATATTCCTATACTGGGCACAATTCCAAAGCTTGAAGAAATTGAAAGAAGTACAAGCACAAACAATAATAAATCGGATTTCTCAAATGATATATTAAAGCCTATAGGGAAGCCAAGTGACACGCTGCTTGAAAACATACAGGCATTGAAGGGGGATGCAAAGAATGACTAACCGCAATAAAAGAAAAAAGCTTGCTGAAAATAACGGATTCAACAAATCGGATTCAAAAAAAATTCTTTGTGCAGATTCTTCATTTGCAGTAAAAGAAGCATACAACGCTATCAGAACAAATCTTCTATTCACTCAGCAGGGTGAAAAATGTCCCGTATTTGTTGTAACAAGTCCTACTGCTAATAACGGAAAAACAATCAACTCTATCAATCTGGCAATAAGCTTTGCTCAGATGGGCAAAAGAACACTGCTTATTGACTCCGATATGAGAAACCCGACAATACACAGAATGTTCTCAATACCTGTTAAAAACGGTCTTTCGGAAATTCTTGCAGGGCTTACTGATAATATTGCTGTTTCGAGAACCGATGTTGAAAATCTTTCAATTCTGACAGCGGGAAAAATTCCTCCAAACCCTGCAGAGCTTTTATCATCATCAAGAATGGATAAATTGCTTGAATTTGTAAGAGAGCATTATGACTGTGTATTTATTGATACACCGCCTATAAACCTCGTTACAGACTCAACTGTATTTGCTCAAAAGGTTACAGGATACATTCTTGTTATTAAAACCGATACTACAAATACGCATGATGTTAAAACAACGGTTTCAAACCTTAAGCAAATCGATGCGAATATCTTAGGATTTATTCTGAATGATGTTAACAGCGAAAAGAAAAAGTATTACTCATACTACAGAAGATATAATTATAACTATAATTACAACTATAATTACAAATATTAAGGTGATTTTATGAATAAAAGAGCACGGGTACAATTTTGGATGGAATTTTTTACTGATTTCATCTGCCTCATATTGGCGAACTTGTTATCATACTTTTTGTTTCATAATGTTTTTCACAAAATTTTAGATTATCCCTATGCTGCTTGGACAAGATATTTTGCCGTTTTGGCTTTATCCTTTGTTACTATTTTCATAGGCTTTCACAATAATTTAAATATTCAAACCCGCAACAGAAAAATTGAGTTTGCTGCTCTTTGGAAAAATGCAACTCTTACATATCTGCTGCTGTTAACACTCCTTCTGCTCACAAAAAATGAAGTTGTTGAATCCAGATATCTTTTTGTTTCAGGCTATTTGGCATCAATAATTTTATCATCAATCAGCAGATATTTTCTTAAGCGCTGGATAACAGGGTACTATACTAAAAGTAATGTTGCATCCATCGCAGGTGTTATAACAACAAGTGACATTGCTCAGAATTTTGTAAGCGGCATAAAAGATGACTGGTCTATTAGAATTTCAGGAATAGCCTTACTTGATGATTCATGTGAAAACGGAAAATTTTCAAGTGAAAATGAACAATCGGCAAATGGTTCCTCTCAAGCTGCAACTGCAGTTAAGGAACGCACTGATCTTCCTGAAAGTATTTGCGATATTCCTGTTATTTCAACTGATTCAGGATGTATGGACTGGATTCGTTCGGCTCCGCTTGATGAGGTTTTCATCAACCTTCCGTATGAGCGTGCAGCAGATATTCAGGAAATTGTTGAAGAGCTTGAGGATATGGGTATTACCGTTCATATCAACATACCAACTCTTGAAAAAATACTTGATGACAGCAAGTTTGACAACATAAACTGCAAAATGTATTCATCTTATCCAATGGCTACTTTTTCAGCTGCAACATATAACAGCAAATGGCTCGTAGCCAAAAGAATTATGGACATAATTCTGGGATTATTTGGTTCCATATGCTCAATTCCTATAATCTTAATCACTGCGATTCCGCTTTTGATTGAATCACCGGGTCCGCTTATTTTTAAGCAGCAAAGGGTTGGCAGAAACGGCAGATTATTCAACATATATAAGCTCCGTTCAATGTATACGGACGCTGAAGAGAGAAAAGCCGAGCTTATGAAACAAAATAAAATGGACGGGCTAATGTTTAAGGTTGATGATGACCCGAGAATCACTAAGGTCGGTAAATTCATCAGAAAGTACAGCATTGATGAATTGCCTCAATTCTTTAATGTACTCAAAGGCGATATGAGCCTGATAGGCACTCGCCCACCTACAGTGGATGAATTCACACAATATGAAAGCAGGCACAAAAGACGCCTTTCAATGCGCCCCGGAATTTCAGGTCTGTGGCAAGTCAGCGGCAGATCGGATATTCAGGATTTTGAAGAGGTTGTTAAGCTTGACTGCGAATATATAGATAACTGGTCACCTATGCTAGACATTAAAATATTTTTTAAAACAATAGGTGTAGTTTTAACTCACAAGGGAGCAGAATAGGTAAAATAAATTATGAAAATTGCTATGATTGGTCACAAAAGAATACCCTCCCGAGAAGGCGGTATTGAAATAGTTGTAGGAGAGCTTAGTTCAAGAATGGTAAGCCTTGGCAACGAGGTTGTTGCTTACAACAGAAAAAGTGAGCACATAGCAGGATCTGATTTTGACTCGGATTTGCACCTGAAAGAATGGAATGGTGTAAAAATCAAATGGGTGAAAACACCAAATTCATCAAAACTCAATGCAATTGTTTACAGTGTATTTGCAACGCTTGAAGCATTATTCGGCGGTTATGATGTTATTCATTTTCATGCTGAAGGACCGTCATCAATGGTATGGCTTGCAAAACTTTTCAGAAAAAGGTGCATTGTTACTATTCACGGACTCGACTGGCAGCGTTCAAAATGGGGCGGCTTTGCCACTAAGTTTTTAAAATTCGGTGAACGAACTGCTGCAAAATATGCAGATGAGGTAATCGTTCTTTCTAAAAATGTTCAACAGTATTTCAAAGAAACTTATCATCGTGATACAGTTTACATTCCGAACGGAATTGACAGACCTGAAATTATAATGCCTGACATTATCAGAGGAAAATATAATCTAAAAAAAGACAGCTATATTCTTTTTCTCGGAAGAATTGTACCGGAAAAAGGTATTCACTATCTGATAGAGGCATATAAGCAACTGAATACTGATAAAAAGCTGGTAATTGCAGGCGGTGCGAGCCATACAAGCGAGTATGAAAATGAGGTTAAAACCCTTGCAGGTAATGATGAAAACATCATTTTCACAGGCTTTATACAGGGTAAGGAGCTTGAAGAGTTTTATTCAAACGCTTACATTTACTGTCTTCCGAGTGATTTGGAAGGCATGCCGATAAGCTTGCTTGAAGCTATGAGTTATGGCAATTGCTGCCTTACCTCAAACATAAGCGAATGCACTGAGGTGTGTGAAGATAATGCGGAATATTTTAAAAAAAGCAATGTTACAGACTTAAAGAATAAACTGCAGTATCTTTTGGATAACAACAAACTTGTTCAAAAATACAAGGAAGTTTCTCAGGCTTATATCTGCAGCCAATACAATTGGGGCGATGTAACCGAAAAAACACTTGAATTATATAATAAATGAAATTGTGAGTTGATAAAATGAAAATCCTAATGGTTAACAAATTTCTGCATCCAAGCGGCGGATCTGAAACATATATTTTTAAGCTTGGTGATTATTTAAAATCCATCGGTCATGAGGTTCAATACTTTGGTATGGAGCACGAGGGCAGATGTGTCGGCAACAATGCAGAACAATATACAAGCGATATGGATTTTCACGGCGGCTCAAAGCTTAAACAGCTTACATATCCCCTAAAAACCATTTATTCAGCTGAGGCAAAGAAAAAACTAGGCATTGTTCTTAATGATTTTCAGCCTGATGTTATTCATATTAACAATTTTAACTATCAGCTTACTCCAAGCATTATATATGCCGCAAACAACTACAAAAAAAAGGCAGGCAAAAAGGTAAAAATCATTTTTACAGCTCACGACTATCAGCTTGTATGCCCTAACCATATGATGTTTAATATGCGGGATGAGGTATGTGAGAACTGCATTGGCGGTAATTTTATAAACTGCACGAAAGGCGGCTGTATTCACGGCTCAAAAGCAAAAAGCTTTATCGGTACAGTTGAGGCCTCGCTTTATAAGGCACTCGGCACATATAAATATATAGACGCTATAATATGCTGCAGTGAATTTCTGAAGAAAAAAATGGACACAAATCCTGTTTTTGCAGATAAAACAATTGCCCTGCACAATTTTATTGAAAAAGTCGAAAAAACCGATACCGTTAAAGATGATTATGTTCTGTATTTCGGCAGGTACAGCAAGGAAAAAGGTATCGAAACGATTATAAATGCAAAGAACATAAAATTTATATGTGCAGGCTCAGGAGATTTAGAGGACGAAATCAATAAACAGCCGCATATAACAAATGTAGGTTTTAAATCCGGCAAAGAGCTTGTGGATTTAATACGCAAAGCAAAATGCTCTGTTTATCCGAGCATATGGTATGAAAATTGTCCTTTCTCTGTAATGGAAAGCATTATGTACGGCACCCCTGTTATAGGCTCCGACATAGGCGGAATACCTGAGCTTATTGAAAACGGCAAAACAGGTATCCTTTTTGAGCCGGGCAACGCAGATGCTTTTGAAAACGCAATAAACAGTATTATCACAGATGATAACAAAGCTGCTCAAATGAGTAAAGCTTGCTACAACACAAGCTTTGATACCGTTGAGGAATACTGTGATAAGCTTTTAAAAATATATAACTCTTAATGGAGATGTTAATCATATGGCTAAAAAATTAAACGGAACAGTAATTGTTACATATCGCTGCAACGCACGCTGCACAATGTGCAACAGATACAAATGCCCTTCAACACCTGAAGAAGAAATTTCAATTGAAACTATAAAAAAGCTGCCTGAAATGTATTTTACAAATATTACAGGCGGTGAGCCTTTTATCCGTGAGGATTTAAAAGAGGTTGTCCGTGAGCTTTATAAAAAGAGTGACAGAATTGTTATTTCAACAAACGGCTTTTTCACCGACAGAATTGTTGATTTGTGCAAGGAATTTCCAAACATCGGAATTCGTATTTCAATAGAGGGATTAGAAGAAACAAATAACTCTATCCGCGGACTTGATGACGGCTTTAACCGTGGATATACAACACTTAAAAAGCTTGTTGATATGGGTATGAAGGATGTCGGCTTTGGTATGACTGTTCAGGATGCCAACGCTAAGGATTTAGTACCTTTATATCAACTTTCAAATGAAATGAATATGGAATTTGCCACTGCATCTCTTCATAACTCATTTTATTTTGTTGAGGCAAAAAATATCATTAAAGACAGAGAAATGGTCGGCAAAAATTTTGAGGATCTGATTAACGAACTTCTCAAATCAAATTCACCTAAAAAATGGTTCAGAGCATATTTCAATCATGGACTTATTAATTATATCTATGGTCAGAACAGACTTCTTCCATGCGATATGGCATTTGATACATTTTTTATTGACCCTTATGGTGATGTAATGCCGTGCAACGGCACTAAAGAAAAAGAGGTTATGGGTAACCTCAACAAACAAAGCTGGGATGAGCTTTGGAACAGTGAACAGGCAGAAAAGGTAAGAAACAAGGTTCGTCACTGTGACAGACAATGCTGGATGATTGGATCTGTATCCCCTGCTATGCATAAATATATTCAGGTTCCGGCTTTATGGGTTATCAAGCACAAATTCCTTAGATTTTTTAAGGATAAAAAATATTCAATGTATGAAAATAAAATTTGCCGTGATTACCGTGACGGCAAAATCAGCAAGGAGGAGCTTGACAAGCTGTCAACCTGTGATATCAACGCCGTTGTAAATGACGGATTGTCGGAAACATCCAAAGAAGCACTTGAAGGTACAACCGGCGAAGCAATCGTTGACGCAGATATAGCAAACCAGATCGGCTGTAAATAATTATGAAAAAACTGACTATTTTGACTCCTGCTTATAATAGGGAAAAGGAGCTACATAATCTTTTTAATTCCCTGTGCCGCCAAAACAATAAAGATTTTGATTGGGTAATAGTTGACGACGGCAGTACCGATAATACTGCGCATTTTGCAGAAAAATGCAAAAAGGACGCGGATTTTGAAGTCATTTACTATTATAAAGAAAACGGCGGCAAACATACTGCACTTAATTTTGCTTTGAAAAAAATTACAACACCGCTTGTTTTTATTGTAGACAGCGATGATTATCTAACCGATGACGCTGTTGCTGAGATAAATGAAAAAGATAAGCTTTACGGTTCTGATAACAATTTGTGCGGCTTCAGTTTTTTGCGTCAAAAACCGGGTAGTTCTGAATATCTCTGCAGACCCGTGCCGAAAGACGGTATGCTGTCAACATATTGCGAATGCCGCGTAAACGGCGGACTTGACGGTGATATGGCAGAAGTTTGGTATACCGATAGGCTGCGAGAATTCCCATTTCCTGAATTTCCGGGAGAAAAGTTTCTGGGCGAGGATACGGTTCTGGTAAAACTTTCCGGGAAATATAATATGCGATTTTTTAATAAGGCAATTTATATTTCCGCCTATCTTGATGACGGGTTAACCCGCAACAGGCGCAGGCACAATATACAGTCACCGAACGGTTGCGTTGCAAGAGCTCAGGCCTTTCTTGATGCAGATGTTGATTTAAAACACAAGCTTAAGTCCATGCTTCAGTATTTTATCTACGGCCATTTTGCAGGCAGGGACTTTTTAGAACTTTTCGTATCCTCAAATCATAAAACATTTGGAATTATTTGTCTGTTACCCGCGGCTGTAATTTATCGTATATGGAAAAAACAGTTTTTTAAAAGGAGTTAAAGTTATGAATATCCTTGTTTCGGCTTACAGTGTAAACCCATTTAAAGGCTCTAAAAATGCAATGGGATGGAATTGGATTATTCATTTGTCAAAAAATTTTAATAACCCGGAAGGCAAAATAAACGGTGATTAATTTGAAGGTTTTAATTGTTAACCCTATTCTATATACATCTGAGACAAAGAAAATAAAAAAAGTGCCATCAATTAAAGACACAATGATATATTATTTGTGTCTTGCCTTTTTGGATAAGGGTATTGATATAACTCTTGCGGCGGCTGAAGACTATAGACCGAATGAAAATGAGCAATATCCGTTTGAAATAATATGGATGAAAACAAAGATTAAAAAACTGTTTGCACCAAATGTATTTCCGTACTGCCCTGAACTGAAGAAGATTATTAAGCAAACTCATTATGATTTAATTATCTCAAGCGAGGTTTTTTCATTAAATTCGCTTATGCTGAGTATTCACTCAAAGGGCAATCTTATTGTGTGGCACGAGCTTGCTAAGCATAATAATATGATGCATAAAATACCATCTCATATCTGGTATTCAGTTATTGCTAAACTGTTTTTTAAAAACACGCTGATTGTTCCCAGAAGTGAGAAGGCAAAGGCATTTATTTCAAAATACTGCAACAATGTCAGCAATACGGTTGTTGACCATGGAGTTAATTTGGCGCAGTTTGAATTCTGCCGGGAAAAGAGAAATCATTTTATTGTTTGCTCTCAGTTAAACAAAAGAAAAAGAATTGATAAAATCCTTGAAAGCTTTAAAGAATATCAAATAAAATACAATTCTTCATCCAAGCTTTATATAATCGGAGAGGGTGACGAAGAGGACGCTTTAAAAAGGCTCTCTAAAAAGCTGAAAATTGAAGAAAATGTAATCTTTACAGGCAAGCTTTCACACTCTGAATTAATGGGTAAACTAAAAACCGCAAGGGCTTTGCTTATTTATACGGAAAAGGACAATAATATGGTCTCAATCGTTGAAGCAATTGCAGTGGGTACACCTGTAATAACAACATCCGTGCCATATAATACAAGCTATATAAAAGCATATCGCCTCGGCATAGTAAATGACAATTGGAACGCTGATACTATGAACGAGATTTATTTGAACAGCGATTACATAACCAACTGTGAAGCATACAGAAAAAAACTCTCTACTTTAAACAGAGTTGAAACATTTATTAACATATCTAATAATTTATAAGACAGGACATATATACTATGAACATATTGTTATCCTCATACAGTGTTAATCCAAAAAACGGCTCAGAGGACGGAATCGGCTGGCACTGGACAATAGAATGTGCAAAACATTTTAATTCACCAAAAGATAAAATATATCTTGTAACAAAAAAAGCAAATGCGAAGGATACAAAATACGGCATTGAAAAGCTTGGATTAAAAAATGTTGAACTTGTAATTGTTGACACTCCGTATTGGCTTAACTGGTTCAGAGAGCATAACTCTGCTTTTCACCATATTTATTATATTTTATGGCAAAGAGTTGCATATAACTGGGCAAAAAGATCCGGTATTAAATTTGATATAATCCATCATGTTACTATGGGTGATTTTCGTATAACCGGAAATATGTATAAATTTAAAAATGCATATACAATTTTCGGTCCTGTTGGCGGCGGACAATCAACGCCGAAAAGTTTGAAAAAATATGAAAAATATCCTGCCATTGAAAAAATCAGAGAGATAATCAACAAATCAAGAGCTATATCACCAAGCTACAAAAGAAAAATCAATCGTTTTGACAAGGTATATGCAATTAACCGTGAAACAGACACAATTATTTCGGACGCTATGAACAAGCCTTGTGAAAGACTTTTTGAACTTGCTTTGTCTGATGAATTTAAAAATTTAAGTATTCCTGAAAAAAATCATGATTCGGTTGAAATTGTTTTTGTAGGCAGACTCATTGAAAAAAAGGGACTTATGCTGCTGCTTGATGTTATAAATTCACTTCCTGAGGATTTGAATTTCACTCTAAAAATTTATGGCAGCGGAGGTCTTGAAGAAAAAATTAAAGAATATATAAATACAAATGATTTAAATAATAAAATTGTTATGTGCGGTAATATTGACCACTCTCTCGTATCACAGGCATATATAAATGCTGACATATTTGTTATGCCCTCGCTTCGTGAAACCAGCGGCAATGTTATAATTGAGGCTATGGCTCACAAGCTGCCTGTAGTTGCTCTTGATATGAGTATTTCTAATGATTTAAAGCAGTACAGCTGCGGCGAATTTATTAATGTTAATCAGTCAAAGGAGAATATAATTAAAGAGTTTGCCGATAAGCTTACATATTTAATTAAAAATCCGCAAGCCTGCAGTGAATATGGTGAAAACGGATATCATTATGTTAATACCAATATGAGCTGGGAAAATAAGTTTAATACTATATATAACAATATTAAGGAATAAAAATGAGCAGATTAAAAAACTTATTAAAAAAAAGCTTAAAAAGCAGAACACTGATTTATGATATAAATTCAATACTGATTCACAAACTCGGCTATGCAGACATTGATCTTGCAGGCGCTAATTCAAAATACAGAACCTTTACAAGTCTGAAAAAAAAATATAAAAGTCATATAGGCAAAACGAAATTCACCAAATACAAAGGTGATGATAAAAAACGAGTCTGGATTTGCTGGCTTCAGGGAATTGATAATGCACCTGAGCTTGTTAAAAACTGCTATGCATCGGTTAAACATTATATCAGAGATATGGAAATCGTTGTTCTTGATAAAAGCAACATAAAGGACTATGTAAATCTGCCGGATTATATTTATGATAAATGGGAAAAAGGAATAATTCCAAACGCCCAGTTTTCTGATTTAGTAAGAACCGAACTTCTTATTGAACACGGCGGTCTGTGGATTGATTCAACAGTATATATGACCGGCGAACTGCCGTCATATATAACTGACAGCGATTTCTTTGTTTATCACGATGGATTTTTTGACCATGATATGATAAATATGAACAACTGGCTGATGTACAGTGAAGCCAACAATATTATTTTGCAGGAAACACAAAATCTTTTGTTTGAATATTGGAAGACCCATAACTATATGATACATTATTTCATAATGCATATGTTTTTCAGAATGGTTACTGATTATTATCCGGATGAATGGAAGAAAGTTCCTTATTTTAATCAAATAGACCAACATATTTTATCAACAGAGCTTTACAATGATTATGATGAAAAAAGATTCAGACAATTAACTGATTTAACAAGCATACATAAACTCAGCAATAAATCCGACTACTCTAAAGTTTCAGAAAAAAGCTATTATGCCATGCTTGACAGACTATATAAATAAAAGAAGAGAAACAATACTGTAATGAAGAAATATAAATATTTATTAAAAAATATGGGCTTGCTGACCATCAGCAACTTCGGCAGCAAGGTACTTTCATTTCTGTTAGTACCGCTTTATACGAGCCTTCTTACCACAAGTGAATATGGTACATATGATCTTTATGTTGTAACAATTTCTCTTTTAACACCGATTTTATCATTAAGCATTGTAAACGGTGTAATGAGATTCACGCTTGATAAAGACTCTGACAAAACACAAACCTTTTCAATAGGATTGGTTGGCTCAACAAGGGCTGTCATTATATTTATTGCTCTTGTCGGAATTAACTATATTTTCAATATAATTCCAACATTTAACGAATATCCTTTATATTTTATTTTATATTTTGCATCAAGCATATATTATAATTTAATTGCCTCTTTTGCGAGAGGGCTTGATAGGGTTACAGATTATGCAGTTGCAGGACTTGCTGACTCTGCAATTATGCTGTCATGCAATGTTTTATTTCTTGCCGTATTCCATATGGGACTGAGCGGATATTTTCTTGCAAACTGTTTATCCAAGATTGTACCGATAATTTATTTATTGTTAAGACTGCGTGCATATAAATTTATTAAACTGACCAACAGAGACAAGGCTTTGCAAAAGGATATGGAGCGTTACAGCAAACCGCTCATATTCAATACAATTGCATGGTGGATAAACAATGTATCTGACAGATATATTGTCACCTGGCTGTGCGGCACATCTGCTAACGGTATTTATTCTGTGGCATATAAAATTCCATCCGTAATAAATGTATTCCAGAGCATATTCAGCGAGGCATGGACTCTTTCGGCTGTTAAGGAATATGACGAAGGCAGTGACGATTTCTACACAGAGGTATATAATTTATATAATTTCGGATTGGTTTTTGTATGCTCTGCATTAATAATTGCTGACCAGCTTTGTGCTAAAATTCTATTTGCAAAAGACTTTTACTCAGCTTGGCAATACGCACCGTTTTTAATGATATCTGTTTTGTTCGGTGCGTTATCAGGTCTGATCGGCGGAATATTCTCCGCTGCAAAGGACTCAAAGATATTTGCAAAAACAACGGTTGTCGGAGCATGTGTAAATACAGTATTAAATGTTGTCCTTGTTTATTTTATGGGACCCGTCGGTGCTGCAATTGCTACATTAGTATCATATTTTCTTGTCTGGATTGCAAGAGTGAAGAGTGTTAAAAAGCTTGTTACATTCAATTTGAATTTAAAAAAGGATTTATGCGTTTATCTTTTGCTGTTGGCACAGGCAATTATTATGGTAACGGTTAACCTTTTTGCTGTGAAATATATTATAGAAATTATAATTTTAATAATTATAGTATTTATATACTTTAAAGAAACAAAAATCTATATTCAAAAAATTATGGATGTTTTGAAAAAATTCTTTTCTAAAAAAAGCAAGGATGATGTTCATTGAAAGAAATAAACAGTGAAGAATTAAAACAAATTCAAATTGGACTGATAAATGAATTTGATAAAATTTGCCGTGAAAACAATTTAAAATATTCTGCAGGCGGAGGTACTCTTTTAGGTGCAGTACGGCATAAGGGATTTATTCCTTGGGATGATGATGTTGATGTTGTTATGCCGAGGGATGACTATGAAAAGCTTTTGAATTTAAAGTTCGAAAACGAAAATTTTGCCGTTATGAGCCATCGATATTGCAGGAATTATTATTATTCCTTTGCAAAATTGATTGATAAAAAAACTCTTCTCCTTGAGAAAAACCGCCCGGAAAAGACAATGGGTGTTTACATAGATATTTTTCCGCTGGATTATGTTGAAAAAAATGATGATAAGTTCCAAAAAGATATGAAAAAAGAACTTAAAATGCGAAAATTTCTTGATCATTTGACATCAAATCCTGTAAGCAACGGTTCAAAGGATTATAAATTTATATTTAAAAAATTTGTTCATTTCTTTTCTGATCCATTCAGAAAAGCCATTCTGAACAGTGTTGATAAAAAACACATACAGAAAAGCGGAAAATACTGCATTAATTTTGTTTACAATTTCAGAGGCTCCAAACAGCTTGTTGAGTCAAAAATATGGGACGAGCTTGAATACCTAGATTTTGAAGACACAAAAATATTATGCTTTAAGGATTATGATACATTTTTATCTGCACTTTACGGAGACTATATGATGTTACCTCCGAAAGAAAAGCAGATAGCGCATCATTCATTTGAAGCCTATTTTAAATAATGACAAGGACTCTATAATGGAAAGTAAAAAAATCACATATTATTACTGGATTGATAATATAAAGCTTTTTGCTTGTATTTTGGTAGTTGTCGGTCATTTTGCAATGTCAATGAGTTCAGCAGGTCTGACAGAATACAGTCCGACATATTACTTTTTTATACAAAGCATATATACCTATCATGTTCCCCTGTTTTTTGTTTGCAGTGGGTTTTTATACCAAAAGTCAAACCGTGTACACGGCTTCAGCAATTGGAAGGACAGTGTAAAAAGTAAATTTTTAAATCTTTCAATACCCTATTTCACATTTACAATAATAACACTGCTTATTAAAACTTTATTTTCAAACGAGGTTAATACACAGGCAGGCGGATTTTTAACAACTTTATTCATCAACCCGACTGCGCCATATTGGTATTTATATGCATTATTTTTTATGTTTTTAATAATACCAAACTTTAAAACAAAAAAAGGTGCATCAATACTTTTATCAATATCAATCGCTTTTGTGATAATATATATTATTCTTGTACAATTCAAAATCACAGTTCCTTATATAATACGAAGCTATCTTGGCAGGCTTGTATGGTTTGCAATAGGCATATTCATTGCATTTGACGATGAACGAAAAATTTCATTATTTGAAAAAATTCTTTGCCCTGTCAGCTTTGCTGCAGCTATTATACTATGCTTTATATTTTATACAACACCAAACAATGATAATATTTTAAAATATGTAATCGGTATTTTATTTGTTTATTCAATTGTTATATTCTCAAGATTATTTCAGCCTGAGCTTATTAATAAAACAGCAAAGAAATTTTCAGAATATTTTATGCCTGTATTTTTGATGCACACTATATTCTGTGCAGGAATCAGAATACTTTTGCTCAAACTCAATATAACAAATATCGTAATTCACTCCGTTTTAGGCTTATCTTTTGCATTTGCAATACCGATTATTATTTATAATATATCTAAAAAAATTCCGTTTTTATTGTTTTTTATTTATCCGAAAAAAGCAATAGCTCAAATCAAGCATAAAAACATCTAAATTCCAGAGGTAGAATAATGCCGGAAAACACACAGACATTACTAAATAATCAGAGTAATAGGGCAGAAAAGAAGAAATCAAAATACATAGTGTATTTAAAAAGCTTTTTAATCTGCTTGTTAATTTATGGATTTATTATCATAGAATATTTTAATAACGGCAGTTATGCAGATGAAGTTATTGGACTGGTTTCATTAGGCTATCTATTACTTTTAAATTCTAAAATTAAAAAATATGACCTGCTTACTTTTGTTTTTTTAATAGTTGTTATATTTTTAGGACTTATTTCAAATTATATAAGCGGAATTAATACTTCCATAAGATCTATTGGTATTGATATAGTAACTCAAACAAAAATATTGTTAAGCTTTTATGCTTTAAAATACTTTTTGACAGATAATGAGAAGCAGACAGTCATAGATTTATTGGTTATACCTTCAAAACTTTTTTGTATTGTGACTTTCTTTTGTTCAATAATCTCACAATTTATTGATATAGGAATGACCCACGATTCAAGATTCGGAATCGATTGTTTTAGATTTATATTTACATTCAATTTTCAATATACATCAGTATATATGCTGGTTTTCGGCGTTTTGGTCTGTTCTTCAAAAATTTCCGATAGGAGAAGAAAAATATATATATTTATGGCAGTAATAAGTATCTTTTTGGCTGCTAAATCTCCATCGCTTGTATTTTCATTAATGTTTGTATTTCTATTCTTTTATTTCAAAAGGCATAAACGCTTAAATGCACCTATTATTATGATAATGCTTGTCGGCATTCTTCTGATAGGAAGATATCAAATCAATACTTATCTGATGAATGAAGATGCTGCAAGGCACTTGTTTTTCAAATATTCTGCAGTTACTGCAAATAATTACTTTCCGCTCGGATCGGGATTCGGAACATATGGTTCGGCAGAGGCGGCAAAAAACTATTCATCACTTTACTATCTGTACGGTTTTAACAAATCGTGGGGTATGAGTCCCGAATATGGCTCCTTCCTTACTGACACATATTGGCCTCAATTAATCGGTCAGTTCGGATGGATAGGCTTTGGTTTAATGATTATCATCTATCTGAGATTGTTTATGACTTTTACCAATTTAAATTTCGGTCCGTTAAAGCGTGCTTTTCTGTATGCTGCATTTGCTCAATTTATGGTGCATGGTATCGGATCTGCTATTTTGACAAGTTCATCAGGTATGATAGGTTTTGCTACACTTGCATTATTTACAAATACTATAGTTGAGAAAGACAGTACATTCCGAATACCAAAGGTACGAATATCACTTTAACAGTTACGAATTATTACTTAATAATTCAAGGCTTTTTAAATTATAAAGTTTTGTTAATATAAATTACCGAAAGGAGAAAAACAATGGTTATAGGAGCTATACTTGCAGGAGGAAAGGGAACCCGTGTAGGCGCTGGTATACCAAAACAGTTTTTAGAAATCAACAACAAACCTATCATTATAATGACAGTCGATAAATTTGTACAGTCAAATTTATTTGATAAATTATATATCTGCGTTAATGAACTTTGGCTTGATTACACAAAGGACTTATTAAGTAAATATTATGATAAAAATATTACAGACAATATTTCTGTAATTACAGGCGGAATCGAGCGAATGATGTCGCTGCTCAATGTTATCAATGATATTGTTAAAAATTACGGTGCAAACAAGGACGATATATTGATTACACATGATGCAGTAAGACCGTTTGTTTCCTATGAGATTTTAAAGGATTCAATTGAACAGACTAAACTGCACAATGTTACTATGGCATCAATACCCGTATCGGATACCATTTATAAATGTGAAGAGCAGGGGCTCCTTTGTGCTACATATGACAGAAAAAAACTCTGGATTGGTCAGACACCTGCCGGCTGCAAGATGGATTTATTCAATGAAGTAATCTCATCATACTCTAAAGAGGAACTGTTAAAAATGACCGGCACATCACAGCTCTTTGTTAACAAGGGTATTGATATCCATGTAAGCGAGGGCAGTGTTAATAATTTCAAAATAACAACACCAAAGGATATTGAATACGCAAACTTTATTTTGAAAAAATAAGGAGAAATATATGGATTTAGAAAACAAATTTGATCCTATTTTGCAGGAAGACATAGAAATTCTATCTGATAAAATTCACAATTTTAATGAGTTTTCCGATAAAACAGTTTTAATTACCGGTGCAACCGGTCTTTTAGGCTCATTATTAATAAAATCTTTTCTTTGCTGCAACAGAATGCATAATGACAATATTAAAATTATAGGCTTTGCAAAAAATGAAAATAATGTAAAATCCGCATTTGGAGAGCTTTTAAACCGTGATAATTTTAAAATTGTATATGGCAATATTATGGAGCCAATAAAAATTGATGATGATATTGACTATATAATGCATGCAGCAGGAATTACAGGCAACTCCAAAAATCATATTTTGCATCCTACAGTTACAATAAATACAGCTGTTTTGGGAACTCATAATATACTTGAACTTGCTAAAGAAAAGAAAATATCAGGCATGGTATATTTCTCAAGCTGGGAAATTTACGGAATTACTGACCCTGATAAAGAGTGTATTTATGAAAATGACTATGGTTATATTGATGTAATGGAGGTAAGACGCTGTCACGGTGAAAGCAAAAGATTATGTGAAAATATGTGCCTTGCATACAGCAGTGAATTCAATGTACCTGTCAGCATAGGCAGAATTCCTCTCACCTTTGGACCGGGAGTAAGAGCAGTTGATAACCGTGTATTTGCACAATTTGCCCGAAGTGTTATTAATAAAACAGATATCGTATTAAAAACAACAGGTGAAACCCTCAGAAACCATTGTTACACAAGAGATGCTCTAAACGCACTTTTAACCATTATGGTAAAGGGAGAACGATGTGAAAGCTATAACATTGTTAATCCTGATACAGCCATGACCATTATTGATATGGCAAAACTTGTTTCAAATCTTTTTGAGGATTCAAAAATCAATGTAAAGATTGAACTTGATGACCCGAAAAAATATGGATATAATCCTAATTTGAAATGCCTGCTTAATTCAGATAAACTTCAAAACCTTGGCTGGAAACCAGAGGTAGGAATTGAAGAAATGTACAGACGAATGATTTTGAGTATGAAAAGGGATAACGGGTAATGGAAACAACAATCAATGAAAAACAAAAAAGAATAAGCTACATAAACAGTATTAAGGGTTTAGCTATTTGGCTGGTATTACTTGGACATCTGCTTGAAGAAGGATTGGTTTTAAAATCTGTTATATACAGCTTTCATATGCCGCTCTTCTTTTCAGTATATGGTTTAACATACAGAAAACCCGACAGCACAAAAGACTTTTTTTACCGCCTTTTTAAAAGATTTGTTTCATATATGGCAACATATATAATTTGGGCTTCTATATATTCCTCATTCAGCTTTAAAAATCTTGCATTTATTGTATACGGAACTACCGATTCAATTAAGCAAGCCGGGAGTTCAGGAGTATTATGGTATCTTCCCGCTTATTTTTGCGCAGTATTCATATTTGAAATTATAATGTTTATATCTGCAAAAACAAAAAAGGAGAATTTAATATCAGGAATTATATTTGCAGTAATATGTGTTATAGGATTTATTTTAAGTAAACTTAGTTTAATAAAATACGGCTATCCGTGGGGATTTGATATCGGATGTGTTTGCTCTTTGTTTTTATGGTTCGGATATATTTTTAAATCATATATACTGCCAAAAATAAATCAAAAGCACATTTTGAATATTGTAATTTGCATTATCGGATTTGGTTTAACATTTTTATCTCTTCTGGTAAAAACCGACTCAGGCTATATACGCTATGCTAGTGCTGATTATGGAAATCCTCTGCTTATAATGATTGCTGCATTCGGAGGAATCACTGCATTTATTATACTGGTTACTTATCTTGACAGAATTAAACCTGTTTCAAAAGTGCTTTTTACAATGGGCAGTTACTCTTTGGTAATAATGGTATTGCAAAGGGATTTAACAAATTTCGTAATATATCATTTATCAATTTCGGATAATACTATAGCCTGTATATTACTTTCAATACCCCTTATAATTGTTGCCTTTATAGGCTCATATATAATTTCAAACATTGTTCCGCCTCTTGCAGGAAAATATCAGGTAAGCGATATTATTTCAAAATTCAAATTTAAGAGAGGTAATTGATATATGACGGACAAGCAATTAAAAAACATAGTTTTAAAGATTATGAGTCCGCTGTCAAAACTTATTGCAGTTAAGTCAAACAGAGTTGTTTTAAAAAGTGCAGAGGGCAACAGATATGAATGTAATCCAAAATATATTACAGAATATCTTGTTAAGACTTATCCCGGCAAGTTTGAAATTATCTGGAGATTTAATAATCCTGAAAAATATAAGTTTTTAGAGGACAGAGGCATAAAGGTCTGCAAAAAAAATTCAATTAAGGATTGGTACTATATGTTCAGTGCTAAGTTCTTAATTGATAACCATAATATAATGGAAAACTTTCCTAAAAAGAAAAATCAGGTAATTATAAACACTTGGCATGGAGGCGGATCATATAAATGCCTTCGAGGCGAGGCAAATGATGAAAGTGTAACAGAATTTATTCATAACGATAAATTCATATCCAGCTGTGCAAGACAAACGAAAAAACGTATTATGGGCAGATTCAATTTGCCATATGAGCAGGTGCTTGAGTGCGGTACACCGAGAAACGATATTCTCTTTACCGATTTCAGCGAAACTGCAAAAAAGGTAAAGGAACAGCTTAATATTCCCGAAAATAAAAAGGTAATATTATATGTTCCTACATACAGAGATTATCATACAAATGACTCCATTGTGCTTGATGTTAAAAGATTAATCAGTGCATGTGAAAAAAGATTTGGCGGTGATTATGTATTTCTGAGCAGAGCACATCATTTCTCAAATGATATTTATAAAGCAGCTGATGACGATAGCGCTATTGTAAATGTAAATGATTTTGATGATATGCAGGAACTGATTTGTGCCTGTGATATATTCATAACCGACTATTCATCTGTTATGTGGGATATATCTTTTACAGATAAACCATGCTTTATTTATGCATATGATTTGAAAGATTATCTTGTTGAGTGGAAATTCTTTACACCTATTGAGGAATGGCCGTATCCTGTTTCTCAAACAATAGATGAACTTGAATCGGATATTCTCAATTTTGATAATGAGGACTATCGTTCTAAGGTTGAAAAACACCATAATGAGCTTGGCTCATTTGAAACAGGCAATGCCTGCAAAAGCGTTGCTGAATATATGCTTAGTAAAATGTAATAAAAACCTCTTGATATATGTAATATCAGGAGGTTTTTTATTAATAGTTCTGTATCATTTTGAAATTCCGGGCTTTAAGAGTTTTGAGCAATTCCGTATTATTTCTAATCGGATGATCTGTAATTATTCCGCCCCGTGCAAGATTTTTTGGCACGTGAAAATCAGAGCCTGATACCATCAGCTTGCCTGTTCTCTTTGCCCAGTCATATGCCTTATCGTTTAGCTTTTTTTCAGTCTTGCCGTTGTATATTTCAATTCCGTCAATATATTTAGGATTGCATCGGGTTCTGCCGGCTCTAAACGGATGCGCCTCATAAACAAGATACCCCTGCTTGTGCATCATTTTATACATCTTAGGCTCCCATACTGCAAGAAGATTACCCTGCTGTCTGAACCAATCCTCTTCAAGGCCATATATAAGATAATCATTTGCAGATGCATAGTGCCTGAGCTCCATACCGAGCATAACTGAAAAATCAGAATCCTCATACCTTTTCATTTCATAATAAGAAGAAAGATAAAATTCAGCCTTTGACTGAGGTTTAAAATATCCGTTCATTAAAAATGTCAAAGGACTGTAATGATCAGTCACAACAATTCCCGAATATCCCTGTTCCCTATAAAGCTTTACAATTTCTTTAGGCTCTACCCTGCCGCAGCGGCTTACCGTTTTGGTATGGCAGTGCAATTCATATTTATATTCCATAACTATTTACCATTATAACAATATTCTTCTGTAAATCTCCTCAACATCTGATGCCTCCAGTGTTGTTGGATTGTTGCCAAGTCTTGGCACATTTACTTTTGATACAAACACGGGTATTTTACTCTCGTCAACACTTGGCTTTTCAAGTTCAAAATCCTTAACTAAATTTTTGAAAGTATCAAGTGCATTGCCGCCCATCATTTCATCAAGCTCGGAAAATGTGCTCAGTACATAATTTCTGCCGCGCTTGTCATTAACCTGCTCGTTATGAGAAAGCATATAATCCCATATTTCTATAAGCCCTGCTGCAACAGAATGACCATGTGCAGTTCCGCAGTTCATTGTAATATTATAGCACATTGCATGAGCAGCGGTAGTTCCCGTAATATTAATAGCCTTACCGCCATAATATGATGCCATAAGCATTCCTCTGTTGCCGTCAGGCTGATTATTCATATAGCCGTCCTTATTTTCAAAGAAAAGCTTTATTGCCTTTGAAGCATATTTCTTGCTTTCGTCATTCGCCTTAACATTCCAATAACTTTCTATTGCATGGCAAAGTGCATCAAGGCAGGTGCATTTGCGCTGATAGTCAGGCAGGGTTTCAAGTAACGACTCATCAAAAAGAACATAATCGGGGATAAAATCAAAATTTCCAATACTTGTTTTATCAACCTCGTTAGTATAAAAAACAGATGTCTTTGTAGCCTCACTGCCTGTGCCTGCAGTGGTTGGTATAAAAAGTGCCTTAATCTCATTATTCTCCATAGGCTCATTAAGACATTTTGTCACATCATTCGTAGTCATAAGTCTTATCATCTTTGCACTGTCCATAGGAGAGCCGCCGCCTGCTGCAATCATAAAATCACAGCCCTCTGCATTAAAAAGCTTCGCAGCCGTAACCATATCTTCAAAACGGGGATTTGGTCTGATATTATCAAAAACAACAATATTAAACTGCTTTAAATATTCAAATATTTTAGTTTTCTGAAAGCTTTTACCACAGCAAATAAAAGGCTTTTGAACATTCAGCTGCTCAAAAACCTTTTCAATTTCTGTGTAATTGTCTAAAATCACACTCATATACTACCTCTTAGTCTGCGTTTGCGAGCCACTCATATTCAGGAACATAAATTCTTGTTTTATCCCATGGGTCACCGTCAAGATGGCGGATAAGCCATACATAATACATCTCATATCCCGGAGCAGTCACCTGCTGATGTGCATTACCGCCTCTGATGCAAAGGCATGAACCGTTTTCTGTCTTATACGGCTGAGCACCCTCAAAACCAGCACCGAATCCTTCAGGATGGTCGAACTGATAATAATAAAGCTCAGGTTGTGGGTGATGATGCGGAGGATATGATGACCAGCGACCAGGCTGGTTAAATACCTCACCCATTACCATATTTGAATAAGGAGCATTGTCAAGGTCAAACATTGTTGATACAATTCTGTGACCTGTGCCGCCCCACTGGCCTTTGCCAAATTCCTGATACAAGCAATTATCAGGATTGTAGAACACAGGCTCCCATGTCTTTTCATTATCTGTTTGCTGAACAAGAATCTCGCTATCCTCAATAGCAGTCACAACTGCCTTAGTCTGCTTTGAAAAATGAACAGCATAAGGTGTTTTCTGAAATGGGTTTTCTCTTTCGCAGTCCTCATTAATTGTTTCACCAACAGTAAAATTAACCTTGCCGCTCAGGAGAAGGATTGCACACTCATTCTCCTGCTCTTCAATATCAAGAGTTTCGCCCTTTGCCATTTTCTGAACATAAATATCCATAAGCATTTCAGGATTTACGCCATTCATTTCACAAAGGATTTTTTTTCCGTTTTCATCATATTCAGGCTTAAATAACATATTATCTGTCTCCTTATTATAAATCAATTACAGTTAAATTCTTAAGGCTGATATCCATAATCGGTGCAGAATGAGTTAATGCACCGCAGGATACAAAATCAACACCAATTTCAGCAATTTCCTTAAGTCTTTCCTTAGTAACATTTCCGCTGCACTCTGTTTCAGCCCTGCCGTCAATCAGTTCAACAGCCCTGCGCATAGTATCATTATCCATATTGTCAAGCATAATAATATCTGCTCCTGCATCAACAGCCTCCTGAACCTGCTCAAGAGTTTCAGTTTCAATCTCAATCTTACGGACAAAAGGTGCATAAGCCTTTGCCATTTTTATTGCATTGGTAACAGAGCCTGCAGCACCAATGTGATTATCCTTTAAGAGGACACCGTCCGAAAGATTATAACGGTGATTTGTTGCACCGCCAACCTTAACCGCATACTTTTCAAAAGGACGCATATTCGGCGTAGTCTTTCTTGTGTCAAGAAGTACCGTTGAGTATCCCTTAAGCTCATCCATATATTCTTTTGTAATTGTCGCAATTCCGCTCATACGCTGAAGATAGTTAAGACCTGTTCTTTCCCCTGAAAGAATTGCTTTGACATCGCCGTATATGACGCCTATCAAATCACCTTTGCATACCTTATCGCCGTCATTATAATTTCTCTCAAATCTGCTTTCAGGGTCTAACAGCTTAAAGGTTCTTTCAAAAACATCAAGACCACAGATGATACCATCCTGCTTGCAGATAAGGTCTGCTTTGCCTTTTTTATCGTAAGGCATAACCGCATTTGTTGAAACATCTTCTGAGGTTATATCTTCCTTTAAGGTGTTGAGAATATAATCATCAACATTAAGCTTCATTGTCACACCATTTAGCATAAAATTCCTCATCCTTTCTCTTGATTTCATCCATTATCAGTTTTTTAAATTCTTTTTCTCTTACTGATTTCTCAGGATAAGCAGTTAAATCAATATCAGGATAATCATCATCCTTCACAGAATTATCCTTTGCAATATAATCTGCAGCCCGTTTTGCAAACACAAGGCTTTCCAGCAGAGAATTAGAGGCAAGTCTGTTTTTACCGTGAACGCCATTGCAGGCAGTTTCACCTACAGCATACAAATATTTCATTGATGTTATACCGTTGGTATCGGTCTTAACGCCGCCCATCATATAATGCTGAGCAGGGGTTACGGGAACTAAATCCTTGGTCATATCATAACCCTCGTCCATACATTCCTGAAATATGTTGGGAAAGCGTTTTTCTGCTTCTTCGCTTGTCATTGTAGGAAGATTAAGATAAACATGATCCGTGCCAAATTTTTTCATTTCCTCAACTATCGCATTTGTAACAACATCGCGTGGCTGGAGTTCATCTGTAAAACGCTCACCGTTTTCATTAAGAAGAACAGCGCCCTCACCTCTGACACTTTCACTTATGAGAAATCTCCTGCCCTCTTTTTTACTATACAGCGTGGTTGGATGAATTTGTATATAATTCATATTCTGCAGTTCAACACCATGCTTTAAGCTGAGAGCAAAGCTATCACCGGTAATATGCGGAAAATTTGTAGAGTTTAAAAATAATCCGCCGATACCACCAGTGGCAAGAATAATATCATGGGCAATAATTGCACCCATTTCACCGAATTCATCCTCACAGACAATTCCGTAACACTTGTTATCCTTTTCAATAAAATCAATCATCGTTGTCTGGGTAACAAAGGTAATGTTCTCTCTCTCCTTTGCAATTTGAAGAAGAGTCGCCGTAATCTCCTTACCCGTTTCATCCTTGTGGTGAAGAATGCGATTTTGCCTGTGAGCACCCTCACGGGTGTAGTTAAACGCACCGTCATCATCAGTATCAAACTTAACACCCAGCTTAACAAGTGTACCAATAACATCAGGCGATGACTCAATCATTATTCTCACCGATTCAGGATTGTTTTCATAATGACCGGCCTTCATCGTATCTTCAAAATAACAATTGAAATCATCAATATCTTTAAGAACGCAGACTCCGCCCTGTGCAAGATATGAATCACATTCTTTCAGCTCATCCTTAGTTATTACAAGAACATCCCTGTCCTCAGGCAGGCACAGTGCAGCAAATACACCCGCAACGCCCGAGCCGACTATAACCGTATCGGTTTTAATATAATTTTCCTTTTTCATAACCATTTACTACTCGTATTAGAAATCTTTGCATAACTTTTAGTTATACTTATTTTAATATATAATTTTTTCCTGCTAAAGTCAATAGTTAAGTTAACAAGAATCAAATACGCATATTATTGAACTTTTATTTTTTATATGATAATATTAAAAAGTCAAGAAATAATAAAGAGGCAGATAAAATGAATGTATATGATTTTGACAACACAATATATGACGGTGAAACACTGGTGGACTTTATTCTTTACTATGTCAGAACCGACCCTAAAATATGGAAATACATACCTAAGCTGTTAATAATTGCTTTTAAGGATAAGTTCCATCTTTTCACTGTTGAAGAAGCAATTGAAGCTTATGCCGACTTCCTTGAGGGATATTATGTTCATCTTGGCAATTTAGATGAAGATGTTAAAAAATTCTGGGATAAAAATGAACAAAAAATCAAACCATGGTATACCAAGGTAAGACGTGATGATGACATCATAGTTTCAGGTTCGACTGATTTTTTGCTTGATGAAATTATGAAAAGAATCGGTGTAAAAAACTATGTGGGATCATCAATTGATAAAAGCACCGGAAAATTCATTCGCCTTTGCTTTCTTGAAAACAAAGTGAAAATATTTAAAGAACTCTATCCAAACGCACATATTGACAATTTTTATACTGATTCAATGAATGACAAACCTATGATGGATTTGGCTGATAATGTCTATTTTGTCACAGGCAATAAAATTGAAAAGATTAAGTAATCAGGCTTTAGATTAAGCCTGATTTTGTTACATAAAAATTCATCAAGAAATTTTTATTAATTTTGTCTAGAATATATATTGACATTTTTGTAATTATGTGTTACCTTTTTGTTACCAGTAAGAGCAACAATATTTTGAAAAATTTATGTAAAAATTTATTTTTACCCAATATATTGTATAAATCATCAAATTTATACAGATATTTTGTAATTATTAAAGATTACATTTTGGATAAAAAGAGCGGCTATTTATTCCTTTTATACTACTCTTTTGTTATAATATCTGTTGTGTATTGGCATACATATATTAATTTTTAATTTTAATACTATTTATATAAAGAAGCCCATTTAATTAGGGGGAAGAATTTTGGAAAACTTTGTAATAAACGGCGGTCACGAGCTGTTTGGTGAGGTTAATATCAGCGGTGCAAAAAATGCAGCCGTTGCGATTATCCCTGCCGCCATACTCGCCGATGATATTGTAAGAATTGAAAATATACCGCAGATAAGCGATGTTCAATTAATTATTGAAATACTTGACAGAATGGGTGCAACAGTTAAACTCATAAATAAGGATACAGTTGAAATTGATTCATCACACTTAAAATATCAGAGTGTTCCCTATGAGCTTACATCTCATTTCAGAGCAAGCTATTACCTTATAGGGGCAATGCTCGGCAGATTTAAAAAAGCACAAGTTGCTATGCCCGGCGGATGCAACTTCGGTGTAAGACCTATTGATCAGCATATTAAGGGTTTTGAAATGCTCGGTGCAGATGTTGATATTATTGACGGAATGGTATGTGCAAAGGCGGACAAGCTTGTAGGAACATCAATTTATATGGATGTTGTTTCTGTAGGGGCAACGATAAATGTAATGCTTGCAGCAGTGCTTGCAAGAGGTCTTACAGTTATTGAAAATGCCGCAAAAGAGCCTCATATTGTTGATCTTGCTAATTTTTTAAACTCGATGGGTGCAGATGTAAGGGGCGCAGGCACAGATGTTATTAAAATCCGCGGTGTTGAAAAACTCCACGGCTGCACATATTCGATTATTCCCGATCAGATTGAAGCAGGAACATATATGGTTGCAGTAGCTGCTTGCGGCGGTGATGTTCTTGTTAACAATATTATTCCAAAGCATCTGGAGTCAATCAGCGCAAAGCTGGAAGAGGCAGGAGCAGAAATCATTGAATATGATGATGCAGTTCGTGTTACTCGCTTTAAACCGCTCAATAAGTGTAATGTTAAAACCATGCCCCATCCCGGCTTTCCTACTGATATGCAGCCTCAGATGGCTGTGCTGCTTTCGATAGCAAACGGTACAAGTATACTTTCAGAGAGTGTATGGGATAATCGGTTTCAATATGTAGGTCAGCTTCTCAGAATGGGTGCCAACATTCAGGTTGACGGCAAGGTAGCAGTAATTGAAGGAGTTAAGCAGCTGACGGGTGTTAAGGTTAAAGCAACCGATCTCCGTGCCGGTGCTGCAATGATTATTGCCGGTATGGTCGCAGAAGGCACAACCACCGTTGAAAGCATTCAATATGTTGACAGAGGCTATGAAGATGTTGTCGCCAAGTTTGGTGCACTCGGTGCAGATATAAGCCGTGTTGAGATTGCAGAAACAGCAGCAGTTCAATCAGCCGGCTGATATATAAAACTAAAAAGCATCTGATTAATTCAGGTGCTTTTATTATGTATAATATAAAAAATAACTCACATTAAAACGGGGTCTATCTTTTATTTACCCCAAAGGATAAATTATGGCAAAAGCATGTCAGCTGTTTTCAGGCAGCAGCGGAAATTCAATATTTATTTCGGCAGGTAATGCTAAAATTCTTGTTGATGCAGGTGTCAGTGCAAAAAGACTTGATGAATCTCTGCACAGCATAGGCGAGGATCCGAACGACCTTTGCGCAATATTCATCACGCACGAGCACAGCGACCATATTAAAGGCTTGAGAGTATTTGCATCAAGGCATAAAATTCCTGTTTTTGCACAGAAAAATGTGCTTGATAATATGATTATGAGCGGTAATATCAACAGCAAAATTACTGCTGATGCGATTGAAGAGAATATGGAAATTTGCGGCACAGAGATTAAACCTTTTACGCTCAGCCACGACAGCGTTGCCTGCGTTGGATACAGATTTAATCTAGCAGGCGGCAGAAGCATTTCAGTTTGCACTGATACGGGGTACATAACAGACAACGCTAAAGCCGTTTTATCAGGCACAGATTTAATCTTTCTGGAATCAAACCATGAGGTAACCATTCTCCAGAACGGACCATATCCTTATCCGCTGAAGCAGCGCATATTATCTGATTACGGTCACCTTTCAAATGCTGCCTGCAGTGAATTTGCAAAGGAGCTTGCAAAGAACGGAACTACAAGGATATGCCTTTCTCATCTGAGCCGAGAGAATAACCATCCCGAAATTGCAAGGCAAACTGCTCTTGCTGCTCTCAGTGACAGCGGATTTAAAGAAAATATAGATTTCAGGCTGAAGGTTTCAGCACCTGTTAACAATGAAAGACCGATAGTTCTATGATTAAAGTCAACATTATTGCCGTTGGAAAGCTTAAAGAAAAATATCTTAAAGATGCATGCGGCGAATACTTAAAAAGGCTTAGTGCATACTCAAAAGTCAATATTACCGAAATAAATGAAGAACGCTGTTCTGACAATCCGTCAGAAAATGAAATTGAACAGGTTAAATCAAAGGAAGGCGAACGGATTATTGCAAAAATACCCAAAGGCTCATATATCATACCGATGTGTATTGAAGGTACTGAAATGAGCAGTGAAGAATTTTCTGCAAAGCTTGAAAAGATTTCACTTGACGGCTTCGGAGATGTCACATTTATTATAGGCGGCTCATTTGGACTGTCAGACAAAGTAAAATCGCTTGGCAAAATAAGGCTGTCCTTCGGCAAGCTGACTCTGCCTCATCAGCTTATGAGAGTTGTTCTTTTGGAGCAGATTTACAGAGCTTTCTCAATTTCAAACAATTCAAAATATCATAAATAAAAAGGCTTATGCATATAGGGAATACCCCTACACATAAGTCTTTTTCATTTATCAAACATATCTGTAAAACGAGCCATATTGCGCATTGATTTTGTTTCATTACCGCCCACAATTATGTGGTCAATCAAAGTCACATTCAACCGCCTTAAAATATCTGTAACTGTTGATGTTAATTCAATATCATCGTTTGATGGAATTGCATCGCCTCTTGGATGATTATGTGCGAGCAGCATAACTGGAGCATTATCTCTGATTGCACACTCAATAATGAGTTTTGGATCGACCATAGAACAATTGACAGTTCCTCTTGCGATATAATTTACATGTATTATCTGAAGATTATTGCTCAGAGAAATAGCAATAACATTTTCTTCATTTTTCTTCTTCAGAAGATTAGTTACATATTCCTTGGCACTTCTATTGCTCTTAAGCTGCTTTACATTTGCATTATGATTTTTGAGAACCCTATCATAAATATCTCTTACAAGAGAAATTAATATAGCTGTATTTTCACCAACACCATCAATATTTTTCAGTTCTTCGATATTCGCATTGAAAACATTTTCGAGTGAACCAAAACGGTTAATTAAATCATATGCAATTGGCTTGACATCTTTTCTCGGTATTGCATAAAAAAGCAGTAACTCCAGCACATTATGATCAGACATTGACTCAAATGAATTATCAAGATATGACTGTTTCACTCTTTCTCTATGTCCTTCACGGCTAAGTTTAGCCATCTACATTCCCCTTTTTAAAAGAATTTATTGTTTTTTTCATCATATTCAAAGCCTGCATCATTAAGCTTTTTTTCAAGCTCAACCCTGTCCACGTTCAAATCTTCGCAAAGAGCATCAAGCGATGAATAAAAGTCTCTCAGCTTCATATTAACAGTGCTGAATAGTATAAACGGGTCATTTGGCAAATTCATTTTTTCACCCCGATAATATTCTAACATAACAAACATATTATTTCAATGCCCCGCCCTGCAAATATTTTAGAATAAAAATAAAATAATGGTGTATAATAATCTAATTACCGTGGCAATGAATATAAATAAAATACAAATTTTACTTTACAAATAAAGTTGATTGTGCTATAATCTGCTTGCTGTGTACGAAATACTCGGTTTCGGGTGCAAGCTAATTATTATGCGTTTCACCTGCCCGCTACTGTGTTTTTCGCAAATAGCAATATTTTAAAATGAGGTGAAGAAATGACACAGGAAGAAAAGCAAGCAATTATCAAGGAGTACGCTACTCACGAGGGAGATACAGGTTCTGCTCAGGTTCAGGTTGCAGTTCTTACAAAGAGAATCAATGAGCTTACAGAGCACCTTAAGATCCACAAGAAGGATCACCACTCACGCCGTGGTCTTCTCAAGATGGTAGGTCACAGAAGAAACCTTCTCGCTTACATTTATAAGAGAGATGTTAACGAATATCGTGAGCTTATTGCAAAGCTCGGTATCCGTAACACAATCGAGCGTAACTCAGCTGACGCTGACGCATCAGAAAACTAAGTTAATTGCGGCAGGTGATACTATATTGTATCGCCTGCCTTGTTTAAATTTTGCAAAACGACAAGCAATTCGTTTTAGGAAATTAATTACTGTATTCACAAGGAGAGCAGACAATAGTAGTAAATTGAATATATCAGGCTTTGATATGTTGAATTTATTACTATTGCCCTCCTTTTGATATAAATTTAAGAAAGAGGTATAGTAAAATGTTTTTCAAAAACTTTAAAGTGTGGGAAACAGAGCTTGCAGGCAGAAAGCTTACCCTTGAAACAGGTAAAATGGCAGGTCTTGCAAACGCATCAATTATGGCCCGTTACGGTGACACAGAGGTTCTCTGTAATGTAACTGCATCGGCTAAACCGCGCGAGGGTGTGGATTTCTTCCCTCTCAGCGTTGATTATGAAGAAAAAATGTATTCAGTAGGACGAATCCCCGGTTCATTTCAGAGAAGAGAGGGCAGAGCATCTGAGAAAGCTATTCTTACATCAAGATGCATTGACCGCCCTATTCGTCCTTTATTCCCTAAGGATTTAAGAAATGACTGTTCAGTAGTAGCAACTGTTATGTCAGTTGATCCTGACTGCTCACCTGAAATTACTGCTATGATTGGTGTTTCAGCAGCAATCGCAATTTCTGACATTCCTTGGGATGGTCCTATTTCAGGTGTAAATGTAGGTCTTGTTGACGGTGAAATCGTTATCAACCCGACACTGGAGCAAAGAGCAAAGAGCGATCTCGTTCTTACTGTTGCTTCAACAGCAGACCTTGTTGCTATGATTGAGGCAGGCGGCAACGAAATTGACGATGACACAATGTTCAACGCAATTATGGCAGGACACGAAGAAAACAAAAAGATTGTTAAATTCATTCAGGGTATCGTTGATGAAATCGGAAAGCCAAAGTTTGAATATGAATCATCAAATCCTGACCCTGAAATCATGGCGGAGATTGAGGATTTCTGCATTGAAGATGTCAAGAAAGCACTTGATACAGATGACAAGCTTATTCGTGACGAAGCTCTTCTTCCTATCTATGCAGCAGTTCATGAAAAATTTGACGAGCGTTTTGAAGGTAACGAGGCTAAGCTTGACGAAATTATGTATCTTGTTCAAAAGCATGTTGTTCGCTCATGGCTTAAGGACGAGCATAAACGTGTAGACGGCAGAGGAATTGACGAAATCCGTCCTCTTAATGCCGAGATCGATTTGCTTGCCCGTGCTCATGGTTCAGGTCTTTTCACAAGAGGTCAGACACAGGTACTTTCTGTTGCAACACTCGGTCCTATGAACGATGCTCAGCAGCTTGACGGCCTTGATGAGCAGACTGAAAAAAGATATATCCACCACTACAATTTCCCATCATACTCTGTAGGTGAAACAAAGCCTTCAAGAGGACCGGGCAGAAGAGAAATCGGTCACGGTGCTCTTGCAGAAAAGGCTCTTGTTCCCGTTCTTCCTACAGTAGATGAGTTCCCATACGCTATTCGTGTTGTATCCGAGGTGCTTTCATCAAACGGCTCAACCTCTCAGGGTTCAATCTGCGGTTCAACACTTGCTCTTATGGCTGCCGGTGTTCCGATTAAGGCACCTGTTGCGGGTATCAGCTGCGGTCTTATTACAGGTGATGACGGCGTTTACGGCGACTTTATGACAATGGTTGATATTCAGGGCCTTGAGGATTTCTACGGAGATATGGACTTTAAGGTTGCAGGTACTAAAAAAGGTATCACAGCAATTCAGATGGATCTTAAGGTTCACGGTCTGACTCCTGAGATTATTAAAGAAGCATTTGCTAAAACTCACAAGGCAAGAGAATATATACTTGATGAGATTATGCTCCCTGTAATCAGCGAACCAAGAGCAGAGCTTTCTCCATATGCTCCTAAGATGTTTACTCTTTCAATTGATCCTGAAAAGATTGGCGATGTAATCGGTAAAGGCGGCAAAGTTATTCAGGAAATTCAAGTTGATTATGATGTAAAAATCAGCATTGAAGAGGATGGCAGAGTATTTATTTCAGGAATTGACGCTGAAAAATGCCAGGGTGCAGTTGAGGTCATCAGACTTATTGCAACCGATCCTGAGGTTGGTGCATATTATAACGGTATTGTAACAAGAATTATGAGCTTTGGTGCATTTGTTGAAATTGCACCGGGCAAAGAAGGTCTTGTTCATGTTTCCCGTCTTGATGTTAAGAGAACAGAAAATGTTGAAGATGTAGTTAATGTCGGTGATCCAATCGCAGTTAAGTGCATTGAAATTGACGATCAGGGCAGAATCAATCTTTCAAGAAGAGATTATCTCATTGAAGTTGAGGGAATGGAAGCTGAAAACGAAATTAATGACGCTCCGCGCAAACCCCGCCGTGATAACAGAAATTCACGCCGTCCGCGCAGAGATTAATCAAAAGAAATAGCTTTTATAAAAAGGGGCTGTAAAAAAACAGCCAAAAGGAAAGCCGGGATTCACGAAAAAG
>JBKWUD010000023.1:0-39687 GCA_046989265.1 Eubacterium sp.
TGTCTGTGCTGTAATGTGTATCCCTTCAAACGATATGAAGGAGCTTACGGATTTACTTTGCAGGCTGGGAATCAAAAGCTTTTGGAATTTCACAAATTATGATATTGCAATGGCTCATCCTGAGGCATTGGTAGAGAATGTTCATTTGACTGACAGCCTTATGACCCTCAGCTTTCTTACAAATGCAAGAAAAAACGAGCTTGAACAAGATTAACTAAACAAAGGATGAATAACCTTGCTAAAAATAAGTAATAAGGAAATAATAGATATTATTAAATTTTCCGAAAGCAAAGTCATTTTTGTTGAAAAAAAGCCTTTTGGTGATTTGAGTCAGTATAAAGCGAATTATTTTATACTGAATTTTGAAACAGGTGAAAAAGAGGTTGTTACTAAGAGTGCGTATTTGATGAGAAAATTCGGTCCGAATTATGAAAAGATAACCGAGTCAATCGCAAACTATGTGCAATGTGATGTTGCTGTCCTGACAGACAAAAATGTACTTGTGATATTCCCCAACGGTCAGACCGGGTTGTTTGACTCAGCCGGCGGAATGAAATGGAACGGAACATTAAAATATAATGATAAAATCGTAAGCGGCATTGCTACAGACAACGATTATTTCTGGAGCTGCTGCAAGGACGAAAATTGTGTTATTCGTTACAGCTCTGACAACATTAAGGTTGATATAAGGATTGGCGGTAAGGAAGCCACTACCTTTACAAAACCGGATTTTGTTTCAGCTGATGATGAATATATATATGTATGCTGTGACGGCTTGAAGGTCAGAAAAATTGACAAAAGCAATTTCACCGTCAGCGATGTAAAGGGCTCCTACATAGGATTAAAAAAATTCTATAAGCTCGGCAAATTCTCAATAATTTGTACATCAGACGGTGCTTATATTGACAAAGATTAGCAAAACCCCCGAAAAGATTAAATCTCTTCGGGGGTTATTTATATTTACATACGGTGTTTATTTGCTTTTTACTTTCAGCGTTTTGCTCCAAGCACCATAATATTTTGTGCCGTTCACCGTTTTATAGGCACGCACTTTCACATAATAGGTTCTGCCTTTAGTGAAATTTTTGCCTGTATAGCTTACCTTTGACTGACCGCTGACAAACTTTTTAGCAACAACATTTTTAAATGCCTTATCACGGGCATAATAAATCTGGTAACCTGTTGCCGAGCCTGAAACCTTATTCCAGGTAAGCTTAAGCTTTGTTTTTGACGGACTGGTCAGCTTTTTTGCTGTAACGGTTGCAGGTTTGGAACAAGCAGTAAGCTTGCTGCTCTTAGAGCCGGTTTTTGTGCTTGCATCCGCAGTATAAGCAGCAACAGCATATACATAATTTGTTCCTGCTTTAAGACCTGTTATTTTAGCACTGACTGTTTTGCCGCTTTTAATTGTTTTGATTTTTGTATATTTTCCGCCGCTGTATCGGTAAATATAATATCCGTCTGCACCTGCCATTTTCGTCCATTTCAATGTTATGGACGAAGTTGTTCGTGCAGATGCTTTAAGTCCTGTAACCTTGCCCGGCAAGGCGTGTTTGGTATTAACAGATGAATAAGCACCCCATCCGCCTTTAGAAGTATACGCTCTAACCTTAACTGAGTACTCATTAGCAGCGGTAAGCCCGCTTATAGTTGCGCTGTTTGTTGTAACAGTTTTATTAAAGTTGGTACCTTTTGTATTATTCTTAATATATACATAATACTTTGTCGCACCGGATACCTTTGTCCATGTGAATTTCATTGATGTAGTTGTACGGCTCTTAAGCGTTAAACCTGTTACCTTAGCAGTAGTAGCTGATGATGCAGTTGTTGTAGTTGTATTGCTTGAAGATGATGTTGAACTTGAACTGCTCATTGTACATTTGCTGCTTGGCATACTGCTGTAAACAGGAATATAAAAAGTCTTTGATGACGATAAAATTCCGGCTTTATTATATGCATTATATGTAGTTACAGATTCTAATGATGCCGCCTGCACATTTGCCATGTATTCATGATTATAAAGACTGCCTGAACTTTTATTTACATTAAATTTTTGAAGATAACCTGTGTTTTGATATTTTGAAAACGAGTTTGCAATATAAGTTGCACCATAATAAATTGCCTTATAAGGGCTTGTCCACGGTCTTCCGTAATTAAAATATGTAGTTCTCAGAGCTGATTTTAATATATATCCGACAGCACCATTTGTTGAATATGAATTGGATCCAAGTTCATTATATAATCTTACTTTATAATAATCTCCGTATGTGCCGATATAAGTCATATACTGATTCGCTTTTACAGATGTTTTTGTTCCGCTGCCGGCCTTTTTAGTTGAGTCATATGAGGAATAAAGAGTTGTGGCTTTAGTTGACTTTAAAAAACCTGCAGCCCATGCAAGTCCGTCCGATGCACCTGCATAGGCACCTATATTATAGTAATTATAAATGCCCTTAAACGGCAATCTTGTACCAACTGCTCCTCCAGCAGTCGGCTTTGAGCCTCCAACCTCCTGAACAATTTTTGATGCAAGATAATAAGCACTCATACCGCTGTTCTTAGCAGCAGATAATATAGCAGCAGAATATTTAACAGTATTGCCGCTTGAATTTTTATAAGTAACTGTGCTGCCGCTTGTATTAACATACGAAATATTAGAATTTTTCATCCATGTTGATGCTATAATCGACTCAACACCACTTTGGGTCTGGGTGCTGTCGTAAGATGTTGACTCAAACTGAAAAATATATTTTTCACTCAGCCAGTTACGAGGATCCATATAATACTTGACAGCTTTTTCTGAAGCAGAAATCCAAGTGGATCCCTCCTGCGGAACATACGAACCGTTTTTATAACAAGAAGAGCAATTGCAATAATATGCACTGCCCAGAGAGGAACTCTTTTGAATAAGCTGCTTTGAATGTGGCGAGCGTTCGCCTGAAACAGCATCAGACCACTTTAAACCTGTGTTAAACACCTCAAAATTCCAATTAGGATATTTTTCATGAAGCGTAACAAGTGATGATATATAGCTATCCGGAAAACCTTTTGCCTTAAGCTCAGCTGAAAATGATGCTGCATCAGCAGATATAGCAAATGCTGAAAGAGAGCATACAATCATTACAATAGAGAGCAATAATGACAATATTTTTTTCATAATCGAATCTCCTAGAATAATTAGTTGTTAATATGATATCATTTTGTAATATTTTTGTCAAATACTGAGTATAATTGTAACCTTAATAATTCGTGTCGGGTATTGATTATTCGACAAAATTTGTGTATAATATACACAAATTTACATGAAAGAAGTAATCAATATGGCATTAGAAAATGAGATAAAGAACAATATAAAGGAAAATCTAATTAATTTCAGAAAAGCTAACGGACTGACACAGTATGAAACCGCCACAGCACTAAAAATGAAAGATGCAAGTACATATCGCTCATGGGAAACAGGCAGAAGCTCACCGAAAAATTCAATGCTGGTCAGAATAGCCAGAATGTATAATACAAGTGTTGACAAAATTCTGACCAATCGTGATGATTACAAAAGCAGTAAGCAACACAAGGTTTCATCTCATATAGATTTTGACAGAGAGATTTATGGCGACGAATATTTAAGCGAACTTGAAAGAAGTGAAAAGCTTTTTATTATGAAATTCCGTCAGCTGAATGCCAAGGACAAGCAAAAAGTTGCGGAATTTCTGGATGAGGTGCTGCCTGAGTAATAGAGAAAAGCAAACCCACTATCAATAAGATAGTGGGTCTTAATAATTATTTATCTTATAATCCTATTTCTTCAATCATTTCTTCAATAACACTGCAGGAGTCATTAAAAGATTTTTGCTCCTCGTCGCTCAGCTTCATCTCTAATATCTGACGCACTCCGGAACGGTTGACTATGCTTGGCACACCTATATAAAATCCTCTTTTGCCGTATTCACCTTTAAGATATGCAGACACAGTAAAGATGCTGTTCTCATCAAAAAGAATTGCTCTTGTCAGTCTTGCAAGCACCATACCGATAGCATAATAGGTTGCACCCTTCGCATCAATAATTTCATATGCACTCTCCCTTACATCCACTGAAATTTTGTCCATATCTTCCATAAGAGTCGGATAATCCGGCTTAATATCATCAAGCGACTTAAAGGATATTGATGCATTAGACCAGGCTACAAACTCGCTGTCACCGTGCTCGCCTATAACATAGGCATGAACATTACGAGGATTGATTTTAAAATAATCACTCATACTATGGCGAAGGCGGGCAGAATCAAGCGAAGTTCCTGAACCGAGAACCCTGCCTGACGGAAATCCTGATAATTCATAAACAACCTGAGTCATAACATCAACAGGATTTGATGCAACAAGGAAAACGCCTCCAAATCCGCTTTCCACAATAGGATTAATGATTGATTTAAAGGTTCTGTAATTTTTTTGCAAAAGATTACGGCGGCTTTCACCTTTAAGCTGAGGTGCACCTGCACAGATTACAACCACATCGGCATTTGAGCAATCCTCATACTCACCAGAGTAAATAGTCATTGAACTTGGTGCAAACGGCAAACCCTGTGATAAATCCATAGCCTCGCCCTTTGCACGCTTTTTATTAATATCAATCAACACTAATTCATCACATATATTTTGATTGAGCATTGCGTATGCATAGCTCATTCCAACCATACCGCAGCCTACAATTGCTACCTTTCTATCATCATTTTTCATTATATTTCCATAGCCTTTCTGGCTACAAAAAATTCCATAAAAAATCTTTACATCTTACTGTAGCCAGATAAGGTGCATATGAAAATTCAGACATCTCAAAATTATGTCATTAGCAATTTTGAGGTCAATACAATCGTTATAGTGTAATTTTCACATCATAACCTACAAAAAAAGACATCTTACATAAATAAGATGCCCTTTTGACTGGTAATTATTATTTGAAAAATAATGGTAATTTTTCGAGATAAATTATATCATCTCTATCTGCACTGTCGCCCTCAGCAAGAGGAGCACATGATGCAACAATTTCGCCATCAAATTTTTTAACAAGCTCCTGAACTGCCTTAAGACTTTCACCTGTTGAAATAACATCATCAACAATCAGAACACGCTTACCTTTAAGCAAGTCACCATCCTCGTGACCAAGGTACAGTGTTTGCTCCTTTTGTGTAGTTATTGACGTAACTGTTACTTTGACAGGATCCTCCATATAAACCTTCACACCCTTACGGGCAACTATGTATTTTTTACCGCTTTGCTTACTCATCTCATAAGCAAGCGGAATTGACTTAGCCTCCGGAGTTACAATATAGTCAAAATCGGGAGCCTTTTTTAAAAGCTCTCTCGCACAGCATTCTGCAAGCTCAACATCACCGAAAAGAATGAAGGCGGCTATATCTAAACTGTCGCTTACAGGAAATTTCTGAAGCTTTCTTGTTAATCCTGCTATATGAAGTTCATAATATTCCTTGCTCATATTATTTTCTCCCCTAATTCAACACCGCCCACAATGTGGAAATGCAAATGCATTACAGACTGTCCTGCATCAGCACCGCAGTTATTTATAATTCTGTATGAATCAATGCCCTGTGATTTTGCAATTTCAGGAATTTTTTCAAAAATATGTGCAACGAACTTACTGTTATCAGCAGTAATATTATTAACGCAATCAATATGCTCCTTGGGAACGCAAAGAACATGAACAGGAGCAACAGGATTAACATCCTTAAACGCAACCATCATATCATCTTCATAAACCTTTGTTGATGGAATATTTCCATTTATAATTTCACAAAACAAACACATTTTTATTACCTCTAGCCTACTATAGCCTTAACAATATTCAATGTTTCTGCGATTGCATTGTCAAGCTTTGATAAATCCTTAGCACCTGCCATTGCTGAATCGGGACGGCCTCCACCGCCGCCGCCTGCAAGCTTAGCAACCTCACGGACAACATCGCCTGCTTTAACACCTGCTGCAACAGCGTTTTTGCCGCAGATTGCAACAATAGTTGCCTTATCGCCGTTTGTACCTGCAATAACTGCGACTGCATTATCATTTGAAGCCTTAAGGTCATCACCCATTGAGCGCAGTGCATCAGGAGTTGTGCCGTCAATTTTAGCGGTAAACACTTCAAGTTCTCCAACCGTTTCAGGCTTTGAAAACATATCAGCACTTTTAAGCTTTGTAATTTCAGCATTAAGATTATTAATCTTCTTTTCATTAGCTTTATTTTCGCTTATCATTGATGCAACCTTGCTCTCAATATCATTTTCAGATGTTTTAAGATGTGATGCAAGGGTTTTCAAAGTATGCTCACTTGATTTAAGCATGCGGAAAAGATTTAATCCTGTAACAGCCGTAATTCTTCTTACACCTGAAGCAACAGATGACTCACTTGTGATTTTGAACATGCCAAGCTGGCCGCTGTTTGAAACATGAGTACCGCCGCAAAATTCTGTTGACAAATCACCGGCTTTAACAACACGGACAATATCGCCGTATTTTTCACCAAACAGCATCATTGCACCCATTTTCTTAGCCTCTTCAATAGGCATTTCCTGCATTGTAACAGGATTTGCTTTAAGAATAAAATCATTTACAATAAGCTCAACCTTAGCAATTTCCTCAGCAGTCATAGCATTAAAATGAGTAAAGTCAAAGCGTACCTCATACCCATTAACAAGCTGACCTGCCTGCTCAACATGAGTACCGAGAACCTTACGAAGTGCTCCCTGAAGAAGATGCGCAGCAGTATGATTTCTCATAATACTCAAGCGTCTTTCGCTATTAATTGATGCATTAATCTTATCACCAACTGAAATTACACCGCGTGAAACAGTACCGCTGTGAAGATAAATATTATCATCATTCTTAGTTGTGTCGGCTACAAGAAAAACATTATCATCATTTACTTTGATAACACCGCTGTCGCCGACCTGACCGCCTGACATTGCGTAGAATGTGGTTTTATCAAGCACAACAGCGCCCTCTTCACCGGAGCCGAGCATATCAACAAGCTCGCCATCAGAATTAACAATCGCTTTTACAACTGCATCGCAATCAAAATCAGTATAGCCCAGGAATTCCGTTGAATCCGCATCAATCTTTACAGAAGTTCCCTTCCACGCATCTGCACCTGCATCCTTGCGGGCAGCACGGGCGGTCTTTTTCTGATTTTCCAAAAGAGCATTGAACTTATCCTCATCAATAGAAATCCCTTTTTCTTCAAGGATATCCTTAGTTAAATCAAGCGGGAAGCCGTAAGTATCATTAAGCTTAAATGCATCCTCACCGCTGAATACATTGCCATCCATTTTGGTAACATATTCATCAAGCAAAGCAAGTCCTGCATCAATCGTCTTACCAAAGGATTCCTCTTCAGAAAGAATGACCTTTTTAATAAGCTCTGCCTTATCCTTAAGCTCGGGATATGCAGTTTCATTCTCCTTAATAACGGTATCGCAAACCTTATATAAGAATGGCTCATTAACACCGAGTAATCTGCCGTGGCGGCAGGCTCTGCGGATTAGACGACGAAGAACATATCCTCTGCCGTTGTTTGAAGGAATAACACCGTCACCAATCATAAATGTTGATGAACGGACATGATCTGTAATAACACGAAGTGAAACGTCGTTCTTAGCATCATCATGATATGTTACATCGGCAATTTCGCTGATTTTTTTCATAATATTTTGAACTGTATCAACCTCAAAAATATTATCAACGCCCTGCATAATGCAAGCAAGTCTTTCAAGTCCCATACCTGTATCAATATTAGGATGATCAAGCGGAGTGTAATTATTGTTTCCGTCATTATCAAACTGAGTAAAAACATTATTCCAAAACTCAGTATATCTGTCACACTCACAGCCGGGACCGCAGTCAGGTGAGCCACAGCCGTATTTTTCACCGCGGTCAAAATAAATCTCTGAACAAGGACCGCATGGACCTGAACCATGCTCCCAGAAATTATCCTCTTTACCTAGACGGACAATGTGCGACGGATCTACACCGTTTTGCTTTGTCCAAATTTCAAATGCCTCGTCGTCATTTTCATAAATAGTTACATATAACTTATCCTCAGGCATTTCAAGAACCTTGGTTACAAATTCCCAAGCCCATGCAGTTGCCTCTTTTTTGAAATAATCGCCGAATGAAAAATTTCCGAGCATTTCAAAAAAGGTACCGTGGCGGGCAGTCTTGCCAACCTGCTCAATATCAGGTGTACGAATACATTTCTGACAGGTGGTAACTCTTGTTCTTGGAGGAGTAACCTCACCTGTAAAATACTTTTTCATGGGAGCCATACCGGAATTGATAAGGAGAAGGCTCTTATCACCGTTTGGCACAAGAGAAAATGAAGGCAGTCTGAGATGCCCCTTACTTTCAAAAAACGAAAGATATTTTTCTCTCAAATCATTTAATGATGTCCATTCCATTGTTTATACCTCTATATATACAATCCAAACAGGATTTTAATATTATTATTAACAAAAATTGCAGGGCAACCAATCAATAGTTGCCCTTTTATGATGCAATAAATTAAAGCTTTTCAGCAATCTTGGTAAGCTCTACAAGTTCTTCCTTGGTAAAGGTTAAACCCTTACTCATTTTGTCATGTTCAGGCGACCAATCTCTAACATCAATCTTCGGCTCACGACCATTCCATGAAATCATATTTACCTCTCTCGTCCAGCCTCTGGCTGTTTCAGAGATAACCCCTAAATGTTCTGTGATTTCATACTTAATTTCAGGCATTTTGACTCCTCCTTTTCAGAAAATTTTTAAAATCAATTAATTTACTTATTAATATTTTTTACTATTTCAGCAGTGTCACGGGCAATAGTTAGCTCCTCGTCAGTTGCAAGAATAAATACTCTTACCTTATCTGTAGGATTAGTCAGCTCAGCCTCTGCACCCTTTTGTGTCTTCTGATTAACTGCCTCGTTGATGTAAACGCCCATATAACCAAGGTATGAGCAAACCTTTGAACGCAGCCATACACCGTTTTCACCGATACCACCTGTGAATACAATTGCATCCACACCGTTCATTGCCGCAATATAAGAGCCGATATACTTGGCAATTTCATATGCCTGCATTTCATGTGCAAGAATAGCTCTTTCGTTGCCCTGCGACTGTGCGGCAACAATGTCACGGTCGTCTGATGATACGCCTGAAATAGCACTTACACCTGATTTTTTATTAAGAACCGTATCCATTTCGTCAGGTGACAAACCAAGCTTTTTCATAATAAATGTAACTACTGACGGGTCTACACCGCCTGAACGGGTACCCATCATAAAGCCGTCAAGAGGAGTAAAGCCCATTGATGTATCAACAACCTTACCATGATCAACTGCGGCAATTGATGAACCGTTGCCAAGATGACAGGTAATAATTTTTAAATCTGTAATATCCTTACCGATTTTATCAGCTACTCTGTGAGATACAAATTTATGTGATGTGCCGTGAAAACCGTAACGGCGAACACCGTACTTTTCATAATATTCATAAGGAACAGCATACATATATGCCTTAGGAGGCATTGTGCTGTGAAATGCAGTATCAAAAACAGCAACCTGAGGGACATTGGGACCTACAACCTCAAGACAAGCCTTATAGCCCTGCAAATTAGCAGGATTGTGAAGAGGTGCAAGAGGTGAAAGCTCTTCAACAGTTTTTACAACATCCTCATCAATAAGAACGCTCTTTGTATACTTATCGCCTCCCTGAACGAAACGATGACCTATAGCATCAATTTCATTAAAGGAATCAACAACCTTATACTCACTCTCAGAAAGGATATACTTAACCTCGTTAAACGCATCTGTGTGAGTAGGAAGCTCCTTATCATATGTATGTTTTTCACCATTTAATTTAATGATAACATTCTCTTCACCGCCGTTGATCCGGAGACCGATTCTTTCAATTGCACCCTTGCAGAGCACAGACTCGTCAGTCATATCCATAAGCTGGTATTTAAGAGAAGAACTACCGCAGTTAATTACTAAAATTTTCAAAAGTGTTTCCTCCATACTTGAATTATACTATTATATTTAATATAATATAATATATAAATAATAATTGTCAAGAGAAAACTATCAGAAAAAGGTTATTTTTATGAATTGTGGCATAATATGCGAGTTCAACCCCTTTCATATGGGGCACAAATATTTAATAGACAGCATTAAAACAAACGGCGATACGGTAATTTGTGCAATGAGCGGCAGCTTTGTGCAGCGGGGCGAGTTTGCTGTATATGATAAATATACAAGAGCCGAAACCGCACTCAGAAACGGTGCAGATCTTGTTATAGAAATCCCGTCTGTGTGCTCAATCCTTTCGGCACAGGGTTTTGCTAAGGCAGGAGTAAAAATACTTGAGTCAACAGGAATATGCGACTCAATTGCTTTTGGTGCAGAATGTGATGACACCGATGAACTCAAGCGCATTTCCCGGGAAATAATTGAGCATGACTGTGAAATTAAGGCAGAACTGAAAAAAGGAATATCATATCCCCAGGCAAGACAGAATGTGATTAAATCACCTGTGCTTGACTGTCCGAACAACATTCTGGCTATTGAATATCTGACTTACACAAAACTGAAGCCGATTGCAGTTAAAAGAATAGGAAAAGGTCATGACAGTGATGATAAAAAATACAGTGCAAGTGAAATCAGAAAGAGTCTTTGTGCAAGCGAAATATCAACAATGAAAAACTGTGAAAGTGCAATACTTTATAAACTAAGACAAATGAACGCTGAAGATTTCAGTAAGATTGACGATGTATCAGAGGGACTTGAAAACAGGATAGTTGACGCAGTTCGCACCTCATCAAATCTTGAAGAAATATATGATAAAATCAATACAAAACGATACACACACTCAAGAATAAGACGGATAATTCTGCGTGCTTTTCTCTCCATTGATAAAAGCATACCAAAAGAACCGCAATATCTCCATATTCTGGGGTTTAGTGAAAAAGGCAGAGAATTATTATCAAAAATGAAAAATGCCGCTGATTTGCCGATTATAAGCAAATACAGTGACATTAATAACCAAAGCAGTTTGGTAAAACAACTATACGAGCAGGAATGCATATTGACGGATATTTATAATCTCGGCTACACCACTCCCCGCCCCTGCGGCACTGAACAAAGGAGTAAGGTTATTAAAGTATAATTTATTTCTTATAATCGTATATAATATTCAAATTGGTTTGTAAAAACATAAATTTATTCGCATGCTTGATTATTGATCAAATTTTAGCAAAGTATTAACGAAATCTTTTTGATTTAATCCTTATTTTCTTCAACTCTTGTTTGGCTAACTTCAAATTTTATCTGATAAGTATTGAAAATAAATAGTAATAATGATTAAATTGTGACAAAATGAAAAGAAGGATAATAATGTGTATTATTTTATCGGTAAGATTGATATAAAAATATATAGTTGTATTACAAGCGATATTACAACAGATGAATTAATAATTACTGACAGACAGCTTACTCATATAACTGAAAGGCACAAAGGCGATTTTTCAAATACTAATGATATTATTAACAGCATTTTTGAAGCTGTATCAGACCCTGATTATATTATTGAGGCCAACAAACCGCACAGTGCATTGATATTAAAACAATTATCCTCAAATAAAAGGACTCGATTAGTTATAAGAATTAAAACAAATGAAGACTCTTCTAATTATAAAAATTCAATAATTACTCTTCAAAAAATACGAGAAAAAGAATGGAATAGGCTAATTAATAATAAAAAAGTTCTTTACAAAAATAAATAATTGATATATTATAATAATATAATATTAAAGGTTATTTGAGGTGGTAGATTTCGTACCGACCACACGCCGATGGTACTGACAGGATTATTCCGAGAGATGCAAGAGAGTGGTACGCTTGCCAAATAACCACAAAAGGAAGCACTGTGCAAAAAGCACGGTGCTTTCTTCATTATGCATATCTTTAATATAAACAATCCAGATTATACATTATATATTTCACTTATTCGTCACAATATAATATACATTTATGTATCAATTCTAATAAATTCATTAATAGTTTTATTTCTGTATATTAAATCTGTTCGTTCTGTAAAACCCTGACTCTGCCAAAAAGCATTACCTGCCTCATTTTGTGAAAAAACTACCAAAGCAATTTTATTTATACCACAAGATTTTAAAGCATTAATAACAGCCTTTACAAGTCTGCTTGCTATACCATTAAGCCTATAATCCCGAATAACAGCAGTATGATAAATATAACCCCGTCGTCCGTCATTTCCTGCAATAATAACTCCGACAATATTTTTATTGCTTATTGCCACAAAACAAGTATCAGGATTACGATTTAGGAATCGCTCCATGCCATCTTTGGAATCATCAAGATTATTAAGTTCCATTCCTTTGCAGGATAACCACAAATTATAAACAGAATTATAATCGTCAATATTCATTTTTCTAATTATAATATCATTCATAAATACACCGTTTTAATTCAAATCACTAAAAAGTTTGGTAAACTCTTCTTTTGTCATCATATTATTAATACAACTGAGCAATGAATTGGTTGAAAGAAACTCCGGAAGTTTCAGTGCCTCAAGGAGTTTTCTTTTATTTTGCTTTGCATTCGGTGTGCCTGATATTCCTGCCGCAAAAAGGTCATAATTTGTTATCGGGTCAGGATTTTCAATGCTTTCACAAGTAATGTTTGCCTTTTTAAATGCATCAAGTAAAATCTCTTTAGTCATTCCCTCGACACCCAACTTGCCCTCTTTTGACGCTTCAGATTTTCGTTTTTCCTTGCCGAACACATCAGGAATATAGACATTAATAATTCTATTCTTAGGAACACCTGAGGATATATAATTTCTTATCATAAAGCCTGCGTGATCTGAATCGGTAAGAATTATAATTCCCCTATCCTGTGCAAGCCTTTTAATAAAGCGCATTTTTTCTTTATCTTTAAAAATTGAAAAGCCGTTCGTTTCAATTATAAACGCATCAATAATATTTGAAAGCTTGATTTTATCATACTTGCCTTCAACTATTACCGCCTGACTAAGTTTTAATTTTTCAGCCATTATGAATTCCTCAGCATAAGAAGTTTTGCTACCGTTTCTTCAAGTAAAAGATTTTTATCAATGGATGTTGACTTTAAAAGCTCATCTGTATTTGACAGAATATCAATTGCTTTCCGCAGGCTTTCAAAACTGATATTACGACAATCCCTTGCAGCATTGCGGATAAGAAATTCCCTCCCATTGTATGAAAAATAATCAGACAGTGTCATTTCATTTTCATTTGCCGCCTTGGCGCACTTTGCCCTGTACATATCTATATAACAGGAGGAAATAACGGAGAGTATTGCAATCGGCTCCTCCTTTTGAGCAAAAAGCACATTAAGAACATTATATGCACCGTCGCTGTTGCCCTGCATAATGAACTTTGACAGATCATACACCCTTGCCTGCAGGCATTTTACCGCAAGGGTGTCAATATCCTTTTTAGTAATTTCACCTTCGCTGACATAGCCGCAGATTTTTTCAAGCTCATTAAATATAGTTTTTATATCAGAGCCGACAATACTTATTAAATAGCGCGCATTATTGCCGCCAATGGTACAACCTCTTTTTTTGGCAGATGATACAATAAGCTTTGCCAAATCCCCCTCAGTGCGTTTTTCCAAATTAACTGCAGAGCCTGCTTTTGCAAATGCAGCTTCAATCGTTTTCCACTTAGAATTTTTTTTGGTATCAACCTCCATGCTGTCATACCAAAAAACAAGAACACAGGTTTCGGGAACATCGGTGAAAAACTCCTTAAGTCTTTCCATATCGGCACTTGATCTATCAAGCGGATAATCATGAACAAGTATAAATGAATATTGAGCCATCATAGGCATCATTTCAGCATCCTGCAGGATTTCATCAATGTCTGTGTCCTTGCCCTCATAACGATGAAAGTTAAAATCAGCAAACGCAGGCTCAACCACTTGTTTTTTCAGCTTATTTACATAGTGCTCCTTAAGATAAGTCTCTTCGCCGTAAATAAGATAAACATTTGAAAGCTCACCTGATTTTAGCTGAGCTTTTAATTCATTTTCGCCTATTTTCGCCATGCATCCACCCTCCTCGGAGCGATATAATTATCTGACATTATATATACGATATCACCGTCAGACAAATCTATACTGCCAATGTTATCTTTAATATTATCATTGCAGACTATTATATCACAATTTGACACAAAATCATTACTAATAAATAAAGTTGCATCAAAAATTTTAGAAACAAAATATTTTCCGTCACTGTTTATTTTAAATTTAACACTGAAATCATCGGTAAAATCATATTCAAATTCGTTACATATATTCACTTCACTGCACCTTGCCTGCTGCAAAAGTTTATCATCAAAACTATATGAAACAACAGTATTGCAATTAATATTTTCTAAAAGCAGGAGTGAATATTCATCATCAGCACCTATAATTATTGTATCAATATCATATCTGTTTGAAAAAAGATAGTTGTATACAGAATAATAGTCACTCTTGTTGTCAATTCCATACACGATGGTTTTTCCTCTGTAGGTTATCACTGCAGAGGAATTTTCAGTAATAAGCACCTGTGCTTTATCAATATAATAAATATTTGAAATTAACGCATAGCTTATAATCATAATAGAGGAAATAACAGCAGCCGTACGCAAAAGCCGTTTGTTTTTCAGAATAAAACAGAAAGCAAAAATAATCAGAACCCCTGCAATCACCAAGCCAAAGTATTGACCGAAAGCAACAGCTGAATGCTTTAATGATGCAAAAAGCTTCACTACAACAAGTATTAACTTATTCCAAAATCCCGCCGCATAAGCTGCGAAGGGAAAATGCAGTTTAGCAAAAATATAAGCTATAAGACACAGCACCATTGCCGCACTGCCCATAGGCACAAGAATTATATTGGATATAAGGCTGACAAGATTCACACTGCCATAATACAAATAAATTACAGGCAAAGTATAAATCATAACTCCAAGTGCAACCAAAAAGCCTGAGACAATTCTAACTACTATTTTTTTACTGTAAGTAACGGTTATCAACCCGTCAGTTTCGTTAACAGCATTTTTGTCGATACATTTGATTAATATAGGATAAAGCGTTATTAATGACAAAACTGACAGCACACTCAGCATTGCACCGACATCATAGACCGCAAAAGGGTTAAGACATATAATGAATACTGCCAGTCCCAATGCATTAAGTGAATCACCGCGCCTGCCGAACAGCCTGCCTATAAGCATTACAGCCATCATTATGCCTGCACGAATAACAGACTTTGAGAATCCGGCAATACCGATATAAACCAATACTGAAAAAAGTGTGATAACAGCATTTGCTTTATCATTTATATGCAATTTTTTCAGAATAAACAAAAATGCACCTGTTATAACTGTTAAATGCAAGCCGCTGACTGCCATAAGATGAGTTGAACCTGCCTGCTTGAAATTATTATAGGCTTCACTGCTAAGCAAGCTCCTGTAACCTGTCAGCAAAGCGGAAGCAAGTGCACCTGCATCACCACCGATAAGATCATACAAAGTATTTATTATATCAATTCTTGCATCCAATATATAATGCCAAGGCGAATTTACCATTTTATCAGTAGTTGATAATTTATCAGCATTTGCAGACAGATAGATACCCTCACTCCACCAGCCGTAGGAATTCACAGCATTGTCTCCGATTGTGTAAAAAGTAAGATTTGCATTAACTATCTGATAAGGCTGAGCATTTATCTTATCAGAGCTTTTAAGTCTAAGCTTAATATCCTGAGGTGCACCATCACGGTCAATTTCTTTTGTTTTAACAGTATAGATATAACCATCATCACTTTTTTCAGAAACATCAACAATGTAAAATGAAGCATCTGCACTTTTAAAATTAAGCTCACGCTGAGGAATAACTGAGCCGTTATAAATAATCAGAAATATAAAACAGGCAAACAACGCAGAACCTATGCAAATAGGAAAAGTGAGTGCCTGTCTGTACTTAGGGAGCAATAGGCTTGCAATGAAAATCACCGCAAGCCCTGCTGTAATTATTAAAATGTAATTTGCAGGCACAAAGTTAATCACCAAAAGCGAGACTGCAAACGCAAAGCCTATATGTGCAAAAACACGCTTCATTATTTTACTGTTTCAAGCAGGAAGGATATGCTTTGCTTGATTCCGCCCTTTACCTTATACTTATCACGGACAAATGCCTGACCAGGCATATCACCGCCTATGCCCTGCTGAATTGAGTCAACAGTAACAGTAATATCATTATCACGGTTAATCTCTGCAATGTGCTGAAATTTATCAAGCTGCTCAGGTGAATAAGGAAGTGCGGAGAACATAACAGGTGCATCATAATAAGCAGTAACCTTAACGCCCTTACCCTTTTTGTTTGTAAGGGTAAAATATCTTACATCTGCACGGGTAGATGATTCCTGAGGACGCATATAGTTATATTCAAACTTATCTATAGGCATTGAATATCTGCCTATTTTATATCCTGTCTTTCTGTCACAATATGATGCAGCAGGTCCCCTGCCGTACCATTCAATACAGTCAAATGCTTTGTCAACATTAAACGCATATCCAAAGCGCAGCAATTCTGATTTAGGAGTTGCACTGTGGTAAACTGCAATTTTTCCGTCAGGATATACTGTATATGATGCATAAGCATTCTTCATTCCCGAAACGCTGAGAGCATATTTAACCTTAACTGCACCATCCTTCTGTTCAATATCCATTTTAAGAGCCTTAACGCTCTTTGTAGCTCTCTTCCATTTATATTGTGGGTGGAACGGAATAAACGGAGCAGTAAAATTAAGGAAATCTATATCATTATCAGTAAGTGCTCTGAAATAATTAGGTGCAAGAGGTGATTTAAGAATTTCCTCACCGTCAACAACATAGCTTGTAACTGCACCATTATCAATATGAACACTGAAATCCTCGCCCTCTACAACTGCAAGACTTCCTTTTTTTGAATATGTAAGCTTATTATCACGCTTTGCGATAACGGGCTTAGCAGCATTTGTTAATACAAACTGGTCAAACGCAATTTCGGCATTGCTCTTTAAACCGGGAGTTTTTTTCTTAGTATGGAAAGAGATTGTGAGAACACACTCCTTATCCTGCGGCAAAGCTGAATAATCATAAGGAATATCAATAAATTCCTCCTGCAGCGGTACAAGCGAGAATTTTTCAAGTTCACCCGACTGAATTTCTTCACCTTCACAGTCAATTTTCCATTTACATTTATATGATGATACATCAGTAAAAAGGAATCTTGAGCGCACCCTAAAACGACCTACAGTTACATCAAATGCAGTCGTCACAATAGGCTGATAAACATGGCGGACTTCCCAATACTGAGGATGCGGCTCACGGTTTGCTGCAATTACACCGTTTGCACAGAAATAAGTGTTTGAGCCTGTCATAGCGGTAGTATTGATTCCACTGTACCAATGGCGCGGTTCATCCTTTTCAAAGTCCGTGCCATAGAGCCAGTTTTCTTCACCTGTTTCATCATTAACGGTATGTATTGTCTGGTCAACCCAATCCCATATAAAGCCGCCTGCCATATTATCATACTTTTCAAAGTCATCCATATACTCCTGAAAATTCCCGAGGGAATTTTCCATACTGTGAGCATATTCACAAAGTATAACAGGCTTTGTATACATATCTGCAGAGATTGGTTTTGAATCTGCCGCAAGCTGATTTGCGATATTATCATAAAGTGAAATTGTGATAGGCTCTTTTTCACCGAGCTTACGCATAGTTTCCTCAACGGGATACATACGGGATATAACATCACTCTTTGTTAAGTCAAAATCGCCCTCATAATGGAACTGGCGGGTATCATCAAGAGCCAAAGCCGCCTGCTTCATCTTCATAAAATTATCGCCGTCACCCGCCTCGTTGCCGAGTGACCACATAAAGATACAAGGATTATTTCTGTCACGAAGAACCATCCTCTCCATCTTATCGACTGCAAGTTCAGTCCAAAGCGGATTAGAGCCCGGAACGCCCTTACGGCGGACACCGTGTGACTCTAAATCACATTCATCCATAACATAAAAGCCATATTTATTGCAAAGCTCATAAAAATACGGATCATCGGGATAATGCGATGTGCGTATTGCGTTTACATTAGCCTGCTTCATTAAATCCAAATCCTGAATATATCTTTCCTTTGGAACTGCCCATCCGTGGTCAGCATCAAAATCATGGCGGTTAACGCCTCTGAGCATAAGCGGCATACCATTAAAGAGTATCTTTTCACCGACAATCTCAACCTTTTTAAAACCGATATCATAGGCTTTAACGCAAATGATTTTATCATCTTCAACTACAGCCATAACAAGCTTATAAAGATTAGGCTGCTCTGCAGACCACTTTTTAGGATTTTTGATAAGCTTAGTCATTGAAAATAAAGAAGTTTCACCTGATTTTACTATACCCTCAGACTCACCGATAGGATATTCTTTTCCGCTGTCAGAAAGCATAGAAGCCTGAACCTTAAGTGCTTTATCTTCAGCAGAGTAGTTATTAACATAAATATCAAGAGATAAATCTGAGTTTTTATATTCATCGTCCAAATCGGTTTTAACATAAAAGTCACGAAGACATGCCTTTGGCTCGGCAAACAGATAAACTTCTCTGTAAATTCCGCACAGCCACCACATATCCTGATCTTCAAGATAAGTCGATGCAGCGTAGCGATAAACCTTAGCACAAACAAGATTTTCTCCGTCTTTAATATACTTTGTAACATTAAATTCGTGAGGCGTCATTGAGCCGGTTGAGAATCCTACATATTCTCCGTTAACCCAAACCTCAAGTGCAGCCTTGCAGGCACCGAAATGAAGGAATATCTCTCTGCCGTCAAAATCATCAGACAGAGTGAATGTACGGCGATAAAAGCCAATCTCCTGCATAGAATGGTCAATTTTAGGTATTTGTGTTCTTGCACGGCTTAATGCTCTCGGGAAAGTACTTGCATAATAATACGGCACACTGTAACCCTCGGTCTGCCATACTGAAGGGACATTTATTTCTCCCCAATCTGAGGCATCAAAGTCCGGCTTTTCAAATCCATCAGGCTGATTTTGTAATCCACGCTGCCAGTAAAAGCTCCACTTTCCGTTAAGACTTTGCTTGTATTTTGACTCGTCACCGGAAAGAGCATCAATGATATCGTCATACGGCATTGCAATTGCGTGGCCGTCCTCCTTATTAACCTTAAAGGTCTGTGGATCCTCCCAAATATATTTATAAGCCATACTTTCACCTCAAAATAATAATATATTTTAATAATAGAATAATATGGAAGAATTGTCAACAATTAAAAAACGGAGTAGTATTTCATTATTAATTTACTTTTTCTTCCACTTTGCATAATAGGTTTTATCGCCTGTAATCCATGGCTTAACAACTGTTGTTTTACCTTTTGTACAAGCCTTATCAGTATACCATCCGGCAAAAGTATAGCCTTTTTTAGTAGGCTTTGGCAAAGTATAACCGGTTCCGCTCTTGTAGTTCTTTTTATAACCGCTTGGCATTTTGCCGCCGTTCAGCTTATAAGTTATTTTATAAGTTTTAGGGGTAACCCATTTTGCATACAGAGTAACAGTTTTTTTATTACTCGCCGTCAAATTAGAAACCTTCTGCTTGTTTGTATAAACGGCAGAGCCGTTTTTTGCGGTTGCCCAGCCGGCAAAAACTTTACCCTTAGGTGCTTTAAATGAATTTGCTGCAAGCGCTTTTTTCGTACCGTATTTAAAGCCTGTTTGGGTTTTCATAGAACCTTTTCCACCGTTGGCATTAAATTTAACAGAATAAGAGTTAGCTTTCCATTTTGCATAAAGCGTTATTGTTTTATTCTTTGAGGTAAGATTTTTAACGCTTTCTTTATTTTTATAAACAACTTTACCGTTTTTACTTTTCGCCCAGCCTGTGAATGTGTATCCGGTGCGTTTAAAGGCATTCGCTCTCAGAGCAGTGCTAGATCCAACTGCAATTGTTTGATCTTTAGTTGTTCCTGAGCCTCCGTTAGCCTTAAAGGTTACACAGTAAGCCGGTTTCCACTTTGCATAGAATGTTACATTACCGGAATCTTTGCTGCCGATTTTTGTAACCTTTGTTTTAAATGACTTTTCCTTATACCAACCGTCAAATACACCGTATTTATATGTAGGTGATTGCAAAGTGCGTTCAATACCAGGGATATAATCATTTTCCATGCTTGATGTTGCAGTGCCGCCATTTAAAACATAAGTAATTTTTTTGGATTCAGGTATAATCAAGGTTGGATACCCGTTATTTTTCGATGCATCAATCTGCCAAACAGTATTAAAATTCCATCCTGTATAGGTTGACTGCTTTTTCATTTCATCGTCTGTACGGACACAATTGGAATTCGCATCAATTCCGCTGTTTTCTCCAAGGTAGTAAATATTTTCAATACCTCCCTCAGAAATAACAATACCTGAATTTTTAATATGCTTAGCAGCTGAATAGCAATTTGTTATTCTTCCTCCGCTGTAAAACATACATCTTCCTGCAAAGGCATCACCGCTAATCATTGTACCCCTTACATAACAATTCTGAATTTTGCCGCAATTATCAGCAGTTATACCTCCAACATTATAATCACCATTAACAATTAAATTCACACTGCATCTTGAAATCGTTCCGTAATTACTTGAACATATTCCGCCGATATCGCTGAGAATAGGAGAATACTTATCATTGGCACTTGAAAAATTTCCTGTTACTGTACAGTAGGATATTGTGCCGAAATTAGCACTGCACAAGCCACCTGTAGCCCTGCCTGTTACATTTTTTACATTTAGATTTTTGATATAACCGCCTGCATCAAGTGCAAAAGGAAATAAGCCATCTCCATCCTTAACTGCTACATTTGAAATGGTTTTGTTGTTGCCGTCAATAAATATTTTTATCATAGAAAAAAGGCCATCATAACCGCTGCTCCAATACTTACCGCTAAGATTTATATTACGGATAATTCTAAAATATTTATTATTATAGTTATCATATTTATCACGCAACAGAGCAAGCTGAGCTGCATTAGCAATTAAATAAGGATTTTCCTTTGTACCTTTACCACCTGCAAATGAGGCAGCTGCCTTCCATTTTTCAGAAGGTATTGAAACACTTGAATATGAGTCAACTTTTCGCAGTATCGGGCAGCCATCATTCACGCTTTCCGTTATTAACCAGACTGTATCAAAATCAAATTTATTAAAGGTATCCTTATTTTCTAAATCCTCAACAGTAACATTTCTAACATTTGCACCATGCAAACAATTATCAAACAGCTTACTGTTTTTTGAACAGTAGTAAGAATTCATTATTTCTCCGCTGTCAAAACTTGTGAAGTCATATTCTGCATCAGGCAGGGCAGCATAAGAATTTTTAATAGTTCCCCTATTTTCAAAAGCTAAAGCGTTAAACAAGCTTGAACCACTGTATTTTCCGCTAAATGAGCATCTGTCAATAGTTCCCTCATTTTCACACACAAGTCCACCGCAATTATTATCTGATGACAATTCGGCATTAGAACTTGACCCTATAATTCTTGAAGTGGAACTAATAATTGAAGCAAGCGCGCCGACCCTATTTTTACCAATAATTTTTCCGGATACACTGCAATTGAATATAACAGCATAGCCTGATGCACTTGCACTAACGGCACCTGTATAATCCCCGCCGCTGATATTAACATCTTTAAAAAACAAATTTTTTACATAGCTATTGAACTGCTTTGAAATAAATGCACTGTACACGCCCTTTGAGGAAACAGTTAAGCCTGTGATCGTTTTTCCGTTACCGTCAATGTTTCCCATAAAGCTATAAAACTGCGGTGTTACATCAAAATCACTGCCATAGCTTGCATTCATATCATAGCCTGCACCTATGGGAAACCATTTATGAGCTGACAAATCAATATTAGCAGTCAGCTTAAAATATGTATCCTTACCGCCGCCAAAGCGGTAAAGATAAGCAACTCTGGCAAGCTGTGCAGCGTTTGAAATAAGATATGGTGATGATTTTGTTCCGCTGCCGCCTGCAAAAGACTTAGCAGCATAATCAAGCCATGTATTCGTTTTTACCATACTGCTTGAATTTGTCGGCTTATTCTTTTTCAGATACGGATAGCCATCATTAACTGAAGTACTGATTGCCCAAGTGTTTGTAAAATCCCACTTATATGACTTATTCCAGTTTGATGCAGTGGTATAGCTGGATTTTGTTTTAAAGAAACTGTCTGGTTTTGCACTTAAGCTGACTGAACCACCAGTACTTTTAGCAAGACCCTTTGTGTTTAAATTAGAATAATAGCATTTTGAAATGGTTGAATATTTCTGAGAGGATGCAAATCCGACATTTTCCGGTGACTTAGCAGCAGAGAAGCAATTATAAATCTTTGTATAATCATAACCCTTACAAGACTCAATAGAGCCTATAAAAGCACTGCTGCTGCCGACTTTTTCTTTTCCAAGCTGCGTTCCGCAAAAGAAAACATTATTTAAAAGCACACCTTTACCATCCTGCATTGAGGAATAAAGGTAACTTGAAATACCGCTTTGAAGTACAGTAGCCGAAGAATAGCAATTACTCATTCTATTATCAAAATTCAAAAAAAGGCCTGTAATACCTGAACCGGCTGTAAAACCACTTGTATAACAATTTGAGATTGTTGTGGAATTCTGAACGGTATCAACCAATAAGCCTCCATCTTCGCTAACGCAATAAGCATTATCAATACCAAGATTCTTAATTGTTGCGCCTTGAACATCACCTATAAATCCGGTGTTTTGATAATACCATGAGGAATTAATCGGTGATGCATCACCCCAAGCAGAATGCAGTTCCTCATCAAAAACATGCATATTTTTTATTTTATGGTTACCACCGTCAAAATTGCCCATAAAATATGATTCATCAAAGTTTGTGCCCAAATAGCTTGAACTTCTTGTAAAACAGCTCGCAGTTATCCAAAGCTTACCCTTCAAATCAATATCATTCATTAATTTAAAATATTTGCCTTTATATGTTTTGCCATTTCTTATATCCTTGGCAAATTTTGCAAGCTGAGCTGCAGTTTTAATCTGATACGGAGATGATTTTGTTCCGCTGCCACTCGCATATGATGATGCTGCATAATCTATCCATACCTCTTTTTTAACTACAGTTACATTACAAGAGCTCTTTTCGCCGTTCGGCAGAGCAATGGTAACAGTACAGGTTCCTGTACCCTTCGGAATAATATATCGCCCATCAAAATAAGCAACATTTATGTTTGTAGAACTTGCTGTAACAGAGCGGTCAACTACAGGCGAAGAATCCACACAATCCGATTCCGCAACCCAAATACTAGTAAGATACGGTGAACATTTTGAGAAATATTGATAATTAATAGCCCCTACACCTATACCAAGATATTGAGCAGTATTAGTATCACCGAGAGGGATACCAAAATTGATTATACCTGCCCCCGAATATTTATCCCACCCTTTAAGAAGCATGTCGGCACAATATGATTTCAAAGTTTCTTCAACCTTAGCAGGCTTAATTGATGGTGAATTTATAATAACCATTGCAGCAGCTGCTGCTGCAAATGGCGCTGCCATTGATGTACCGCTCAAATATTGGTAATCACCGTCTATTGAACAGCTTAAAATGTTTTCACCCGGTGCAGTAAGATCAACTGCAGATCCATAGTTGCTGTAATTTGATATAGAACTTCCGTTAGCATCTGCCGATGAAACGGTAATACATTCAGTAATACCTGCAGGGCAATATTCGTTTGTATTTCTGGTATCATTACCGGCAGCAACTACTACAGTAACACCCGCCTTAATTGCTGCCTTAACAGCAACATTAATCGGGCAGTCAGGGCCTGTACAGGTTCCTCCTAATGACATATTAATAACATTAACCTTTTGTTTAACAGCATAATCTATTCCGGCTTTAATAGCAAGGTCAGTTCCGGTACCGTCATCCTGCATTACTTTAACAGGCAGTATCTTGACGTTGCTTGGAGTGTTATCTGCAACAATACCGGCAACATGAGTTCCGTGACCATTGCCGTCAGCAACATTTGTCTTTTTGGTATAAGCATTATATCCTGTTAAAAGTCTGCTCTTTAAAAATGAATGATTTGTTGCCACACCTGTATCAAGCACTGCAACTTTTACTGCAGTGGTCTTTTTGTTATTCTTAAGATATGTCTTATATCTATCGCTTTGCATTGTTTTGGCGCCTGTTCTGTCAGATAAAGCATTAACTTTAACAACCTCATCACAAACAGCATAGTCGACATTTGCAGTATTTTTTAATTTGCTGAGTGCTGCTTTTGTATCTTCCTGACTGTCAAACTGAAGCACATAATAACCACTATCATCATTTATTGCTTTTATTGCACCATATGTATTCTTTAGCGCAGTTGAGTTTTTTGTTTGAACAACAATTCTTTTTGTTTGATAAGGATTAGTTATAATTATTTTTCCATCATCGTATTTACTTTCAAGATTAAATTCCTTAGCCTGCTGCTCATTAAAATATGCAACATTTCTTGTTTCTACACCATTCTCCGTTTCAACAGTCTGAACACCATTTTCAGTAGATATAATGTCATCATTTTCATCAAGAGATTCATCAAAGCTATATGTGCCTGAAACGCTATCACCTGCTACAGAAATTTCACCCGTCTCTTCATCTAAAGATGCATTTAAACCAGCTGCATCCAATACAGGAACTGCAGGCATAACATATTCGCTCGACTCAACTGATGAATAATCTATATCATAATCAGACAAGTCAATATTCTCACCGCCATCAACGGTGAAAGTGTTATTATTAACATCAATAACCATTTCAGCAAAATAACCGCCCTCGTAATATTCACCGAGCAAGTCAACAAGCTCACTATCAAAATTACCACTATCGGCTGCCTTTGCAAACACTGTCAAAGGCATACCTGAGAATATAAATAATACGCTTAATGCAACAGATAATATCTTCCTCATACACACACCTCATTATTTTGGTTTTTCTATATCTTTATAGCATGACTAAAAACATTTTATCAGGTTAATTATATCACATATCATTACAAAAATCACTATATAGGATATAAAAAAATTTACAATATAACTAAATTATGTTATAATGAGAAATAATAATGATATATAGATTTTAGGAGACATAAAATGATTGAAAGAGTTAACAAAAACAATCTTGATGAATATGAAGCATTTATAAAATCTCATCCCAAGGGATTATTTCAGCATTCATCCAAGTGGGCTAAGGTTAAGTCTGCATGGAAATGGGAAGCTGTAATGCTAAAAGAGGATGACGGAACAATTAAAGGTGCAGCTGCGGTGCTCATCCGCTCGATACCGGTCATCAAAAACTCACTTATGTATGCATGCCGCGGTTTTGTTGCTGACGAAAATGATTTTGAAACCTTTGATAAGCTTTTTGATGCAATTCTTGACCTGGGTAAAGAATATAAGGCATACTGCCTTAAAATTGATCCTGAGATTGTAATCGAAAATCAGGCATATAAGAAACACTTAATAGAAAAAGGCTTTACTGAATTAAACCCGGGCTGTATGGATTTTGAGAATGTTCAGCCTAGATTTGTATATTGCTTCGATTATGATGATATGAATGAGGACGAGCTTATGCTCACCTTCAAAAGCGACTACCGCAACCGAATCCGCAAAGCACCAAGAAAAGGTGTTGAGGTTAAAGTCTGCGGCAAGGAAGCACTTGATGACTTTGTTCGTATCATGAGTGAAACAGGTGAGCGTGACGGATTTTCAACCCGCCCGAAATGGTATTTTGAAAAAATACTTGACTGTATGACTGATGATGCAAGGCTCTATATGGCATATTATAAAGGCGAAGCTATTGCAGGCACACTAGCCATCAAATGGGGTCAGAATGTGATGAAATATCAATACGGCGCATCTTCAAACGCACACAGAAATGTATATCCCAACTATGCACTTCAATGGGCTATGATGCAATGGGGTATGGAATGCGGCTGTAAGATATATGACTTTGGCGGTATCAGCGGTGACTGTCAGAACCCTGAAAATCCGCACTACGGATTATGGCGCTTTAAGCACGGTTTCGGAGGATATATGAAAGAATTTGTAGGCGAATTTGACTATGTAATCAACAAGCCTGTATACAATATGTACAATTTAGCAACAAAGGTATTAAAAAAGATAAGATAATGAGCAGATATGTTATTGATAAATCAAAGCTTGATGAAAATATTGAGCTGATAAAGAAAAAAGCAGGCGTCCCGATAATCGGTGTTGTCAAGGGCAACGGCTATGGCTTTGGTATTAATGAGCTTACCGCAGTACTTAAAGAGCACGGCATAAATACATTCGCTGTTACCGAGGTCACAGACATTCCTGTTTTAAATGATATACTTGACGGCAATGATATTCTTGTTATGCGTTCTACCTGTGTTGAAAGCGAGGCTAAGGTGATTGCCAAAAACGGAGCAATTGCCACAATCGGATCAATTGAGGCAGCACAGATTATGAGTGATGTTTCAGGTGAACTCGGTGTTGAGACAAGATGTCATCTCAAAATAGATACAGGTATGGGCAGATACGGTTTTATGCCCAGTCAGATTGAAGAAGCAATAAAATGTTACGATTTGCCTAATCTTAAATTCATCGGTGCTTACACTCACTTTTCATCCGCCTTTAGAAACCATGATTTAACTAAAACTCAGCTTATTATGTTCAAAGATACTATGGAGCAGATTAAAAAAGCAGTCGGCGATGTCGGTGTACTTCACGCATCTAACTCCCCTGCACTTTTAAATGTTGAAGATGTCTGCCTTGATACAGTAAGAATAGGCTCAGCATTCACAGGCAGAGTTATCACAAAAAACAAAAGCGGACTTAACAGACTCGGCTCATTGGAAGCAGAGGTTGTTGAAGTCAAAACAGTTCCTTCCGGATATGCAATCGGATACAACGGACTTTACAAAACCAAGCGTGAGACAAAAATTGCAATTGTGCCGATAGGTCACTATGACGGCTTCGGTATTTCTAAGGAAAAGGAAATATACGATTTCAGATATGTTCTGAGTGTTTTCAAGCGTTTTCTCAAAAAGCAGCAAATGTATGTAAGAATTGAAGGACGAATGTATCATGTAATTGGCGAAATCGGATTATCTCACACCGCAGTTGACATAACAGGCAGTGATGTTAAAGTTGGTGACACTGCCTCAGTTGACATATCGCCGCTTATGGTAAATCCCAGAATTGAAAGAGTATATAAATAGCAAAAGCAAAACGCAGTTCATATGAACTGCGTTTATTTGATATCTAGAAATGTATATCCTTAATATTACATTCTGTTCATTATATATTATGTAACGAAGATTATTGTCGCTCTATGGAACGCCTGCATAACATAAATTTCCAAAATCTTCTGTTTTAACTATTGTTATTACTGAGCAGATTTGAATTTATATTTAAAATTATTCCGATTATAATAATCCTTAGTTAAAACTGCACTGCAGCAATCATCTAACCTTTATTTATATATTCTGCTGTTTATTTCCTTAATAAAATCAAGACTGTTTTCTATACTGAAAAAGATACTGCCCTCACCTGCAATATACATGCGCAAACATCCTTTTTTATTACCGCCAAGAAAATCTGTACTGCTCATTGAGCGCTTATACTTTTTTATTGATTCAACATATTCAACCTTAACGATATCGGAATAACTAATCCTTTTATATTTCAGGCATGATATTTTTCCGTTTTTTATTTCCATATAATCATCAAACAGGAATACACCTTTGAGCGAAAAAAGATGATATACAAACAGTCCGATGCTGATAATCAGGCAAGCTGAACAACAAATAATAATCATTAACGGTGAAAGCTCAAAATCCTTTATCAGCTTAGATAACCAAACCCAGACAATAAAAAAGATCAGGCCGGGAACAATCAAATAACATAAAGCATTACCTAAGCCTGAAAAAAATCTGCTTACAAATGCTCTTTTTGTGAATCCATAATATTTCATAACTATTCCTTAATCAAATATTGAACCTAAATCAATGAATTAAGATTCTCACAGAACTCTTCTTGATTTTCTATACTGAAAAAATACTTTTTACCATTTTTAAGCGTAAGCTCAAACATTATAAGTTTCATCTCCAAATGGTACAATAAAAGATTTTGCACAGGTAAAAAACAACGCATTCAGGATTTTAAATGTACCATTAAAATATCTGAATTTATACCTCATAATTACTGCTCCGTTACATCCGATGGGAGAATGATATTCCCCTGTGAATCCCAAGAGGTATACCCAAGCTTTGTATAACCCTTTCCTGAAGAAGATTTATAATGCTCCTCATCAATCTTTTTAAGCTTTTTATATGAATCATAATACAGAAAACCGTTTTCATCAATATAGCACGAATCAAGTTCATAATATACATTCCTTCTGTCGGTAATATAGTATTCCTTAAAATCGCCTATACTTGTGTCACCCGTTTTTACCGTCTTAGTGTAAAAATAGAATTTCTTACCGTCAGAATTGTAGTAAGGTACTCTTTCAGCATCTCGATAAAAATCGCCTTCACGGTCAAAATAGCCACCCTTCATATAAACTTTTTTAAAGCAGTAACCATCTCTTGAAGAAACATGATAACTGTCATTCTCGTTAATATAATCTAATATTCTATAATCATTACCGATAACAAATAAAACAGCTTTTACAGGCGATCCGATAACATTAAAATACCAGTCATTATTGACAATATATTTAAGCTCCAGATCATATATGCTTTCAAGAGCTTTTTTACTTGCATCAAAATAAGAACCCAGCATATTAACAGATTCCATATATTCCTCTTTAGATATTTCGGGAGCATCAATTTTTGCACCTGTTTTTTTGGCAAGATCTTTGCTGCTTATTGACGGATTCTCCTTAATCAAACTTAGAATTTCTTCGCGTTTCTTATAAAATTCATCTATTTTATTTTCCTTATTGTCGCCTGCATAAGCAGTGAATTCATCCTGATAATTATAGCCTTCACTGCCGCGCATATATATAAATTTATATTGTCTGTTAAATATTTTATCGTCTGTATAGTAAATTTTTAAATTTTGCGGATATATGGATTTATAATACTCGTAACTCTCACCGATTTTATGATCTGCCGGTACAAAAGAGCAAAGTGCTTCTTCATCGCTTTTACTTGTACATAACCGACTTAAGGTCAGCGAATCATAGTTTTTTTCAAAATAATTGACATTATCTGTGATAAGCTCAATTGTATAAATATCCTTGCTTTCATTATCATATATACTTTCAATAGCTGCAGAAAGCTCTTCATCATCTGTTATCTCACCTAATTCGCTCTTATATTCACTTTCGGCATCAGTATCATTAAATGAAATAATTAACAGAGTGTAGTTACGGCTATATGTACAACCGGTAATATTGCCGTCTGTATCTTTTTCAATTTCAAAATCAAGGTCAGAGCTGTTAATATAATCAAGCACTTCTTCACGGTTGGTACAGGTTTCGCTGATTTCAATTGCTGTATTATAGGCATCAATATGTCCATTATGCAGAGTCTGAATATCAAAATAGCCTTTGATTCCAAAGAAAATTGCAGCTGCCAGAAATACACAGGCAATATAGCGTATAACCTTCATTGCCCATCTGCGTATTTTATTGTCAATACGGTTTTGATTATTTCTGATATATTTAGCCTGATATATAATTGCAATCAAAATGCCTATTACAAGAACCGCATCAACAATATGCGATGAATAATTCAGAGCCTTCAATGATGCGTTGTTATTTTGATACGAAAGCTCTGTTTTAGTTATAAAATTCCACATTGCCGAAAAGCTGCTGTTAAATCTTATATTAAGTTCATCAATCAGCAAATATAAAAATATACCTGTCCCGCACCAAGCATAAATTGACATAAGAATAACCGGGGTTCTTTTTCTTTTGATTGTAAAATATTCATATATCAGCAAAAGAGACACTGCAAGTAAAAATGCACTAAGAATAAACGAAACCGCTCCGGCATCGCCAAATACATAATTTTTGAGAAGAAAGTAAAGTCCGACAAGCAATCCGCTCCATATAAGAAGATATATCATATCCGCTGCAGGATTATAGAAATCATTATGAATTTCACCAAAATCATCAGTCACCAGAGAGGCATCTCCCATTGCCTCAACCGCTTTGTTTTCAGCAGTCTGTTCATCGTAATCGATTTCTTCAAAAAAATCCTGTTTTTCATCTATATGAACGCCAAGCTCCTCCTCTACCATTTTCTTTGCAGCGGAATGAACAATTTTTTTGGTTGCGCTGTTTAAATAATCCTTTTTGCTCATAGTAAGTCCTCTTTATTCTGCAAAGATATTATGCAAAGCTAAGCACTTTTTTAACAGTAACCGAGAATTCCTCAAATTCCTCAGTTTTAGCATTAAGCTGTTTAATTCCTTTTTTTGTTATATGGTAATATTTGCGTTTTCTTCCATCGGCTGTCTCCCAATAGCTTTCAAGCAAATCCGCCTTTTCCATAGAATGAAGAACAGGATAAAGCGTACCCTCCTTAAGAGTAAACACCTTGTCAGAACGCTGTTCAAGAGTTTTTATAATCTTGTAACCATACATATCCTCACTTTTAATTACTGACAAAACCATAGTCGGTATTGTTCCCGTCGTTAATTCTTTGCTGAATTTCATATACAATCATCTCCACATATATTCAGTTTGTCTATGCATTTTTCGTCTATGCATAGTTGCTCTATGGATAGAATATCACATAAGTCACATTTTGTCAAATAAAAGAAAAAACGGGAAAATTTTCCCGTCTCATTCTTGAGTAAAAGAGATATCCGCTCCGTATTCATCTTTTTAAAACTCTTATTCTTTTTGTTATAACAACATGACTTGATTGTATATATTTAACACCATAAATAATGTTGCATACTGAACGGTCCAACGATCAGGATATTATACTAAATATTCAACTTATCTTTTTTATCGGATGTCTTACTACGGTTTTCAATTTGCTGACATCACATCTTCTCGGGTCGCTCAAATAAATTTCATGATGGAATCTTGAATCCGTTATATCTATCTCATATCCATTTGATTTTGCATAGTCGTGCATTAAATCAATAGTTGACGGTTCATCATCATAAGAACCAACGTGCATACATTGAACGCAAAGTCCCTCATCATAGGTTAAAAATTCAACCTTGGAAAAATCCTGTTTTTTCTTTTTTGAAGCTTCATCTATCGCCCAATCAAAATCCTTTTTAGTAACAAAGTCAGGCAGTCTTATAAGCGAAATAAATTTAAACTTATCTTTCTTATTGTAATCTATTCCAACAACTCCATCCTGCCACCAAAAGCCTTCTAACGGCGGAACTACATATTTAAAATAACCATTTATTTTATAAGGTCCTTTATAGCTCATTTTTATAGTAAATGCAATACCGTATAATAAGCCTATTGATTCCATATATTCACCGTTTTCTTCATTAGGATTGCCCTTTCCTCTTACTGCAATATAATTCATTTGAGGAATTGTAATGATGCTCGGTTTGTTTTTAGGCATATAGAATTCTTTATATTTCTTCTTATAATCAAATGCCATATTCCAAATCCTTTCATATTATAACTTAATTCATATATATTTAATTATAAGAACTCAATACATCTTTGTCAACCATTCTCAGTTTAACACAAAAAACACCACGAAGAGAAGCCTTCGTGGTGTGATTTATTATTAGATGTAATTAATACATTCCGCCTTGTGATGCTGCTGCCATAGCTGCTGCCTGCGCTGCATCAGCCTGTGGATCCTTGATATCTGTTACAAGTGATTCTGTTGTGAGAACCATTGCTGCAACAGATGCCGCATTCTGAAGTGCTGAACGGGTAACCTTTGCAGGATCAACTATACCTGCCTCGATCATATCAACATACTCATTAGTAGCAAAGTTAAGTCCGCAGCCTTCATCGCTGTTCTTAATCTTGTCAACAATTACAGAACCTTCCAGTCCTGCATTAGCAGCGATTTGACGAACAGGCTCTTCAAGTGCCTTAAGCACAATATTAACACCTGTCTTATAATCTGCATCATCTGTATCAAGAAGAGCCTCAACAGCAGGAATTGCATTTATAAGTGCAACACCGCCGCCTGCAACAATGCCCTCCTCAACAGCTGCCTTAGTAGCTGCAAGAGCGTCCTCTATACGGAGTTTCTTTTCTTTCATTTCTGTTTCAGTTGCAGCACCAACCTTAACGACTGCAACACCGCCTGCCATTTTTGCAAGTCTTTCCTGAAGCTTTTCTCTGTCAAATTCAGAGGTTGAAGCATCAATAGCAGTCCTAATCTGACCTACTCTTGATTTAATCTCATCTCCGTCACCGGCACCGTCAACTATGATTGTATTTTCCTTAGTAACCTTAACCTGACGAGCCTGGCCAAGCATAGCCATAGTAGTATCCTTAAGCTCTAAGCCAAGATCTGAAGTGATAACCTGACCGCCTGTAAGAATTGCGATATCCTGGAGCATATCCTTTCTTCTGTCACCAAAACCGGGAGCCTTAACACATACGCATGTAAATGTACCACGGAGTTTGTTAAGAAGAATGGTCTGAAGAGCCTCACCCTCAACATCCTCAGCGATAATTACAAGCTTTTTGCCTGCCTTAAGAACAGACTCAAGAAGCGGAAGAATATCCTGAATTGTACTGATTTTTTTATCAGTGATAAGAAGCATAGCATCATCAATAACAGCTTCCATCTTATCGGTATCAGTTACCATATAAGGTGAGATATAACCCCTGTCAAACTGCATGCCCTCAACTACCTCGCACACGGTATCAGCTGTCTTTGACTCCTCAATTGTGATAACACCATCGGCAGAAACCTTTTCCATAGCCTCTGCAATAAGTGACCCGATATACTCGTCTGCTGCCGAAACTGTAGCGACACGAGCAATATCATCATTATTCTTAACTGCCTGTGATTTTGATTTAACAGCCTTAACTGCTTCATCGACCGCACCCTCAATTCCTTTTTTAACAGTCATTGGGTTAGCGCCTGCAGCAACATTCTTCATTCCCTCACGAACAAGGGCCTGTGCGAGAAGAGTTGCTGTTGTTGTGCCGTCACCGGCATCATCATTTGTCTTTGATGAAACCTCTTTAACAAGCTGAGCACCCATATTTTCAAATGAATCCTCAAGTTCAATTTCTTTTGCAATTGTTACACCGTCATTAGTGATGAGCGGTGAGCCGTATTTTTTGTCAAGAACTACATTTCTGCCCTTAGGACCGAGTGTAATTTTAACTGTGTTTGCAAGCTTATCAATGCCTGCCTGAAGAGCCTTGCGGGCATCTTCACCATAAATAATGTCCTTTGCCATAATGAATTAGCCTCCTATTACTCTACTACTGCGAGGATATCCTTAACCTCGCTGATTGTGTATTCAGTACCGTCAATTTTAACCTGGGTGCCTGAATATTTGCTGATAATTACCTTATCGCCTACAGAAACGGTCATAGGATTCTTTTCAGTACCCGGACCTACTGCAACGACCTCTGACATTTCAGGCTTTTCCTGAGCTGATGCTGCAAGAATAAGGCCTGACTCTGTTGTTTCCTCTGCTTCACAAGCCTTAAGAAGGACTCTGTCTGCAAGTGGTTTAATAGTCATTTTATGTCACCTCTAAAAATAATGTTTTATATATTAGCACTCTTGTTCCCTGAGTGCTAATATATATTTTAGCAAGATTTTTCCATTTGTCAATAGCATTAACAAAATATTAAAAAAATATGCCATTTTAAGGCAATAATATAGCCACACATTATTAAATATGCGGCATTAATATGGAATATTATTTGTTATCTCGCAGAAAGGCATCTACACATTTATTTAAAATACATATAATATTGGCATTTAATCATACCATTGTAAAGTTTACGGCGCTTGTCTGCTTTTCTGCCAAAGCATTTTTCAAACTCTTCATCCGGTGAAATAATTCCATAACTCCATCCGTGCTTTTGAACAAATTTGTTACCCATTACACGGTAAATATCTTCAGCAGTTTTAACATCGAGCATACGCTCCCCATATGGCGGGTTTGTTATAAGAGTTCCTTTCGCCGTAGTCGGATTGAAATTCTTTATATCGGCAATCTTTGTTCTGATAAATTTATCCACTTTAATATTCTTTGCATTTTTCTTTGTCAGCTCAATTGCAGAAGAATCAATATCAGAACCGAAAGCAACAAAGTCAGTATCCTTTTTTATCAAATCGCGGCATCTTTCCCTTTCGCTCATCCAAACCCTTTCAGGAATTAAACCCCATCTGTCTACATCAAAATTGCGGTTAATACCCGGTGCTATGTTATTCGCAAGCATTGCACCCTCAATAAGAATCGTTCCGCTGCCGCAGCAAGGATCATACAGAGTATGATAATGTCTTAATCTTGACAGACTGCACATTGCTGCTGCAAGAGTTTCACGAATAGGTGCATCATTACCTATAGGGCGATATCTTCGCTTATGCAGACCTGCACCCGAGGTGTCAAGCATAATTACAGCTTCGTCTTTCATAAGAGAAAACTGCACCTGATGAACAGGACCTGTTTCCTCAAACCATGAAATATGGTAATCCTCCTTGAGATTCTCAACAATAGCCTTTTTAATTATCTTCTGACAGTCAGGCACTGAATGAAGAACCGAATTTATTGAATAACCTTTAACAGGAAAGGTATCCTTACTGCCTATAAATTCAGCCCACGGCAGAGCCTTTACGCCCTGAAACAGTTCTTCAAAAGTAACAGCATAAAAGCGGTCCAGGACAATTAAAATTCTTTCGCTGAAGCGTGACCATATATTAGCACGCGCAAGTATTGTTTCATCGCCCTCAAAAAACACTCTGCCGTTTTCTGCAGAAACATTCTGAGCACCCATATTTTTTAATTCATCAGCAACTAACCCCTCAACGCCGAGCAAGCAGGCTGCAACCATTTGCATATTCATAAACTATACCTTAAATTTCTTAAAAAATAAGGGCTGTAAAACAGCCCCGATAATTTTATTTACTTGACGAAATATCGTAGAAAACAGTCTCACCGTCTTTTACATAGCCCTTTTCTCTTGCCTTCTGTTCAATATATTCATCCTTATTGTCAGAATCAAGAATAGCCTTGATTTTATCATTTTCTTCAAGCTGCTGTTCATATTCAGAATCACATTCAGCAGCCTGTGCGTTCAGACGGCTTATATCTGCTGCATTAGAAAAGAGTGTTAATGAACAATAAACAACAAGTGCGGTAAAAGCAATCCAAAAAACGGCTTTGAAAAATGATTTTTTTGAAAGCTGCTTTTTAACTCTTTGTTTCATAATACACATCCTTTCACACAAATATGTATACATTATAATATATTCATTTACTGAAATGCAATAGATTTTTGAAACTTTTTTTACTGAATTTTAATTTTTTTGAAAGAAATCTTAACAATTCGTTAAATTTTCTGCCCATTCTTTTAAAAGGCTTATTTATTATCTTATGAATTGTAAATAAATAAATTATAAATGATATACAAATGTCAATAAAATAAACCCCTCTTATTTCACCGCTATTATAAGCAATAAGCACCGAAAAAAACAATAGAGCCCATATAATCATCATAAAAAAATCAAAGAAAAACCGTGATGAAAAAACTGAATTAAAAAACGCAGTTACATCATATATAACACCATAGATAAGACCGAGAACAAAAAAAGCTAAAAGGCTCTGTGCTATGAAAACGCCCTCTTAAAAAATCCTTTAGCCTGAATTTTTTCGTTATAAACCAATGCAGTAACCTTGCCCGTAATTTTCAAATCGCCTGTTTCCAAATCAAGGACTTCAACATGGAGGGAAGCACCTTTAATCATTAAATCTCCCCAATCACAAACTGCAATAATTTCTTCTTCATTAAATGCCTTTACATCATTTATTCCGCTAAGCTCAAGCTGTTCCCGGTTTTCAAGCAAAAGCGTATGCTTTTTCTTATCAAAATTTTCAGACATAAAAAATCCCCCAACACAACATATGCTGTGTCGGGGACAAATTAGAACTTATTTATTATCGCCTTTCAGATTATCAACAAGATTTTCAATTTCACCCTTAAGAGATTGAAGAACCTCAATATTCTTTTCAAGCTCTCTGTTAGCCTCATTGAGCTGAGTTTCAAGATTTGAATTGATAATAACAAGGCGTTGACATTCAAACTCCGCCTCATTCAGCGCAGCCTTTAATCGTGAATTTTCTTTTTTCATCTGTTCAAGTTCTTTGTTTTTAGGGGTTAAAGGCATATTATTTCACCTGCGAAAAATTATATATAAAATACCTAAGAGGCTACAAAATATGCAGCCTCAAAAAATCAACAATTATGAATCAATATCGGTATCTTTTTCAAAATAACGGGAACCGAACCAGTTAATCTTGATTGAATATGATTCCTCAAGCTTCTCTGTTGTATCCGTACCATCTTCTGATGCGAGTGCCTGCTGTGCAGTGTACTGCCATGCTTTAAGATCGCCTTTGCTTTCAAAATACATAATATGATATCCATATTCAGTCTTTACAATTGCAGTATCGCCTGTCTTACGTGAAGAATCAAAGCACCATGCATTAAATGTAGGAACCATCTGGTTAGGTGTTACATTTTCATATATTCCACCGTCATCAGCATTGCTGTCCTCAGAATACTCCTTAGCAAGGGCAGCGAATGACTCAGCAGTAGCATCGCCGTCTTTCCATTCTTTAAGAATTTTCTTAGCCTGTTTATAAGCTGCCTTCCATTCCTCGTCTGTTGCCTCAGTAGCCTCTGCTGAGGAAGAATCTTCCTCTTCAGCATCAAAATATGGTGTTACAAGAATATGACGGACATTAACTGTATTTACATTTGAAAGGCTGGCTGCCTTTGTTACATATGCAACGGATGTTGAATACTGAACTATATCGCCTTTCTTGGCATTGAAGAGCTTATCAAGACCTGAATACTTTTGCTCCTCATCTTCTGAATGCTCCTCACCTTCTTCATGAGTATGTGCATCTGCAGTAGCGATAGCCCATCCGAGATTCTTAAGTGTTGGTTTTGTTATGTTATTATATGTTGATTCAGCGTCGTTCTTATATGCTTCCTTATCCCAATCTTTTTCGGAATATTTAGAAGCCAGAGCAGCAAAGTTTGAACCGTCCGAATTCAGAGCTTTTGCAAATGCCTTTGCATCGTCCTCGCTGTCACACTCAAAAAATTTCATGCTTACAGAAATGAGATCATCCTCATTCTCTTTCTTATAATCATTATATTCCTCGTCTGTATACTCTTTAGAAAGAAGTCCTTCTTTATAGTCTTCCTGATAATTCTCAGCAATATAAGAAATAGTAGCCTCACGGCGGAATACCTTTTCATTTACACCTTTGCCCATTGCAGCTGTAAGATATCCGCTGAGTGTATAACCATAACCTTCAGCCGCTTCCTTATAATCGTCAAGAGCTTCATCAAGCTCCTTCTGCTGATCCTCTGTAATTTCAGGATCTTTGCCATCATTCGCTTTTACAGCTTCATAATAATAAGTATAAGTTGACTTAATTGAGTCAACGACCTCATCCTGAATATGCTCAGCCCAGGTAATCTCTTTATCGTCATCATCAGTTGTTTTTTGCTTTGACAGCTTTTCATCAAAGTCAACATCAAGACCTGCCTGTGCCAAATCAATACCATATTGCTCATACTGTGACTGGGTTGATTTTAAGTTATTATAAGTCATAGCAAAATAGTAATTATATGTGCTTACCTTAATACCGTGCTTTTCACCGTCTGCATCAGTAAGAGTTAAGCCTGTAAAAGCACTTTGAGGTCCGCCGAAATGGCTGATTAAACCATAACGAACCGCACCGGTTGCAACATATGTACAAAGAAGTGCTATAACAACCACAACTGCAACAACGGCACGGATTGTTTTCTTTGTATTTGCAGCCATAGGAATTGTCATTCCGTCCTTGCTTTTGGTAATTCCATCTCTTTGACTAACAAGCTCATCACGCTTTTTGCGGAGCCTAGCCTTTTTCTTTTCGTCACTTTCATCAGCAATTTGACTTTTAATCTCGTCAATCTGCTCTGCAAGTTCTTTTTTCTTGGCAGCAGCCTTTTCTTTCTTTTTTTCTAGCTTTTCTGCCTTTTTGTCAGTTTTTGAAGCCTTTTCCTCAGTTGCAAGGAGTTCTTCAGTTTCTTTTTCTTTAGCCATTTTTATTCATCCTTTATAATGGTTTTGATAAATTTCATCAAATATTCTACACTATATTTCAAAATATTACAAGTATTTATTTAAAATATCTCTAAGCTTTATATTAATAGTTCATATCTTCACTTTCATCGTTGTTTGATGAGGAAGCAGTAGGCTTGGCAACAGTGGTTTTAGACATTGCCTTTTTATGTTTTTTTACTTCCATGCTTTCAATAAACTCTTCTTCTTTTTCGGAAATAACTGCCTGTTCACAATCATAAAGATATGCTTTTGTATCCTCTATAAAATACATAATATGATAACCATAGTCAGATTTAACTATATCAACATCGCCGTATTTTCTGGAATCATCAGTTGACCATTTCTCAAATGAAGGGACCATCAAACCAAGTTGTGTTCCTGCATAAAGACCTCCGTAAAGACCGCTTGAACCATTTGATGTTGACTCCGTATCATCAGAGTATTTCTCTGCCAGTAGCGCAAAGGCGTATTCTGTCTTGTCACCTGAATTGAATTCATCAAGTATATCTTTAGCCTTCTTCTCAGCCTCAGCCCACTCGGCATCAGTATAGGTTACTTCCTCATTTTCAGATTTTTCATCATCAGAATCCTTATCAGCACTTTCAGGCATAATGAGAATATGTCTTACTGAGTAAAGCTCATCATCATGAATTGAAGGCTTTCCCGTTTTGAGAACAACATAAATAACTGAATTTTCCTCATCAACAAATGAGCTGCAAGCACCAACCTTTGTATCATCCGAGAAAAGCCAGTTGATACCGTCAGCAGTAAATGATGTTTCGCTCTTTGTAATTGTTGTTTCAACATTCTTTGCAAGCTCTTCAGCCGCTTCTTCGGCATTTTCAAAATAGCCATACGCCAAATACTGCTGAATTAAATCTGCACAAGCTGTAGGAATGAGTTTTTTCAAATCATCAACCGATTTAATCTCTTTTGCATATTTCTCTGCCTTTTTTAAAGTCTCAGCCTGTGAATTTTCATCATAAGTCATTTGAAGATATGCAAACGGAATCTCTAAATAATCCTCGGCATGCGCTTTATAATATGCATCTATTTCCTCATCAGTTGCCTTTTGTTCAACAGCTCTTTGCTGATAATAATTCCGAGCCGTATAGGATTGAACCATCATTTTTTCAAGAGTTGCATAGCCGCAGTAATCTCCGTATGTTTCAGAAATATATTCATCAACAGATATATC
>JBKWUD010000024.1:0-38279 GCA_046989265.1 Eubacterium sp.
GGTTGACTCCATTGCAGAGATTACGGATAAGCTTTTGTATGATTGTTACAACACCTTCTATAATTTAAACAATATGGCTCTTGCCGTAGCAGGCAATGTAACCGTTGATGATGTGCTTGAGGTTTGTAACGAATATCTTAAGCAGGCTGAGCCGCTTTCAATTGAAAAATCATTTGATGATGAGCCTCGTGGAATTGTTAAAGATTATGATGAATATCATCTTGCAATGAGTGTACCTGTTTTTGCTTTTGGTTATAAAGAAGCGTGTGAAAAACCGATTCAGTCATACAGGGATTATATTGAAACCGATATCCTTCTTAAAATAATTGCAGGTAAAACTTCACCGCTTTATCATTCTCTTTTGGAAAAGGGCTTAATCAATTCGTCATTCGGTAATGAGTATTTTATCGGATACGGATATGAAGCAATCATTTTTGAGGGCGAAAGTGAAAATCCTCAGGCTGTTGCTGATGCAATTAAAGCAGAGGTTGCCAGACTTAAGCATGAGGGCATTGACAGAGATTTATTTGAGAGCGTTCGCCGCTCACTTTACGGCAAGGAAATTATGTCGTATAATGATATTGACAGTATTGCAAATTCACTTATCGCCTGTGATTTTAACGAGTGGTCAATGTTTGATGCAATGGATATATATAAAAATGTTACTGCTGAAGATATTGAAAATCGTCTTTCAAAAATGATGGACGAGCAGTATTCAGCGTTGTCAGTTGTTAAAAATAAATAAAATTCCGGCTTGTATTGCATATGCTGAGCCTGAATTTGAAAGGATTTAAAAATGTCTAATTATACACACGTTTATTTTGACGGGCTGGGGATTGATTTCGATTTGCCGTCTGTTGCATTCACTCTTTTTGGCTATGAGGTGCATTGGTACGGCATTGTAATTGCCTTTGGCTTTGCTCTTGCAGTTCTCTACGGCGGAAGAATGGCTTATAAGTGGAAAATGAGCCTTGACGGAATGACAGATGTTCTTATCTGGGGAACACTTTTGGGAATTATATGTGCAAGGCTTTATTATGTAGCATTTGAGTGGGATTACTATTCTCAGCATCTTAACGAAATTCCGGCTATATGGAACGGCGGTATTGCAATTTACGGCGGAATAATCGGCGCAATTATTGGTGCCGCAATCGGTTGTAAAACAGGTAAAATCAATTTCTTAAATCTTCTTGATCTCGGTGCACTTGGTCTTTTAATCGGTCAGGGAATAGGCAGATGGGGTAATTTCTTCAATCAGGAGGCATTCGGTACTAATACCGATACAGCATTATTCCGTATGTGGTCACCTAAAATCCGTGATACACTGGAAGCCTCCATAGACACTCTTGCCCAAAAGGGTATGGAGGTTGACCCTAACACTGCCGTTCATCCAACCTTTTTATACGAGAGTGTTTGGTGTCTTCTAAGCTTTCTTATTCTTCATATCATTGTCAAGAGATACAGAAAATTTAAAGGCGAAATATTTATGCTTTACGGTGTTCTTTACGGTGCAGAGCGTATGATAGTTGAGGGTATGAGAACGGACTCACTTTATATTGGCGAAACATCTATTCGTGTGTCGCAGCTGCTTTCTGCAATAATCGTTGTTGTTTCACTTGCAGCATTTATCTATTTTATGGTTAGATATATAAAAGGTACTCTTCCTGCAAAGATGTTACCTGATAAACCAAATAAAAAGGTTTATGCAGACACAGATGGTTATTCTTCAATTGTGGTTGGAATTGATGATGAGGAATATGAAAATATAATGGCAAAAAAGGAGAATAAAAATGCAGATAATTGATGGAAAAGCAGTCTCAAAAGCTGTTAAAGAGCAGGTTAAAGCAGAATGTGAGCAGCTTAAGTCCGGCGGAATAACTCCGGGGCTTGCAGTAATCATTGTAGGTGAGGATCCTGCATCACAGGTTTATGTCAGAAATAAAGAGCGTGCCTGTGAAGAGTGCGGTTTTTACAGTGTTAAATATGCTTTGCCGGAAAATACAACTCAGCAGGAACTTAACAGCCTTGTAAAAGAACTTAATAATGACCCGAAAATTAATGGCATTTTGTGTCAGCTGCCACTTCCTGAGCACCTTAATGATAAAGAGGTAATTAATCTTATTGACCCGATTAAGGATGTAGATGCTTTTCATCCTGTTAATGTTGGTGCAATTATGATTGGCGATTATCATTTCTTACCTTGCACACCTGCAGGTGTTATGGAGCTTATACATTCAACAGGTGTGGATGTAAGCGGTAAAAAGGCTGTAGTAATGGGCAGAAGCAATATTGTGGGCAAGCCCATGGCAATGCTGCTCCTTCACGAAAATGCGACTGTTGAGATTACTCATTCAAGAACAGTTAATCTTAAAGAAATTACAAGCGAGGCTGATATTCTTGTTGCCGCAATAGGAAAGCCTAAGTTTGTAACGGCAGATATGATTAAGCCCGGAGCAGTTGTTATAGATGTCGGTATGGACAGAGATGAGAACGGCAAGCTGTGCGGAGATGTCGATTTTGAAAATGTCAAAGAAAAGTGTTCTTATATTACTCCTGTTCCCGGCGGTGTAGGGCCAATGACAATTTCAATGCTTATGCGTAATACTTTGACTGCTGCAAAAATACAAAATAATATAAAATAATAAATTAATTAGGATATATAAAATGATTGGTTCAATAATTTTATTAGTTGCTTTAATTTTTTTGAATGCTGTTTTTGCCAGTGCAGAAATAGCAGTTATTTCTATGAGTGATGCAAAGTTAAATAAAATGGCATCAGACGGTGATAAGCGTGCACTTAGATTGTCTGCGCTTGTCAGTGAGCCGTCACGATTTCTGGCAACAATTCAGGTTGCTATTACATTAGCAGGCTTGCTCAGCAGTGCTTTTGCTGCCGACAAATTTGCTCAGCCTATTGTGGCTGCTATAATGAAAACGGGGATAAATATTTCACAATCTCTGGTAAGTAACATTGTTGTAATTGTTATCACTATTATTCTTGCCTATTTTAATCTCGTTTTTGGTGAGTTAGTTCCTAAGCGTATTGCTATGAAAAAAGCGGATAAAATGGCACTGGGCATGTCCGGACTTCTTTACGGAGTTTCTAAGGTGTTTAAGCCTATAGTTTTCATTCTCACCGCCTCCACAAATATAATTTTGCGTATATTCAAAATTAATCCCAACGAAAGCGATGATGTTGTAACCGAGGAGGAAATTCGTATGCTTCTGGCTCAGGGTAATGAGCAGGGCACAATTAAGGATTCCGAAAGTGAGCTTATTCAGAATGTGTTTGAATTTGATGATATAACTGTTGAAGAAATCTGTACACACAGAATTGATGTTGTATCCGTGAATATGAACGACTCTGTTGAAGAGTGGGAAAAGACAATCTATAAATTCAGGCATACCTATTATCCTATTTATGATGATAATCACGAGGATATTATAGCTGTACTTGATACTAAGGATTATTTCCGATTGTCTGATAAATCAAAGAACTCGGTTTTAAAAAATGCAGTTGATAAGCCTTTTCTTATCCCTGACAGTATGAAAGCAAATGTTCTTTTTAGAGAAATGAAAAATACCCGCAGATATTTTGCGGTGATAGTTGATGAATATGGAGGATTGTCAGGTATAATTACCTTGCAGGATTTAATTGAAACCCTTGTAGGTGATATGTATGAACCTGATGAGGAGGTAAGACCGTCTGATATTCAAAAACAGTCGGATAACAGCTGGATTATTTTTGGCTGTGCGGATCTTGATGATGTATCAAAGGCTCTTGGTATTACCTTGCCTGTAGATACATATGATACTTTTAACGGATATGTCTGCTCTGTTTTAGAGCGTGTTCCAAAGGATAATGAAACCTTTGAATGCGAAACACAGCAGCTTAAGATAGAAGTTCATTCTGTATCAAATCATATTATTGAAGAAGCAACTGTTTATGTGAAACAGTAACAGATGTATTTATAAATATAACAATTAAAAGCCCGTGAATTCACGGGCTTTTTAGCATTTCAGCAAGTATAAGTCAAATAAGCTTTGATTTTTAACCTTCGGCTATCATATTTAAAAAGTATTTATGAACAGTTAAATCATCTGTCAGCTCAGGATGGAATGCTGTGGCAAGAAATCTGTCCTGGCGTGCAGCTACAATTTTACCGTCAACAGTTGATAGAATTTCAACGGTTGGTGAAGCTTCGCTGATATAAGGTGCTCTTATAAACACCATAGGAATCTTTCCTTCCTTGCCAAAATCAGCGGTTGTACTGAAGCTGCCGAGCTGCCTGCCATAGGCATTTCGCTTTGCAGTAAATTCCATTAATTTTAACGGCCTAGCCTTTGGGTCGCCTGTTTTTTCAGCCATCATAATCAGCCCTGCACAGGTTCCGAAAACTGTTGCACCGGAATTGATTTTTTCAAGCAGCTTATCACGCATATTAAGCTCATTCAAAAGCTTGCTTATTACAGTGCTTTCACCGCCCGGGATTATAAAACCGTCAAAATCCTGCTCAAGATCTGAAAGCTGTCTTATTTCAACTGATACAGCATTCAGTTTGCCAAGCATTTTAATATGCTCCTCAAAAGCACCCTGAAGTGCAAGTACACCTATTTTCATTATGCGATTAGTGGATTATTGTCCACGCTCCTCCATAATTATTTTAATTTCATTTTCGTTAATGCCTACCATAGCTTCCCCTAAATCCTCAGAAAGCTCTGCAAGTATTTCAGGGTCATTATAATTTGTAACAGCCTTAACGATTGATGCTGCTCTCTTTGCAGGATCGCCTGATTTGAAAATTCCCGAGCCAACAAATACGCCTTCAGCACCAAGCTGCATCATAAGTGCAGCGTCAGCAGGTGTTGCAACACCGCCTGCGGCAAAATTTACAACAGGGAGCTTGCCGTTTTCATGAACATATTTTATTAATTCAACAGGTACTCTGTACTCCTTAGCTGCTTCAAAAAGTTCATCATTTCTTAATGATTGTACTCTTCTCATCTCCGCATTAATTTTTCTCATATGGCGGACTGCCTGAACAACATCGCCTGTGCCGGGCTCGCCCTTTGTTCTTATCATCGATGCACCCTCTGCAATTCTTCTAAGTGCCTCACCAAGATCTCTTGCACCGCATACGAAAGGAACATCAAATTGTGTTTTATCAATGTGATACAAATCATCAGCAGGGGAGAGAACTTCGCTCTCGTCAATGTAATCTATTTCAATTGCCTGAAGAATCTGAGCCTCGGCAATATGACCGATTCTGCATTTTGCCATAACAGGAATTGAAACAGCCTCTTGAATGCCTTTAATCATTTTTGGGTCGCTCATTCTTGAAACACCGCCGGCGGCACGAATGTCAGCAGGGATTCTTTCCAAAGCCATGACTGCGCATGCACCTGCCTCTTCAGCAATCTTTGCCTGTTCAGGAGTTGTAACATCCATAATAACGCCGCCCTTAAGCATTTGGGCTAAGTTTTTGTTTAATTCATATCTATTGCTCATAGTAATAACCTCATCATGTATTTTTTGTTCGAACAAGTATATATTATCACCGATTGTACATTATTCAATAGACAAATATAACAAAAAAACAGGGCACAGATTTAAACGCCGTTAAAATATCCTTTACACATATCACCAAATATCGTATAATATTTTAGGTGAATATTATGGAATTTCAAGAAAAATTAAACGAACTTTACAATTCATTTGGTGATCATAAAACTATGGTTTTATCTACCGGTTATAATGGTAAGATATCATCAAGAATGATGAGTATAGTTTTAGTTAATGGCAAATTCTGTTTTCAAACTGATAGAGAATTTAGAAAGTATAATCAAATTATCAGCAATCCTAATGTAGCTTTATGTGATGATAATATTCAAATTGAAGGAATTTGTAAAGAAATAGGAAAACCTGTTGAAAATAATGCTTTTTGTGAATTGTATAAAAAGTATTATAAAGCATCATTTGATATGTATTCAAACTTACAAAATGAGGTGCTGTTCGAAATAACACCCGTATATATTCAAAAATGGATATATGAAAATGGAAAACCCTATGTAGAGGTTCTTGACTTTTTGCAAAATAAATACAGTAAATTACAATATAAGATTTAGCTTTTACAGGAGAATTAAATGCTTGATAATATAAAATGGTTGTTTTTTGATATCGGCTCTACACTTGTCGATGAATCTAAGTGCTATGAAGCAAGGTATGTCGAGGCGGTTGAAAATACAGATGTTACATATGATGAATTTTTGTCTAAAGTTATTGAGTTTTCAAAGCAGAATCAAAACGGGGATCATCCTGCAGTTGAATTTTTTGGATTATCTCTGCCAAAATGGCATAAGGAACTTGAAAAACCTTATCCGGATGCAATTAGAGTATTGTCTGCTCTTTCGCAAAAATACAAAATCGGAATAATTGCAAATCAGTCAACAGGTTCAAGCGAGAGGCTTGAAAAGTGGGGATTGCTGAAATATATTGATATTGTAGTTGCTTCTGCTGAGGAGGGAGTTTCAAAACCAAATCCGAAAATATTTAATATAGCTTTAAGCAAAGCAGAGTGTGATGCACAAAATTCGGTAATGATAGGTGACAGACTTGACAATGATATTGTCCCTGCTAATAAAATCGGTATGAAAACAATTTGGATTAAACAGGGCTTTGCTGTATATCAAACTCCGAAAAGCAAACATGAAACGGCGGATTATACAGTTAACAGCTTGTCTGAGTTGTTAAGAGTTTTATAAATATCCGGATTGTGTTAATAATAAAATAGGTGATTAGTGTAAAAAGTCACACGATCAGGATTATATTGCCCTCAAAATATGCCTGCGGCAAAATTTTGAGATGGCTGTAATCACCATTGACGCCTTATCAGGCTGCAATAAGGTGTCAGTGATTTTAAATAAACGATTTGTAGCCTGAAAGGCTATGGTGATTAATAATGGCATTAGAAGAAAAAGTAGTAGATAAATTGTTAGAGCTTGGATATCACATTTCATTTGCTGAATCCTGCACAGGCGGTCTTTGCTGCGGTACATTGGTTAATGTAACCAATGCATCAAAGGTGCTTGATGTTTCGTTTACGACTTATGCAAATGAGGCAAAAATTGAGTTTTTGGGTGTTAAGGCAGATACAATTCTTGCAAACGGAGTTGTGTCCGAAGAGGTTGCGTATGAAATGGCACTTGGGGTTGCTAAAGCAGCTAAGTCTGAGGTCGGAGTCGGTGTAACAGGTGTGGCAGGTCCGGGTGGCGGAACAGCTAAAAAACCCATCGGTATGGTATGCTTTGGGTTCAGCATTAATGGTGAGGTAAAAACCTATACTCAGCAGTTTGGTGAAATCGGCAGAAACCAAGTCCGTAAATCGTCAGTGGAATTTGTTTATCAAACTTTACTTGAACTTCTAAAATAATACTTGATTTTTTTGCAATATTACATTAAAATAGTTTGGTAAAACAATAAGCTGATATGGCTCAGTAGGTAGAGCAGTTCACTCGTAATGAACAGGTCTTTGGATGTATTTAAGGATATATTCTCGGCTGTGCAATATCAAAAAATTAAAATTGAATAAATGCTGGAGTGGCACAGTTGGTAGCGCAATTGATTCGTAATCAATAGGTTCGTGGGTTCGAGTCCCATCTCCAGCTCCAAAAAAGAGGTTATCGTTTTGATAACCTCTTTTAACTTTGATCCTTATTTTATTGTATCATCTTTTAAAACATCTGCGATGTTTGCATTTAAGATTTTTTTACCGCTGATGAGGTAGGATAGTGCTATTGCTGAAAGCATTATTACAGCAAATAAAATTGTTGGCAAAATCGGTGCATTGGATAGAAATTCACTCAGGGTTATTCCGTTATCAGATGTTGTCAGCAATATAAACAGAATATTAAACAGTATGCTCCATAATATCGGTCTTACACCAATAACAAGTGCCTCTATTGAAAGAATTTTTGCAATGCTTTTTGGTGTTACACCGATAGATTGATACTCTGCAAATTCTCTTTTTCTCTGCTGCATATAGCCGAGCGTATTCGCAAAAACATTTGAAATACCGATACAGGCAAAAATGGCACAAATTATTGTAATAATACTTTTATAGCCTTCATACATTTGCATATTCGTTTTATATGCATCAATTCTGTTTTCGATAGTATAGTTATAATCATTATCAATAATCTGTTTTATTTCGCTTTCAATATCAGCTAAATTATCTTCTGTTTTTGTATTAATATTTATATACGCAGTATCTGCCAAGGGTGCATTAATCATAGCTTTGTAAGAGCTTTCAGACATTACCTGAAGCAGACTGTATCTGTCAAAATCCTTTCGCACCTGCGGTACATTTTGAGAATATCCTATAATATTTACTTTGTTTTCAACCTGCTCACCGTCTTTACTGCTTAGCAAATTCAAGGTTGAATTATCCTCATTCATAAACGGTATTGAATGACTATCGTCTGAATCATAGTAAAGCACTCCTCCGATTTTGTTAATTACAACAGAATTAGGATAGTTGTCTTTGCTGTTTTCAATATTATTGTCAGCACAATATTTCTCAAAGTTGTCATCATCAAGAACAAGCACAGGCGCATTAATAACATAATCACCATTTTCATTCTGCTTGGCATCAGTATTCATTGCTTTGTAACTGCCTTTATCTATAAGCTCATTACTGAAATTATCATCAGTAAGCACAGTCTGAAATGCTGCTGTTTTATAAAAAATTGCCGAAGAAACACCGTTCATTTCCCTTATTGAATTAAGCGTTTGAATATCAGGCTCTTCGCCCTTCATTTCAACCATAATATCCCAAGCATTTTCATAGCGTTTCCAATATGAATTGCTTGTGCTGATTTCGGATATCGTCATAAAATTAAGAAATATGCTCAACACAAAAAATGACAGCATAAGGCAGACACTTGCCGTGCGAAATTCCTTTCTTCTTACATAAATTGACTTGCGTGCAAGCTCGCCCTCAACACCGAATAGTTTTGAGAACAACTTGTATTTCCTTATTTTCTTAACCTTTTTTACTGATTGTCCTTTTACAAGCTCGATAGACTCACTTTTGCTGAGTTTTCTTGCAGGCAGCCACATGGAAATGAAAACAGTAAGCATTGTTACAGTAAAGGTAATAATAAACAAAAGTATATGATAATGAGGTTTCGCTCCTTGCAGTCCTATCTGTGAGGTAAAGGAATTTGCATATTTTATAAAAAGTGCATCTAAGCCTACTCCTGTTGCAATTCCAACAATCACAGACGGAACACTTAATATTAATGCCTCCTGCACCATAACTGCTCTTAACTGCTTTGGTGTTGCACCGATACTTTGCAGAATTCCAAACTGTCTTATTCGTGTGTTCATAGAAAAACTGAAAGCATTTTTAATTATCATAATCAGTGATACGCTCATCATCAAAATTATCGCACCATAAAGCAGTTCAATCGGCATTGGCTTTTCGCCTTTTTCTTTTGAATAGATAAATTGCTTTTGCAAAAGCGTACTGTGATATTCAATATGCTCGTCATCAATATTCAGCTTTTCGACAATCAAAGGCATATCCTTGTAAATATCTGACGACTTTGTAAAATAAATATCAACCGATTTCAAATCATCAGATTTTACAACTTTATCAACATTTGCAAAGTTATTAATTGTTTTTATTTCATCATCAGAAAGAACAGAAGTAATTTTTACTTGCCAATCTCCCTCGTCTGCCTTTATTCTATCGACATTATCAATCCACATATTGTAAAACAAAGTACAAAGAAAAGAGATAAACATTGATGCAACCAAAACGGCTACCATGATTGAAACAGCAGTTGATTTATTTTTCTTTAAGTAATTAACAGAATAATCCTTCCACATAAAACCACCTCCAAGTTAAAGGCTTGTGCTTTTATCGGAAACAATTTTTCCGTCTTCAATTGTTATAATTCTGTCTGCCTGCAAGGCAACATTTTCATCGTGCGTAATAAGAATAATTGTCTGATTATAGCTTTTATTTGAGAGTTTAAGCAGGTCGATAATCTCTTGCGAGTTTTTACGGTCAAGATTACCCGTAGGCTCATCTGCAAGAATAATAGCTGGGCGATACATCAAAGCTCTTGCAATAGCAGTTCTCTGCTGCTGACCGCCCGAAAGTTGATTCGGATAACTGCCCAGCTTTTCCTGCAAGCCGAGTATTGATGTTATCTCATAATAATAACTTTCGTTAAAATTCTTCTTATCAAGTTTCAGTGGCAGCAGAATATTCTGCTCAACCGTTAAAGTAGGAATAAGATTATAAAACTGATAAATCAAACCTATTTTTCTGCGTCTGAATATTGCTGATTGTTCCTTGCTCAAATCTGAAATATCTCTGCCGTCAATATAGATTTTGCCTGATGTTGCTTTGTCAACTGTTCCGATTAAATGAAGGAATGTTGACTTGCCAGAGCCGGATGCACCGACAATCGCAACAAATTCGCCCTTGTTAACCGACAGATTGATATTATCAAGAGCCTTCTGCTGTGTTTCGCCGTTGTCATAAATCTTTGTTACATTTTCACATTTAAGTATTTCCATTATGAAACCTCCTTTTGCTGTGATAATAGCAAAGAAAAGTGACAACTCAGTGACAGTAAAATCTTATGTTAAATTGTGCACCGCCGTTTTTAGTATTTTCGGCAGTAATAAAGCCGTTCTGCATTTCAATAATTGATTTTGCAATGGATAACCCTATGCCGATACCACCTAACGAATTTTTGCCCTGATAAAATCTTTTGAACATATTTTTTAAATCTTCTTTATCAAAACCTGTACCATTGTCTTTTACGGTGATTTCGGTATATAGAGGGTTAACATAATAATCAAATATTAACTTGCCATTTTCAGGCGTATGCTCAACACAGTTCTTGATTATATTAATAAACGCCTCCATGCTCCATTCCATATCACCGATAAATGACACATCAGCGTGATTCGGCAGTTCAATGTTAATGTTTTTCTGATTCATAATCTGCTCTAATTCTTCAACAGACAGTTCAAGCAGGGTATAAACATTAACCTCGTTTTTCTTTAATTCAATTACGCCTGCATCAATTTTTGACATTAAGAGGAGCGACTCAACCAATCTGCTCATTCTGTCAATTTGTTTTTTGACTGTCGTATTATTGTCAATCTGAGTTGAAAGAGAAATATTTGTCAGTGGAGTTTTAATTTGATGCGCAATATTTGCAAGACTGTCGGCAAATTCAATGCGTTCGCTGACTGCCTTTTCTTTTGCAATTTTCATTTCCGTAACTGTTTTGTATATTTCGTCCTGCAAGGTGCTGAACATATCTTCTTTTTTATCAAAGATCTCAACATTCTTGCCTGCATTTATTTGCTCAAGGTACACAGTCAATTCCTGAATTCTGTTTTTATTTCTTTTATTGACAGAATAAATTATGCCTGCAAATAATGATATGAAAATAATTACACAGGCAACAGCCGTAATACTTGATGTAATTGTATAAGGCTTAAGGAAATCTATTGTACTAAATCCATAAGAGACAAGAGCATTGTTTTCAATATTACCAAGACGATTGTTTTTGATAATTTCAACAATCTTCTGTTCACTGTTCGGATATTCTGCAATTAATTCTTCTGCAAGAGCAGAGGTAAGCCGATACTGATTATTTGCATAAATAAAGGACAGAATTACTGATGTTAATAAACTAATGCACAATACAATAGCAATGATTAATAATGGAGTTTTCATTTTCTGTTTCATACTAATCCTCCATTCTGTAACCAAAACTGCGAATTGTTTTAATACAAGAGGGATTACCCAACTTTTCTCTCAACCTTTTCATAGTAACAGTTAAAGTATTGTCGTTGACAAAATTGTTATTGTCATCCCAAAGTGATTTCAAAAGTTGCTGTCTTGTAACAGTGGCATTTTTATTTTTCATCAGTATCTGTAAAAGCCGGTATTCCATAGAACTTAATGATATTTCATTTCCATTCAGAAAGACTTTCAACTTGTTATCATCAAGCATAACATTATTGCAAGTATATATCTTGTCCGAGTTTTTACTGCGTCTTAATAATGCACATATTCTTGAACAAAGAATATCCAGTTCAAACGGTTTAGTAATATAATCATCAGCACCTATGTCAAAGCCCGACACTATATCTCGGGTTTCATTTTTAACAGTTATAAAGATAACAGGCAATTCAGGATAGCTTTTTCTGATCCATTTGCATAATTCCTTGCCATTACCGTCAGATAAATTTATATCAATTAGGCAAAGTGCAGGTGATTTTTTATTGATAGCATCTTTAGCAGACTCCATATCAGAAAATACCGACACAAGAAATCCTTTGCTTTCTAAATAAGCTTTAACGCTTTTTGCAATATCAACATCATCTTCAATGTAAAATATATTTTTCATATGCTTACCTCAACTATTACAGTAATCGTTTTTATTTTAACACAGTAATCTGTTGTAAATGTAAACATTCTAAAAATTATTGACAACACTGTAAAACTTTGCTAAACTAAATAGTGTTGGCAGAGGAAGCCAATATTATACATTACAATTGAATATTTTTTACTTATAGTTTAACCATTGAATTAAAACTAATCTTTTAAGTTTAATGTACGATACGGATATTAAGTCGGGCATTGAAACGAATACATATTTACATAGCAGTTCCTCACACAAGGGAATAGTCTATGTAAAAATATGTGTAGGTTTCAGTGCCTGACTTTTGTTTTATCTTTTTATTTCTGATACCTTCAAAATTCAGGAAAGGAGGTTTGATAGTATTAATGGAAATTATTTTTTGTTGCCCAACAAGATTTTTGATGAAGGGTTAACTCCTATGGAGTTTGTGGTTTACAGTTTTTTCATTAGCAGAAAGGACAAGCGCGGACAAAGCTATTATTCTATTCCTCACATTGCTGAGTACTGTGGCATCTGTGAAAACTCTTGTCGTAAGGTAATCAAAGAATTGGTTGACAAAGGACTTGTGGATGTCTCCGAACGATATATGGAAAATGCACAGCAGAGCAATATCTATACCGTCTACAAAATATGAACCACCCCTGGTTCACGAGATGGTGTCGAACAATATAAAAGCCTGTCAAACCCAAAACAAGAAAGAAAACCCAACTAAGCAAACTACTCGAAACAGATACGAAACTCGGTTTGTGAGCATTTGTCGAGATTACAAGAGCAAATGAAGCAGACAATATTTTTTCTACTTCAGTCCAAAGCAGATACGAAAGTAGATGCTTTGGTATCTGCGAGTTTCGGCTTTGTATTACGCTCGCCAAATGGCGGCGTAACAAAGCCATTGGGCTAAGCCCAAACCCCTATCTTTTCAAAACAAAAATATATAAATGGAGGTATAAAACTATTAGTGATAACCGAACTGAAATTCTAAATTTCAGAGTAACAAAGAATGAAAAAAGAATGATTGAAGATAAGGCGTTTATCAAATACGATACGCTTGCTCCTTATCTTCGTGATTGTGCATTGGATAAAGAAATCTTAGTAATTCCTGGTCTATCAGGAATACAGGATGAACTCAATGCAATCGGTAACAACTTAAATCAGTTAACTCGTGCCGTTAATATGGGACAAGCAAGTGTTGTTGACTTAACTGAAATGAGAAAGGAGGTCGCTGGTATTTGGCAATTATTAAATTCAGCTCTGCAAAAATATCTGCTCGTATAGGTATAGATTATATCTGCAACAAAGAAAAAACACTCGGCAAATTAATTAGTGGAAAAGACTGCATGCCTGAAAGCTGTTACGATGAATTTGAAATGGTGCGAAATAATTTTAACAAACAAGGCGGAAGGACTTACTACCACATGATACAATCCTTTGCACAAGATGATGATATCACACCTGAAAAGTGTCACGAAATCGGTATGCAAATGGCTGAACATTGCTTCCCTAATTTCCAAGTTCTCGTTGCAACGCACATTGATAAAAAGCACATGCACAACCATTTTATTATCAATTCAGTTAGCCATAAAGATGGAAAGAAAATGGATTTATCACCGAGCGACTTAATTGCAATTAAGAATTATTCAAACAAATTATGTCAGGAAAATGGTTTCATAATTACGGAAGCCAAAACAAGACGAAACGAAAATCCAAAATGGAAACTGAAAATCAGATACTGGGCAATCAAAATGATGCAGGAGTCATACGATATGGAAGAATTCGTTTGGAAAATGAGTATGCACGGAATTGATATTAAATACGATCCGAAATATAAATATATGACCTACACCGATAGTGAAGGTCACAGATGCAGAGATGCTAAGTTATTTGATGAGAGGTTACTAAAGAAAAATCTTGAAATGTATTTTGATTTAGGCGGCTGCAATTCAATTCTTGCAGAGGACATACTTGCATATGAAACACCTAAGACTGGAAACTGTACTGACGGATTGACTGCAAATATTTTTGAATTGCTTTCAAATCCACCAACGATTGAAGAAAATGAAGATTACTATGATGGTGGACATGATGATATTGAACTTGATAAAATCATTGAAAAAATGCGTGCTCACGGATTGAAAATTACAAAAGCACAGCTTGCTCATTGCAGAAATGAATACAACAATCAAGAAGAAAACCAAGACTTTGGAATCTTGATGTAGGAGGTACTGAATGACAAAAGAAGATATTTTAATGCTTGCAGGAGAAATTCCTTTAACAGAACGAGCATTTCAAATACACGGACACAAAGAACGAGGCATAAATTATTGTGTAGTAAGTCGATATAAGAATGACGGATTTATACATTCAAAAATTGAGCATATGGTAACAGATGATTTGGATTTGTTAGATCTAAACAAAAAATCTGTTGAAATTTCGTCGCTTAAAAAGCTGGATGATGAAACAACTTTATAGTATTGTGTGTGCTGAAAGGATGTGAATTTATGATTGAAAAAGAGAATGAATACCGAGCAGCACTCTACTGTCGTTTATCTTCCGACGATGCATATCTCGGTGAGAGCGGAAGTATTCAGACACAGCGAGCGTTGTTAACACAATATTGCAAAGAAAATAGTATTCCTGTTTATGATGTGTATGTTGATGACGGATTCAGTGGTACAAATTTTGAAAGACCTGACTTTAAAAGAATGCTTGATGATTTGGAAAATCACAGAGCCAATCTTGTCATAGTCAAGGATTTATCACGATTCGGCAGAGAATATGCACAGATGGGAATGTATATCGAAAATGATTTTGAAGATTGGAATATCAGATTTATTTCTATCGGAGAAAACATTGATACACTTAACGGAACAGACGGAATACTGATGCCGATAACAAATGTTATCAACAGTCAATATGCTAAAGAGTGTTCTCGCAAAACGAAACAGGCACACAGAGCGTTGGCAAAAGAGGGAAAATTTATCGGCAGCAGAGCACCATTCGGATATATAAAAGATCCGAACGATAGACATCATCTGGTAATTGATGAAGAAGCTGCTGCAGTTGTTCAGGATATATTCAGAATGTTTTGCGATGGAATAGGTTATGTGCGAATGACTAAGATTTTGCGAGAACAAAAAGTATTAAACCCACAGGCATACTTTAACAAGAATAATCCCGACTATTATAAAAGTGATTATTGGCGTCAGGATTTCGATTGGCACGCAACATCTATTAGAGCAATACTAAATAATCCTGTATATCTTGGTCAAACAACATTTGGCAGAACAAAGGTTAAAGGCAGAGCGAAGAAGAAAAAAATTGCAACAGATGAGAGCGAATGGATAGTTGTTGAGAATACGCACGAGCCACTTGTTGATAAAGAAACATGGGATTTAGTTCACGATATTATGAAAAATCGCAGACGAGAAACAAAGCGTGGCGAGGTTCAGATGTTTGCTGGTTTAGTTAAATGTGCAGACTGCGGTTCTGCACTTAATGTTTCGTATAACTCTAAAAAGCAGAAATTCACAAGCTTTTCCTGCTGGGTGTATAAGAATTACGGTAAGGAAAGATGCTCATCTCATGCAATCGGTTATCAGACTTTATACAATATTGTGCTTGAGGATATACGAAGACAGGCTGAATGTGTTGCTGATTCAAAAGAGAAATATATTGAACTGCTTGAAAATCGTATGGACGAAAAGACAGAACAGGATATTAAAAAGACTAAAAGCGAACTCAGGAAAGTCGAAAAAAGATTGGCACAGATTGAAAAAGTGCTTAATAAACTTTATGAGGACAGAGCACTTGAAAAGATAACCGAAGAACGATATTTATCTATGAACAATAATTACGAAAACGAGTATAACGAGTTAAAGGTAAAACAATCTAATTTAAAAGAACAGATTACTCAAACAGAAACAGCAGAATATAATGCTAAAATATTTACCGACCTTATTGAAAAATATATTAATATTACAGAACTCAATGCCCGAATTCTTAATGAATTGATTGATAAAATAGTAGTTCATGAAAAAGAAATCATCAATAACGAAAAATATCAGACTGTTGAGATATATTATAAATTTGTTGGATTGATGATATAAAAAAACACTTAAAAAATTTTGTTACTTTTTGTCTTTTTATACACTTATATAATATAAGGCAAAAATATTTAAAGTGAAACTGAACGTTTTTGTCGAAAAAATGTGCAGTTTTGCATTATTTATTGACTTTTTTTAGAAATTAAATATTTTATAATAGACATATTATAAAATATTTAATTAAACAATTTGATATATTAAGGAGGATAAATATGAAACACTTAATGATATTTGATATAGATAATATCCAGGAAGAATATTCATATGTAATGGAGGGTATTACTTTAATTCAAAGTAATCAATATAATGAATTTGCTATTCTAAGAAATAACTATTTGAAAAACAAATTTTCTAGAACTTTTTTAGAAGGGAATAGACAAGTCCCTAGATATTTTGAGTGTCCAAGAGAAGATATAATTAATAAAAATTCACATTTTAATATATCAAAAAGAATAAATTTAGATGAAGAATATTTTAATATACTGAATGATAGCGAAGAAAAAGTAATAGAAAATTTAGAGAAAAATCAGTATTTTTTTAAAAATGAGAAAAAAATTAAAGTCAAAATTCCTAGTACAATAGTTGCAAGATATAATGCTAGCATAGAATTAAAAAGAAAAGATTTGGCTGAAGCAAACAAAGAAAACAATATTTATTATCATATTAGAGTAAATGTTAAAAATGATGAAATATATAATTTGCAGTATTTAGCATTATTATTAAAAAAATATGAAAAATTGATTAATGAAGAAAGATTGTCTGTTGTACTAATTAGTGAAAATGCTTCACTGAAATATTATCCTTTTTGTAATCCACAAAATCAAGAATTTATAGAAAATATAAATAATGATTATGTTTTATTTTCAAAATATTTAAGATTATTGGCGCAGGATAATACTGGTGTTATTTATGCTCCTTATTTTGAGCAAGTTAAAGATAGTGATAATTATACTGTGACAGTATCTCCAATGGATTTTAAGAAGACAACTATAAAAAGTGATTTTTTCCCCATTATAGAAATTAGAGCAGATGAATATAACCAGCTTTTCAATTATTCTAAAGAGAAATCAGACAATACTTTATCTTCAGAAATTACAGCAAATTGTTTGTTTAATTCGGATTCTACTAAAAGTAATAAATATGAACTTTTTAACATTGGTAAATATCACTTTTATAATTCAGATGCAAAAAATCCACACAAAGCACTTTTGCCGTATATTGCAGAAACTGCATGGAATAAACTGCAAGAAGTATGGAGAAACAATGGCAAATTTGATAAGCAAAGATTTGCTGTTGATAGAAATACAATTATAAAGAGATTTACAGAAACTAAGAACAATTGGATAACTTTTGCGATATTTTCATTTATTCTTAGTGGTTATAAATCAAAAGAAAATATGACTGTTAGAATAAATGATTCATACAAAATGGCTCGACAAATTTCAAGTGCTGTACAACAGTTAATTCAAAATTCAATACAACACTCCGAAAGAAAGTCATGTTTTTTTTCATTTTACTTAAATTATGATAATAAACTTAATATTTTAGTTTCAGATTTAAATATGCAAAATACAATAATTGAAAACTTTAAGCGTAGATTAAATTATGAAGTTAATTTAGTAGAGGAAAATCATGAAAACAATAGATTATTTGATACTTTAATTTCTGGATATAAAGGTTTAGCAAATTCTAATAATATTTCACTTAGACACTTTTTCAATGTTTTTCACAATGATGATAGTGGAATTTATCAAAAAGATAAAAATGACAAAGAAATGATTAAGTTATGGAGAGATTTTAGATGTTCTGATTCTACTGCACATATTGGACTGTTATTGTTTTATCAAACTATATGTCAATGTCATGCCGATTTAACTCTTCAAAGTTCTAAAGATTATCATTCGGACAATATGTTTAATAATATATTTATTGATACAGAAGATATGCGTAACAAGGAAAGTATGATTCCTGTAGAAAAATCAAACTTTAGTGATTTACATGTTATACCTGGAACACAATATCAGATTACTATTCCTGTTGACAGGTGGTATATTAATATACCTCAAGGAGAGGGTAGTATTAGTGGCGTACAAAATTTTTCTGAAAGTTATTCCTCTTTTGCAAAGTATTTAGATTTTAACCCAGTTAATGCTCCATATAATGATGGTAGTTTGTCAGAGTTATTAAATGTAAGTATTAATAGTTATACACAAGCTGATGAAAAATTTAAGTTGCAGTTATATTGGACATGCTTTTGGAGTGAATTTTTCGAAAAAGTTAGTAATTCAGAGAAAACTATATATGTATGGAGAACTTCAAAAAAATTAAATAATTATTTCTCGAATTTAGATAATTGTGAAATATTTATTAAAGGTATGTTTGCTTCTTTAAAAAGTGCTAATAAAAGCAAATCGCCTATATTTCTTGCGTTTATAAATTTAAATTCTGTATTTTTAGATAGTCTTAGAGATATATGTGTATCATTATCTAACAAATTATTTGGAGAAAAAATTCAATTGTATTTTGCTGATAAGGACTATAAAAATCATACACAATTATTAGGATTAGATTTTAATGATGTGGTTTTTAATGCATCTCAGCTTTGTATTGAGCATGGATCGACTCTTTTTCGATATTTTGATACTGTTAATTCAAATAAAATCAAAATAGAATCGGAAAGAAAATCAAATTCAAATATTGATGTTGTGCCTTTTGATGTAATTGTAACTGCAGATGGAGTGAATTTGACTACTATTTTTGAAAAACGAATTAGTAGTATTATTGAAGAACGATTAGATAAGGAAGGTACAAATGGATACAAACTTTGTGATTCTCATACTCGTTTAGGAAACAAAGTTCATATTCATTCATTTTACGAGTTGTCATTTTTATTTTATAGAACAACTATATCTAATAGAGTTGCATTTAGTATTTTGAGATTGTATCTAAATAATATAAAAGACATGATTGATAAGCCTAGTTTTTTATTGAAACCTATGTTGTATTATAGTTATGCTTCATATTCTAAGGCAATACTAACCTCTATAGTAGAAATTACAAGAAGTTTTATTGATATATATATTCGTGAATTTGTTGAGTATAATGAAACTTTACAGAAAAAATATAAAGACAATATGGATTTACTTGAAAATATTATTGATAATGCACAGAGTCAAGTTGCATTTGCCTCTTATCAGCATAATCTACAAAGCGAATCAAAGAGTGATAGTGTACAATTATATTTTGGTGTTTCTACGAATTTTACTGGAGGGAAATTAAATATATCTAAAAAAGGGCTTGGAGTAGTACTCGATTTACATGATGATGTTGATGTAATTCAAATTGTTCCTATAAGTTCATCAATGTCAACATTTGATAAAATGTTTCAAAAAATAAAGAATCATACTGTTTTTAATAATTATCAATTGAATTTATCGGCAAATTATACAGCTTTATGGGTATGTGATGAAACAAATTTTTTAAATCGCAAAGGCGAAAATGAATTGTGTCCTTCAACAATAGAAGAGCATTATTGGATGTCAACTAATTTAAAAAATCGAAGAATAAGTGTTAATGTTGATAATTTAACCGAATTGTCTGATTGTCCATATATTTATTATTTCTTGCAAAAAAAGTCGATTTGGGAACATCCTATTAGTTGTTCTCTTTGTTTTCCCAAAGAAAATGAGCTTATTAGAGAAGTGCCATTAGTAGAAACGGATTTGACTTCGACGGTTCCTTCACAGCAAATTCGTGAAGAAAAATTTAATGAGAGAGGAACAGAACAAGAATATGATTTAAAATTCCTGAGAACTAATAATCAAAGATTAATGTGGCTAAAAGATTATGTTTATTATGGACACATTAAGCGTAGTAAAAATCATCATCAATATTATATTAGTAGTCAAGACTATTTCTATAATTATAATGTTCAAGAAGATATAAAAATATGGTTAAAGAATATTGGAGATGAAGAAAACTTTTCGCCTAAATTAAAAATAATATTTTCTCCGGAACACAATACAAATGTTGGATTTGCTCAGTATGTTAATACATATTATTTTGGCGGTACTGCAGAAATAGTATCAATTAACGAAGATAAAGTTTTTCGTTCCAATTTTATATGTGAACACAAGATGTTGAGACAAATGATTGAACGTTTACATATTCAAAACGATATTTTTGATAATGAACCTGCGGAGTTTTATTTTGTTGATGATAGTATAAATACAGGAACTACTATTCACAAAGCTAATAGTTTGCTTCGTTCATTGTTACCTCGTGAATATGTTGATAAATATCCAACGTATTTATTTAAAAAATGTTTTATTTTAATAGACAGAATTTCTAACGCCTCGAAGCTTTCTTATGTTCGTTCAGGAAAGTTAAGTGATTTTTATTCCTATGTTCATATTGATATATCTAATATGCGCGTACAAGGAGATTCGTGTGTTGGCTGTAAACTTAAGAAAGACGCTATGAAATTGTTCAAGAGAAGTGCTTCAAAATTAACGGCCAACTATTGGGCGAATAAGTATTATCATCTGTTGCCGGTTGAATATGATGATGTAGACAATATGAAAACATTGAAAGAAGATAAACTGGCATATGAAAGATTAATTTTATCACATATTGCTCAAAATTATATTTTTAATGATGGAATAAGAACTAGGCAAATTGGCGAATACTATGATTGTATTTTGTTTTTCTTTAATACAATATTGAACTATCAAAAACAACCGAAAAGTAGAAAAAAGTTCAATAATCATTTTAAGTATGATTCCCTTATTGAAGATCTATTAAATGGGGATAATTTGAATAGTAGGAAATTAATAATAACAGAACTTCTTTTAAAATTACTATCGAGACCATTTTTTTCATTTGATTATTCATTTAGAATTCAAATACAATCATTAGTATTAATAATTGCCGAGTGCTATCTTAGAACTTATTCTGATGATCCTAATAAAATAATTGAACATTTTAGTGATAATAAGAATGATGATTGGAAATCTAATGTAAAATTATTATATGATATGATTCCTAAAGACGAGAAGCATAAAGCGTTTTTAAAAGAAAATAAAAGACTTGAAAAAACTATAGAAATTATTAAGTCTCTTATGGAACTTCATAATAACAGTCCCAAAAGTTTGGCTAATTTCTTTAAAAATACACTTTTTGAGGCAATAGCTGATTTACGTAGTACATATCTTCTTAGAAAGAGCGTGATAGTAAAGGTTGATAAATTTGTCAAAAAGTACCTTTCAGATGATTGTTTAGAATGCAATCAACACGAATGTAATTGTACCTATTTAAATGATTATACACAATGTACACATAAACAGGACTATTGTTTCTGGATTTCATATTTTGCTCTTGTTCAACGTATTATTGATTGTAGCAATGATGAAATTAGAGCTGTATGGTTTAAATATTTAGTGTTAACTGGAGAAGAATTGGATAACAATAATCATAGTGAGATTGTTGACTTTATCTATAGCAACAAATTAGGAATTAGTAAGTCTTTATCGAATGAAAGTATTCCGATTGCACCAGAGTTATTACTAACAACTGCAACAACAGAATTTGATATAACTGAAAAGATTTGTAACAATATGAGCGATACGAAACACTTTTTTAGCAACTATAAATCAACTAGAACTTTGATGGGTCAAATTAATGAATTTAACGAAGAAACAGAAAATTGGTTTAATTTATTACCAAGTGAAAAGAGTAACCCCAAATCAATTAATAACGATATCAATAAGCGATACAATGATTTCTTAAAAACAATGATTGAATATATATCTAAACTTACTAGTACCGATATAAATATATTTAATATAGCGTTATTAACTATGTCAAATGACGTACCTAAAGCCTCAATAGACAACATTCAATTAGTAAATGAATATTTTGGAAAACAGACTTTAGAAAACAACGATATAAAACAGTCTCGTTACATTATAAAGGACAGAGTGGTAAGTGCGTATAATTGTACAGATTGTAATTCTAATACTGTTGGATTATTAAAAAATAATGGATATCAAATTGCTTTTTCTGATTCGCAAATTAACAATAAAGATTATGAAGAAGAACAAAGTACAATAATATATGATATAAACCATCATGTTTCAGGAAATCATCGTAAACCTTATATTATTATAGAATTTGATAATCCAGTAAAAGATGATTGTTCGTATATTCAAAATAATGAATTGGGACGAAAACTTGTTAAATTAAGTCATGTGTTTTTATACATTAGTATGGTGCCGAATAATTTACAAAATAGAAATTTTCTGCCATGGATTGTTCTTCATACCATACTTTCCTATAGAAATCGAATTCTAAGATTTTTATCAGAAGATTTTAACGGGGATATAATGGAAAAACATGCTGTCTCTCTTCAGGAAGAAGCTATACTTACACATGAACGATCTGCTAGTCACGCTTCTACAACTGATGAAAAAGGGGTATTACGTGTTTTTGGATTAGAAAATGTATCCAAATTGAAATATGTTAATTATCCTATTGAGCTGAATACTAAAAGAATTAACTCTGAGGCAGATAAGGTTAATTATTATTATAGTTCAACCTTATGGTTACTTTTGCAAAACTATGTGAATAATCAAATTGCCAGATTGTTCAGCAGACATTTTAATATACATGATAGTAATTTAATTATAAATGATGGTATTCCGGCACTGTATATTTCAAAAATAGATGAGCAAAAAGATGATGCTTTCAAACATTGTTTAGTGGAATTCAAAGATATTAATATTAAAACTGTATATGACAAAGGGGATTTTCAGGACAATAGATTTGAATTATTAAATCAAGTTTCAAATATACTATGTTATGTAGAGCCTTTTGAAAAATGTTACTATTGTAATGATAAGGATAGAAGATTTTATAATGCAGAGTACGTTCGTTGCATAATTTTGGATATAATGCTAACATCGTTGAAATATGCCACTGTTGATAAAACTCTTCTTCCAAGAATTGATAATCTATTGAAATATCGATATAAAGATGTGGGTAGAGTAAAAAGTCATATAATTATGTTTAAAGATAGTAATCAATTAGTGATAATTAATAATGTCAAATCTAATCGTATATCTAAAGAGAGAATAGATTTTTATAATGAAGAAATTTTCAGAAGAATTCACGATCCTTTAGACTATGGCGATGGTCATATGAGTTTATATACTATTAGATCATTTATATTAGGCATTGAAAGCGATAATCGAAATTCATTAAATAACAAAGATACTGAATTTAAATATGTTACTAAAGAAAGTATCTCTAAACGTTATAATGATAGAACTTTTTATAAAGAGAACTATGGTATTATAAATAACTGTAATATTTGGTTTGAAACAAGATTGCCTATTTTTAAGGAGGAAAAAAAGTTTGAAAAAAACAATTATTTGGATAGATGATAGTCAAAATGATATGGAGGAAGTTGCTAATGGAGCATTTATTGAATTATGGAAAACAGGAATACAGAATAAAACTTTATTTTTTGGAGATTTTGATGGTCCGGTTGATGAATTGGAGTATAATGAGGATATACATTTTATATTTAATGATTTATATGAGGAATGTGTAAATACTAATGATGAATATTCTAAATTAGAATATGATAAAATATGTCAAATAAAAAAAGAAGCATTTTCTGATGATAATACTCTTGAATTAGTAAAAAAAATTCCAAATGACAGTACTGACAAAAATAGTGCAATTGAATCCCTTATAAAAAATTGGAAAGAGAATCCTCCAAAAATTGATGATTGGAAATCAGAAACGAATTTGACTGAAAAATACAATGTTAATTGCATTTTTGATGAGATAAAAGATGCTGATGTATTGTATGCTCTAGATTTAGTATTATTAAAAGGCGATGAAAATAAACTTAATTGTGATATTGATTCTCGTGTTCCCGTTATATCAATAGAACTATATCATTATATAACACATGAACTAAAAAAGAAATGTATATTATATTCACAATTTACTTATCTTAATAGATTGCAAAATAATTGGAAAGAGTTATATAAGCAGAGATATGGAAAAGACAATGAAAATATAAATATCATAGGAAGAGATGCATTAAACAGTGGATCAATTGATACAGAGGTTATTAACTCAATTAAAAAAAATTTTGAATAAGAGGATAAAATATATGGATGTAAAAAAAAGGAATGAAAAAAACATCAAAAATGTTGAACTTTGTTTAAACGAAATTATTAAGGGATTTCCAAATCACATAGAAGAAAACAAAACAATGCAATTTGGAGTGCAACATATACATCACTATACATCTTTTGAAAAATTGTTTTCTATTTTAGATAATGACTCTTTTTGGGCATCGCGCTCAAGGTTTTCTAATGATTCTACAGAAGAAAAACTAGTAGGAGATGACTTACTAAAAAAAACTCAATATTATGGAGATAATTATATTCTTTGTTTTTCTAGAGATGGCGATGTATTAAGCCAATGGAGAGGATATTGTCCTAAAGGTGGGGCATCAATAGAGTTTGAATTGCCAGGAGGATCATCTACATATACATTGTTGCATTCAGATTATTCTATATCCAATCCGTCAAATGATAAAGTTGAATTATACGAAAATCGACCTTTACCAGTAATATATTGTCGTGTTCGAGGTGCCAAGTCAAAAGGAATTGAAACAGAGAAAGTTATTAATCTGTTCAATGAGCCTAAATTTAAACAGATAGGAGTTAAACGTGATGATATTCTCCCGTATTTGAAAAATGGTTATTTTTATGAAGAAAATGAATTGAGATTGGTATTTAATAATACCAATCGTGAATTAGAGAAGTGCATACAATTTAGAAAACTTGATGATGGTTCAATGATCCCGTACATCGTGGTTAAATATGGAAATTTACAACAAATGGGCAGAGATTTATCTATTACATATGATAAAAAACATATTGAAGAAGTTTTCGAAAAAAAGCAAAAGGACACTTCTAGTAGAACTATTGTTGTACCTTGTGGCCGAAATCAATCAGAAATATGTTCTGAATTTTCAAAAAAAATTCGTGACTATAAAATGGGAATTTATAAAGACGATTCAGAAGTTCGCAAGCAAAAAAAATGGGAAAAGCACCCAATAAAAGTAATTTGTGATGGACATTTACCAGTTGTTAGTATAACGATATCCCCTTCGCAAAATCAGGAATATATGAAAGAGGTTGTTGAGCGATTTTGCAGAAGTAAATATTGGTTACAAAATGTAGAAGTGAAAACTTCTAAAATTCCGTATATTGCACCTAAAATATAGATTTAATGAGACTGTAAAATAAAGTGTGTAAGTTAGAAAAATAGCTTGCACACTTTTTGCATTTTAGAGAGAGTGTGCTAAAATGAAAGGAAGGACAAAAAAGGAATGAACTAAGGCAAGAAGAAAAAAGGAAAGCACACCCGGAGAAAATCTGGCAAAGCAAATCATCGAGCAGTATCAGCCGAAAAGCGTCGAGGATATGCAAAATGCATTGAAGGACATTTTCGGACCGATGTTTGAAGCAATGTTGCAAGGGGAGATGAATGATCACCTTGGCTATGAAAGCAACGACCACTCAGCGAAATCAACTGCTAACCGAAGAAATGGGTACACCAGCAAGGAAATCAAAACGACAGCGGGAGGTGTTGAGATTAGTGTTCCCCGTGACAGAGATGGCAGCTTTGAGCCCAAGATTGTGCCCAAACGCAAGAAGGATGTATCTGCAATAGAAGAAAAGGTATTGGCAATGTACGCCAGAGGAATGAGCCAAAGGGATATTGCAGAAACGATAGAAGATATCTACGGCTTTGAAATATCGCACGAAACAATATCTGAAATTACAGATTGTGTGCTTGAAGAGCTGAATGAATGGCAAAACAGACCGCTCAAAAAAATGTACACCTTTTTGTTTGTGGACTGTATGTATGTAACCATACAAAAAGAGTATGAAAGCAAAAGTTATGCCGTATATACCATACTCGGTTATGACACGGAAGGAGAGAAAGACATCCTCGGATTATGGCTAAACGAAAGTGAAAGCAAGCATACATGGATGCAGATATTTGATGAATTAAAGACACGCGGTGTAGAGGATGTATTGTTCATCAGTATGGACGGCGTATCAGGTCTGGAAGAAGGAGCAAAAGCAATTTTTAAGGATGTAGTTGTACAGAGATGTATGGTGCACTTAATGAGAAATTCCATCAAATATGTACCTAGTAAGGAGTACCAAAAATTCACACAGAGCTTAAAGAAAGTATACGGAGCACCAAGCCTTAATGCCTGCAGAAAGGCATTTGAGCAGTTTTGTCAGGAATGGTCACAGTATCCGGGAGCGGTTGATGTCTGGAAACGCAATTTCAGCCATGTGGAGCAGCCTTTTTGATTACGGCAGTGCTGTCGTAAGGTTATGTACACAACAAACGCTGTTGAAAGCATTCATTCCAGCTTCAGAAAAGTTACAAAAAAAGGTGCATTTCCAAACGAAAATGCACTGCTCAAATTGCTCTATCTCAGAATTACGGAGCTCTACAAAAAGTGGAACGGCAGCAAGGTTCAAAACTAGGCTATGGTCAGGAATCAGCTTGTCACTGATGACAAAATTAAAGCCCGCATTGAAAAATACGAACGCCTGATTTAATCCACTGCCGTCATAGCAATATGGGGGTACCCCCATATTGCCATGGCATCAAATTATTTCACTTTTTCAAATAACTTACACACTTTTATTGACAAAGCCGATTTAATAATTCTATAGTATCCCTTAACTACAACCCGAGGTCGTCGGTTCGAATCCGACTATCAGCTCCATGGTGCCGTGAATTTTAGGTTTGCGGCACCAATAAATTATAATATTATGAAGGCGTAGCTCAGTTGGTTAGAGTACTTGCTTGACATGCAAGGGGTCGGTGGTTCAAGTCCACTCGTCTTCACCATTAAAAATGCAGATGCTTTTGCATCTGTTTTTTATATGTGAAATAAAAAGAAATTTGATACTATTTTTCAAATTCAGTATACTGCAAGGCAGTTTTCGGAAATTTGGAAAAAAGTTTAGTGAACCTTTTGATTGTATTTTTCGTCTATATTATTGAAATCGGTTTCAATCAGACAAAAGGAGGTGCAAATATGGATTTTGAAAAATTGCTTAATGAGCACAAACGAGCTTTAGAACGATTTGTTTTTTATCGCATTTCAAATAAAGAAGATGCAGAAGATATTCTGCAGGAAACATATTTAACTGCATTTCAAAAATTTTCTACGCTCAAAAGTAAAACGCAATTTAAGTCTTGGATAATAAGAATAGCAAAAAATAAATGCAATGACTATTACCGTAAAAATTCTAAAATTCCTGAATTTGCTGAGCAGGATTTGGAGCAGCTTGCAGGTTTTTCAAATTGCATTGGTTTTTCAGAGCAATCACTCGTTTGGGATATAATAAGAGAATTAAATGATAAGGACAGAGAAATTCTTAATCTTTATTATTTTATCGGTTATTCTCAGGATGAAATTTCAAAGTATCTGAATATACCACTCGGAACTGTTAAAAGCAGATTGTATAATGCTAAAGCTCGTTTTAAAGAAATTTATCCGTATGCATCAAAAGAAAAAGTGAAAGGGGATATTGCTATGAATTTACCTGAAAAAATGCCTGAATACAGAATAATTAAATCCGATAAAAAGCCTTTCAGCACAAGATGGGAAGAGCTTATGGGCTGGCTTATTATTCCGAAAATCGGAGAGAAAATTAAATGGGCTTTGTATGATTTCCCTGAAAGAAATCAAACGGAATATGTTGAAATGGAGGTTACGGGCAAAGCATTAGTTCACGGTGTTGAGGGTGTTGAAATTGCCGTAAAGGAATATAATCCTGTTGCTGCGAACATCATAGATTCGGATACCTATGCCGAAAGAAAATTTATTGCACAGCTGACAGATACACATTGCCGTTTTCTTGCAGAAAGTCATAAACAAAACGGAATTACAAAATATTACACATTTTTAGATGATGATGAGTTTATAAAAAACTGGGGCTTTGGTGAAGATAACTGCGGCAAAGAAACTGCTTTGTTTGCTAAAATATGATTAAGCGCAATGACGATAATATAATCTGTGATGATGCATGCTTGGATGTTGTCGGCAGATATACCGTGATTATCGGCAATATGGAATTTGATACGGTCTGTGTTATGGATATTGAGTCATATGAGAATGGTGTTGTAACTGAGCAGTATGTAGATAAAAACGGCAAAACCGTTCTTTGGAGAAGGTTCAATGCGGACGATTGGAAATTAACACACTACAAAGATTATTGGACTAATAAACTTCCGCAAAATGAAAAAATATTTGTTAATGGAAAAACATATGTCCATTGGTATGATTGTATCAGTGATTACATAGTTTAGTGTTATTTTAAAAGCCGCTTTTTAATAGCGGCTTTTGTTGATTGAATAATATATGCTGTTATTGTGATTATTGTAATTATCAGCAGCAGGTGTGATATAAATACTGCTTTTGAAAGCGGGGCGGGGATCATGAGGAAAAGTGCTAATCTCAGTAGGGAATATGCGGCGGTTAACAATTGTAATATGCAGATTGATTTGTGCCTTGTTTTTGATACAGAACTGTAGCAGGAGAGCAGTGGAATTGGCAGCAGCATATAAGCACTGTACATTGCAATATAATTAACCGCCGAGCTGCCGAATATGAAGAATGATAAATTGGTTTTTGTGACAGCTATAACTATCAGCAGGAATATTGCACAGCAGGCATATATATGCTTAGCTGCTGCTCTTTTTGTTTTAAGCATTTGCTGAATTGACCAAAGGCTGTATATTATAAGCAGTAAGAATGCTGTTGCCGTTACTGTTATTATTAGCTTGTTTTCGCTCAGAAGGTGCATTAAAAAGTCATTCTGAGTAGTAAGGTATACGGTTTCCGTTATGCTGCCGGTCATATTCCTTTTGGGTATAAGCTGCAAATAAATTTTGCTGCCGTCTTTTATGTCGCTTACATCAATAATATTGTAGCATTCGCCAAAACAAGCATATTTACTGTTATTGCTTCTGTATAAAATTTTTCCGCTTGTATGGGCGCACAAGCTTAGATTTTTAGTTTTAATGATTAGTTTAGCATCATTATAATCATCAGCAGGTATTTCTGTATGGAGCAGCATTTCTGTATCAGTTATAAATTCATTGAGTGCTATTTTTTTATTATCCTTGTCGTACCATTTGTTGACTACTGTGTATGATGGATTGTCTTTAAATATTTCCCCGCTGTCACTAAGACTTATCGATGCAGAAAAAATTCCTGCGGCAATAAGTATAATCATAATTAGCAAAATGGGATTTATATGTTTAACAATTTTCTTTATTGCTTTTATAATAATCAGTCCTTAATTTTTCTAATAAATATATATGCACTTTAAAAAGAAAAACGACCTATCAAGGCCGTTTTTTATAATTTTATGAATTTTGCGATTCCCCGTTATTTTCACCAAAATACCTGTAATAATCCTCAGGCGTGTTGCCATTAATACTTTCACTGCCATCCTGACTCTGTGAATATGTTGTGCTCGGATTTTGAGTTGGCGTACGATTCCATATGCTGAATAATGACATAACACCGTAAATTATAAACCTGATTATTATAAGAATTAATATAAATTTTAGAAATCTTGACAGACAGCCCCTGTTACTGCTTCTGAATACAGTAGTTTGCCTGTGAGGAGCAGACTCGCTGTCAAAATCGCTGCTGTCGAAATCATAACCGAATCCCCCGAAAGGATTAAAGGGAACAGTGTTTTCAATTTTATCTTTAGTCTGTCTGTAAATGAAGTTTGAAGGCTCCATATTGCAGGCGGTATTTATTTGTTGAATTGCCAAATCTCTGCGGTTTAATCCGTAATTTGCAACTGAGCTAAGATAATACCACTGTGCAGTTCTGTCATCAATTTCATTAAGAAGATTGATTGCCTGCTGAAACTGGCGGTTATTAATAAAGCTTGCAATAGCAGAGTAATAATCAGTTGAAGATGAGCTGCCTGATGAAGATGAATAAGAATAGCTGTTATCGCTTTGGTTTTTGATTTGGTCATATGCGGCATTAACTTCAGCCATCTTCTGTGCTGCCTGTTCATCACCCGGATTAAGGTCAGGATGATATTTTTTAGCCAGCCTTTTATATGCCTTTGTGCATTCCTCTTCGCTTGCACCATCGGGAACACCTAAAACCTTATAAGGATTTATAATCATTGTTTTATCTTATTAAAACCTCTTTCAATATTTTTGTTATATTATCATAAATTTATTTCCGCTTTGTGAATAGGTTATTACAAATTCTGAAAATTATTAATTATGTTCTTATAAATATTTTTTAGCCAAAATTTTAATGTATATTGCAAAAAAAGTTAATATTTGTTATAATTTTATCAATCTATGTTTATTTTTATTTGAGAGGAAGTATAAGTTTATGGCAAAAATTATTGCTGTTGCGGGCAAGGGCGGAGTTGGAAAAACATCGATTTCTGCTGCAATTGTTAAACTGCTCGTAAAAAAATATCCTGATAAAAAGATACTTGCAATTGATGCAGATCCGGCAGTCGGTCTTTCAACAGCTCTTGGTATTGACGTTAAAATGACTATTGACGATATCCGTAAGGAGATTGTTGAAACGGTTGAGGATGGTCAGACAAAGGCCGCTATTGAGCTTTTGGGTGACGCAAGATATAAAATTTTTGACGCACTGGTTGAGACCGAGGGATTTGCGTTTATTGCAGTCGGCAGACCCGAAAGTGCAGGCTGTTATTGCAAGATTAATTCATATCTTAAAGAGGTTATCAGCCTTATATCGGAAGATTTTGATTATGTTGTTATTGACGGCGAGGCAGGCATAGAGCAAATTAACCGCCGTGTTATGGAAAAGGTAAGCCATCTTCTTCTGGTGTCAGATGCAAGTAAAAAGGGAACACAGGTTATCAACACGATTAAAAGTGTTGCCGATGAGCTTGTTATGTATGAAAAAATCGGTGCAATCATTAACAGATTGCCTGATGAAAGTGTAATCCCTTATATTGATACGCAGGGAATTCCCGTGTTGTCATATATTCAAAACGATTCAAACCTTGCCGTATATGATATTGAGGGCAGGGATATCACTAAATTGCCTGATGAATCAGCCATTGTTAAGGGGGTTGAGCAGGCATTAGAGAAGATTGAAATCATATAAACCATTTTAGTTGTAAGGGTTAGTAGTATGAAGGATTTAAAGCATTTATTTGAATTTGAAAATTTATTGCAGGAGGCAAATAATGAGCTGGTGCAGCAGGCTAAAAAGGACGGCAGGCTGGCACTTGGCTATACCTGTTATCATGTGCCTGAGGTATTGCTCAATTTGCCGGGCTGTTTCAGTACAAAGCTTCGTGCTCCGCGCACAGGCTCGCTCGATATTGCTACATATTATATGAGTAATTTCCTTTGCGGATATTCAAAGGCACTCCTTGAAAGAGGTATTGAGGGCGGATATAACTATTTGGATGCCCTTTTTTCAGGTGAAACCTGTTCGGAGATGAACAGAGCAATGGAACATTTTGAAGTCTTAAATCTTATCCCGAATGACAAGTTTTTTGTGTCATTCTTAGATGTTCCGTTTAAGGTTGAGCCGCATACTGTTAAGCACTATGCAAAGCAGTGCAGAATAAAAATTCTGGATGAGCTTGCCGAAAAATACGGTATTGATACCTCTGATGAGGCACTGAAAAAAGCGGTAGCTGAGCACAATGAGGTTTGCCGTCTTATGAAAGAAATAGGAGAGTACAGAAAGGAAGAAAATCCTCGTATTACAGGCTATGAATATCACATTTTGAGCCTTATTACATATTGCTGTCCTAAGTATCTCATAATTGATAAACTCAGAGAAACTGCTCAGGAGCTTAAGACAAGAGTTCCTGATGAAAAGAAAAATTACAGGGCAAAAATTGTTGTTGTCGGCTCTGAAATGGATGACCCCGATTTTACCAAGCTTATTGAGGAAAGCGGCGCATTGGTAGTTGCTGACAGATACTGCTTCGGTACTATCCCCGGCAGAGAGCCTATTGAACTTAACGATGATGAGGATATTCTGACTCAAATCATTATGCATTATATGAGAACCGGTCAGTGCCCTCGCTATATGAGCCAGGAGAAGGTGCGTGAGCGCCGTGAGGTCGTTAAAAAGCTTGTTGAGGAATATCATGCAGATGGTGTTCTTTATGAACAGATAAAGTTTTGCGAATACTGGGGTTATGAGCGAGCTCTTGCATCTCATGAAATGACTGATGAATACGGTATTCCGTCAGCATCTGTTGACAGGCAGTATACTGCATCGTCATCGGGTCAGCTTAAAACAAGAGTTCAGGCTTTTGTAGAAAGCCTTGAGATTAAAAAAATTGCTAAGGAAAGGGAGATGAGGTCAAATGCTTAAGGAAAAGCTTCGGGATTTAAAGCTAAAGGAAAGGCTTGCAGAGCTAAAAAAAATTGATTTAAAGAAAACCGCTGAAAATCTTAAGGATTACACTATAGATATGTTTAAAAAGCCCGAAGGACTTGGCGATTTGTATACCGATCATTATGCTTTGTTAAAGCATAGAGAATGGAGAGGTGCAGGCGACACTTTATATGATTACTATCGTTGGCTCATTACATGGAAGGATATGATAGTAATGGTCGGCAAGGCTCCTGTTTCAACCGTCAAAGGTCTTTGGAATTATCGCTGGATGGCATCATACCTTCAGACTCCGGCGTTTATTGACAGGCATGTTCAGGGTCTTCGAGGTCCACAGCTCAGAATTGCTCATCTCCATTATAATATGATTGTTAAGGGCGCAACCGATGTAATTCATATGTCGTTTGTTGCAGATGAAAAAATCAATCCTAATAATAAGTATTCAAAGAAAATCGTTCTTCTTGATGAGCTTATTCCTCATGAGGTTATGGCAGGTTTTCCAAATCTTATTGCAATGAATACCCAGACAATGCCTATATTCCTTGCATCTATGGTTGATCAGCAGATTACTCCGCCTTATCTTGAAGAGGTCGAGGCATATGGTGTTCCTGCCGATGTCTGCCCGTTGCCGAGTGCTGAGGCGGGTGTAGCAATTGCAGATGATTATCCTAAGATGGGTGTATGCATGATTAACTGCAATATGCCCTGCGATGGTTCAATTATGACAACCTCATTCCAGGACAGACGCTTTAAGCTTCCCTCATTCTGCTACAATGTTCCTCTGCGTTACAATGAAGAGGATGTTCAGGAATATGCAGTTGAAGAGGTTAAGGCAATGATTAAGTTCATTGAAGATCAGACGGGTGAAACCTTTGATTGGGACGCCTTCTTCTCAGCAATGCATACATATAACCAGCAGCTTGATTATGAACTGCAGAAGTGGGATGTAAACAAAACCCCGTACCCTCAGCTTACAGGTGCATCTTTCTGGCTGTACAGACTTTTCTATTTCCACATGTGCGGCGGTTACGATAAGCGCTTTCTTAAGGTCGATAAGAAGGTTAATAAAATTATGCTTAAGGCATATGAAAAAAAAACGCCTTGTTCCAAGGAAATGCGTCACAGAGCTATTGTTTGGTCATGCCCGGCAAACTATTATACAAATTTTGCAGCTTGGCTTGAAAACTGCTGGGGCATCAATGTCGTTATGGATATGGAAACAATGATTTCATATCTCAAGTTCAGTGAGGATGATAAAGAACAGGCTCTTAAGGATCTTGCATCAACATATCAGAGAGTTACAATGCGAAAGCACACCAAGGGCGGATATCGCAATGTTGTTGATGAGCTTTGGAGAATTGTTGAGGAATATAATGCCGATACGGTTATTATGTATGATCAGATATCCTGTAAAGGTATGGACGGCTTGAACGGTATTTTTGACGATCAGGCAAGAGAGCGCAACGTTAACTTTATATGGGTTAAACAGGATCTTATGGATCCGCGCACAATTTCCCGCCGCGATTTGCGTGAGCAGGTTAATAAGTATATGACAACAGTTCTTCAGGAGGAGCCTGTTGATCCTACACTTGTTGATTTTGAAGATGATTTGGCTTGGTAATATAGGAGGATAAATTTATGAAATATTTTGGCGGATGCGATGTAGGCTCAACCTACACAAAATGTGTAATATTAGATGAAAACGGTAAAATTGCTGCCGATGTAACAAACAGAAGTAAAATCAATCCTGTTCAATCTGCCGAGATTGCTATGGCAGATGCCTGTGCAAAGGTTGATGATTTGAACAGTGCTGAAGATCTGACTTATCTTATCGGTACAGGTTACGGACGAAACAAGGTTCCTTTTGCCGATGAAAACATCAGCGAAATCAGCTGCCACGCAATGGGTGTTCATGTAACAAATCCAAGTGTTAAGGCCATTATTGATATCGGCGGTCAGGATGTTAAGGGAATTGCTATTGATACTGACGGAACCGTTAAAAACTTTGCAATGAATGATAAATGTGCAGCAGGCACCGGCAGATTTTTTGAGGCTATGGCTAATGCGTTTGAAATGTCGCTTTCTGATTTTTCAAAGCTTTCTCTGCAGGCCAAAAATACAATTCCTATTACTGCCCAATGTACTGTATTTGCAGAGTCCGAGGTTATTTCGCTTGTTGGTGAAGGCAAGCCGATGGATGAAATTGCAGCCGGTATTGAGCTGGCTGTGGCAAAAAGATGCTTTGTAATGGCTAAAAAGGCTGGTGCAACAGACAGCATTACGCTCACAGGCGGCTGTGCTAAGAATGACGGCTTAAAGCAGGCTATTGAAAAGGTGCTTAAGATTAAGGTTGTAGATCTTTCAATTGATCCGCAGCTTATGGGCGCACTCGGTGCTGCTGAGTATGCAAGACAAAAGGGTCTCGCAAAGGCTTACTAAGGAGAAAAAGCATATGAAAACATTTTTTAAGATATTCGGAAAGCTCCTTGCAGCTTTTTTAGGCATTTTCGGTGCAACCTTTACTATATATTGGTTCAATCTTGATATGAAGCTTATTAAAAAGGTTTACTGGCTCCTTCAAAAGCATTATGATACTATGAAGAGAGACAGAAGATTATAATGAATTTTTTTGATGTTTTGATTAATGATACACAGTCCATGCTGGCTGGTCTAAACAGTCAGTCATACGGAGTTAATTCCGCTTGGGAGGATATAGGCAGAAATGAACTCATACTCCAGCGTGATTCTGCATATGAGCTTGACGGTGTGGGATATAATCTTGTAACCTCTGCTGATATCGGCGGTGACGGAATTGTTGTAATCGGTGATGATGTTAACACCATTTCATCAGACAGAAAATTTGCCAGAATTTCGTTCATTCAGATTGACGATATTGATGATGAGCAGAAGGCTTATGACTTAATCAGAAAAATTGAATATGCCAAATATCATTTCTTTCCAAAGGGTTATATGATCAGAACTGCCTCCCGTTCTCATAAAGAATCGGTCAGAATTTCAAAATCTGCAATATCTGATGGTATGTCTTTTCAAAAGGTTGGTTCACTGCTTATAAATAAGTATAAAGAAAACAAGGCTGTCCGTGCAGTCCGCATAGCTTTTGTTACGGATAAATCAGCTGATTATAAAGCGTTTGAATCAATTGCTAAAAAGAATTATGAAATAACCGAAACCCTTAATCATATTATGAATAATGTTAATTTCGATTGCTCAACCTGTAACCTCAAACCAATTTGTGATGAGGTTGAGGGTATGAGAGAATTGCATTTTAAAAATGCCGGAATGGGATAAATCATAAAGACAGTCAATGATTTGACTGTCTTTTATTTGTTGACTTTATAATTCAATAATGATATACTGATTTTGCCAAATACCACATTTTAATATTGTTGACAGTTATCGGCGGCATTTTTATATTCGTAAAAAATGCACGCTCTTAATATCGTTCGATAATTGTCGAATTGATGTGGTGTTTGGCGACAGTTGGGCGTGCGTTTTATTGCACAGCCTCGGCTGTGCATTTTTTATTTCGGGAGATAAATAAAATGGCATGTTTTTTGATTGATTATGAAAATGAATCCGGAAGATTGGTTGAGGGTATATCACTAATAAAGCTTACAAGAAAAGATGAGGTTATCATTTTTTACACAAAAAACGCAACACGCATAACAATGGAACTGCACAGAGAGCTTGAAAATACAAAGGCAAAAAAGGAGTATATAAAGGTTGAATCCGGCAGTCCGAATGCACTTGATTTTCAGCTTTCTTCCTATCTTGGTGCCTGCATAAATGAAAATCCTGAGAAGGAATATTATATTGTATCAAGAGATAAAGGCTTTGAGGCAGTCTGCATCTTTTGGCGCAGCAATGGTGTTTGTGTGAACCGAATAAGCGGATTTTCTTATTATCCCGATATGAGCAATAAATCTAAATGAAAATAATAAATTACAAAGTTCATTAAACTGTTGTCAATATTATTTTTTATAAATTGCTTGAAAGCCTAGTGGAATAGTGGTATTATAACATTATGATGTTAAAAAGGATGATGTTTCAATGAAAATTTCTACTAAAGGAAGATATGCACTTAGAATGCTGCTGGATTTGGCAGAGCACCAGCAAAACGGTTATGTTTCTTTAAAAGATATTGCAGCTCGACAGGAGATTTCAAAAAAATATCTTGAGCAGATTGTTTCATTGCTTAATAAATCTGATGTTCTAAGGGCAAACAGAGGATATCAGGGCGGATACAGGCTTGTAAAGGATGCAAGTGAATATACCGTCGGTGATGTGCTCAGAATTACTGAAGGCGGTCTTGCTCCCGTTGCATGCCTTGATTATGAGCCTATCAGATGTGACAGGGCGGAGGATTGTGCGACTTTGCCTGTATGGCAGGGGCTTAACAAGGTAATCAATGAATATCTTGACAGCATCACGCTGCAGGATATCATTGATATGAAAAAGAGCAAATATTCATATGATTATGTAATATGATTTATTGCGTTAAGGGAAAAATATTATCCGTATTTTATTGATTATTTTGAAAGGGTGTTCTGTATGCGAAATCACGAAGTAGTTAATTCTCATAAATTATTGGATGAAAGAGGAAGTTTGATTGAGCCCGGCTGGAGCAGGAGCCTTATTCAGGTTTATGACAGAAATGATATTAAAAAGCGTAAAACAAGAATTAAGGAATGGGACTATTATTACATAATGTCGCATTCAAATAAGCTTGCATTATGCCTGACTGTATCAGATCTCGGCTATATCGGTATGCACAGTGTCAGCCTTGTTGATCTTGATAAAGCAGTTGAAATCACCGAGCCTGTTATTGTTCCGTTCCCTTTGGGTAAAACAGGCATGCCGTCAACATCTGCCGCAGGTGATGTTAAATTTAAAAACGGTAAGCTCGCAATTGAATATCTGCATAAAGACGGCGGCAGGATAATCAGAATGAACTATCCTTCGTTTGACGGTGGTAAAGGTATTCGCTGTAATATTAAGCTGACTGATGAGCCCGAGGATTCAATGGTAATAGCAACTCCTTGGGACGAAGACCAAAAAGCGTTTTATTATAATCAAAAGATTAATTGCTTCAGAGCCTCCGGTAAAATTGAGTATGATGGTAAAATTATTGAGCTTGATCCAAGCCTTGATTTTGCAGGGCTTGACTGGGGCAGAGGTGTCTGGAC
>JBKWUD010000025.1:0-36377 GCA_046989265.1 Eubacterium sp.
TGTAGTAAGCGGTATTTGTTAAAACAATGTCACTCTTGCCAGTGTATTTTGTTCCATCAAATATTTGATTCAGCGCGGACTGTCCGTCAACCTTTGTAGGTCTTTTATCGACAATAAACACTTCATTTGCAGCATCTAAAAAAACAGGAAAAGCAGAGGCTGTAACCTCTGTTTCAGTCTTATCAGTAATATATATTCTGAACAATTGGTAACCGTTAAAAGAATTTGCCTTGATAACTGCTCCAGGCTGAATATATTTCCACCGCCCCCAATCATCAATAGGATGCTTTAAACTCAATGTCCAGTCAGCATTAATGTTTGCATTGATTAAGCATTCTGAAGGGGTTAATGTCATATCGCCATTATTATCAAAATTTTCATTGCCTGCTGCATAAATTTCAATCATTATAAACTCCTCCAATTCGGAATAATAGTAGGTTTCGCTGAAGTTTTAGGACAAATAAAAGTAATTATACTTTCACCATGCTCAAGCCATAAGTCCTCAAAGTTTCCCTGAGCTGACTGATTTATCAATGTTCCGTCCTCTCTGTAAATGATTCCGAGTGATGTGTCTATTGTGCAATTCTGAGCAACATTAATTTTAAAATGATTATCATTTACATATATTTCAAAAACACCTTCACCGTTCAATTTATATATAGGCTGAGCTAAATAATGTTCATTTACAAGTTTTGAATTAAAAAAGGCATTACTGCTGTCTGAGCCTTCATATTCATATATTTCAAAAGGAATTTCTTCCTGACCAGAAATTAAATATTGAAACGGCTCACAAATACAGTCAATAGAAAAACTGCCTATTTTTTTAGATGAGCGTGAAACATTGCTTGTTGAAATGCTTTGAACTTTATAAAAACATTCTAAATCATCACTAAAAGCCAATGATGTTTGCATTTCTGATAATATCCATGATTTTATTTTCCTGAATGTGCTGTGATATTGCGCAGCACTCTCGGCCATAAAATTACAGCTGATAGGAATTGTAATTACATCAAAAGTATTATCATCAATAGTTAAAATACCATCTCTGCCTGAAACCTGTAATTGTTCAATCCGCTTTTGCGGTGCCGGTACAGAAGGGCGTTCTACCGCATAAACACCATAGCCGGCTGCACTTTCACCATGTAAATAAAAATCAAACACTTATAACACCCCTTGCCACTTGCTTTGCCATTTGACTTTGCGTTATGTACTTTTGTGTATTATCCGAAATGATTCTTCCATCCAGATATACAGGCGAGGAAAAATTATATATTGCTTCTCCGGCTGAAGAATTTTTAAGATTGGCATTAACTGTTAGTCCATCACTTAATACACCGGCTAATGAATGAGCTGCATTTTTCAGTTTACTTTCATTTTTATAAATACCTTGTGTCATTAAGTCAATCATATCAGGCATCCAATTTGGTGCATCTGTTAAAGGACCGACATCAGGAACGGAAAAATGCAAATAAGAGGTTATTGTTTTTGCAACATCAGTTACTGAACTTATCAAAGAACTGATTTTACTTTTTATTCCTTTAATAAAATTCAGTATTAAATCCTTACCCCATTTCAGTGCTTCTGCCGGTAATTTTGATATATTACTGTTTTTCATATGGTCAAGTATATTCTTGCCAATATCCTTCACCTTTGATAGATTGCCTGTAACACCTTTTTTTAATCCAGAAATAACTGTTTTGCCTAAATTAAGCCAGTTGTATGCTTCCCATACTTTTATAATAGCTTTAATAATTTTTGGAATATTTTCTATAAGCGTTGGAATTGCCTGTATAATGCCTTTTACTAATTCAATAAGGAGCTGAATTCCTGCCTTTAAAATAGTAGGCATATTATCATTAATTAAGTCTGCAAATTTTGAGACTATTTCAGGAACCTTTTCTATTAAGGTAGGCAATGCTTCAGACAAACCCTGAATCAATCCGAACAGCATCTGAATACCTGCTTCAATAAGTAATGGCAAGTTTTCTGTAAGCATATCTGCAAAAGCATCTATAGAATTTAAAGCCTGTTCAATCAAAGCAGGCAGATTTTCTTTCATTCCTTCGCCTAATTTTGTAAGCATGTCCACACCGCTTTGAATAAGCAAAGGAAAGTTTTCTGTCAATCCATCAATCAAAGCAAAAACTATTTCAGGTATAGCTGCTAACAGATCAGGTATAGCTTGTATTATTCCATCTGCTAATGAAAAAATCAACTCTATTCCACTACTTGCTAAAGTTGGAAGAGCATCCACTATTCCGCTTATCAAGGCTTCAACAGCTGATACACCCACTTCAAGTAAATCAGGCAATATTTCTGATAAAGCATTTATTATGTCAGCTAATATAGTTTTTAAATCTGAATTACTTATATCTGCTACATTACTTAAAATGGTTTCAATAACCGGAATAACATTATCGCCAAAAGTCATGACACTATCAAGCAGATTGCTTAACAATAAGTCAGTATCCTGATTACCATCTGCAATACCTGCTAGAAAATCCGTCCAGGCTGCTTTCATGGAGTTAGCACTTCCATCAATGGTAGTGCTGGCTTCTTTTGCTGTGGTTCCGGTAATATCAAGATCATCCTGAACAGCATGTATAGCCTGAATTATTTGATCAAATGAAACATTATCAAGACTATCAATTTTTTCTTTTAATATTCCACTATCATTAATTAGACGGATCATTTCCTCTTTTGTTCCGCCATAACCAAGCTTAAGGTTATCAAGCATTGTGTAATTCTGCTTTGCAAATCCCTGATAAGCATTTTGAATACTTTCCATATCCGTGCCCATTTTGTTGGCATTGTCTGCCATATCAGTGATTGCAAGATTTGCTATTTGAGCGGCTTTTTCAGTGTTACCATCCAATCCCTGTAAAAGACTTGCAGAAAAACTCGTAACAGTTTCCATATAGCCATTAGCTGATAAACTTGCCGTTTTATAAGCATTATCTGCATATTTTATAACTGTATCTGCACTATCTTTAAAAAGTGTTTCTACACCGCCGACTAATTGTTCTGTATCAGAATAAGCTTTAATTGATTCAACGCCAAGTTTGCCTGCTGCTGCAGCAACAGCACCAATAGCTGTAGCTGCAACTTTTAGACCTGTTTTTAATCCATCAGCGGCTTTTTCCAGTTTTTCGGTTTTTTCAGAGGCATCATCCTCAGCATCAGCCATTTTTTTAGTTTCCTTTGCAGCATCTTCCTCCTCTTTGCCCATCTTATCAATAGCATCCTCATTTTTCTCAATCTCAATTTTCATATTATTTAAATCGGTTTCAGCATTATTAAGGACACGCTGCCATTTTTGTGTTTGAGTGGCATTTTCACCATATTTACTTTTTGAATATTCAAGAGCCTTTTTTACTTCTTGAATTTTTTGCTCCTGCTGCTCAATAGAACGGTTTAAAACCTCATTTTTCGCTTTTAAAGCCTCTTCGCTGCTTGCATTGCTGCTGAATTCTGAAGATGTCTTTTTCAGTTCGCTTTCAAGTGTACGCAGACTTTCATTGATATTGTTCAATGACTTTCTGAAATCCGCTTCACCATCCATTCCAATTTTCGGACCAATCGTATAACTAGCCATATTTTCACCTCAAATTTGGAAAATAGTTATCATCAAAAATCTCATCAGCAATACCGTTTGCAATTTGGTATATACTGATAAGATCAAATAATTTTGAAAGGGGCATACAACTGAAATCCTCATAAGGGATTCCAAGCATATAGCCCCAATATTCAAGCCACACAAGACTAACTATTGTTGTTCCTGTGTGGCTTTGTTGTTTTTTGATTTAGTTTTAATAGTGCCGTTACTGTTTTTTATTGCGGTAAAAATTTTATCAGAAAGAGAATTGAACTCTTCATCAGTTATAACAGCCTCAATTTCTTCTTTTGAAATTCCATACCATACACCATTTTCATCAGCGGCACTATTAGGGCGGATTTTATAATCCTTTTCAAAATGATTTTTATATGCAACCCCCTGTTTAATCATAATTTCCGCAAGGGTTGTTACAACATCAATTCCAGCTGCACTGCTTTCGACAGTTTCAAGCTCAGTATGCTCTTGCGACTGTGAATATAATTTAATCCTGGCTAAAGTACCATAAATCTGTTTAACCTGCTTTTTAGCTCCCAGAGAAAATACAAGAGGATAAAATTTACCGCCAATTTTAGAATAATAAACCATCATTAACCCTCCGCTTCAGAAGAAACAGTTGCTCCGCACTTATACATTAAATACACCAGGGCTTCTGATTCACTGTCAAACCATGCGTCAATCATCCACGGATTTTTGTATATATCATCTGACTGATCTGAACGAAGGATACTGGCTTCAATTGATTTTGTCTGCCAATCAATCGAATCTCCCTTCGTTGTTGCCGCCTCCTCAGGTATTTTAAATTTAATTTTCGGAAGAAAAACAGCTCTGTATTTATCGTTGTTGTCAATCTGATGCAATTCAATAATGCCAAAACCTAAGTATGGAGATTTAGCGTTATCATCATATATAAGCTCCGTTACGGTCTTTCCATTTGCATATTTAATTACATTCTTTTTTAATCCCAAAATCCTTTCACTTAAAGATTGAGGCAAATCAGCAGTACCCAGTGTCAATGTACCGCTTTGAAATGTGCCTGAATCCTGCTCAACGATTGTGTTATCAGCATATAGCGGATTATCGTCTGTGGTTTCCCAAGAAGCTGAATATTCAACAGCTCTGTCAGCTACTGCCGGATTACTATATGAAACGGAACCACTATCTGTAACACTATAATCCCCTATAACGGGAATTGATAAACCTTTTATTGCCATATTATTTAATCTCCTTTTTAATTTCATTAATAAAAGCTTCTTCAAGCTTTTTTTCTGTTGCCTTTTTTTCTCTCTTTACAGTTGTTGTAATCACTGGATTTTTTTTAAGAAAAGATGTACCTTTTTCAAGAGAGCGCATCAAAAGCTGATTTGGTATACCCCATGGATGTGCATTGGTTTCATAACTACCATAACCATCAAAACCAATTTTTACATGAATATAACCGTTAGTATTCATCATTTTTGAAATTCCAAATGCTTCAATAACATCTCGCTTCTGTATTGATGATAATCCTTTGAGTTTATGCCCATTGTAAACATATTTTGGAAAACCGTTTTTACCATTATAAGTCGGAAGTGCCTGCAAACTCTTTTTCAATTCATCGGCCATATATTCGGCACCTTTATATGCTGACTTTCCCATAATAGAAGCTAAATCAACTTGAGTTTTTCTTAAATCTCTTATAAGTCTATCCAAATCCTTTGCCAAAATTATCTTAGCCATTGTTATACCTCAAAACTCCAGCAATATTCAATTAACTCCGTCTGGGAATCATATTCAACGGAAATCAAATAAAATGATATTCTTGAATTAATTAAAGCTTGCTGAATTTCATCAACAAACGGATGGTTTTCTTTCTTTGTATAAAAATATATTAGTCCGCTTACACTCTGCTCCAGCTTATAATTATCAGCTTCAACGGATCCACCTTCTGAATTTTCAGAATAGACAATATAATCTTCTGAATTATTCGGCGCTGCAAAGTGATAAGTATCATCTGTTACAGTCAGCAAAGCGGTTTTAACCTGCTGCAATTTTTTCATATTTTTCACTCAACCTTTCAAGTGACATTTTTAAAATTGACAAGCCATCATCCTCAGCTTTCTGCAGCATACGGATTTTGTATTGCTCACCGTTTTCATCAATAACAATATCATTAATTCTAACAAACGGATTGTGATAAGTGGCTATAACCGAATCAATTTGCTGGTTATTTTGCATGGCCTGATAAAAACGAGTAATTCCAAGCTCCAAGTACTTAAAATGTTCTTCTGCTTTATATTTCAGTCCGGTAACAGGCATATCACCCGGCTTTGAAATATTTTTAACACAATATATTTTTATAATGCCATCATCAAAAGTCATCATTGTTTTTTGCCCCCTTTTGAGATAACAAAATATTATTAAGATCAAAGCGCAAAAAACGGGGCATAGCCGTATCTGCTGCCGCTCTCTTTCTGAAAAGATAAGCGGCGTAATGAATTATAGCCATCTCACATTCCAAATCATCATCAATAATAACAATTCCCTCACGCTCTATATCAAGCTTTGCCTTTTTTAATAACATTTCAAGATAATTATCATTAGATTTGGTTGTCATCTGCAAATCGCATTTAAGAATATATAACATTTCGCCGCTCTGCATTTATATTATCCTCCGACTTTTAATTATTTGTCCCTTCTGTCTCCGTCTCAGTTTTGGTCTCGGTATTAGCCTTATCCGGTGCAAATTCAACGCTTGTTGTAGGTGGATTTGTGCTTATAGAAATAAGACCGAAGGCTTCAGGAATAATTGGTAAACCGTCATATCTTGCAACACCCTTAAATAAAGTCTGATTGCGAAGCCATCTTACATGTTCAGACTGTGAAAGAACTGTGCCCTCACGCTCGGCAAGAAGATATGCACCTGCATAACCAAAAGTAATATCCCCCTCCGGAATAAATGAAAGCTCTATAATCTCTCCACCAATAATAGGCATTTCGTTCTGCATACCTGCTACAATTGCAGCATTCATATCCTTGCCCATAGCCTCAGCCATAAGCGTAGTATGTGTTTTCTTATTCATACACCAAATCAGACCATCTGTTATGTAATCATTATCAATGATTCCCGAACGCTTAACAATTTCTTGAAAAAGTGTACTTCCGGTTGCTCCGGTACCGGTCAAAATATTTGTTGCAGATAAATTTTTCCATGGTCTTGCAGTAGCAAGATAGTCTGAAGGCTCAGCTGTCTGAGCAAGGCGGGTAACCCAACCCAGCGGCATTCTGACACCTGTACCATAAATAATAGCCTTATCAACTGCTTTGCCGATTGCCCTGCTGATAGCTGTAATAATCTTAGTAAGAAGATCAACATCATTGTCATTTGCATCAGCATTTGCAACAGCAAAGAAGCCTGCAACCTGATATCCATCTACCTCAATTTCATTAAAGCCTAAATCCATTTCATTGAGTATTGCATAGACATCAGTCCATATTGCTTCGGGAATTTCACCCATAATAAGTTCTCTGCCCCTGCCACTTACCGGGCGGTTATATACTCTGCTCAAAAGCTTTGAATTATCTTCAATTTTTTCAGTAATAATGTCAAGCATTACCTTAGGAATGGTAAGACCGACATTTTCAATTGCTCTTTTCTCCGTAATGCAGGTACGAACTCTTGAAATAAAGTTTTTAACGCCTTCATCAGCGAAAAACGCCTGTCTTTCCTCGTAATTCATACCGAAAAATTTCACTCTTGACATATTTCTTGTTTCCTTTCTGCCATTATTATCATTGTTAGAATTTTTACTGCGTTCCTGCTTTTCTTCAAGCTGTCTGAGCTCACTCTGAATATCATTAATTTCAGTGTTAGTAATTGAAATTTGATTATCATTTTCCTGCTGTTCTATATCCAGCTTCTCAGCATCATCCTCAACTACTTTTCTGTCCTCATCAGATGAGTTTTCGTCAAGTTCATTAAGTGCAGCTACAATTTCATCCTCCCTTTTTTTGAAAGATGTTTTCTTTTCACGAAGCTGAGCAAGTAATTTATTTTTCTCATCCAGCTTGTGACGAAGTAAAATGGTTTTTAACATAATTAATCCTCCTTGTGTAACTTAGATAAGATACCTTTTTTCCATAGTTCAAAGTTTCTTTTTTTATGCTTTGACCGTATGATTTCAATATTCTCTTTATTCCGTGCGTAAATTTCAGTAGACTCATAAGCCGGAAAGGTGCAAGGTGAGACCTCATATAAAGGATTAACCTCCAAGATTTCAGTTCGGTATATCTCATTCTCATCAATTGACTCGTTAAATTCCTTAATATCAAATCCGAATGAACAGCCGGTAATATCACCACGCTTAATTCGCTCATAACAATTCATTGCTTCTGTATCATTCTGATTGATTTCACAAGACCCGTACAAGCCTATTTCGTCCTCATTCAGAACAAGAGTACCATTAGAACGACTGCCCAATACTATATCTGTGTTATGATTCCAAAGAATTTTAACATCAGCATTTGTAGCTAAAAAATTTCTGAACGCACCCGGACGAATTACTTCAATCCAATCACTGCAGATTTGATATTCTTCATTAAATTTTGAAAAATATCCTTCAATAATCGGATTGCCGTTTTCGCTGCTGCGAGTTTTAAAATCTTTAAGCTCAAGCATTCTATGTTGCATTATTCTCACCTCCTCCATTCAGCTTTTTTTGATCTCCTATCATTCCTTGCGGAATATAGTTTTCAAGAATAACAAGTTCATCCAAGCCCTCCAGCGGTGGTTCATCTATCCAATTTCTAACTTCATTGCCCGTCACAATGCCTCTTGTATACAGATTAGCTCCCACCGTCGAGAGCGTTTGAATATCATAACTGTATAAGGACTTGAAATTGAAACGCAAATACCACTCCGGGCTTATTAAGAGTTTTCTTGTCATTTCTTGTTCAATAATATTGCACAAAGGCTGCAGCCTTGTGTTGATAAAATTATTCCATTCTTCTTTATTAAAATTGCCTATACCTACAATAAATTCAGGAACACCCAATACTGCAGCAACTGTCTTTTTATCGACATTTACTGAGTCATTAATTGCAAGGTCATTAAGTGAAAGCGGTTTAATCTCTGTAACATCAAAAAGTTCAGCCGGAACAATCCACGGCTGACCTGTCTCAGTTGTTTCAAAATAACTGTTTAATATTCTTTTCCGGCTTTCTTTGCTATCAAATCCATCATTTATTCCATCGGCTTTAATTATTAATGAAGGTTTCCATTTACTTTCCATAAAACCTTTTTTTGTTTCAGTTGCCTGAAACAAATTATTAATAATATCCTTAAGAGATACATCATATCCATTACCTTTCCATGGATATGGCATTTTAGGATTATGAACAAAATGAAGCACCTCATCAGGCATATATTTTTCGCCTGCTATTGATATGTAATAGCCCACTCCATCTGGAATAAATGATGTACAGTCAGGAGAGATTATGTCCAAACTTTCAATAATTCCATTCTTTGTTTCCGGCATTACAACACTGTTGCCTTGCTCAAGAAGCGTTTTCACAATATTAAAGATAAATATCTTTCTGGTCATAAATTTATTTGGTGAAATGTCAATAAACCTAGACAAATTATTATTGATTCTCACATCTCCGTTAGCACTGTTTTTCATTAAATGTATCGGCATTGATGAAATCAGATCGGCAATTCTGTTAATTGCTGAAGAAAATTCAGGGTTAGCAGACAGTGGCTTATAGCCACATTTAAGCATTTCGTGAAATTCTTCTGAAGATAATAAAACAGAGCAGCCTTTTTCAGATGAACAAGACTCCCCTGCTGCTCTTACTTTTAAATTTTTTATTGGCATATTAATTAATCATCTCCAAACCATTCGTCTATTTTTTTACTTTTATTTCCATCAATAAGCATTTGTTTAACAGCGATAACATCAGCGTCAAACAAATCAATTCTTTGTGTAGGCATTATTTTTTCAAACCGCACAAAATCATCACTGTCTTCAATAGCTTTTACATTTGAAATGCAATACTCATAAGCCTTATTGTGAAGATAATAGAAATTTTCTTTAATTATAGAATTTTCAATTGCTCTAAAGCCTTCCGTTTTTTCAACATACCGCTGCCATTGATTGCGCATTTTAAAGCCTGCTTTTTTCATTTTCAAAACAAATTCATGAGAATAACGCTGGTCATATCCAACAAGTTTAATCCTAAAACCAAGTTTGCGCATTTCTATAAACCATTGAACAACATCTTCATATTCAATAATTTCACTGTTGCAAAGAGTCAGCCAGCCTCTTTCTTTCCATAAGAAAAACGGAATGTTATCTTTTTCAGCTTTATCAAATGCAGTGGCAACAGGAATAAATGCATGTGAAATAGAAATATCCACATTTTTATATTTTCCATGGATTACTGCACCGCTTAAATCGTGGACTTTGGAAAGATCAGCACCGCCATACCATACAATAGGTAATTTTGAAAGCTCGTCCAGTGTCCAATTGTATTTTTCATCTGATTTTTGAACTTTATAAACATCAAAATAAGCTTTTGTTGATGTAGTATAAATATTTAACGATTTATTTAAAAATTCATTTCTTCCACTTGGATCATTCTGAGCCTGCAATGATTCGTTTAAGATATCCTGCGCCCTGATTGTAACATTATAATTCGGATTAGCTTTTTCGTGTTCAAGCGGATTAGTATAATCCTCCTGATTATCAGCTTCGCAAATAAAAATGAAATATTCATTGTCCTGAATAACACCTTTGAGTACCTTTTTACAATATTCAACACGCCTGTAACAAAACGAATTAATATTTGACCCTGCTGAAGTAATTCCAATAAGCAATTTGTTAATATATGCTTTCATAGCCTGCTTATAAACATAATAATCATTCTCACTTTTATAAGCATGAATTTCATCAAGAACGAATATATTACCATTTATACCGTCAGCTCTTTTTGAATCAGACGCTAGTGCCTGAATACGCAGTTTACCATCTTCAAAAGTTCTGCTTATTGAATGTTCGGCATTGTTATCAAGTATTTTAAAATAGTCATCCTCACCGAGATTAGCAATATTTTCACGGATATTATTAAAGGCTTCTAAAGCCCTATCCATTTTTGTAGCAACAATATTGACAATTGAATATTCACGCTTATCTAAAAATGCAAAGCTCCAAGCAAGGGCGGATGCAAAGAATGTTTTTGCATTTTTTCTGGGTAAATAAATAAGCGCCTCTTTGAAGCGCCTTTCATTTGTACCCTTTATATAAAAACCTGCAAGATTATAACAACAAAACTTTTGCCACATTTCAAGTAAAAATGGTTTTCCTCTTGCAGGTCCTTTAATATGTATAAATGTTGCTTCAATAAAACTTACTATGAAATTTCCCTTTTCAGCCTTAAACTCCCAAATCGGATTTTTTAAATCCATAAGAAAGCGTTTACAAGCTAAAACACGCATTTCATTGGCAATAATTTTTCCTGCTGCAACTTTTTCAGCCCATTGCTTGACTTTTTCAAATTCAGTTTTGTTTTTCAAGTTGATCAACAAACCTTTCAAGCGGACTTACATTCTTTGTTTTATTGACTTCAATATCTATCTTTTTTAAGCCGGCAGGTGTTAGGCCTAAAGCAGTTTCATAATACTGCATATCTTTTCTTAGCTGCTCTAATGATTGATATAAAGCAGTTTTACGCATATTCTTTGCACCATTTTTATTTACATATTGCTCCTGAACCACACATCCACTGCGGCGCCATTGATCTTGAATGATACAATATTCAACTAAGATTTCAGTATAAACCGAAATTACTCGGTTAAACTCAGGACGGTATACACCAGTGGATTTTAAGTCCTCGATTACCGCTTGTTTCATATTTTCAAAAAAACTTTCAGTTTTATTATTTGGATTATAAAAATCTAAATTATTTTCCATAGTACGAAAATTTACCCCCTTTTTCAAAATTCCTGCCGCATTTGGAAAGAGTTAACCCTTATCCATTAGAGATTGTTTATAAATCAATCTTCATCAGTGGGGGGATATATTTTTTTTATCAGCTCAGATGCAACATATTCACTGTTAATATTAAGCGTTCCTATGCTGATTAAAGTATTCGGAGCTGTTTCTCTCTCCTCAATCGGCATAAAGTCCTTTGCCTGAGGAGCTTTATCAATCAAAGGCTTCTCTAATTCTTTAATAACCTCATTAATTGTGTCGATATATGAATATGTATCTAAATACTTAGCAAGGTCATTCTTAATTGTTTTTAATTCAACTATCATTTCATCTCTTGTCATTTTGTTTTCCTCCAGTTATCATAAGGCTTTATTTGTTTTTGCAGCCACTCACCTAGTTCAGTAAGCTTTCCTGTTCTTCTGTTTTCAAGCTTATTGTGAGTAGAAGTACTAACTGATATTAAGTTCCAATCTTCATAGGCCCATTGCGGATATTTCTCAGATGGATAAATATGATGAACAATAACAGCTTCTTCTGCTCTTCCAAACATTTCAGCAACTTTATCTTTATATCCATCCAGCCTTAATATTTTTAAACGCTTTTTCTTCCATTTGCTTTTTCCGTAATCCATATAAACAAAAAGGCAAACGCATTTGCACTTGCCCATATCCTTTATGAAAATTTCTTACACATACACTATAACACATCTAAGCGTTGCATTCGTTGCAACTTTTATTATTATGGATTTTTCTTTATGTATTTTTTCAATGTTCTGCAAACTGTAGATTTATCGCAATATAACTCTCTGGCAATTTCAGAATATGATTGTCCTACAATAAATTTTCTTATGGCTATCGCTTTCACAAATTCATCCTTTATATGAAGAATATATTTCATAAGTTCTGTATACTCATTTACAAGTCTTTCATATTCCTGCTGCAATTCAACTGATTTGATAGCAGTATCAGCAACTGTATCAGTAGCAGAATAAGACATTACTGCAGGCTTGCTTGTATCAACAGCAGCGATATATGCCTTTGGAGTTTCAAATAACTCAATCTGCTTTTTTATTATTCTAAGCTGATATAATCTTTCAAATGTCATTTTGTTCAGTGTTTACCTCTCTTAAATTATTTTTTACACAACAAATAAACGCTAATATAATTTAGCGTAGGTTAAATTCGGTTTTGCGTTTTGTCTGCTCCTTTCATAATACGAATCTTTATCTGTTTTTTTATACATAATCACAGTAACATAGTAATAGCCATTGTAGGAATTGTAGTTAGGATCCATTCTGACATAGCGATATGTAGGATATTTTTCTTCCCAGTACTTTTTATCATTGGCCCTATTTTTTGCAATGCTTTCTAATTTTTCTTTATTAAGCTTTGCATCTTTCTTTGGCTCAACCTTTGGAGGTTTGCAATTTTTACTATGTACATATTTTCTTGAGCCTTTTTCAATATGATTTCTGGTATTAGTTCCGCCTGATGCAGCATAGTAAGCAAATTCGTCCGGCTCATATGATTCAGGATCATAATGCTCAATCTTGCCTTTTGTACCGAATTTCCATAAACGTTTTAATTCTTTTGTGCTCATACCGTCAGCTGTAATAAATCCGTGAAAATGATAATGCGGCTGACCTTTTTTTATTCCCGATTTGTATGTCTCACAATGAATATAAAAGCAATACTTAAAATTTTTGTTACTCAAGCCTTTCTTTAATCTATGATAACGAACTCTCTCCATATAATTCTTAATATCTTTATGACACTCTTTTTCATTTGCTGGAGCATATTCAGGTTTGTATTCACAAGTAAGAATATAATCATTCTCATCAAAGTTAGCTGCACATATACGAACAAACTTCTTTGCAGCCTTTCTATCATTCTCTGCTGCCATCTGTTCATTAGTCTTATCTGTCTTAGGTCCTTCTGATAATCTTTTTCCGGTATTCTTATGTGTTGGATATAAATAAAGCTCTAACTGCTTACCCGATATTATCTTATCATATCTAATCTTTACTTTTGACATAGTATATACATCCTTTTAATTTTTACCCCACTTGTTACTACTCAATACAAGCCCGTAACCCGGACTCTCACCGGGTTTGTTTTCTTAGAAATTTTATTATATTTTTGCGCCTATATAATAGGTATATAATTTATATATTATAAAAACCTGCTGCAATGATTTTATTTCTCAGATTGATCTGATTCCGTTCTCCAATCCAGCGCCTGACCGCAGTTGGGGCAAAAGTCATACCAATGCTCTTCGTTTTCAAAAACACCAACAACTGACTTACAATTCGGACATATGTAATTAGAATCAATATCATATTCACCTGAAATGTCTATGCCTCGATTGATAATATCTGTAGTTGGCTTTTTCGGTATGCGGTATTCAAGGGCTTCCATACCCATTCTGCAAGCTTCGTTGACTGGCTCTATACTTGGATAATGCTCCCTGTGTTCAGGGTTTAATATTTCAATCGCTCTTTCGTTTGTCATTCCTTCTCTGCCTCCTCATCCATTTTGGCATCACAATGAGGGCAACGAGGTATGGCTAATACCCAATCACTTTTTAGAAATGACGGTGGGTTTCCATCTTCATCAGTTATAATATAATCTTCGCATTGTGAACATACATAATATCCGTGACCATCATCTTCCCAATGCCCATGAACAACAGACTCGGCATCTACTTCCGGCTGTTCATCTACCAAATCAATAAAATGATTTATTGTATCATTGTCATAATCTGAATCGTAGAAAATATCATCACTTAATTTATCTGCATCAATCAGTTGCATTGTTTTTCAGCTCCTTTAATTCTAATAATCTTTGTTTTGCTGCATCTTCCGTTTTAAAAACCCATTTGTTAATTTTATAAAATGGAACACTTTTTGATAATGAAGGTAACCAAGAATCACTTTTTAATAAAATATGTGACCTTTTTTCGGCTTCTGTTATATGTATTGCAAAAACTCTGCAAGCAATGTAATAATCAGGCACATATGTTTTTGAAATGCAAAAGTCATTAATAAAAAAAACTGTTTCGCCTATTTCAAAATCACATTCGCTTATCTTCATTCTGCAGCTCCTTTAACCTTGCTTCTGCTTCGGCTTTGGTGAGAAATACTGCCTTTTTGACAATATCTGCTACCTCACCACTCTCTCCGCAAAGACCTATAACACCGTTGAGCAAATCAGCAATTACAGGAGATTGCTTACCGTCAAGTTCTCTTTCAAATGTGTTATTATCTAATGTATCTGCTAAATGATCAAAACAACCGCCGTCATTTGTCCTCATTGCAAGTTCCTGATATTCTTTTCCTGTCATTTCTACTCTGCCTCCTCGTCCATTCTTGCTCCGCAGTGAGGACAATAATCACTTTCACCCGAGCAAATAGAATTACAAATCGAACAAAATGGAAAAACAGAAAACGCTGCATTTCTTTCCCAATGCCCGTGGACAACAGACTCGGCATCTACTTCATGCTGTTTATCTACCAAATCAATAAAATGATTTATTGTATCATTGTCATAATCTGAATCGTGGAGAATATCATCACTTAATTTATCTGCATTAATCAGTCGCATTGTTTGCCCTCCTGTTCTTCGATCCTTTCAATAAAAGCGTATTCTCTGCCATTTTTCATATCAATATAACTGTATATCTTACCAGCCCAATATGTATCACCCATTTCAGCAATATCCTTTGCTTTTAAAAGCATAGTAGTATCTGAATAACCGTGTCCATTTTGATATTTAGTCAAATCATCAATATCAAGCTGGCTGATAACAGTTCGCTTTCTTTGTATTGGTATTCTGCAATATTTTTCTTTACATTTTATTTTACCTCGCAGAACTTTAAATTCAGGCATTTTTGTTCAACTCCTTATTATTTTCAGACACTATATCGTTTTGGCTCTCACCATTAAATATTTTTTCTAAATCTTTTGCAATTCCATAGGGCTTCCTATTTCTACTACTGCGAGGTTTTCTATGTTCTCTGTGCCTTTTATCAAACACCACTTTTCAGCTCCTTTAACTTGCTTCTGCTTCGGCTTTGGTGAGAAATACGGTTTTACCAATAGCATTGGTGCTACAACTAAAGTCATATAGTAATGTTCTCATCCGAACCAATTGTTGGCTATTTGCAGTAAAAATCCTAAATGAATTTACCGTATCTTTAATTATTCGTTGTTCGTGACTATTCGCCAGCAAAATGAATACCGTATCTCCAACCTCGCACGGCAGTTCTAATAAAGTGTCGTTTTCAAGTTTGTCCTCATACATTTTTAAACGCTCTCGCAGTTCTGCCGACTGAATACAAGCTGCATACATAGTACCATAAGGACACAGCTGACAATCGCCACATCCTAATTTCATAATATCATCAGCAGTATAATTACACTTACATTTTTCTGCTATGTATTGGCAAAGGTCAACATCTTTTCTGCCATCTTCAGTAAATCGGATTACCACTCTGCCGTCTTTTGCATAAATATTATTAAGCATACCCTCAGTGCATCCATTCGGATTATCTGTTGTTAATCGTTTTAAATTTTTACAAGTCATTCTGTTGCCTCCAACAATTCAGGGTTATCGTGGACATCGCCGATTACTTCAAGTTCATATTTATTATTAATGTAATCGCTGATAAATGTTACATTTCCACCATCAATATCAACCGCAGCAAAACAGGCTTTTACAGGAATAAACTGAACTTTCATTCGCTGTGAATGATTTCGCAGTTCTTTATGTCTGCGCTCTAAAATATCCCCCTCAAAAATCTTTGTGCCGTTCTTATCGGTCAAGCCTGTGTATTGTCCTACGGTTTCGGGGATAACTTCATAACCCAAACTATTTTGACCTATGAAATATTCCCATTTTTTGATGTTATCCCGCTGGGAGAGGTTTCCATAAACCCACTCACCATTATCTTTTACTTTTCCTCTGAATAATATCTCTCGCATTTTATACCTCCTGCTTAATCAATTCTCTGTTTGCACTTCTGAACATCATTAAAAGCATTTCAGCAGCACTTCTTTTTCTCGTAATCTGTCTTGCCTTTTTTACACATTTCAAAGGCTTCCAAATATCACCGCTTGGCTCGTATACACCGACATCATAAGGAACTTTTGTTTTTAATTGCTCATATAATCCTTCAGGCAATACAAGATAATTGAAATCACCTATAAAATTCAGTCCGTGTCCTGATTCAAAATCTTCTTTGCAAGACTTAACTTCAAAGCAATAGAAATTACCTCTTTCAATGCCGCCCTGTGAATTATTAACCGGCTTAAATTGCATATAATCAATTCTTATAGGATGTTCGGTATAATAATCAAATGTAACCTCTGCTGCCGTGTATATTCGAGTATCGTTATTCGGATTTATATGTTTTCTCAGCAATTCAGTCAACCGCTTCGTTGTTTCCTTGCGTTCAGACATTTAACTTGCCTCTCTTTCAAATCATTCTGTTATCTCCTCAATCAACCAATCGATTCTTGGCTTATCTTTAAATCCCTTTTCCCATATAAACCATGCGTAACAAACCGCACTTGAAGGATATTTCTCAAATTCTCCTACTCATATCTAATAAAACCATCACCATACAGGCGATTGAGAGTGTCAAAGACATATCGCATACCCAAGCCTTGCTTATTCGGCTGCCATATTCCGTTTACAAACTCCCCGCCATTCAGCATTAGTCTCACTCCTTTACATCTGAAACATCAATTTTTCCGTTCATTAAATCAGGCAACAGTGCATCTCTTAATTCAGCAAGATACCGATTTTCAAAATTATTGAGTAATTCGATATTTTGTCCCCACATTTTAATAAAACGACCAAATAATGAAGAAAGAATATCTTTGTCATTTGTCTTGATACATATTTCATTTTTATTTTTACTGAATGATATATAATCCTCTGTTTCTAACTTTAAGCCCAACAGATTTTTGATGTTTTCGGATTGTTCTAGAGATGTTCTTTTGCTTTCTTTAAATAAATCAACACTAATGTCAAAATGTTTGGCTAAATTCTCATTGATTATCAATTTGCAAGAATTACGCTGCCGATTCACAAAGTTAAGATCACTTATTATATCGTCATAGGAACGATGTTGATTTTCTCTTTCTTTAAACTGAATATATGTAGAAGGGGATATGTCATAATTCATATTCTGAATTTGCTCATTTGTTACGGTAATACAAAATTCAGGAATATTTTCACCACTTGAAATAACATTTAAGATACTTTCTATCTGTTCATCATTAAATGTTTTATACTCTTTCAAGTAAGTTCTTTTAGTATGTGATTTTCCGCCATATTGTCCGTTTTGTTCTCTTATTTCAAGTGAATATCTTTGTCGCGCATCTATAAATGCAACATTATCATTTTTCTTATTTTTATCCAGCACTAAAATACAAGTGGAAATCGTTGTAACCTCAAACATTTTGTCCGGAAGTATTATTACACTATGCACAAAATTATTGTCAATTAAATATTTTCTGATTTCTCGCTCTGTGCCATCAGATTTTAATATTCCATTTGGCAATATAAAACAAGATTTTTTTGCAAAGCTGAAACAATGCAGGATAAACGCATAATTGGCATTGCCCTTTGGTGGCAATTCGCATTTATTGAATCGTTCATCGGTTAATGCTTCAAGTGCAGTCGGAGGCATCCAAGAAATATTGTATGGTGGATTTGATATTGAAACATCAACACATTTAGGCAATGGTAAATTTTCTTGCTTTACAATTTCATATTTATCGCCTTTTGTTATTGAATATTGTGTATTTTTATCTCCTGTTAAAACATTCCCATTGATTACATATGCATTTATATTTCTTATTGCTAAATTAAATAACAAAAACGGAATTGCGTTCTCGTCTAACTCCTCACAAATATACAATGCATCAGGAGCGTTGTTCCATTTTTCAATAGTCAAACTACCTGTACCAGCACAGCAATCGTAAATTGTATTACCACCACCTGACAATCGGCTTAACAATAGACTTAAGCAGTTCGGTGTAAAGTCCTGTTTTTTGTTCACTCTGTCTGCTTGATAATATTGAAATAAATGCTTAATCCAATCTTTATCCAGATTTCCTACTATGTTCAAATACTTATCAAATATATCAGCGGTATATCCGCCATTTAATATTTTTGACGGTAACTCTTCAAAGTTTTCACATTCAAACATATCAAATATTTTATTTTTAAACTCTAAAAGTTCCAAATATCATTCCTCCTCTTCAAGCGGTATTGTCCGCAGTGTGAACATATCTTTTCTGACATAATTACTGCTCCTTATATATTCTCACTAACCTGATGTAATACTGATTTCATAGCAGTTATGAGTTTTACTGCTTTTTCTTCATCAGTAACCTTGATTTTTTTAATGTGTTCTCTGATTTCGTTTGCAGTTGACTGCAAATTGTTAAATAAAATACGAATAGCAATTGTATCTTCATCTGCATTTGAAATCTTTGCTGCTTTCAAAGCCTCTTGAAGTTGTGCATCCTTCTCATTTTTCTCCGCAAGCAATTTATCAATTTTTTCATTAGCTGCCTTAGTTGCAGATTCTTCAGCTAACTTAACCGCTTCAGCCTTAGCCCGTTCAACAGCCTTGTTTTTGGCTTTTGCATCCTTGAGCTGAGATTTTAGCTTTTTAACAGCTGCATCAACAGCTGATTTAATTGCTTCATCATCCGGCACTATATTGCCTACAATAACATCCTTAGGTGCCTCCTTAGCCTGCTGCAATTCTATTTTTAACTGTGCAATTTCATCATCTGATGCCTCTTTTTCTGATCTGACATTCTTGAGATCAAGTGTAAGCTGTTCAGTTTCTGCCTTATACTTTGCAATTTCTTCTTTCAGCTCTCTTGTTGATATGTCTTCAATATTTACTCCTTCAAGAAATTCATCACGCTCAAATGATGATACCTGAGCTATAAGCTCAAGCTTTGTAATACCAAGCTCTGAGTTTTCTTTAATAAAATCTGAGCCAAGTTTTTCATATGCGGAAATATATGAATAGGCTTGTCTCTGTTTAATTCCGCAAGCCTTCTCGGAATAATCCTCAAAACTGTCATAACCCAGTTCCAAATATAAAGACTGGTCACGCATTTGCTTTAAGTCACGGCATACATCAATCAATGCTGTCTGAATAATTTTGCCGTTAGTAAGAATTCTGTTATGTAAAATATAGGCTTCTTCTCTTTTTGTAATTGCAACCTCATCCATTACGCTACCTCTTTCTTTTTATTAGCTTTTTTAACGATTTCTTTTTGTCTTGTATAATATTCCTTCCACTTTTTAAGAAAAGCTCTGACCTCAGGCGGAGCTGAGCTATTTTTTCTCATTCGTGCCTGAACAATTGCTCCGCCGTTTGAAACCTCAATTGTGCAGTATGGAATATCAGGTTCATTAAGCCTTCTGCAGCAACATATTATTCCCGTATTGCTAAGGTGCTCTTTAATATAGTGATCTCCGCCAACACAAATTGACTGTATTAATCCCTCATTGATTATTTCCTTTACATCTAAAAATGGTCTTACAATAAAATCCGCATCAGAAAAGCAATATATTGTCTGCAGCATAGGCAGAATTGTTTTTTTAAATTCCTTTTCTAATTTTGAAAAGTTTTTTAGTCGTTCTTTTGTTTTACTTTCATCCTCAAGCTTCATAAAATAATCATGCTGTGCCTGAAAATCTTTAGGAAACAATGTTCTTTTTGACTGAGGTATTTCAAATTTTTTCAGCCAACCGTAATAGTCACAATAGTCATTTATACTGATATTAAATTTGATAAAATAATTTACAAAATCAAGCGGTGTTTTTGATAAATTATTATCTTTTAATTTATTTATTTTCTTTAGGTCATATTCCCCTACTTTTTTTGCATACTGCAGTAAATCACCAGTAACAAGCAAACCCATCTCTTTTAAATTAGATAACGCTTCAAGAAATTTTCTCTTGTCATCATCGGTAATTGTGTTCGAACAGGTTTTACTTTTTAGTAATTTTAATTCATATTTACTGCAACGAATAAATCCCTGAACTGTTTTAGCTCTGAAATTAAAATTCATTCTAAGTTCTTTATAAAAATACAGTTCTAATATCCAAAACAGATTTTCCTTTACAAGCCTTTCTGTTAATACAGGATGCTTAGTATAAAATGTAAGGTAATCTAGATATATTCTGTCATTCATTATATTACTTAAAGTATCAAACTCAGAATATCTAAAGATTTCGGATTTGCCTATAACATCAGTGCAAAAATAACTTGCATAAATTGGTTCCGTTTTACCGCCGTACCAACTGTAATACATATTACCTATACCGGGATATCTTAAGACCCCTTTTGGTATATCGTACATTGATGTCCATTCATATTGCCATCCTTTCGTCTGAAGAAACCGCCTACACTCATTTTTAAAAGAATAGACTTTATTATCAGGGCAAAAGAAAATCCTATAATGCTCAGTTAAATTTAATTTTGTATTATGATAATCCCCGGAATAATCAATATTGGCCAAAAATGTACGGAGCACAACTGTTCCGTCTGTCAGCTGCTGGAAAAATGCAGGATAATCCTTTACTGATAAATATTTTCTGCTCCGCCCGGAATCCTTAACAATTGCTATTTTATGACAGCAATTAGAAATTACATCATCGTTATGTTTAAATGACACCAGCTGATCAGCTGAATAGCTTTTATTACAGCAAGTGCAGTATGCATAGGTCTTTTTATCAACCTTGCTCTTTTCTTTAAAAATAAAGCCGTGCATATTTTTTCTGAAATTTTCCTTAATTTCCTCACTTAGAGGTAAAAGCATATTAAAAAGTTCTTCCTTCTTTTCAGTACTACATTTCATAGCTGCACCCCGCTTTAAGAAATGACATCAAACAAGTCAATGATTTTATTTGCTTTGCAGCCGACTGCAAAACCGTAATATTCTTTTGCCCAGTTGTAAACTGTATCGTCCTCTATAACTGCCATACCATTTGAAGCCTGCTTTCGTGCTTTTGATTTAATTTTATCCAGACACTTTTTTAAGGTATGATTTTCATCAAGCACCTTTTCAGCATTTTCATCACTGTTCAGATAATTATCAATAATATGTGATGCTATAATTTTAGCTATGGTATCATTATGCTTTTCTGCTTCGCTATCAATTTTGTTGATAGCCTTTTGAATCTTTTCTGTCATTACTTTTGTACTCCTTTACTTTGAATTTCGAAAATGTGACCATTTTTTTAATGCTCGTTTTAACGATTTTTTATTCTTAAAATCATTTTTTTTATTTAATATGGAAAATATTGCACAAATTTATTGACTATAAGTAAATTTAATGTAGAATTATATTGCTTTAAAGTAATATAATTATTTGTTCCTCTTGCAAAGGAGGAATTCAAATGAGTTTATCAAATTTACTGTCAGATTTAGCTCAGGATAATCATTTGATTGTTCCAGCCGCAATCATTTGTGTAATGAGTTTTTTGGCATATATATTTAAAACTGCGTTTGAAGATTATTATAAAGGTCTAGATAAGTTCGGAAAAATAGCAGTACTTACAGTAGCATCTTTCCTTCTGTTAGGCATTACTATTGGACTTATCGCTCTTTATATTTTCTGTCTGATGTAATTGTCATTGTCCTGAATCAGGACAGACTCTTAAAACTATTACCCATGGCAAAATACAGTGAGAGAAACAGATAAAAATTACTTTTCAGCGCTTAATAACTTTCTGGGTAAGAGCCTTCCGTATAGGGAGGCTCTTATTCATCCAGTTAATCCCTGAATTATTGCCCGGTGTCTGCCGGCTTTAAATCGATAGTGCAATTGAGTCAATGCCATTCTCAATCATGTCAATTGTCCAGATGATAAAATGATTCATTACAGGGGCTTCACTCATTTATTTCTGCATTAAAATTCACACTGTGATTTAAAGCTCGCAGCACACCGCTCCTTTCTAAAGTTCATAATTTTCTTTAAACATTGCCTTACGCTCAAGCTCTTTAATGTCATATGTAGAGTCAATATTGTACCTTTCCTTTTTAGCCGGGCTGAACTGTCCGTGCTTTTTATTCCATGTTGCACAGGCAGCCTTCCATCTTTGCATTGGTACTTGGCCGACAAACCAGCCATTGCTTTCATAATGGTTATAGAACTCTTCGGCATCAAAGTCATACCCTTTTTCTGTTATGTACTGCTGAATTTCTTCAACAGTCGGCTTAACAAAAGTTGACTTTTTTCTCTTTTTGGTACTGCTGCCACTGAGTTCATCTATAATTGCCTTTACATCTTTTGTTATGCTTGTCTTATTACCGCCTCCTGCAAGGAGTGCTTTAATACAATTCTTAAGCTTAAGCTTGTTAAGCTCCCCTACTTTCTCCTGAATAAAGCCTTCATATTTTGAATCAGGCTCTAAATCCTCGATATCCAATGAATATACACACCGCTGAGATTGCTCAAGTGTGATTTCATATTCAAAGCCTGTTACATCTTCAATCAGTGCATCAAGCTTTTCACTCAGCACCTTTTTACAATCCTGATAATTCTTAATATTTTCAATTTTTATATTGATAATAAAATCATCCTTTGAGATAGCTGCCGTAGTTTCATATTTTCGGAATATTTTGCTGAAATACTTTGTAATACTGTAAATAAAGAACGGACCTTTTCCGATATCCTTATCACGAGTCAGCTCAACAGGCAGATGATACTGCATACATACTGTACTTTGATTTTTTGTCATTTGTTTTACTCCTTGACAAATTGATTAAAATATGTTATACATTGATTGCAGAGTTAAACCGTGCCCTTCACAACGGTTGGACATGAGCAGTTACTTTAACGTAACTGCTCATTTTTTATGCCTTTTTTCCTCAAGCATTCTATTGAGTTCTGTAAAATCTGATGAGTAATTATGCTCAAGATTTATGTTTTCAATAACAGGCTCGGGCTTTTCAGCAGGCTTGTCCTTCCCCAATATGCTGCGGACATATGAAACAAGGCTGTCGGCATCTTCATAAAACAATCCGGTTAGAGCTTTTATCATTGCAATTACACTTGAAAACATCAATGCTAAACTTAGAATCATTGGTATCATGTTGTATGTAATTGCAACAACGATCAGCACACCTATCCCTACTGATAACCACACTAAGTACATTAGCTTGAGCAGGATGTTGATTATCAGTCTTTTATACTTCTTCATTTTTTCACCTCTCTTCCACTTGACCGGTACTCTTAAGGTAAGCTTTTATAAGTTTCTCAGCAGCCGGAATAATTTTATTGTAATCAGGTTCACCGTGAAAACGACCTGTGACCGTGCCGTTACGTACTTTATATTCTTTTATTTCTTCTTTTGACACAATGAATCACTCCTTACCTTTTATAGCACTATATTCTTTAGGGTGTGATGAATAATAATCACTCATGCTCTCTGACAGTCTTTTGCGCCATACAGGCAGTATTTTATCAAGATCGCATTCGTCAAACGGAATTACTTTATCGTCAACTTTGATTGAAACACTATAAGTTAATTCTTTTGCCATATTCATCACTCTCCTTTATAGTTTATTTTTGTTATCGCTTGTCTGATAACTACTAATCCTTAACAAAACGACGGCGCCGGCTGTCGCAATGAATTGTAAAATTAACTGAGAGGAAATACCGCAGCCACTCACTGCGGCGATGAAGTAAAATTAAGTCTGACAGCTTTTCAATGCGTGACATATTTTTAAAGGGGACCAAAAATTAACGCATCTGCACGCCGCCGCTTTATTAAGGATTAGTATTAAATTTTACCTGCAGCAAGCTAATAACGAACAGTTCAAAACGAATGCTTACTTAGCTTATAATATTTAATTTTTTTCGTTAGCCTGCTGCAGGAGTTTTATTACAATAGTTCTCTTTAAGCGTACTTACGGTTTAAAAAAATATCATCCATAGAACAACCATAAAGAACGCATAATTTTTTTAATTGGTCAGATTTAGGAGCAGTTTTTCCTTTCTCCCATTTAATAATAGTTGTTACATTAACGCCTATTTTTTCAGCAACTTCAGATTGTTTTAAGTTTGCGTTAACTCTTGCAGCCTTCAATGATATTTGTAACATTTTTATAGCTCCTTTCATTTAGTTCGCTTTAAGATTACCATATTTGAATTTAATTGTCAACACTTAAAGTGAACTTTTTATAAATTTATCTTGCTTTTTTTCCACTTTAAGTGTATAGTAGGTTCTGGAGGTAGTTATATGAATGAGTATGATAAGAAAGTATTTGCAAATAATCTCAATCGCATAATGGAAGAGAACGAAAAAAAACAAGCTGATATAAGAAAATTACTTAATGTAAGCAAATCAACCGTCTCAAGCTGGTGCAATGCACAAAAAATGCCAAGAATGGATAAAATTGAAATATTAGCAAAATATTTTGGAGTCTTAAAATCGGACTTAATTGAAGATAAGTCCAACAATGATGTGGAACTCTCTTCTGCTAAGAAAACTATTTTAGAACTTCTTGATAATCTAAATGAACAACAAATTAAAGAAGCTAAAAACTATCTTGAGTATTTAATTGGTAAAGAAAATTGATAAATTTTTCTAATTCTTTTTTATTTAAAGATTCTATATTGTGTACAATATATTCTTTGTCATTTAGTAACTTATTTTCTCTTTCTTCTATTTTCATTATGTAATGCCCCTTTCAAACGTTCGTTCTGTTTACTATTTTACATCATAAAAAATGTTTGCCAAGTCGGTGTCCCAAAAGTTACTCTGTAACAATTTGGTCTATTACACTCTATTGATATCTTCATAAAATACAAAACATGAAAAAATGAAAAAGTGACCTAAATCAGGCATTTGTCCGATATGTCGGACAAAACCGCTATTTTTCAATATAAAACAGGTCACAAGGAGCAATATTCAGTGCTTCTGCAAGCATACAGATTGTCATTACTGTAGGGTTATAGTTCTGACATTCTATATCATTAATCGTTGTCTTGCTTACCCCTGAAAGCTCCTCTAGTTTTCGCAGACTCATTCCCTTTTCTGTACGAATTTCATATAATCTATAAATTACCTTCATTTAATCACCGTTAATATTCTCTGCTGATAAAAGGAGAATATTAATTGGATAAAGTAAACTAATATAAAATATTTTTGGTCACATTTTTGTTTTATCAAGACTTATATATTTTTGGTAGAATATTTTCATACATTCTAAAACATTGAAAACCAAAATAGTTTTCAAAAAAGAATAATTCTGAGGAGAATATTATTATGAAATGTTTAAAATGCGGACACGAGTGTCCTAATACTGCTAAATTTTGTGAAGAATGCGGACAAACCTTTATTGAAACTGACATTCAATCAATGGATAATCAAAATAACAATCGGATTCCACAGACTCGAAATAAAGGCTGTCTAAGAGTATTTGTAATTGTATTAGTAATAATTTTAGCAATTACATGCATTGTAAAAATAAGTAATAAGTCGGACGAGAACGCAAGAGATAACACTATACAAAATGAAACAATTGAAATACCTGATGAAGTTGAATTAATCACTTATTCAGAAAGAGTATTAGAAGATGAATTTGGTAATGCAGAATTTTCTTGGCTAGATTACTATAACACAGTTTCACCTAAAAATGGTTCTTTGAAAGCTAAAGTAGAAGGCTCAGCCTACATAAATGACATAAAACATCAATTTACACTTATAATTGAATTTACCAATGAAACATATAAAAACTACGATGTGAAATACCTCCAAGTTGACGATACTGAGATTTATAATTATGAATAATGATTATTCTGATGATGATTTAATTGTAGGTGCTACATATAGAGGAAATGAATTAATTGAAAAAGATTCTTTCACTGAATATACTTTTTATGGTATGCCTGTATCTATGACGGAAGCTGGTGAACTTACTGATGAAAACCCAGTTGTTTATATTAGTCAAATCAAATAAAAAACCTCTACCCTGCTGCAACAGGATAGAGGTTATAAACAGCAGAGCGTTTTATACACTCCACAAAAGAAAATAGATTGTATCACACCTCTGCTGAAAAATCAAGCAGGGGTATTTTTGCACCCTTTTGCAAGTATGTATAAGTGAAAAGAGGTTGTAATATGACTCAGGACATTGACGTTCAAAAAGTTCTGATATATCTAAGAAAAAGCCGTTCTGATGGTGAATTTGAGACAGTCGAAGAAGTTTTACATAGGCATGAGACTATATTGCAGGAATATGCACTGAAAACTTTCGGTAAAATAATACCTGCTGCAAACGTATTCAGAGAGGTTGTATCAGGAGAAACAATTGAAGCTCGCCCGGAAATAAAAAAGATTTTATCACTTGTTGCCAATAATGATTATTACGGGGTGCTTGTTGTAGAGCCGCAGCGTTTAACCCGTGGAGATATGCTTGATTGCGGAACTATAATCCGTGTTTTCAAATATAACAACGTTAAAGTGCTTACACCTACAAAAGAATTTGATTTAACTGAGCAGTATGACAAAAAATTCTTTGAGATGACTCTCACCCAAGGTAATGATTATTTAGAGTACACAAAAATGATTCTAAACAGAGGGCGCATTGCCTCCGTCAAGGAAGGTAATTTTATAGGCAATACCGCTCCATTTGGATATGACAAATGTAAGATAGAAAAGCATCACACATTGACTCCTAATGATGATGCAAGCATAGTAAAATTAATATTTGATTTATATGTAAATAAAGATCTTGGATGCAATCAGATAGCATCCGAGCTTGACCGCAGAGGGATAAAACCTCAACACAATGAATACTGGTCCCCTGCTTCGATTCGTGAAATGCTGCGAAATCCTGTATATATCGGTAAAATCAGATGGAATAATAAGAAAACAGTTAAGACTACTGATGAATACGGAAACACCAAAAGCAAGCGAACAAGAAACTCACCTGAATTAATGATTATTGACGGCATACACCCTGCAATAATTGAAGAAGAAATATATAATAAAGCTCAAGTAAAAAGTGGGAGGAATTCAAGAGTGCCTGGAAATTATGAAATCAGAAATCCATTTGCAACATTAATCAAATGCGGAAACTGCGGACACGCAATAACATTGCGCACATATAAAAATAAAGACGGGTCACAGCGCTGCTCACCTAGATTATTATGTATTCATCAAACGCACTGTCATACGCCGTCTGTTGAATACAATGATTTTTTAAATGCTTTTATAGATTTATTACAACTCAGGCTAGATGATATAAATTTTAAGCTTAAAAATGATAATGACAATGCAGTAGAGCTTCAGGAAAATATATTAAAAGGTTTAAAGAAAGAGCTTGCCGGATTGGAACAGCAGCAAAGCAAACTTTATGACCTTCTTGAAAAAGGAATATACACTGACGAGTTGTTCCTTGAGCGAAACGCTAAGCTTGCTATCAGGCGCAAGGAATTGAATGAGGCAATTGATATTCAATCCAAAGAGCTTCCAAAGGTTATTAATTATAGAGAGCAAGCATACAAGTTATCTTATGCAATTGATATACTTAATAATCCTGATATAACTGCAAAAGAAAAGAATTCTTTTTTGAAATCTTTTATAAAACGAATTGATTATAATTGTGTTCCGGAAAAAGGCAATCGTTGGAAAATAAGCGATTTTTCTCTTGACATATATTTTCACTAATCATTTCTCACAATGCGGTGCAAATGAATTAGGTCATTTGGAAATGATTGGCACAATCGTTCATCAATTAACTCGGAATTTAACTGAAAAGCAGATTGAAGAATCGGGATTTGCACCTTACTTTGTTGACCACACTGTAGGTGTTTACCCGACTTCGGCAAGCGGCTCTCCATGGAATGCTGCATCTATTCAAGTTACCGGCGATCCTATTGCCGATATTAATGAGGATTTGGCTGCTGAGCAGAAAGCAAGAGTGACATATGATAACATTCTTCGCCTTGTTGATGATCCTGACGTTATTGAACCTATCAAGTTCCTTCGTGAACGAGAAATTGTGCATTATCAGCGCTTTGGTGATACGAATAGTCATTCTTGTAAACCGGATAATAATGATAAAACAAAAGACAACAAAAACTCCTGTTCAAATTTGAGCAGGAGTTTTTATATATCAATCGGCAGATATTTTATTTTTGCGTTTCTTTATTACTGCTGCAACCGCAAGGACAAGACAAATAATAACTATAACCGCAGAAACAACAATTGCAGCGATAATCAGCTTTTGTCTTTGGACAGCTGTTTCTTCGGCAGGAGATGTATTTTCTGCCTCATCAGGGGAGGTATAAAAAATATTCTTCACAGTATCAGTATAAAGCTTTGTTTCTTTTTTTACATTTTCATATGTGTTATCGTAAATGTAAACATTCTTTGCATCCTTAACATTAACACCGAGCTTACAATCAATAAATTTATTGTTATAAATATAAATTTCACTCATAACAGGAGTATACAGGGGTTCTTCGGCAGAATCCTGATAGGAATGGAAATCCATATCAATTGCCGTTCCTGAAAGAGGATTTTTAAATGTGTTATTTCTAATAGTAACATTTATTGGATTTTTGCTCTCATGCCACCACGGATCATTTTCAGCACCCATATATATCTGATAAACATTGTTTTCAAACAGATTATTTTCAACAAGCACATTCTGTGCGCTTATTTTTAAACCACGGTATGTACTGCGAATTGTGCACCCTCTAACAGTCCAGCTATTTGCAACGTATGCTTCAAGCTCAGCAATTGTTGCAGTTGAAAAATCATTTTCTTCCGAGCAAACAAGATCGGACGGCAAAGTCTCTTTAGTAACAAATTCCCATTGTGTATCGTTTATCTGCTTTGCACTTTTAATTAATACTTCTTCATATATTTCATTTCTGTCAGGAGTCAAAAAACGAATATGTGTATTATTAAACCAGTCAGGACGGTAAGGATTGGCAGCTGTAATGTTAAGAATTAATGTATGCTCATCCTCTACCCGATTAATTGTGGAAAACTGGCCATGACAATTCTGACCATCATCCTCAAAGCCTTCCATTACGGTATTTTCCATCAAAATATCACCGCCGCACGCATAAAGTTTCATTGCATCTCTCGGGGCAACGGCGCACTTGCCTTCATAAGGAGCAAGTTTAATATTCCTGTATGTAATATTTCTGCACATATCACAGGTAAGTGCAAATCCTGTAGAGCTTGGTATCGTTATATTTTCAAAAACAAGATTTTCACAGTACTTAAAATAAAGCATATGGAAATTTTCGGTATAATGTCCCTGAAACCAGAACATAAGAAGATTATCGGTTCCCTTGTCCTTAACTGCCTTCTTTACTTTTTTTGCAATTTCCTCATTTTTTATATTAACGATTTCAGGATTAGATTCATCGGGAATATTGCAAAGCGGTGCATCTGAGCCGTCTTCTTTCGTCCAGATTAAGCGCTGCTCATAGAAACACCCTGAAGTTTTATCATATAATCCCGGCAAATGTATTTTTGTATCACCGATTTGATTGGGTGTCGGATAGCCTTCAGCTATTTTTACCGTAACAGTATCTTTAGTATAGTCAACAATTTCACCTGCTGTATAATATGTCGGATATGTTTCACACTGAATGCTGCGCAGCGTAAGATTTTCACTTTGCTCAGCATAGATAAGCTGTCGTAAATCAACATTGTCACCGCCGCAGTTCAGTCGTCTGAAAACAGTTAAAGGCGTACCGTCATCATTTATTGAGCCTGCAAGAGTCAAACCGTTTGATTTTATTATTTTAATATAAGCGCCTATATTTGCATCACTTACAGGATTTTCTGAAAAATTATATACACCTGCTTGAAATTGAACTACAGGGATATTATTTTCAATTGCATAATCTACAGCATTCTGAATTTCAGAACTATCATCTTCCCCGTCATCTGCGATTGCTCCGAAAGATGAAACATCTACGCTTTTTTCTTCGGCAGCATATACGGGAAATGCAAAAGAAAACAAAACTGAAATTGAAATAAGTATGCATATGTATTTTTTCATTTTTCTCATATTAATCACCAAATTCATTATATCAGCAAATTTATAACAAATCAATACTAACAACACCAATCAAGAATACATATAAAACACAGCCTGTCTGACAATAAAAAATTTAACAAAATAACTGCATTCCAAGTTATTAATGACCTGATGGTTTCTTCTCCATCATATTTTTTTCAGTAGTTAAATCCGCATGCAGTAATGAAACAAATATAATTCCAAACGGTAACAAGGTAGCCCAAATAGCCTTGCCCATAAAAACATTGCACAATACTGTTCCTATAACAGAACCGATAACAAAAAATATAAGCATTTCGAAATGCTGCAGCAGCTTTTCCCTGTGAGATTTGTCCTTTGTATGAAGATGTCTGATTTCTTTTGCAAGTCCGACGCCGATCTGTCTTATATGATTTGTAGCAAATGTAGTTGCCATAGGAACACCCTCTGCCTGACGAAAGGTGTTATATTGCATTGAAGCAATAAAATTAATTGCCACCTGAGAAATCTGCACAGGTGCTGATTCAGGTACAAAGCCTAATCCAAGTACTACCAACATTTCAATTGCTATCAACAGCGTATCCCAACGAATAGGAAGATGATGCTTAATCGTATTCGGCAGGAGTTCTGATACAAATGCACCCATAAGATATGCTGAAATCGGGATGAGATAATATAACGCCTCACTCCATTTTTTTGCACCGAGAGCCATTCCCATTAATACTACATTTCCGGTTTGGGCATTGCAGAATACATTACCACGAAGTAAAAAAGTATATGCACCAAAGAAACCGGCTACAACAATCAATATATGATATATCCATTTTCTTTCGCACATAAGAAAATATGTTTTTTTCTTCTTTTTAATATTGTTATCCATATTACGCTCCGTTAAAACAAATGAACCGCCCATAATTATATCACTATTAAACTGACTTTTCAATTCAGAAAAAACAGTTTTAATATAGTACTTAATATAGCAAAGAAAAAGCCAAGGCAATTATTTGCCTTGACCTGCATAAATCAATGACCTTTATGCTTTTCTTTACGCTTTGCAGATTTAATATAGCATTACAATACCTATATCTGTTTATTTTTTGAACGTTTCAATCTGTTTCCCTGCGATATTATTTTCAAGGTACCTGCCACCGAATTTAAAACCGCATTTTTCATAAAAGTGCCTTGCTCTGTGATTATCTTCAAGCACTCAGAGAAAAATTGTTGTAAATCCCATAGCTTTCAGTTTTTCAATAGCTTTTTCAAGAAGACTTCTGCCATAGCCCTTACCCATATATTCAGGAAGTAAATAGATTGAAATAATTTCGCCCCAATCTTTATACTCTTCTAAACGTGATTTACAGTAACTTGATGTACCGATTATCTTATTTTCAACCAGCATAACAAGTGTATGGCGGTCAGGATTATCAATCGCACCGCACCATTGACCACTTGGAATACTGTTTAAATAATCCTGCGGAATAATGCCTTTATAAGCAGATTAACAGGCATCAGCGTGCGCACCTTTCATATTTCTTTATAGCAAAAGAAAATCGAATAAAGCAACTTGTCCTTGTAATATAAATGAATATGAGGAGATGTGTTGCGATGGGTAGACCGATAATTAATGAAAATTTAATTGCCAGTTATGAGGTCCAATTCGGGAAAAGCAAAGCAATAGTAAATGAATACTCCCCCAGCCTCACCAAAGACGAACTTGAATTAAATCGAATGATTGTTAAAAATATTTTAGCAAAGGCATTCGGTAAAAATAGCAATTAAATTGCAGATTCCGTATAATTCGCATACTGATGCTGAGTTATCAATCAGGAATAAGGTAATTTATTTATGATTGCAGTTTATGCTCGGCAATCAGTAGAAAAAGATGACAGCATTTCAATTGAATCGCAGATTGAAATATGCACCTACGAGGCTAGAGGAGAGGCTTTTTTAATATACAAGGACAAAGGATTCAGTGGTAAAAATACAAACCGACCTGAATTTCAAAAAATGATGCAGGACATCATAACAGGACGAAAAGGAATCACAAAGGTTATAGTTTATAAGCTTGACAGAATCAGCAGAAGTATTCTTGACTTTTCGAATATGATGGATACCTTCGGAAAGCAGGGGGTTGAATTTTCATCCGCCACAGAAAGGTTTGACACAAGCACTCCTATAGGCAGGGCAATGCTGAATATCTGCATTACGTTCGCTCAGCTTGAACGTGAAACAACCCAGCAAAGGGTTAAGGACAATTATATCTCACGCAGTCAAAAAGGCTTTTACATGGGCGGACCTGTGCCTGTTGGATTCAAGAAAATTGATATAACTGTTGACGGGATTAAAACATCAATGTATAAACAGATACCTAAAGAGACAGAACTTATAAAAAAAATCTTCGAAATGTATGCTGATGTAAATTTCTCAAATGAAGATATTGCGAAAGCAGTGCGGGATATGCCGCCGGAATGCAGACGCAACAGAACCATTACAAGAGCAAGAATTCAGGACTTTATCAAGAATCCTGCATATGTCAGAGCAGATATAAACTTATATAAATTTTTCAAATCAAAAGGTGTCAAAATAATCAATCCGCCTGAAAATTTTCTCGGCACAAACGGATGTTATCTCTATACCGGCAGCAAGGAAACAAGAAAGCAGACCGACCTTTCAAACGCTGTTCTGGTAATTGCTCCGCACGAGGGTTTTATTAACTCTGATTTGTGGATAAGCTGCAGAGAACGAGCATTAGAACAACAACAAATTAAACGCAATCCAAAGGCGAAAAACACCTGGCTTGCAGGATTAGTTAAATGTGGTGAATGTGGTTATGCACTTGTACGAAAGAACTATGTTAAAAAGAATATCAGTTATTTTCTCTGCTCTCACAAAATGAATGATAATCTATGCTGTGGGTGCGGAACAATTCACTCAGATGAACTTGAAAATCTTATATTTCAGAAAATAAAAATGCGGCTTTCTGATTTTAAAGAATTTGAGATAAGCGGAACTTCTGCCAATAACCAACAAATTGAGGAATTAAAGGCAAATTTGACCTCTATAGAAAATGAGATAAATGAAACAATCAAAAATGTTTCAGGTGCAAGCGAAACCGTTATGGCATATATTAATGACAATGTTGAAAGACTGCACAATGAAAAATTACATATTAAGGCTGAAATTCAAAATCTCAGCGAAAAGAGATACTCTGCAAATGAAAAAATCGTATGTGATTTTGATAAATTTGAAGAACTGTCATTTGAGCGAAAGAGAGAGCTTGCAAACGCAGTAATTAAAAAAATCTATGCCACAAGTGATAAAATTGACATCATTTGGAATATATAAAGTAAAGTATACAAAGTTTACAAGTTTATTGTTTTGCGGAAGGTCTGCGAATAATTACAGATAAGCTTAACAGCAAAAACTATTATATGACAAATCCTGCATTTGACGACTAAAATTAATTACAATATTAAAGTGTGTAAGTTCAAAACTTGCACACTTTTGTTGTTTCTAATTTATTTTTTTAGATTTTATCATTAAAAAATTCGGTTTTATAAATTCCTTTGCTAATCCCGGTCTTACCTTTAATGCGTTCTTATCAGGGACAGGCTCATCAATAAATTCAATTTTAAAACCCGCATAAGATAGCGAATTAATTATCTGACTAAAGGTTCTGTGGTATTTTTCCACACCTTCAACAAACCAAGTTCCTTTTCTTAAACCTGTATTTTGGTAATCGGACATTAAATAACCGATTATATTTCCGTTATCAGTTATAAAATGATTGCTGCCGTTAATTGATGATGTAACTATAGGGTGCTCCTGAGAAAATAGTAGAACTCCATTATCATTTAGTAAAGAATATATATCTTTAATTAAAGCATCAAAATCCATAATATAATGAAAGGCCAGTGAACTATATACAAAATCAAATTTTTCATTTAATTTTGATATTTCAGTCATACTCATATTTAAATATTTAATCTTTTCACTACTGTTTAATTGCTCAGCCATATTTAACATATTTTTTGATAAATCAATGCCGATAACACGTTTAGCTCCTCTGTTTACAAAATCAATACAATTAGCAGCAAAGCCACAGCCTAAATCCAAAACAGATTTGTTTTTCAAATCAGGTAAAAGCTTCTTCATAGCCGGCTGTTCAAGTAAGTCATTGTAATTATCTTTTCTTTCTCTTAAAGCGATATACTCATTAAAGAATATATCATTATCATAAATATTTTGCTGCATACTATTCCCCCTTTTTTAATAATAAAGACCAATGTGTACTGAATCTATTTTCACTTTTAGGTGAATAATCTGTCCACTCTCTCGGCAAATTAACAAATATCCAATTTTTAAAATATTTAATTATATCCTCATAATCAACATAAAAATGCGGTACATTTATTTCAGTATCACTGTTATTTCGCAACAAAGTATTATCGTCAATACGACTATAATTATTTGAATGTTTATAACTATATGTATTTTTAGAAATCAATGTCAAAAATATTTCGCCGTTCGGCTTAAGAATTCTTTTAATTTCATTAAGAGAATCTGTGAATCCTTTAGTATCAGTATGATATATAACATTGTATGCCAATATACAGTCAAAACTATTATCACTAAAAGGAAGGTTAGTAAAATCAGATACAATAGTTTTAACATTGCAATCTTCTCTGTCTGACCAAGCTTTTGTTTTGCCTACTGCCACCTCGGATAAATCAACAGCAACTACATCAAATCCCTTTTTTGCCATAAATACTGAGTGTCTGCCTAATCCGCATCCCAAATCAAGAAAGCTATTAAATCCCTTATTTTTCCATCTTTCACTAAGATAAAAAATTTCTTCACTTGGAATAAGCCAATAGTTATCTTTATTATTTATCCAGTCCCATTCTTTAGTAAAATAACTCATTAGTACTCCTTCTCTGTTAAGATTTCAAAATGCTCAGGCAAAGCATTGATTTTATCTTTAATAAATAACGGATATAAATACTGATTCTTGAGAGAATCAATGTCAAGCCAATGAAAGACTTCATTATGCTTTGATTTTCTAGTTACAAATATACTATCTGTATTAATCAAATCTGTATTTGATACATCAAACAAATAATAAATGCACAATTCGTGAAATCTCTCTTGTGTGGTGTCTTCGATGAAAAATCCCTGGTTGAACCACAATGGTCTTATGATTTCAGCATCAACACAGAGTTCTTCTTTAATCTCTCTGAGAACAGCGTCCTCAGCTGTTTCATGAATTTCAACCCGACCACCCGGCAAGTAATAATAAGGTGAACGATCATTCTTCATTGCCAGCAATTTATTATCATTAATAATAATTGCGCAAACACGATAATTAAATATTCCCTGCTCAGTTTTAAATGTCAAATCCATTTTAAACCTCCTAAAAATCAAATACTATTGTCAATAAAATACTGTTTAAGCTGATGAATATAATAATCAAATTCACTATAAAAGTGAAATGAAATTATTTTTTGTTTCGTAACCTCCTTAAAATATTAAAAGCCCATTGTATAAAACAATGGACTTGATGTAACAGCATAAGTACAAAATATAATCGTGTTCGGAATGGGAACGAGTACTGAATATTTTATTGATAATCAAAGTATAAACAAAAAAATTAAATTTGTCAACACCAAAGTAAAGAAAAAAAGACCACTTAACGAAGTAAGTGGTCAAGGAGTCGG
>JBKWUD010000026.1:0-34421 GCA_046989265.1 Eubacterium sp.
AAAAATATAGATTGTTTTAATGCAACCAAGTTGGGTGTACTAGCAAATGTGATTGATTTGTTTAATAAAAAGTATTCTGATTTTTCAAGTATAGATTTTGAAATAATTGAGAATTATGAATCTGTTGAATATACAAATTATAAAGCAAGAGAGAATCGAGAAATAATTTTATCAATATTGAGTAGTCAAAAAATTAAAATTATTGATTGTATAAAAGATGATTATTCAAAAAAATTTATAGACAATGTTATTTGCACATTTTATAAGAAGTTTTCTGTAGATATAAAAAGTGGAATGCAAATTGATACAAATGCTTTAAATATAAGAGTTATACATAACAAAGCATATTACAATGGAATAAATGATCCGTATATTGAATCGAAAGAAAACGCAGCAATTCAACATATTACTTTTGAAGATTTTTCTGATAACTCAGAAGCAGCAGTAGCTACTATTGTAAACGAGTTATTAGTTAAACACGATTTAGTTAATAGAAAAATAACATTATTTAATTGGCGAGAACTTGATTTTGATGGAGATATAACATTTGGTATGTGCTTACCAGTTGATAAGATTGATAAATATTATTTTATGACAATTAAACCAAATGGTAGTTTCGATATTAAAGAACAGGAATTTGATTTGTTTAATATTAATGAATACTCAGAATGTGTAAATATTTTTGAAGATAATAAAAGATGTTTCGAAAAAATAAAAGGAGTTATTAAAGATTCAAAAGGAAATATAAATATTATTCGTGATACTTCATGGTACAGTATTCCTGAAATTGATAAACTTAAAAGTGAACTGAAAAATGGAAATACATATCTAAGAAATAAAGAAAAACGGCATGAACTAATATCATCTTGCAATGATATAAAATATTTCAGAACCGATAAAGAAGCTTATTATTTTACTGGTGTAATAGGTAATGGCATGCGTGCAAGAGTTTCTCAAGCGTGTAATATTAGAAAAATTGAAAGTTATAAGAATTCAGAAATATTCTTTGAAAAAATGCTTCCTTTAATGAATGTTAGCTTTGTAAGGAATGGTCAACTTACAGTTATACCATTTCCATTTAAGTATCTTAGAGAATATATTTCTAATGCTCAGTAAGATATATAGTGTTTTAGAAAGTATGATTGACAAATTGAAGAGTTAATTGTATAATTACTAATACAATTGAATATGTGTTTATGTTTTTAGATGGTGCAGATAGCATCAATACATACCTCAACTTGTCTTTAAAAAAACAGTTGAGGATTAACATACAGACTAAAATTAAGTCGTTTACATAGTGAAAACACATTGCAAGTTGAGCTGAAAGGCTCTGCTCCTTTGTGTTATTCACATATGTAAACGGCTTTTTCTTTTAAAAATTTTTCTGTCTTTTGCGAAAAGACAAACCTCAATTTAAGGTGTAAATCGACAAAATATACTGCATTTTTGTCTTAAAATATTGCTTTGCAATACCACAAAATTTTAATTTTGTCAACCCCACTTTATCATTTTGATATGACTAAATGCTGTTGCAAAATACTAAATATATTCTTAAAATTGAGCTACATAGATGCTCGTAATCTTATCTGAATAATGCCAAAGTAAATAGTAATTGTATAGTGAATTTAAGAGACTTTAGTGCAAATTCAGAATGTCTAAAAAGTATGTCCCATACTTTAGCGAGCATCGGATTTTGACATACAAAATCCAAAATGTCAGGGAATAATTCCCTGAAACCCTTTAATGAATGGAGATGATTAAATGAAGAATGAAAAGGTAAGGAAAAGTATTCGACTTAGTGAGAAGGAATACGAACAATTTTCGAGTTATGCAAAGCAGTGCGGACTGTCCGAATCGCAGTTAGTGTCAATGCTGATTATGGGTAAGCATCCACAGCCATTGCCTGACAAAAATTTTTGGTTAATGCTTGAGGACTTGTACAGTATTCACGATAGTTTGAAACAGCTTTCAAGATTTGATAATTCTTTGCTCAAAAAATGTGCTGAAATTGAACAGTTAATTCTTGATTTACAAAGAGCTGTTACCAGTCCGAAGGAGGTTGATCTGTTTGGCAACAACAAGCCTGTGGCACATAAAAGGAAATCTGCGTGATTTGATAGATTATGTAGAGAACCCAAATAAGACCGAATTAAATTCTGGTATGCAGGATTTTGTTAATGTGTTCTCTTATGACACTAACCCCATCAAAACGAATAACAAGGAATTTGTAACAGCGATAAATTGTTTGAAAGAAATTGCTTTGCAGCAAATGATACTCACAAAAAAGCAATTCAACAAAGAGAACAAGTATATTGCCTGGCATGGTTATCAAAGTTTTAAGCCTGATGAGGTTACACCTGAATTATGTCACGAGATTGGAGTCAAACTTGCAAAGCAAATGTGGGGTGACAGGTTTCAAGTTATTGTATCTACTCATCTTGATAAAGACCATTTGCATAATCACTTTTGTTTTAACTCAGTTTCATTTCTTGACGGAAAGAAATATAACTATTCAAAATCTGAAATGCAGAGGTTAAGAAATCTATCCGATGAAATATGTAAAGAGTATGGCTTATCTGTTATTGAAACACAAAACAAAGCTCCAAGCAGAGCATTATACTTTGCCGAAAAGAACAACGAGCCTACAAAGTATAACCTAATGCGAATTGCTATTGATGAAGCAATAAAGATAAGCCCTACACCCAAAGAGTTTGTAAAGATTATGAGGAAGAAAGGGTATATTGTTGATATTAATCCACAAAGAAAATATCCGACAATCCGTTCAGTTAATGACAGTAGGAATACAAGACTGAAAACACTTGGTGTAAATTATGATTGGAACAATATCGTTGAACAAATTTATAAACAAGACAACTTTACATTTTTTCCAGCATATAAAGAGTTTAATCGAGAAAGTAAAACGAAATATGTTAAACCTGAAAAATATATTTTCAAAGCTTCTTTTGCAAGTGTAAAGAAAATTACAGGCTTAAAGGCATTGTATCTGTATTATTGTTATCGGTTAGTTTACTTGCCGAAAAAGAATCAGCACAAACCTTTATCACCTGAAATGAAACAGGCTTGGAGGAAGATTGATAGATATTCTAATCAAGTCAGATTGATTTCAAAATATAACTTGAATGATACAAATGATGTTAAACAGTTTATTGCTGATAATCAAGAACAGATTGTGTTGATTACAAATCAGCGAAATCAAATCTACAACAAACTTAGAAGATGCAAAGACGAAAACAAAATATTCGCTCTTAAATCAGAAAGAGATATTTGCACGAAGCAACTAACGAAACTGCGAAAAGAGATCAAAACTGCTAATGCGATCCTGAATGATACTGACGAAATAAAATCAAACATAAAATCAGAAATGAACATACAGCATCAAAGATTTGCAGTTAGCAGAATTAAATCGAAAAGGAGAGATTTACAATGGGAAAGATAGTAAATATTGATAGCATAAAATTACATTATGTGCCAACAATAATTCAGGAAAGGCGTGTTGGCAGAATGTTTACTAAATCACAGCTTGATGAGTGCCGCAAGGCTGAGTTTAATTCTTGTAATATGAAAGATTTGCCTGATGTTACAAACCTGAAAATAGATATTGATGAGCCAATAATCAACCGTGCGAGAAAATATTTTAAGGATGTAAAAAATCCATATATTTTTCGTGTTGGTGATGTTGGGGTTAAAATAAACTGCTCCGGTGAGAAAGATTTATCCGATTCCATAGTAAATATTGCGACTTCATCAAATTAGCAAAATTTACTCCTTGAAAATGATACGGCGGTATGTTACAATCTGCTTGTGTAGAAAAATTGCATATCGCCATTGATTCAACTGAATTTTATGGAGGTACGCTATGGATAAGTATAAAGAAATTTTGGAGCAGCCTCAGAGAAAAAACATCTGGCAGGCTGCTCTTTATATTCGTTTGTCAAAAGAGGATGGGGATAAGCAGGAGAGCTATTCGGTAACCTCTCAGCGAGAAATTTTAAAAGAATATCTCAAACAGCACCCTGATATTGATTTTTACGATTTCTATATTGATGACGGATGGAGCGGTACAAACTTTGATCGTCCTGGATTTCAGCGGATGATGGCTGATATTTATGACGGTAGAGTCAACTGTGTAATCGTTAAGGATTTATCTCGTTTCGGCAGAAATTATACAGATGCCGGTCATTATCTTGATGATGTTTTTACTCGTTTGCAGGTGCGTTTTATATCCCTTAACAACGGTGTTGACTCGATTTCAAACAGTATGAATGCTGCCACAAAGTGTATCACGGTGGGTGTTCAGAATGTTATCAATGAAAGCGTTGCTGCCACTACCTCTGTCAATGTTCGTGGCACGCTGAATGTCAGCAGAAAGCAGGGTAAGTTTATAGGCTCATTTCCCACTTATGGTTATTTAAAAAATCCTGAAGATCATCATAAACTGATTGTTGATGAAGAATCTGCACCGATTGTACGTCAGATTTATAAGTGGTTTATTGAGGGCAAAAGTATTATTGGTATTACTAAAGAACTCAATAAACTTGGTGTTCCTAATCCGTCAACTTACAAGAAGATGAAAGGTTGGAACTACAAGCACACAAGTGGTCAGAATAATGACGGCTTGTGGTGTGATTCCACCGTTCGCCGTATACTGTCTAATCAAATGTATATCGGCAATATGGTGCAGGGCAAGAACACAACAATCAGCTATAAGATTAAGCAGTGCCGTTCAATTCCGAAGGATGAATGGATAATCGTGGAGAATACACACGAACCGATTATTGATAAGGAAACCTTTGATAAAGCACAATCTCTTTTTAATCGCAATACTCGGACTGCACCCCAAAAAACAGAGGTTGATCTGTTTGCGGGCTTTGTAAAATGTGCTGACTGCCACAGAGCAATGAGTAAAAAGACGAATAATCATTCATACGGCACATACAAATATTACCGCTGTGTAACGTCAAGAAAAATGGACAGTGGTGCCTGTACACCTCATTCAATCAGGATTGACAAGCTGGAGCAAGCAGTGCTTGTAACAATTCAGACTATGATTGATACTGCACTTGAACTTGATGAACTGATTGAAAAAATTGATTTGAAAAGCAAGAATAATATGCAGTCAAATCTGATTCAAAAATCACTTGATAAAAATATTGCCGAGCGTGATAAATATAAAAATATGATGGTAGATTTGTACCCTGATTGGAAAAGCGGAGCAATCACCAAAGAGGAATATATGACGCTCAAAGAGGGGATAAGTGAACGAATTAAGGCACTTGATGATAAGATTGCAGATTTGAAAAGCTCACTTGAGAATTATTCAAATGGTATAAATCAAGAGAACGATTTTATTGCACATTTTAAACAGTATGGCAAAATTGAAAAACTCACAAGACCGATTCTTACCGAGCTTGTTGATACAATTCTTGTCCACGAGGACGGAAATATTACAATCAATTTCAAATTTAAGGATGCTTATGAGCAGGTAATTGAATATATTGAAGAAACCAAGCAAAAATATCTTGAAGAAATTGCATAGTTTCCGGAATATTTCTGTAGAAAAGCTAATAAAAATTCCAATTTTGGAATTTTCATTGGCTTTTTTTATTTAATTTAGATATTATTTATCGGCAAAAACATTTTAATAATTTTATAATATTGTTGATATTTTGCCGATAAGGTGATATAATAATTTTGGTGATAATATGGAAAAAAAATATTTAACAAGCTCACAAATGGCTGAAAAATGGGGGATTTCCGAACGAAGTGTCCGCAACTATTGTAACGAAGGCAGAGTTAACGGAGCTATTCTTATCGGCAAAATTTGGAATATTCCTGAAAATGCAGTTAAGCCCGAAAGACTTAATAAAAAGAAAAGCTCAAATCTTTTAGATATATTGAAAGAACAAAAGGGAAATCATCTTACAGGCGGAATCTATCATAAAATTCAAATAGAACTTACCTATAATTCAAATCACATTGAGGGCAGCAGGCTTACACACGATCAGACAAGATTCATTTATGAAACGAATACAATCGGTGTAACAGAAGCAACGGTTAATGTTGATGATGTTATTGAAACTGCAAATCATTTCAGATGTATTGACAAAATCATTGATTGTGCAAATTCTCAGATTAGTGAAAAACTGATTAAAGAACTGCATTTTATTCTTAAATCGGGAACTGCCGACAGCCGCAAGGATTGGTTTGCTGTTGGTGAGTATAAGAAACTACCAAATGAGGTTGCGGACAGAGAAACCACACCACCTGAAAATGTTCATAATGAGATTAAAGCATTGCTTGAAAAGTATAATAGTAATGACAAAAAGACAATAGAAGATATTATTTCTTTTCATGTTGATTTTGAAAGAATACATCCCTTTCAGGATGGAAACGGAAGAGTGGGCAGGCTTTTGCTTTTTAAGGAATGCTTAAAATATAACATTGTACCGTTTATTATTGATGATGATTTAAAGTTGTTTTATTACAGAGGTTTGAAAGAATGGTCAAGTGAAAGAGGCTTTTTGATAGATACCTGCCTGACAGCTCAGGACAGATTCAAGAAATATTTGGATTATTTCAGAATACCATATGAAGATTAGTGAATATTATTGATTGTTTGATTTTTGAATTTATTTATGATAAAGTATAAATAATGAAGACAAGGAGGTAAGATATGATTAATTCAACAGGTTATGTAATGTCTGCTGACAGGCAGGTTGTAAGAATTGAAAATGGAATTGTTATTGATGTTGATAATCAATTTGCCCCACTTCATTTTGTTAACGGCAAAGATTTTACCTCTTGGCTTGAGGGCAGGGCGATTGACTCTCACAGAGCAAACTCTCGTCTTTTGAAAAAGGTCCTTCGTCTTGCAAACCGTGATGATGCGAATACAGCACTTGCTGTAAATGCTGTTACAATTACTGACAACTATTGGTTTAAATCAGATGATGAAAATTTAACTTGGGAGGAAGTTAAATTCAACGAAAATGTTTTTGACAAACTGGCTTTGAAGGGCGATCCGGATAGTTTCAATAAGACCCCCTCACGAACGCCTGAGCTTACGAATATCGGCAGCTTTGAAAAGTGCTGGCGGTTGATTGACGGTAAGTGGTGGATGTATAAAAGCGGTAATGATAATCAGGTTTTTTCTGAACTTTTTATCTGTAATTTAGGTAAAGCTCTCGGCTTTAATATGGCACATTATGAATATGAGGATGGCTATGTTAAAACAAAGGATTTTACAGATGGCAAAGTGAATTTTGAGCCGATATGTTCTGTTATGGGTGATAATGAGGATTACAGTGATAACTTTGATTATTTTATAAATTTATCAAAAGACATTGCAGTTGATTATCTCAAAATGCTTTATCTTGATTCGATTTGCTATAATATGGATAGGCATACCAATAATTATGGCTTGCTCAGAGATATTGAAACAGGTGAAATTATTTCTCTTGCACCGAATTATGATAACAATATTGCTCTGATAGCAAATGGTTATCTAAGTGATGTCAGCAGAGAAAAGGACGGACTGCTCAAATTTTTCTTTGAATTTCTTGAAAATAACAGCAAGGCGAAAGAACTATTTAAAACACTTGATATTCCTGTTATTACAGAAGAAATGATAATGGATTGTATCAGCAAAATCCCTGTTGATGTTGACAAAGAATTTATTATTGATTTTATTTTGAATGGACAGGAAAGAATAAAAAATATATAAGTTACTAACAACCCGATTGATTCATTCAATCGGGTTCGTTTGTTGTATATTTATTATCATATAATTAATAATGTTGATTATTCGGTACGAATATGGTATAATAATTATGGTGATGTTATGGAAATGCGAAATGGCAAATTAATAATCAGTAACGCAGGCGGTACTGCATCAAACGGAGCAAAGACTTATAAAATTTCTTTACCAAATGCCTGGATTAAAAAACTTGGTTTCAATGAATATAATAGAAATGTTGAATTAGTTTTTGATGGTGAAAGAATTATAATTTCGCCAAAACGAAATCTTTCGGATTTAATAGCTTATGGCAAAAATAATGAATTGATTATTTTGGAGTATTTCAATTATAACAATCTTTGCACAAAAATTGCTGCTGATTATACTGCAAAGAAAATAGCAATTGAAAATTATTCAGATAATCCTATCGAAACTGCCTTTGGTGTAAACCAAATTCCAACATGGGAGGATTACGAAAATTTCCTTTTGGAACGCTGTATTCCTGAAGAGCGTGACGGATTGAAAGAATACCTCACTTCTATAGGTGTTGATGAGTTTGACCCTTTACAAATCATTAAGAAAACTCGGGGCAGAATGGCAGAGGATAACCAGTGGATTGAGGTGAGAGAATGTCTGTAAAATTAGTCACAAATGAAAAAGTTGCGGAGACCTCATCTAAGGGTAATCAGGAAAAATGGAAAGATGGAAACAAATGGTATAAGCTCGACCAGTTCGGTTATGAGGCACTTGCGGAAACTGTTGTTTCAATACTCCTTGAAAAAAGTAATATAGAAACAGAAACACCATTTACCTTTGTCAGATATAATCTTGACAGGGTTAATGTTCATCGTTTTGACAGAACGGTTTGTGTCAGCAATGATTTTCTTAAGGAAGGTCAGTCTATTATTACTGTTGCAAAGTTGTTTTCCAGATTTAATTCAAATTCGTTTAAAAGCGAACTGGAAAGATTGAATAGTGATAAAAAGCGTATTCAATATCTTGTTGATAAAACAAGAGAATACACAGGACTTTTGGATTTCGATAAATATGTAACCTTGCTGTTTGAAATAGATTCACTCTTTCTCAATGATGACAGACATCTGAATAATATTGCTGTTCTTGAGAAAAAAGGCAAATATGATTATTGTCCTATATTTGATAACGGAGCAGCACTCCTTTCAAATGTACGCATATTGCCTATGGATATTGAGCCAAAGGGACTTATGAAGAATCTGCTTGCAAGACCATTTAATATGACTTTTAACAGAGAACTAAAAACAACTGAAGCATTGTATGGCAGAGTGCTGAATATTCCAAAAATTGGCAGAACAGAAATAGAAAAATTACTTATCCCACTGCTTGAATACTATCCACAGCGTGATAGATATTATATTTCCGAGAGAGTGATACAAACGATTACAGAAAGGCAAAAGCATTTCTGATATATTATTTGGTTAAACTTATAATATAGCCTGAGGACACTATATATTGTAAATAAAGTGTAAAAACGCTTGACAAAACACAAAATCATCTCTAATCTGTGAGCTTATCCCAAAAGGGATAATATTAAATTGGAGATGATAAAAATTACAAGCTATGAATACAGGAATGATCCGATGTTCCTGCGAAATCAATTTAAAAGTGTTGGAATGTTCAAACTTCCCCTTGTTAAAAAACAGGAAATAAGTCTTGAAGATATAAAACTAATCGGTTATGATAAAATTAATCAAAGTAATGATTATGAAAAAATTGTACATTTCTTTCTTGACGATTACAGGTTTGAAAGCATATACAGCAATCCTGAAAAGAAATTGGAAACGCTGAAACAGTATAAAGCAGTTCTGACACCTGATTTTAGTATGTTTACGGAAATGCCGATAGCGTTGCAGTTGTTCAGTGCTTTTAAAAACAGATGGGTAGGTGCATATCTTCAGGAGCAAGGTGTTAGTGTTATACCAACAGTTCGTTGGGGTGATTTAACAAGTTTTAATTTCTGCTTTGACGGAATTGAAAAGGGTAGCATTGTTGCCGTTTCAACCCTTGGTGTCAGAAGTGAAAAATCACATTTTATACTTGGATATAATGAAATGTTGAGCAGAATTAAGCCAAGTAAAATTATTTGTTATGGAAAACCTTTTGATGAAATGAAAGGTAACATCATCGAAGTTGATTATGGCGAAACAAATAATTTGAGCAAAGGATTTTTTGTAAAAAAGACATTTATAACAAGGTTTGAACCATTGCATAAGGGCGGTGGTTCTGCAAGTGGTCAAAGTTCCGGTAATCCTAAACCGGAAAGCAATGATAATATCAATGTACCTAGGTATCCAGGAAACGATCCAACTAAGCAGCCCGGTAAAGATTATGAATGGAGAGGGAAAGGAGATCCTGCCTCCGGCAAAGGTGCTTGGGTTAACCCAAAAACCGGAGAAACTTTGCATCCGGATTTAAACCATGGACCTCCTCATGGTCCGCATTGGGATTACAATTATCCGGGCGGCGGAAAAGGAGTTAGAATTTTCCCTGATGGGGGAATATCACCGAAATATTTTAAAGGAGATGTTTTATATGCTTGAGAAAAATGACTGGAGACTTTTAAATCAGGAAAGTTATTTGAAAAATGCAAAACTTGTAAAAGCGAAGTATTCAAAACAGTTAGAAGAGTGGGATCATGCTCATTGTGCTTTTTGCTTTGACAAATTTAGTGAAAACAGCGAAGATTTGAATATTGGTTATTGTACCGAAAACAGAGAGTATTGGATATGTGAAGATTGCTTTAATGATTTTAAAGATTTATTTGAATTTAAGGTTGAAGAATAAAATTTTATAGTCTACCCTTGACAATGGCACCTGCTGCTGCAAGGACTATAAGCGGAGTGCTTGATGATTTAGGAGCGGAGGCGCCTGACTTTGATTTGATTCTAACAGGTGACCTGGGATTTACAGGAACTACACTGCTGCACGAAGTGCTTAAGATTGAGTATAATAAAGATATTTCGAGTGTTCATAATGACTGTGGACTTATGATTTATAATTTGAAAGAGCAAGATGTTAACTCCGGGGGCTCAGGCTGCGGATGCAGTGCATCTGTTTTGTGTTCACATATTTTTAAGAAAATGCATCAAGGTAAACTCAGAAGGGTTCTTTTTACCGCTACAGGAGCTCTTATGTCACCGACATCATCAAAACAGGGACAGCCGATTCCCGGCATTGCTCATGCTTTGCTGCTTGAAGTATAGAAATTATTAGCAGAGTATATATTTTTTGAATTGTATAATTTAGTTTAAACCTATGTGTATATAACAAAAAGTTCCTTAAGCCTAAGGAACTTTTTGTTTATTCAAATATTGTTAAGAGGCTAATTGTACTAACACTTTTGAGTTAAAATATGCCAGATGTCATTCCCGACAAAACCGCATGAACGATATAGTCTTTCAGGATTAGTTGAGTTGTTGACTTTTCCGGATACAGTTGCAAAATCTGCATTTTTCATTCTGTAAAGAAGTTCATTCACAATCAAAGATCCGATTTTTTTACTTCTGTATTCAGGCAGAACCTGTATCCACTCTAATATTCCTTCTTTGGCTTCTTTGTCAAAGTCAGCAATTCCGCAGCCGACAATATGGTTTGTTTTATTTTCAGATATTAAAATCCACAAATTGCTGTCATATGCTTCTGTTTTAGTATATGACAGCATTTGCTCATAATTGACAGACAAGTCTTTATAAGAATTATTAATAATTTCGACAATCAAAGGAATGTCCGATATTTCTGCAGTTTTTATTGAGAATCCCTGAGGTATTTTACTTTTCATGCTATTCAGGTGATGAATTAGTCTGAAATACTTTTCATCACAATAATCAATGAGATATGTATCATTAAAATTATCCTGATGTACTATTTTCATGCTTGGGGGAATTTGAATATTTTTGTTCTTCCAGTAAGGAATTGATAATCTTCTGCAAGGGTTTTCTAAATATTCTCTTAATAACATTATTGTATGCTCCAAAAACTTATATTACTTTTTTATATCTAACTGTCAAAAGACTTTTGAAATTATATTTCTAATATTCTCTTCAGCCTGTTGTATCTCATAAAGAAATTCTCTTGAAGATACACGCAAAGCACCGTTGCCTAAGATTATAAGCTGTTCAAGTGCATCGGAGGTTACAACTCTTACTTTGTTATTCTTAGCAAGCTTGTGTGACACCTTTTCAATATACATATCTGCAGTTTCAGCCTCTTTTGTGTAAACGATATTAATGCCGTTTACTTTTTCAATCTCTCGTGTATTGCCCTTAACTTTGTATGCGTCAAATACAAGAATTACCTCGCATTTTTTATAGCCTTGATAATTGCAAAGAATATTTATCAGAGTATTTCTTGCACCGTCTATGTTATTTTTTGAAAGTTCTCTGAGACTTTCCCATGCAAAAATTACATTGTAACCGTCAACAAGCAGATATTCCGTGCCATCATATTTAGGTGGGCGGGTTTCTTTATTTTTTTTGATTTTATTGGTTTTATCATCAGCTTTTGTAAAAGTGAAATGGTTCTGATTTGGATTTGACGGCCGATTCTTTATAGGTCCGTAAGTCTGTTCAAAAATCTCCATGAGCTCCTTGTCAAGAGCAAAAAGATCGTTTTTGTTTTTGCATTTTGAAAATGCCGTCTTTCTATTGCTTTCAGAGTATTCTTTTTTCGGGGGAGACATTGCACTGGGCAGGTGCATATGACTTTTGATTTCATTCCATTTAACATTATATCCTGCACCGTGGGAACAGAAAACGGAATCACACGGATTATCTGTATCGCTGTCACAATCATATCCGATACTTTCAACAACCTCTTCGGTATTATGGCAGGGCTCATATCCCTTTAAGCTGCACAGAAGCTTGCCTTTGCCGTGGGTATACTGCATAACCTCTCTGGAATAATCATACATGGTTGAAACGGGTGCAGTACCACTGATAACTGAAAAGTCACCGTCTGTCTCAGGTGGATTAAAACTGCCGAACATACGCTGAATATCGGTTATTGCTCTGCCTATATTTTCAGTAGGTACCTCTAATGTGAATTCATAAATCGGCTCAAGCAGTATACAGTCTGCCGAACGCAGTCCCTGTCTTACTGCTCTGTAGGTAGCTTGTCTGAAATCACCGCCTTCGGTATGCTTAGCATGTGCTTTTCCTGATACAAGCGTTATTTCCATATCTGTTATAGGTGAGCCTGTAAGAACGCCGATATGCGTTTTTTCATACAGATGAGTTAATATCAGTCTTTGCCAGTTTTTATCAAGCAGGTCTTCTTTACAATCGGTTCTGAATATAATTCCGCTGTCTCTGATGCCGGGTTTCATCAGCAAATGAACTTCAGCGTAATGCCTGAGAGGTTCAAAGTGACCGATACCCTCAACAGTATCTGATATGGTTTCCTTGTAAATTATATTGCCTTTACCGAATGTTGCATTAATTCCGAAACGCTCGGCAATTATAGATTGCAGAATTTCAAGCTGAATATCGCCCATAAGCTGAACCTGAATTTCGCTAAGCCGCTCATTCCATACCACCTTAAGCTGCGGATCTTCGCTTTCAAGTATTCTCATTTTCTCAAGTGCAGTATGTGCGTCAACACTGTCGGGCAGTTCCAAGCGGTATGTAAGTACAGGCTCAAGTACGGGTAAGCCGGTGCTTTTTTCTTTGCCCAGACCGTCTCCCGGACGGGTGAATGTGATACCTGTTACGGCACATACAGTACCTGCTGTTGCCTCATCTGTTGCTGTAAATTTTTCACCTGAATATATTCTGATTTGATTTACTTTTTCAGATTTTTGGTTTTTATTTGACCGCAGTATTTCCTTGACTTTAAGGCTGCCGCCTGTAACCTTTAAAAATGTAAGACGCTGACCCTTGTCCTCTGAAATTTTATATACTTTGCCTGCAAATTCGCTGCCGTATACCGGCATTTCTGTATATTTATATAGGCAATCTAAAAATCCGCTGACACCCTCCAGTTTAAGTGCAGAACCAAACATACAAGGAAAAATTTTTCGCTCATTAATGCAGGCGAGAATATCCTCTTTTTTCAGAATTTCATTTTCATAATATCTATTTAAAAGATTTTCATCACAAAGAGCAATGTTTTCATAAAAATCGTTATCTATGCATCCAAAGTCAACACAGCTGTCACTGAATTTTGTTTTTAATTCAGTCATAATATGTTCTTTATCAGCACCGTCCAAATCCATTTTGTTTATAAAAATAAAGCAGGGAACATTGTATTTTGAAAGCAGCTTCCATAATGTTTGAGTATGACTTTGAATACCGTCTGTTGCACTTATTACCAAAACCGCATAATCAAGAACCTGAAGTGTTCGCTCCGTTTCAGCGGAAAAATCCACATGACCCGGAGTATCAAGCAAAGTGAATTCGGTATCATTATATTTTAAAATTGCCTGCTTTGAAAAAATTGTTATTCCGCGGTCACGTTCAAGAGAAAAAGTATCTAAAAATGAATCTCTGTGATCAACTCTGCCAAGCTTGCTGATACTGCCTGATTGGTATAATAATGCCTCTGAAAGCGTTGTTTTGCCTGAATCAACATGTGCCAAAATTCCGATAACAATTTTTTTCATTTTCTCACCGCACTTATAAACAGTTTTAATATATAATACCATATTGAGAATTGAATGTAAATTAATACGGTTTATTAATATAATATATTTTGCTATAATTAAATCTGAGGAGCTTTTATTTGTATAAAGCTTTAGCAGATGCTATAATATTGTTGCAAACGGAAAAGCAGATTTCATTTCTATGTGCAGACCGTTTATATGTGAGCCTAATCTTGCAAAAAACTAAAGGAGGGCCGGCAGGCTGATGCTAAATGTATAATGTGCAATTACTGTGGTCTTGTTATTGAAAAAGAACATACAAAATGCCTGTATGGAAAGGTTTAAATAATTTTGATATAACAAAAAACGGACAACTGAGCAGTTGTCCGTTTTGATATCAGTATAGAAACAATTAATCCTGAATCTGTTTGATTTGCTCCTGAAGATCATAAGTTTTTGCACTCATTTCCTCTAAAAGCTCCGCTTTGATTTCATCAACCCTTTTGCTTATATCGGCAATTGCATCGATTTCTGACTGAGCCTTAAGCTTCTTTCCCTTTGCCTCCTCATCATGAGCCAACTGAGCGTGCTTTTTAATATCCTTTTTAAAGAGTATTTTGAAAAGTGTTCTTACAAACGGCTGAATAAAGAACAGCTGAGTAAAGAATGCAAACGGGAAATTAAAGCAAACAAGCTTTAACCAGTTTGCAAGTAATGTTGCAACATGGAAACCATCATAAAACGGATAATAGAATATTGCTGCTAAAAAGCTCATAGCAGGGCACATAAGTCCTACTGTAGCACAGATAATCGCACTTTCAAAAATCATCGGGTGATTCCTTCTGGGGTCAAATACTTTTGATGCAAGTTTGAAGGATGCGGGGCTGCCCATTATAATTTCGAGCAGATAAGCAAATGCAAATTCGATAAGAATAACCGCCCAGATTGGAAGCATTTGTCCGAACATATAAACGCCGCCTTGTTTATTTATAGCCTCCAGAACTCCTGATGCATTGTTGATTTCCTTAAGTGTTGATCCGTTTACTACATAAAGACTGTAGAAAACATAAGCGTGAACGGTAATTACTACTGTAAGAAAAGCAAATACCATTCTTTGAAATTGATTTCTTGGCATAATTTTTCCTCCTGTTTTTTGACATAAAAAAAGACACAATGTGCATTAAAAGTGAAATTCGGTTACATATTCCGTAATCAGATTTACACGCCCGGCGCAACTTGTGTCATTATGTCATATTTAATTATCGAGTGGGATTATAACATTTAAAAATCAAAAAAGTCAAGAAAAATTTGATTTTTAATTTTAAAGTGATATAATCAATATTCAATGAAATTAAAAGAGATGAGTAAATGACTAATGATAATGAATCGGCTAGGGCTCAATATGTAAAAATGACCGAAACGCCGATAAATAAACTGATTGCATCGCTTGCTGTGCCGACTGTAATCAGTATGCTTATAACTATGATTTATAATGTTGCCGATACATATTTTGTGTCAAAAATCAGCATATCGGCAAGCGGAGCAACAGGAATTGTTTTCAGTCTAATGGGGATTCTGCAGGCATTCGGATTTATGTTCGGTCAGGGTGCAGGAAGCAATATCAGCCGCCGCCTTGGTGCTAAAGATATTGACACCGCAAGAAAGTATTGCTCAACTGCATTTGCGTTAGCACTTATCAGCGGTCTGGTCATTATGGTGCTTGGTTTGACTTTCCTTGAGCCGCTTATGAATTTGCTTGGCAGTACGGATACGATTCTGCCTTATTCAAAAGCATATGGTATTTTTATACTGATTTCGGCTCCGGCAATGACTACCTCGTGTGTTATGAATAATATTCTTCGTTATGAAGGCATGGCAAATCTTGCTATGGTCGGACTGACTGCCGGCGGAGTATTAAATATTATTCTTGATCCAATTTTAATATTTGTATTCAATCTTGATATTTCCGGTGCAGGTATTGCGACCGCAGTATCACAATATATCAGTATGATTTTGCTGCTCATAGTGTTTGTGTCAAAAAAGCCTCAAAGCAGAATATCATTTAAATATATCTATTTTAAGCCTAGGTTTATTTGGGATATAGTTTCAACAGGTGTTCCCAGTTTTGCAAGACAGGGACTCAATTCACTTTCGACTATGTTTTTAAACATAGAGGCAGCGATATACGGTGATGCCTGCATTGCAGCAATGAGTATTGTTGCAAAGTGTGCAAATCTTATTTTCAGTGTCGGAGTTGGCATTGGTCAGGGATTTCAGCCGGTATCATCGTTTAACTATGGTGCAAAGAAATATAACAGAGTTCGTGAAGGTATAAAGTTTGTCTGGAAATTTGACACATTGGTTGTTGCTGTTTTGTCAGCAATAATGTTTGTTTTTGATGAGCAGGTAGTATGCATATTCAGAGATGATGCAGAGGTTATTGAGGTAGGCGTTGCCGCACTTAGGTATATTTGCATTGCACTGCTCTTCCTGCCGACTGTAATGACTGCTAATATGACCTTCCAAAGTGTTGGAAAAACCGGCAGAGCCTTTTTCCTTGCCTGTACACAAAACGGACTTTTCTTTATTCCTTTAGTATTAATTCTTCCGAAAGTTATAGGTATAAGCGGAATAGAGCTTGCACAGCCGATTTCATATGTAATAGCTGCATTAATAGCAGTGCCGTTTTTATTGTCATTTATGAAAAAGCTGAAAAAAGAGGACATCTCCGATTGAGATGTCCTCTTTCCTTATTCAAAATAATATACTCTTGTTTCATATGGCCGTGTTTTAAATCCGTTGCCTTGATTTGTTACATTTTTGTAGTTGCAAAGAATAGGCTTGCCCTTGTCTAAATCAAAGCCTTTCGGTGCTTCAAAAGCAACGTTTTCATCAGTAAATGATGCAATTACAAGCAGACGCTTACCTTCATAATTCCTTTCGTAAACATAAAGCTTATCGGAATTTTTATAATGCTCTTTGTAGTCACCGTAAATTGCAACATCGTTTTCTTTTTTGAACTTAATCAGTGCTTTATAGTGATTAAGTATTGAATCAGGATTATTAATTTCTTTTTCAGCATTGATCTCAGGATAATTTTTGTTAACAGGGAACCAAGGTGTGCCTGTAGTAAATCCTGCGTTTTCGCTGCTGTTCCACTGAACGGGAGTTCTTGCATTATCACGTGTAGAACGAACGGCATTGCGCCAAGCCTTATCCTTATTCATATGAAGCTTTTCAACCGCTGCTTTATAGTTATTTTTAACAAATACATCTTCGTAATCATCAAGACATTCCAGCTCGGTATTGAGCATGCCGATTTCCTGACCTTGATAAATAAACGGAGTTCCCTGCTGGAGCATGTACATATTAGCAAGCATTTTACCTGACTCCACTCTGTAATTTTCATTGCCGTATCGGGAAATAATACGAGGGTGATCGTGATTTTCTATGTAAAGTGTGTTCCACGCTTTGCCGTTTAGCTTATACTGCCATGAGCTGAAGGCACGTTTCATTGATTTTAAATCAAATTTTTTCTGCAGAAAGTCAATTAAGAAAGCATCGGACTCAATGTGCTGAAAATGAAACATCAAATCAAGCTCTTTATGGCTTTCATCTATGTATTTAAGTGCATTTCTCGGTGTCATCATAGGTGCTTCGCCGACTGTAAAGCAATCATATTGGTCTGTTATTTCTCTGTATTCCTGCAAATACTTATGAATGTTGGGTCCGTCCATATAGTGCTCAATGCCTGCACCGATAGGCAAAGGAACTCCGTTAGGCAATCCTTCACGCTTTGATATGAAGGTTATAACATCTTCTCTGAAACCGTCAACACCCATATCAAGCCAAAATTTCATAACCTCTTTAACCTCTTGACGCACCCTTGGGTTATCGTGATTAAGGTCAGGTTGTTTTTTTGCAAATGCATGGAAATAATATTCGTCAAGCTTTTCATCATATTCCCATCCGTCACCCTCAAAGCATGAAAGCCAGTTGTTGGGAGGTCTTTTGCCCCTGCCTTTGCGCCAAAAATAGTAATCGTGGTATGGAGAATTTTTATCACGTGATTTAATAAACCAATCGTGTTCATCCGATGTATGGTTAACAACAAGATCCATAATTACTCTCATTCCGCGTTTGTGAGCTTCATCAAGCACTTTCTTGAATAAATCCAGGTCACCATATTCAGGATGAATATTTCTGTAGTCGGCAATGTCATAGCCATAGTCGGCGTTCGGTGACGGATAAAGCGGTGAAAACCATATGCAGTTAATACCTAAATCTTCAAGATAATCAAGCTTTGAAAGTACACCCTCAAGGTCACCGATTCCATCGCCGTTGCCGTCACAGAACGAACGGCACCAGATTTGATAAACAACAAGATTTTTATACCAATCTTTACTTTGCTTAGCCATAGTTAAATCACTCCTCTTTTTATTAAATTGTAACATAATTTTTTTAATTAGTAAATTATTCTTTTAATTTTGATTGATTTTATATTGACAAATACCCTTATGGGGTATATTATATAGATACCCTATAAGGGTATTAGGAGTTATGCATTATGGAAGATGAGATGAAATGCTGCTGTTCACATAAAACAAAACAGCGCAGTGAAGAGGAGTATAAAGCACTGATTAACCGCTTGAACAGAATTGAAGGTCAAATCAGGGGCATTAAGGGCATGCTTGAAAAAGATGCATACTGTACTGATATAATTACTCAGGTTGCAGCCGCAACTGCTGCACTTAATTCATTTAATAAAGAATTGCTTGCGACGCATATAAAAACCTGTGTTACAGATGATATTAAGGCAGGCAAAACAGAAACGGTTGACGATTTGCTTAAAACTCTTCAAAAACTTATGAAATAATTTAATCGTACGGGATAAATCCGTTCATAAAAAACCTGTTCGGATTAAGATTGAGGTGATATTTTGACACAATATAATGTTACAGGTATGAGCTGTGCTGCCTGTTCTGCCAGAGTTGAAAAGGCGGTTAACGGCGTTGAGGGTGTAACCTCCTGTGCTGTAAGTTTGCTGACCAATTCTATGGGGGTTGAGGGGAGTGCAAGCAGTGAAGATATAATAAAGGCGGTAACCGATGCCGGATATGGAGCGTCACTTAAAGGCAGTGACAAAAGCAGCAGTCCTTCTGATTCGGTTGAATTGAAGGATACTGAAACACCGAAACTGAGAAACAGGCTTATTGCATCAATCGTATTTTTAATTCCGCTTATGTATATTTCAATGGGTCACATGATGTGGAATTGGCCCTTGCCTTCATTTATGGCAGATAATCATATTGCGATGGGACTTACTCAACTGCTTCTTACCATAATCATTATGATAATTAATCAGAAGTTTTTTATAAGCGGTTTTAAAAGTGTAATTCATAAATCGCCAAATATGGATACGCTTGTTGCACTTGGTTCAGGGGCATCATTTTTATACAGCACTTATGCACTTTTTGCAATGACATCTGCACAAGTGTCAGGCGATATGGATAAGGTTATGCAGTATATGCACGATTTTTACTTTGAATCTGCTGCTATGATTCTGACTTTGATTACTGTTGGGAAGACGCTTGAGGCTTATTCAAAGGGCAGAACTACCGACGCTCTTAAAGGTCTGATGGGTCTTGCACCTAAAACAGCAGTGATAATTCGTGACGGTGAAGAAGTAACCGTACCTATTGAGCAGGTTAATAAGGGTGATGTATTTGTTGCCCGCCCGGGTGACAGCATACCTGTTGACGGTGTTATTATTAAAGGAAACAGTGCTGTTAATGAATCTGCACTTACAGGTGAGAGTATTCCGGTTGATAAGCAAACAGGAGATACAGTTTCAGCTGCAACGATAAATCAGTCCGGATATATTGAATGCAGGGCAACAAGAGTCGGAGAAGATACAACATTATCACAAATCATTAAAATGGTAAGTGATGCCGCTGCTACAAAAGCGCCCATTGCCAAGATTGCAGATAAGGTTTCAGGTGTGTTTGTGCCTGTTGTTATTGTTATTGCAATGATTGCATTTGTAATTTGGATGATAGTGGGTCAAGCCTTTGGATATGCCCTTGCAAGGGGTATATCTGTTCTTGTTATCAGCTGCCCGTGTGCGCTCGGTCTTGCAACTCCGGTTGCAGTAATGGTAGGCAACGGAATAGGCGCAAAAAACGGAATATTGTTCAAAACTGCCGCCTCTCTTGAGGAAACAGGCAGAATCCGAATTGTTGCACTTGACAAAACAGGCACCATTACCCGGGGTGCTCCGAAAGTTACCGATATTGTTCCCATCGGAGCAAGTGAAAAAGAATTGCTGTCTATGGCCTATTCTGTTGAAAAAAAGAGTGAGCATCCGCTTGCCAAGGCTATTGTTGATTATTCATTTGAAAACGGTGTTGAAAGCCGAGAAGTTGAAGCGTTTCAGGCTTTAGCCGGTAATGGTTTAACATCAACACTTGACGGCGAGCAGCTTTTTGCAGGAAGTTTTAAGTTTATATCAACTAAGGTTAATATTGATGATAAAATAAGAAGACAGGCTGAGGCTTTTGCCAATGAGGGGAAAACACCGCTTTTATTTGCGAAAGGTGACAAACTGCTTGGTATTATAGCAGTTGCCGATGTTGTTAAAGAGGATAGTCCTCAGGCAGTTCACGAGCTGCAGAATATGGGTATTTGTGTTGTAATGCTTACCGGTGATAATGAACGCACTGCTAATGCAATCGGAAAGCAGGTTGGTGTGGATAAGGTAATATCCGATGTTCTTCCTGAAGGAAAGGAAAGTGTTATCAGAAGTCTTAAAGAATACGGAAAGGTTGCAATGGTTGGCGACGGTATTAATGATGCACCTGCACTTACCCGTGCAGATATAGGTATTGCTATTGATGCAGGCACAGACATAGCAATTGACGCGGCTGATGTTGTGCTTATGAACAGCAAGCTGAGTGATGTTCCTGCCGCGATCCGCCTGAGCCGTGCAACGCTTACAAATATACACGAAAATCTGTTTTGGGCTTTTATATACAATATCATTGGTATTCCGCTTGCAGCAGGCTGCTGGATACCTATTACAGGCTGGACGCTTAACCCCATGTTCGGTGCGGCGGCAATGAGCCTTTCAAGTGTTTGTGTGGTGTCGAACGCATTGAGACTTAATCTTTTTAAGCTGCACAGCACGAAAAGAGATAAAAAAATAAAACAGATTGAAATTAATTTAAAGGAGAAAAGCACTATGACAAAGACAATCAAAATTGAAGGTATGATGTGTCCTCATTGTGAGGCAGCAGTTAAAAAGGCACTTGAGGCCTTCCCTCAGGTAGACGAAGCAGTTGTAAGTCATGAGGCGGGCACGGCAGTTGTTACTCTGAATGCCGATGTTTCTAATGCAGACCTTAAAACAGCTGTGGAAAATGCCGGGTATACAGTTGTCGAATAAAAAATAGCTTTTACCGCAGGCTTATGCCTGCGGTGATGTTTTTTACAAAAAGGTTAATTTTAAAATTTTAGTATTGAAATTTTAAACAATATAATGTATATTATTAAAAAATAAAATAAATATGTGATTTGTTTAAACAAAAACTTTTTATTTGCACGCAACGGAGATGTGTATGGGAAAAATCACACTTGATACAATTACAAGTAAAAACAATCAGCTTATTAAGGACACAAAAAAGCTTTTAACATCTTCCAGAACGAGGCAGGAAAACCGTGCTTTTGTTTTAGAAGGCGCCAGGCTTTGCTTTGATGTCCTTAATTCTGTTTATAGAGTAAAGCTGCTTTTGATTACTGAATCTGCATATGAGAAATACAGTTACAAGGCAGATAAAATTATAGACCTTGCTGAAGGTGCATATTTTATTACTGACGATATTGCAAAAAAACTGACTGACACAGTTGCAGCTCAGGGAATATTTGCAGTGTGCAAAATGTGTGAGCACGAGCAGAAAATCAGGGGGTCAAAGCTTATTGCACTTGATAATGTGCAGGATCCGTCAAATGTCGGTGCAATCATACGCACAGGTGAAGCACTGGGAATCGACTGCATTATTACCTATAACTGCTGTGATATATTTAATCCTAAGACACTGCGTGCATCAATGGGATCAATACTCAGAATAAATATTGTTGATACCGATAATCTGGAAAATACACTTATTCAGTTAAAAAAGAATTATAAGATATATTCCACTGTGCCTGACAGCAAGGCCGAAAAAATAACGGATATTGATTTTAATGCAAATTCAATTTGTGTTATCGGAAATGAAGCTAATGGTGTTGAGGATAATATCAAAAAAGTATCCGATGCTTTGACTACAATACCGATGCTCGGCAGGGCTGAGAGCCTTAATGCAAGCGTGGCTGCTTCAATCACAATGTGGGAGATGCTGCGATGATTAATGACGGTTATTGGATTTGGCTGCAAAAATGTCTTGGCGAAGGTGCATATTTTAAAAAAATAATTGAAGACTTCGGTTCTGTTGAGGCACTATATAACAGCAATATTCTTGAGCGCAGAATAAGTCCTGCTTTAGTTCAGAGACAGGTCGATGCTCTTGAAAAGTTCACTTTAAGTGATGTTGAAATAATAATTGATGTCTGCAAACAGAATAACTGGAAGATAATAACCTATGATGACAGCAGCTATCCGCAAAGACTTAGGGATATTCCAAATCCTCCTGCAGTTCTTTATGTAGACGGTACGCTCCCTGATATTGATAATACTGTTGCTATCGGTATTGTCGGTACAAGAAAAGCTTCATCATATGCACTTAAAGCCGCATATATTATGTCTAAAGGTATTTCCCTTTGCGGAGCAGCTGCAATAAGCGGTGGTGCTTTGGGTGTTGACAGTGCAGCACATAAAGGTGCATTATCAGTCAGAGCAAAAACAGTTGCAGTTCTCGGTAACGGATTGGGTGCTGATTATTTAAGAGGTAATCAGGCTTTGCGTGATGAAATTCGTCAGAATGGTGCTTTGGTTACAGAGTATCCGCCGTTTACTCCGGCATCACGCCGTACCTTTCCTATGAGAAACAGAATTATAAGCGGTCTTTCGCTGGGTGTTCTTGTTGTTGAGGCAGGAGTTAAAAGCGGCTCGCTTATTACTGCGAAATATGCAAATGAGCAAGGCAGAGATATTTATGCAATTCCTGCATCAATATTCGATTACGATTTTTACGGTACGAATAAGCTTATTGATGATGGTGCATCCGTGGCAACAAGTCCGTCAATCTTAATTGAACGTTATGCTGAAAGCTATGCATCAGTTGATATGAGCAGAATGAAAACCGTAAGAGAGCTGCTTGAAGAGATTTCGGATAAAAGTGCAAATATTAAAAAGGAAAAACAGATAACCTTTGACAATATAATCAAAGACAGAGAGAAAACAGCTGAAAGGCAAAGTGCTGCTTTAGAACTCAAAGATGATGAAAAAGCAGTGTATGATACTCTTGGTGAAGCATTTATCGGAATTGATTTAATTATAGATAAAAGCTCCCTTGAATCAAAAAAGGTTCTGGCTGCTTTAACAATGCTTGAGATAAAGGGCTTAGTGCAAAGCACCTCAGGCAAAAGATATAAACTTAAATGACAATCCATAAGGAGATAAAAATATATGTCAAAATTAGTAATTGTGGAGTCACCTGCAAAGGCAAAGAATATTAAAGGCTACCTTGGTAAGGGCTATGATGTCGTTGCATCAATGGGGCATGTCCGTGATTTGCCTGCGGCTAGACTCAGCGTTGATATAGATCATGATTTCGAGCCTAAGTATGCAATTATCAAGGGTAAAGAAAATTTTGTAAAAGATTTAAAGAAAAAGGCCGATAAGGCTGACTATGTATATCTTGCAACCGACCCTGATCGCGAGGGAGAGGCAATTTCATGGCACCTAGCATATATTCTGGGCCTTGATTTGAATGAGAAAAACAGGGTAACCTTTAATGAGATTACAAAATCAGGCGTTAAAAACGGAATGGCAGAGCCAAGAGAGATTGATATAGACCTTGTTAATGCTCAGCAGGCCCGCCGTATTCTTGACAGGCTTATAGGATATAAGCTTTCTCCGTTTGTGAGCCAGAAAATCAGAAGAGGACTTTCGGCAGGCCGTGTTCAGTCGGTTGCACTCAGACTTGTTGTTGACAGAGAGAATGAAATCCGTGCTTTTAAGCCTGAGGAATATTGGTCAATTGATGCTAAATTCACTAATCCGCCTGAGCGCAAAACATTTTCTGCGGTTCTTGTGTCGGATCCTGATGGCAATAAACTTAAGCTTGGAGAAAAGAATATTGCATCAAAGGAGCAAAGTGATGAAATCCTTGCTGCTTTAGAGAATGCAGAATATACAGTTAAATCGGTTAAAAAAGGAACAAGAAAGAAAAATCCTACTCCGCCGTTTATTACTTCAACCCTTCAGCAGGAAGCCTCACGCCGTTTATCATTCCAGGCAAGAAGAACAATGAAGGCTGCACAGGAGCTATATGAGGGTGTTGATGTTGAAGGCCTGGGAACAGTAGGTCTTATCACCTATATGAGAACTGACTCTTTGCGTATTTCCGAAGAGGCAAGAGCAGCAGGCAATGAATATATACGCAGCACATACGGCGATAAATATCTGCCTGCAAAGCCAAGATATTTTAAAACAAAGGGAAATGCTCAGGATGGTCACGAAGCTATCAGACCTTCAATGCCTAATGTTACACCTGACAGGGTCAAAAATTCGCTTACATCCGATCAGTATAAAATTTATAAGCTTGTATGGGAGCGTTTTATTGCGTCACTTATGGAATCCTGCCAGCAGGAAACTATGAAAATTGAAATTGAGGCAAACGGATATATATTCAATGCAACAGGCTACACTGTTAAGTTCGACGGCTTTACTGTACTATATGAGGAAAAGACAGATGATACCGCTAAATCATCAGGTGAAACCCCTCTACCTAAAATGGCAGAGGGCGATGTGCTTAAGCTCAAATCAATTCTCGGAAATCAGCACTTTACTCAGCCGCCTGCCAGATATACTGAGGCAAGCCTTACAAAAGCCTTGGAAGAAAACGGTGTCGGCAGACCGTCAACATATGTAACAATTACAACAACTATACTTTCAAAGGAATATGTTGTCAGAGAGGGTAAGCAGTTTGTTCCGACAGAACTTGGTGAAGCTGTAACAAATCTTCTTAAAGATAAAATCCCTAATATAGTTAATGTAAAATATACCTCTAAAATGGAGGATGACCTTGATAAAATCGACTCCGGTGATAAGGATTATATTGATATGATAAGACTATATTACGATGATTTTGAAGAGCCTCTTGAACAAGCTAAAAAGGATATGCAGGGCGTTAAAATCAAGCTCAAGGAGGAGGAAACCGATGTCGTCTGCGAAAAGTGCGGACGAAATATGATTGTTAAGGTAGGCAGATTCGGTAAGTTCCTTGCCTGCCCGGGATATCCTGAATGTAAAAATACAAAACCGCTTATTCACAAAACAAAAGCAAAGTGCCCTGAGTGCGGCGGTGATATAATTGAGAAAAAGACAAAGCGTGGTACTTCTTTCTACGGTTGTTCAAATTATCCCGAATGTAATTTTATGACATGGGATTTGCCAAGTGACGAGGTTTGCCCGAAATGCGGCAAGTCATTATTCAGACGCAAGGGAAATGTGCTTTATTGCCCTGATACTGAGGGATGCGGTTTTACAAAGCCTGTTCCGCGTAAGAAATAATAATTATGAAAAAATTTACAGTAGTAGGTGCAGGGCTTGCAGGTGTTGAGGCTGCATGGCAGATTGCTGAGGCAGGCTGTAAAGTAACTCTTGTTGAAATGAAGCCTGTTAAATTTACCCCTGCACATAAGAATGAAAATTTTGCCGAGCTTGTTTGCTCAAACTCACTAAAGGCTGCCAGACTCGAAAGTGCGGCAGGACTTTTAAAGGAGGAGATGGCAAGGCTTGGATCTCTCACAGTTCCAATCGCAAGGGAGTGTGCAGTACCTGCCGGAGGTGCTCTTGCAGTTGACAGAAATATCTTTTCAAAAACCGTTACAGATAAAATCATGGCACATACAAATATAACGATTGAAAACAAAGTTTATGATAAGATTAATCCTGCAGATGATGAAATACTCGTAATTGCAACCGGACCGCTGACGGACGGTGCACTCAGCAATGAAATAAAAAGGCTGTGCGGTAATTATTTATCCTTTTATGATGCAGCAGCGCCTATTGTCGCTGCTGACAGCGTTGATATGACTAAGGCATTTGGTGCATCAAGATATGACAGAGGCGGTGAAGATGATTATATCAACTGCCCTTTTAACAAGGCTGAATATGAGATTTTCATTGATGAACTCATCAGTGCACAGGGTGCAGTAGTTCACGATTTTGATGTTTATGAGGGCTGTATGCCAATTGAAAAGCTTGCAAAAAGAGGCATTGATGCACCCCGTTTCGGACCTATGAAGCCTGTCGGTCTTACCGACCCTAATACCGGTCACAGACCCTGGGCGTGTGTTCAGCTCAGACGGGAAAACAGCAAGGGTACAATGTTTAATCTTGTAGGCTTTCAGACAAATCTTAAATTCGGTGAGCAAAAGCGTGTGTTTTCAATGATACCGGGACTTGAGAATGCGGAGTTTGTTCGCTATGGTGTTATGCATAGAAATTCATTTCTTGATTCACCAAGACTTCTTAATAAAGATTTCAGCCTGAGAACTAATCACAACATATTCTTTGCAGGGCAAATTACAGGTGTAGAAGGATATATGGAATCTGCATCTTCGGGAATTATGGCAGGAATAAATGCTGTAAGATATGCCGAGGGCAGAGCGCCATTATTATTAAATGAATATACAATGATTGGCGCACTTACTGATTATATCAGTGATAAAACGGTAAAGAATTTTCAGCCGATGGGAGCAAATTTTGGTATTTTACCGCCTATTGAGCCGAAAATCAAAGATAAGAAAGAACGATACAAGGCTTTATCTGACAGAGCCTTGGCGGAATTAAGTAAAAGTATATGAAAATTATAGTTGATGCTATGGGGGGAGATAATGCTCCTCTTGAGATTATTAAAGGCTCACAGCTAGCGGTTGATGAATTTAATATTGACGAAATTATTCTTGTAGGTGATGAAAGCAAAATCAAAGCTTGTATTGATGAAAATAATATAAGTATTAAAAACACTGCTATAGTTCATGCACCTGATGAAATTACTATGCACGATGACCCTAAATCGGTTATTAAGGCTAAGCCGGAGTCGTCTATGTCAGTCGGATTCAGATTGCTCAATGAGGGCAGGGGTGACGCATTTGTCAGTGCAGGCAATACAGGCGCTATAACTGTAGGTTCAACACTTATAACAAAACGAATTAAGGGTGTTAAACGGCCTGCCATTGCATCTGTTATGCCAAGCTCGGACAAACCTTTTGTACTGATGGACTGCGGTGCGAATGCCGAATGCAGATCAGAGTTTTTATATCAGTTCGGTCTTTTGGGCTCAATATATATGAAAAATATTATGGGTGTTGAAAATCCCAGAGTTGCACTGGCAAATAATGGTACTGAGGAAACCAAGGGAACTCCTGTAGTTAAAGAGGCATATGCTCTTATGACTGAAGCACCGTATAACTTTATCGGCAATATTGAGGGCAGGCAGATTCCGTTTGGTGATGCTGATGTTGTTGTTGCAGATGGTTTTACCGGTAACCTCATTCTTAAAATGTATGAGGGTGTTGCCAAAGTACTTATGAACGGCATAAAGCAGGCGTTCTATAAAAATACACTTTCAAAAATCTCGTATCTCGGAGTTAAATCGGGTATTGATGATATGAAAAAACAGTTCGATTATAAGGAATACGGCGGTGCAGTTATGCTCGGAGTTAAAAGACCCGTTATAAAAGCTCACGGCTCATCAGATGCACGCACATTTAAAAATGCAATTAAGCAGGCAGTCCGTTTTTTGCAGACGGATCTTATTAATAAAATTGAAAAAGAATTAAACGAGGATTAGTTTTATAATGTATACTTTAGAGGAAAAAATTGAATATACCTTTAAGGATAAAGCTCTGCTTAGAGAGGCACTTACTCATTCAAGCTATGCTAATGAAAAGCACAATGGGTGCAAATGTAATGAGCGTATGGAATTTTTAGGCGATGCTGTTCTTTCAATTGTGTCTGCTCAGTATTTGTTTGAGAAATTCCCCAATTTGCCTGAGGGCAAGCTTTCCAAGCTTCGTTCGTCACTTGTTTGCACACAGTCACTGTCAAGCTTTGCAAGAGAGATTAATCTTGGTGAGTATCTTTTTCTTGGCAAGGGCGAGATTTCAAGCGGTGGTGCAGACAGACCGTCAATATTAGAGGATGCTTTTGAGGCTCTGATTGCTGCTATTTATCTTGACGGTGGAATGGAGTGCGCTAAAAGACATATTCTCCGTTTTCTTTCCCGTGAGGTTGAAAATCAGCATTCCAATTTTAAAGATTATAAAACAGCACTTCAGGAGGTTGTTCAGCAAAATCCCGATGAAACGCTTAACTATGTTCTTGTGGGTGAAAGCGGTCCTGACCATGATAAACGATTTGAGTCAGAGGTTCATCTGAATTCAAATGTTATCGGCAGAGGAACCGGAAGAAGTAAAAAGCAGGCAGAGCAGGAGGCCGCAAGAGAGGCCTTAAAGCTTATGGGGTATAATGACTGATGAGTAAAAATAAAAAAGGAAACATTAGTATATTTGTTCCGCACAACGGTTGTCCGCAGCAATGCTCTTTCTGCAACCAAAAAACTATAACAGGTAAAGAAAAGCAGCCTGCACCGGAAGATGTTAAAGCTGCAGTTGAAACGGCATTAAAACGAAAAGGCTACGATTATGAAATTGCTTTTTTCGGAGGATCGTTCACTGCTATTGACAGGGAATATATGATCTCCCTTTTAAAAGCAGCCGGTGAGTATGTTGATTGCGGCAGAATTTACGGTATAAGGATATCAACCCGTCCTGATTTTATTGATGACGAGATATTAAAAATTTTAAAGCATTATAAGGTAACCTCAATAGAGCTTGGAGCACAGTCACTGAATGATGATGTATTAAAAGCCAATATGAGAGGGCATACAGCAGAGGATGTTTTCAATGCCTCAAAACTCATTAAACAGTATGGTTTTGAGCTTGGACTGCAAATGATGACAGGACTTTATATGGATACTGATGAAATCGCAGTTGATACAGCAAAAAAGATTATTGACATCTGTCCTGATACAGTCAGAATTTATCCTACGGTAGTGCTTAAAGGTACATATCTTGCAGATTTGTATGAGCAGGAATTGTACAAGCCTCAGACGGTTGACGATGCTGCAAATCTTTGCACAATTCTTGTACCTATGTTTGAGGATGCCGGTATTAAGGTGATTCGCCTCGGTCTTCATTCCTCACCCGATATAAAGAAAAATATGGTTGCAGGTGCATTCCACGATTCCTTTGGTGAGATAGTTAAATCGCGGTATATGCTTAATAAAATACTTAAGTATCCGCCTGCAGATTATGAAATAATGGTGAATTCAAAAAGTGTGTCCCAGCTTAAGGGGCAGCAAAAAAGAAATATATATTTTCTTATTGAGCAAGGCTATAATATTAAAGTTACTGTTAACGATAATGTTGCAGTTAACGATTTGAAGATAATCAGAAGATAGGATTAATATAGGAATAATATGGTATTAAGAACACTAGAAATGCAGGGATTCAAATCATTCCCTGATAAAACAGAATTGAATTTCGGAAAGGGTATTACGGCCGTAGTCGGTCCTAACGGCTCGGGAAAAAGTAATATATCGGATGCTGTACGCTGGGTACTTGGTGAGACCTCAACAAAGTCCCTTCGCGGCTCAAAAATGGAGGATGTTATCTTCGGAGGCACATCGACCAGAAAGCCTCTCGGTTTTGCTCAGGTAACCCTCACTCTGGATAATTCAGACGGCTCACTCAAAGACCATGGAGATGTTGTAACAGTTATGCGCCGTTACTACCGTTCAGGTGAAAGTGAGTACAGAATTGACGGAGAGGTTGTCCGCCGCAAGGATATTCACGAGCTTTTTATGGATACGGGTCTTGGCGCAGACGGTTATTCAATGGTAGGTCAGGGAAAAATTGATTCTATCATTTCAGCAAAAAATGAAGACAGGCGTGAGCTCTTTGAGGAGGCGGCAGGTATATCCCGTTTCCGCCACAAAAGAAAGGATGCAGAGCGCAGACTTGAGCAGGCACAGGAAAATCTTGTCAGACTGCTTGATATTTTGGGTGAGCTTGAGAGCAGGGTAGGTCCGCTTAAAACTCAAAGTGAAAAGGCTAAGAAATTTTTAGAATTCAGCGAAGAAAAGAAAACACTTGAGATAGGTGTTTGGCTTAGTAAAATCAGCCGTTTTACAAATGACCTTCGTGAGCAGGAGCATAAAATTGATGCTGCAAATGCATCATATGAAATATGTGAAAATGAGATTGCGGATATAGAAAAAGAAATAGAGCAGACTGCTCAGAGCATTGCTGAAATAAATCTTGATATTGAGCAGTGCAGAGCAGGCAGTGCTGCGTTTGAAGAAGAGGCACTGCGCAAGGATGGTGAAATCAGTGTTCTTCGGGCTACTCTAAGTCATAATAACGAAATGATTGACCGTCTCAGGAGTGATATAAGTGATGCTGATGATTCAAGCACCTCGCTTGATGAACAAATTGCTGAAAAAAGAGCATTTATTGATGAGAGCGAGCAAAAATCTAATGCCAAGAATCTGGAGCTTCAGGGTGTTACGGGAGAACTTAATCAGATAATCTCGGATAATGCAGAGTTTTCGGATAAAAATGCACAGCTTAATAAGCGCTTGTCAGAACTTACAATAAAGCTGTCAGAATGCAAGGTGAAATGTTCACAGGCAATATCATCAATTGATGAAATTAAGGCAAGACAAAATACTATTGATGAAAATATAAGCATTGCTGACAGTGAGATTTCCATAGCTAAGGCACAAAAAAAAGAAAGCGAAGAAAATCTTGCTTTTATCAATGAGCGTATTGCCGAAAATGAAAATGCAATGAGCGGCTACCAGCTTAAACTTAAGACAAAGACAGAAAAAGCTGATAAACTTAAGGCTGAGTATGAAAGACTTTCACGCGCTCTTGATGAAAAAGAATCAAGAGCAAGAATGCTTTCAGACCTTGAAAAGAATATGGAAGGCTTTTCGGGTGCTGTTAAATCTGTAATGAAACAGAGTCAGGCAAAGGCACTTTCAGGTATTCACGGCCCTCTTTCACAGCTTATCAGCGTTGATAATGAATATTCTACTGCGGTTGAGGTTGCACTCGGTGCAGCAATGCAGAATATTGTTGTCGGAACTGAAAATGATGCCAAGCGTGCAATCAATTTTTTAAAGCAAAATAATCAGGGCAGAGCAACCTTCCTTCCTATTTCAGCAATTAAACCGAGATTTATTGATGAAAGAGATTTGGATGATAATTTCGGTTTTGTTGATATAGCATCAAATCTTGTTGAATGTGACAGTGAGTATAAAGATATAGTTTCTAACCTGCTTGGCAGAGTAATGGTGGTTGAAGATATCGATTGTGCTATCGGTATTTCAAAAAGATATAAAAACAGGTATAAAATAGTTACCCTTGACGGTCAGGTTATGAATCCGGGAGGTTCGATGACCGGAGGATCACGCTCAAAAGGTGCCGGTATTTTATCCCGTGCAAATCTTATTGAGGAACTTAAGGATGATGCCGATAAACTCAGAGCAGAGGTTGAAAAGGCGGCTGATGCATTTAAGAAAGCACTTGAGGAAGCAAACCGTGCTGCTGCTGATCTGCAGGGTGCAGATGCAGATCTCCGCAATGCGAAGGAGGAATTTATCCGTGCCGAAGGTGATGATAAGCTTATTGCAGATAAGCTTAAATCACTTGAAGAACAGAAATCAGCTATGCAGCGTGAAAAGGATAATTCCGACGGCAGAATTCTTCTGCTCACAGAGACTAACAAATCAGCTCTGGCAGAGAGTGACTCTGTTCAGGCTGAAATTAATGAAACTGAAAAAGAACTTGATGAAATCAATCAGGGAGCAGGCGAGCTTACCGAAAAGCGTGAGGCTATCCGCAAGCGCAGTGAGGAGATTAATCTTGAGCTTGTTACCCTTGCTAAGGATACTGAGGCGGCAAAGCTTGCCATAGAGGAATTAGAACTCAGAAAGTCAACTCAGTCCGACAGAGTTAATACTATTAATGATGAAATTGCTGAGATTGAGGGCAGAAACAAATCTCTTGAATTGTCAATTGCCGATGTTCAGGCAGAGGTTGATGAGCTTCGTGCCAAGGCTAAGCAGACTGATGATACTGTAAAGGATAAGATTGATTCAAGAAACAGCTTTGAAAAGCGCAGCAGTGAACTGAGAACGCTTGAAAAGACCAAGACCGCAGACAAAGAAAAGCTTTCCTCAGAACTTGTAAGACTTGAGGAACGCAAGAATAATATGAAAAAAGAATATGATGAGCTTAATGATATGCTGTTTGAGCAGTATGAGCTTACCCGTCCTGAGGCTGAGGCACTCGGAATTGTTATTGAAGATATGACTGCTGCTAAAAAACGCCTGCATGAAATTAAGGTTGCAATTAAGGGGCTCGGTTCAATAAATGTTGGTGCTGTTGAGGAATACAAAGAAGTGTCTGAAAGATATGAATTCCTTAAGGAGCAAATTGGAGATATTGAGCAGTCAAAATCAGAACTTCAGAATATTATTGAGGATTTAACAACCTCTATGAGCGAAAAATTCTTAACCCAGTTTAATAAAATTAATGAGCAGTTTAAAGTTTCATTTGCTGATTTCTTCGGTGGAGGAAAAGGCGAGCTCATATTGGAGGAGCCGGATAACTGCCTTGAGTCTGCGATTGAAATTAAAATTCAGCCTCCGGGAAAATCCGTGCAGAATATAAATCTGTTTTCAGGCGGTGAAAAATCACTTGCTGCTATGGCACTGCTGTTCAGTGTACTTAAAGTGACGCCGTCTCCATTCTGTATTTATGACGAGGTTGAGGCCGCACTTGATGATGTTAATGTTGAGCGTTTTGCAAAATATATGCGAAAAATGACTGATAAAACTCAGTTTATTTCAATCACCCACCGCCGCGGTACTATGGAAGAGGCTGATGTCCTCTACGGTGTAACAATGCAGGAAAAGGGTGTATCAAAGCTTCTTGAGCTTCAGTCAGCAGAGCTTGCAGCTAAAATGGGATTAGAGGCATAATTAATAAAAAAGGACATAACAAAAATGGGATTATTTGAAAAACTTAGAAAAGGTTTAAGAAAAACTCGAAACGAAGGTATAACTGCTCAGATGGATGAGGTTATTGAAACTTATGATGAAATCTGTGATGAGTTTTTTGAGGAGCTTGAAGAAATTCTTATTATGGGCGATGTAGGTATGCCAACTGCGGAGCGTGTTATCAAAGATCTTAAGGCAAAGATTGAAAACGATAAAATTACATCAGTTGCCGAAGTACGTGAAACAATGAAAGATATTGTTGCCGGCGTTGTTTGGGGCGGATCATACCTTAAATTGCGCACAAAGCCGTCAATCATTCTTGTTATCGGAGTTAACGGTGTCGGTAAAACTACTACTATAGGCAAGCTTGCCCTCCGTCTTAAAAATATGGGCAGAAGTGTTATCCTCGGTGCTGCCGATACGTTCAGAGCGGCTGCAGCGGAGCAGCTCACAATTTGGGCTGACAGAGCAGATGTTCCTATTGTTAAGCATCATGAAGGTGCTGATCCTGCAGCTGTTGTTTATGACACAATTCAGTCGGCAAAGGCTCGGGGAACAGATGTTATTATTATTGATACTGCCGGCAGGCTCCATAACAAAAAGAATCTTATGGATGAGCTTAATAAAATCAGCCGTGTAATTGACAGAGAACTTCCCGATTCGTCAAGAGAAACTCTGCTTGTATTGGATGCAACAACAGGTCAGAATGCTGTTAATCAGGCTAAAGATTTTAAGGATGCAGCAGGTATTACGG
>JBKWUD010000027.1:0-33329 GCA_046989265.1 Eubacterium sp.
GTCATTGTTTACAGTTATCTCTTTTAAATTCGTAAGATATTGCTGATTTTTTATAATAGATACATTTGAGCCTAGTTCTATTGCAGTAACTTTCATTTCTGAAAACGGCTTAAAATCTGCTGTTTCTGACTTATCAAAGACAACTGTTACTCCTGATGTTGAACAGCCGGTGTTGATAAATATTTCAGTCCCCTTAACTACGCCCTGATTAAATACATCTGAAGAGGTTGCTATTTTTTCACAGAGCGGCATATTTGCGAAAGCTCTTTTTCCAACTGATTCAACGGAACTGCCTATGGAAATACTTTGAACGCTTACGCAGCCGTAAAATGCTTCATTTCCGATTGTTGTTACACTGTCGGGCAAAACTATTTCTTCAAGATGCGAGCAGTTTTTGAAAGCTTCTGCCCCAATCTCTTTTACACCGCCGAAATTAACAAATCTAAGATTCTTACTGTTTTTAAACAGGTTTCTTGGAATTGCATATAAATTCTTGCCAAATGATATTGCCTGAAGTGAATTGCAGTTTTCAAAAACATCTTCACCAAGGTTTGTAACATTGTCCGGAATTATGACTGCCGTTAAATTAGTACAATTATAAAAAATGTCAGAGCCAATTGTTTCTAATGAATTCGGTAAATCAACATCTTTTGGATTAAATGTTGTTAAAATACTTATATATGTATGACTGCTGATTGATACAGTAGGATATCGCAGATCAAGACCGATAATACCCTCTTCAAAAACAATTTTATCTACAGGAAAATCATTTCTGCCAACCTTAGTTCCATCACTGTAGTACAATGTATCAGCGTTAAATACACCTTTTCCTGAAATCGTTAATGTTGCAGTGTCTTCGTCATAAGACCATGTCATCGACTCTAAATCTTCTTCGTAACCTTTATTTTTTTCAATATAATTACATGCATAGCCTTTATTATCAATAATGTTCAGTTTATAGTTAGCTCCTGTCTTAAGAGCATATTCGTATCCGGCAGACCCGGGAACAACATATAATGTTACATTTTCGTCCGCCTTACCGTCAGAAGTAAATCCAACTGCATTGTCGGCAGGATTATCTAAATCATAATAAATTTCTGTTACAGTTGCAGGAATTCTTACAATTCTATGATCTGCATAAAATTCATTTGTCTCAAATGCTCCGAATGATTTTTTATCAAGTTTTGTAATATTTGACGGAATATCAATTTCTGTTGTTCTTGTATTATAAAAAGCACCCTCCGGAATTTCTGTTAAACCATTACTCAGTGATAAGGTATAGATGAATGAATCAGCAAATGAGTATTTACTGATGCTTTCAACATTATCAGGAATAAGCAACTCAGTTAAAGTCGATTTTCTGAAAGTATTATTGCCTATCGTTTTTAAAGTGGAAGGCAGAACTAATCCATACTGATAATGCATAAAAGTGTTATCACCTGCATAAAAAACATCATCACCTATATCAGTTATGCCACTTTCAAATTCGATTGCCATTATCTTATAAATATTTTCGAGTTCACCTGATGTCATAGTTTTACCATTAGATGCAGTAAAAGAATTAATATCAAGCTTACCGTTAACATTTACATATAATTTGTTTCCGATATTCGGAATTGGAGAAACATACCATTTTCCGTTCTGACAAATACCGTCAGTTGAAAATTCAGTCTCTTCTCCTGTTGCATATGAAATTGCGTTTTTGGTGCAATATTCCTTTAAATAATTATTAGAAGTATAGTCAGTAATCTTAGAACCGCTTACACCGTAGCACAGGCCGATATTGCTCCATTGTGTTGCGTCTGATACATTAACATTGGCACATCTTACAACAGCGTTTTTAATTCCGGAAGACATAAAGGCGCATGTACCTAAAGTTTTTAAGCTTTCCGGTAATTCAATATATTCAAGATTCTTACATCCTGCAAACGCATACTGCCCTATATTTCCAATATTATCAGGCATATTAAAATCTGAAATTTCCGTACCGTAGAATGCAAACTCACCGATTGTTGTTACATTATTATGTATTTCTACATTAGATACTGAACTGCAGTGAAATGCATAAGAACCTACAAATGTATAGTTGGCAGATATAGGTAACTTTACTGTTTCCAATTTTTTGCAATATCCGAATGCTTTAATTCCCAAGGCAAGATATGGGCTGTTAGTACAATCCAGAGAAGTAATTCCGGTATTTGAAAAAGCATTTTCTCCTGCTGATGTAATATCAGTAAGCTCTGCAGTAAGATTTTCATCACCCTCGAATGCTGATTGTCCAGCTGATACTAATCCGCTTAAATCAGTTAAGCCAAGACTTGTGCAGTGATACATTCCGTAATCATATACACCGATAAGATATTTTGAATTAACCAAGTCGGTAATATTAGTGCAGCAATAGAACGCTTTTGAACCTATACTGACATCATGCTGAGGTAATACTACTTTAGTTAATCCGGTGCAGCCATAAAATGCACAGTTATTAATCTTAGCTATTTCAGTATTAGAGAGATCAATTTCAGTTAATCCCGTACAGCGATAGAATGCGTAATCACCAAGGCTTTCTAAAGTATCAGGGAAAGAAATTTCTTTTAAACCTGTTATTGCATCATAACAAAAATAATCTGAAATTGATTTTAATTGTGATCCCTGTTCAAATTCTATAGATTCAAGTTTTTTAAATTGTATATATTCGCTGATACCGTAATATTTTTGATTATGTTTAAGAGAAATATCATCAATAGATGTAATATCCTTACCAAATATAAGTTTCTTTACATTTACAGCATTAAATAAAGTACCATCATTTTTTATCAGCGGTATATAACCACCCTTATATGTACCATGGTTACCTTTGTCAGGTGAAACTAAAGCTCCGTCTGTATTTATGTAAAGAGTTCCGGTGCTGGAATCATATGACCACTCACAGTAATCATTAACAGCAGAAATATCATTATCAGCTGCCAGTGCAGTTGTGGGTATTGCAGTGAAAATAATCAAAACAGACAATAATAATGCAATAATGCTCTTAATCCTTTTCATTTTTCTCTCCTTTCTTAGTCATCCTCGCCATTGAAATTATCAATACCGTCATGATTCGGATTTTCCGATTCTTTTAAAAGAATATAATTAATATTGTTTGCCATTGCATAATCCAAAGCTATTGAATTATCATAAACATAAAATGTTAATTTTTTGCTTTTTAATACAGCATTTGCTCCAATCGATTTTATATTCTTATCAAAATAAGCAGTTTTTAAATTAATAGAATAAAGTGAATAAGTTCCGATTTTCTCAATAGTGCTTGGCAGGTTTATTGATGAAAATGCTGTACTCATAAAGGCATAATCATCAATTACCTTAACACCTTCAGAAATAATTAAATTGGATATATGTGCGCCTCTAAATGCACCTTCGGGAATTTCTGTAATACAGGATGGAATAACTGCTTTGGTCAGTTTATAGCAATATAGGAATGAATATGCGCCTATATGTTTTATGTTTTCACTCAACGACTCAAAATTAATATTATTGCAGTAAGCAAATGCATAATCATCTGCAATTTCAAGCTCGAAGAGTGTTTCATCAAAATCTACTGATGAATCATTATAAAATGCATATGAGCCAACCTCGGCAATATTTGATGTTCCTGTAATCATTTCAAGTGAAGTACATTCCGAAAAAGATTTACTGCCTATTTTAGTAACAGAACCGCTAAATATGACATTTTTTAGATTGATGCAGTTTTCGCAAAAACTTTCAGGTATTTCAGAAATGGCTTTTGGAACTATTAGTGTGTCTATAGCTGTGTCTTTATACACTGATTCACCAAAGTAATTCAACTCATTGTCATATACAGCTTCCTGAAGTGATGAGCATCCCTCAAATGCACTGCTGCCGATATAAATTGCAGACGGAATATAGCAGTCAATAAGAGAAGAGCAATTTTTAAATGCTGATGGAAATATCTTCTCAACATTCTGTGCAGTTATAAATTCTAAATCATTGCCTGCAAAAACATTTGCTCCAATTGCAATGACTTTATATCCATCAACATAGTCAAGATTAATTCTTGTGTCATTGCCATGGTAGGCAGTTATATATGCCCCCTGATTAGTTAAAAGATATTCAAATAAATCGTTTGAGCATATCTTTGAACCTCTTGTATCCTCATCAGGACGAACTGTAATATTAATTTTAATAGTACAGTTATTATAAATTATTCGCAGTGTATGATTACCGGTAGTATTCATATCAACTGATTTTGTATAATTGCATTCATTAATTGAAACCGCTTTTTTGCTTCCGTCACTGTAAACAGCTATAAGAGACAGTCCGTCATATGTTAACGCTTCACCATATATATAATCAGTTTTAAAATTATCAAATTCAGCTTTTAATGCCTTTAAGACTATTTCTTCTGAAGCCCCAGGTTTTGTTACAGGTTCAGCTATCGTTGTTTGAGGTGGCTTACGAGTTGTTGATTGTTCAGATATTTTAGTTGTTATTTCTTCATCGTCATCATCATTAGCATCAAACTGATCAATACCATGTTCGCTTGTTGCGGTTTGCTGTAATGAAATTGCTCTAATTGTTGTTTCAGTTATTGGTTCAGTTGTTGCTTCAGAAACCTCGGTTGTTGTAATAGCTTTAGTTTCATCATCGTCATCATCAGCATCAAACTGATCAATACCATTAGTGTTAATTAAACCGATATCTTCTAATTTTTCATGAACGAATCCACTAATTGATTCAATCATATCAATGCCAGTCGCACTCTCAACTGCTGCATTAACCGTAAAGGTTGAGCCTGCAAGCACCGCCGCCACAACAGCAACTCTTGCAAAAATATTCAGGCTTTTCCATCCTTTTTCTCTAGGCTTGATTGCTGTAAGAAAATCATCTGCTGACATTAGAGGAATTAAACATGAAAATTTATTATTTTCATCTTCTTCAATTGAAATAAGTGCATCGACACAGTCATTTATAAGCTTGGTATTTATCCGGCTGACATCTTTAGCTAGTTCATTATCAATAATTATATTGAGTATTTTAATAATATTCTCTGATTTGAGATTATTAATTACTCTCTCATCAATGTTGATGTAAGCCATAAGTATCTCCTTTCCGAGTCTATTTTAGGAATTGATCTCCAAATAGTTCTCTGAGTTTTTTTCTCATTCGGGATAATCGGGTTGTCACATTAGATATAGACTTTCCCGTTATGTTAGCTATTTCTTCAATTTTTAATTCTTCTATGTATCTGAGTGAAAATAGTTCAGTATCTGCATCATTGAGTGCAGCACTGATTTGCCGTGAATATTCTTCAAAAGTTAGTCTGTCATCGATATCATAATTTTGTGATGGAATCTCTTTAATTTGTTCAATGTCGATACATTTTTTCTGCTTTTCAAATTCTGCATAACGCTTTTTTACTAGATTTGAAGCAGTTTTTAAAAGAAAAGCAGATACATATTGAATATTTTCGCCTGCAAGATATTTTTTATACAATACTAAAAAAGTATCTTGGACACAGTCTTCTACACTGTCTTGATCAATTTTTAGTCTTGACATACAAAATCTGTATATGCTTGTATAACATTCTCTATACGCTTGTTTTAAAAGACTATCTGCTCTCTGTTTATCCGATTTATTCGGCACATACTGCACCCCCTTTCAATAATGATTAGCAATTACTTTACAAATGCTTTCATGTGTATGTACTTTTTGTGACCAAAAACCTTACACTTTTTTATAAAAAATATTTTAACATGCATATTTTGATAAATATATAACAAAATTTTACCAAAAAATAAGAGCAACATAGGTTATGCCTAGTTGCCCTTTTAAAAAAATATTATTAATTACATAAACATAACGGATGCAGCGATTAAATACTGACCTGCATAATAAAGGAAATGGTTTATGAATAAGTAGAAACTGCCATCCTTCCCCCTGCCAAAGAATGTACCGGAAAGAATTACATCAGAAAGAGTAAAGCATATTGCTCCGACCGCGAGCAAAACATAGTTTTTGCTGAAATCGGAAATAATAGCTGCTGCAATTGCAAGAACCATTGTAAGTGATAGAAAAACTACATATACAGACACAATAAGTCTATATGCACCGAAGTGAACTTTAGTGAACTTAGCCATTGCCGTATTACCTATACTTATCAGTATTGATATAACAAGTGATATTAAAACAATCCACCATTTCATCTTTATTGAATGTATTATTGCAGCAGAATAAAATAAATGACCTATTAAAAAGAAAATAAATCCGCAATTTAAATATGTAGTTTCGTCCTTCTTATATATACCTTTTAGGTCAAGTGAGATATCACCCACAAGCCCGAGTGCACCGCCGAATATAATAAGTGAGCCGTAAATATAAGCATCACTGTTGGAAACAAGAGCAAATACGGCGGTTAGTAAATAGCAGAGACTGGATACTGACTTAAAAATCAAATTATTTACACTGAACCCTTTTCTTCGTTTAATGCAAAAAATTAATGAAACAACCAATCCAAGACCTAAAACAATATAGTATGCCATAAAACCATCCCAATAAATTAAAGTTAATAAACTGTTGTCTATAATTATTATATCATTCTTTATAATATATGTAAACAGGAGAAACAGAAATAATTTACATATGTGACTTTTTGACAAATTAATACAGTGAAACGATTTTAAGAGCCTTTTCTTTAACTTTTTCTGCCAGTTCCGGAGGTTCCAATACCTTTAGTTTTTCACCAAATTCCATAACCCAAGATATTAACCCATCTGACAAAGCAGCATCTATCGTTGTTTCAAAGTGGTCATTATCAACAGCAGTCAAAGGAATTTTTGTTCCGAACCTGTCCATAATCTGTTCTCTCAAATCAAGATCGCAAAGCAGCTTTACGGTTGTGCATTCCCCGCTGAACATATTAAACATTTTTGATGTATAGTCAGCTACATCAAATACACTTTCATATTCACTGACTTCATTAACAGGTCTGGCCGTGTCATCAAGTACTTCAATTTTTCGGATTCTGTCAAGACGAAGATTCATCAAGTTATCATATTTTTCATTGTTACATGCTAAATAATAGTGGTCATCTTTCCAAATAAGTGCATATGGTGAAACGGTAAATGTTTTTTCCGTATAGGATTTTCTGTTTTCCTTATCTATATTTCTGCGCTTATATACAAATTTAACTTTAGTTTTATTCAAAATAGCCTCATGCAGTGCGTCGATTATATAATATATTTCCTCATTGTCGCATTTTACTGAAGAATCAACATAGACCTGTGATACAAGCTCACTTGCTTGATTTTTTGAAACTAAAGATTCAAGCTTTTTGACCAAGTCTTCAGTTTTATTAGGTGTAATAAAGCCTGCAGAAGAGACGGCATCAATAAGCAGTCTTACCTGAGGCAGTTCAAATCTGCGCCCTGCCATAAAAAAACCGCGCTTTGGCGAACGAGTGCTTAAAATTTCAATCCCGATATCGTTCAAAGCTTTTATATCAGCATAAATTGATTTCCTTTCACAAATATAGCCATCCTTTTTAAGCATCTCAATAAGATCTGCTGTGGGCAACGGATGAGCTTGATCAGATAAATCATTTAAATATTTAAAAACCAGTAAAGTTTTTGTTTTGGAACTTGCCATAAGAACACTCCTCATATCTTTATATGTTTAATATATCACAGTTTTTCAAGATTTTCAACAATGGTACTGAAAATCGGACAGCAATCCTCTGCTCCACTGTTTCCGTCTTCAGTCATAACAACAATTGCATATTTAGGAGAACTATAAGGATATACGCCTGCAAACCAAGTGTTTAAAAGCTCTTTTCCATTCAAATATTGTCCTGTTTGTGCTGTTGCGGTTTTCCCTGCAGATTGTTTTTTATTCGTATCAGCCTGTCTGCCTGTTCCGCTTGATACAACATATCTAAGATATTTGATTAAAGTATCACACTTGTCCTTATCAAGTACCTGTTCAGAATTTGAATAGTTAATTGCAGAAGATAATCCATTTGAATTAACTGTTGACAGGACCAGTTTTGGAGTGTTTTTTTTGCCTTTGTTTGCCACAGTGCAGAGTACAGAGCCAATTTGCAAGGGTGCAGCAGTTAATTTTCCCTGCCCAAATCCCAGCAAAGCCAATTGACCCTTAGAATATAAATCTTTTTCTTCAGGCAGGAGCGCATTTTGAATCAGCCAACCATTATAAATAGATGTAAAATCATTAAATCCCAGTTTATCAGCAGTTTTTAGAATTCTTTCTCTTCCAAGCGTCAATGCCAAATTTACAAAATAGCAGTTACAGGAATTTGCGAGCGCGGTTTTCACCGTTTGCACACCGTGGATATGATTATTTTGGCAGGAGAAAGTAGTATCTCCAACAGTTATTGAACCGGTACAATTATATTTAAGGTCAATATCATTCTCAAGTGCACAGGCAGAAACAACAATTTTAAAAACCGAACCAACAGAATATTGCTGAAATGCTTTATTGATGTAACTGTCATCAGGCTTAGAAACACATGCAAGAATTGAAGAATCTTCAACATTCATCACTAAAGCACAGCCGCTTTGCATATTTTTACAGGCATCATAAGTAACCTGTTGAATTTCCTTGTCAAGGCTAAGCTTTAAACCCTCTTTTGTTTCATAATTATAATCTGTGATTGTTCCCGTGTCTCCGCTGAGAAGTCTGCCTTTTGCATCTATTGAAAAACTGATTTTTCTAATTCCTGCAGTCGAATCAACATATTTCAAAAGACCTGATGATTTAGTGTCGATTAACTGAGAACAGATATTTTCGCTTGAAGTCGCTTTATAAATATCAATATATTTAACCCTGTTTCTTTTTTTCGAATCGATAATCTTAATTACAGGATAACCCTGTTTCAGCTCCTCAATAATATCCTGACACTCAGAGTTATCAAAAAGTTTGCTTAATTCACCCAGGCACTTAGCATTTGGTCTTATAATTGCAACATAGTAGTTAGAATTATTTGTAATCTTATCTGCATTGCGATAATATAATGTGGGTGCAAAGCTGTCAATAGTTAGTGCATAAGAGTTATACCCTTCGGATACAGTATAAGAGCCGCTGAAGATTATATAACCTATTCTGCCGCCAATTACTGATATTAATAATGATATTACAATTGTTAAACTGATGATTCTTTTTTTCATAATAAATACCCTTTCGTAGTATTGACGAAAGGGTAAAGTTTTATTATTTTCTTTGAACTCTGAATATTGCGTCAGGTGATATTTCTGTGTCACATTTGAAAGAATAAATGTCAGTTGCCTTATTGGCAGTTTCAACAAATTCTCCATCATTAACATTAAATAATTCCTGAACTTTAATTTGATAAGGGAGTTTGTCAGGCTCTACAACCTCAAGTATGTCACCATTAAAGAATCGGTTGCGCTGAGCGACTGTAAGTCTGCCATTATCATATGATTTGAAAAGTGCACATACATCCCAGTTCCGAATATATCCGCCTGAGTCAAGCACCTGACCTTTTTCAATAGGTCCAAAATTAAAGCCTGTTGTGTACTCTCTGTGACTCATCTTTTCCATTTCATCCAAAATCCATTGTGAAGGCTTGAAACTTGCATCTCTGCCGCTGCTTATATATTCATCAATTGCGTGCCGATAAGCATATGTTACAATTGCAGTGTAATACTCACTCTTTGCTCTGCCTTCAATTTTGAAAGAATCAATTCCGGCTCTGTCAAGCTCAGGAATATGGTCAATCATACAAAGATCACGGGAGTTAAAAATATATGTTCCGTTATCATCCTGATTAACAGGAAAATACTGATTGGGTCTGGTTTCTTCCACCAAATGATATTTCCAACGGCACGGCTGAGCACAGTCACCTCTGTTGGCATCTCTGCCAACCATATAATCGGAGAGTATACATCTTCCGCTGAAGCTCATACACATTGCACCGTGCACAAATACTTCAATTTCAAGATTGGGATTAGTTTTTTCACGGATAGTTTTAATTTCCTCAAGTGAAAGCTCTCTGGCAGTTACAATTCTTTTTGCTCCTAAATCATAAAGCGCATTCGCACTTTCATAATTTACAATACCAACCTGAGTTGACATATGAATTTCTGTGTCCGGTGCATATTTCTTTGCAAGGGATAAAACACCCATATCTGCAATAATAAGTGCATCTATACCAATTGTCTGAACGTATTTCAGATAATCAGGTAAAGCTGACAACTCATTATTTCTCGGCAATGTGTTGCAGGTCAAATAAATTTTTTTATTATTTTGATGAACAAGATTGACTGCCTCTTTAAGCTCGTCCGCCTTAAAGTTGGAAGGATTCGTTCGCATACCAAACTGCTCACCGCCTACATAAACTGCATCCGCACCAAACTTAACTGCCAGTTTCAGCCTTTCCATATCCCCTGCTGGTGAAAGTAATTCAATATTGTGATTAATCATAATTAGTATTCAAGATAAGGTGCATATTTTGCAACCTTTGTTTTAAATTCAGAATAGGTTTTTGCTGTATACATAGTTCCGTCAGTGTCATGGAAAAAGAACTTAGCACTGCTGTCTGACGGGTTGAGAGCAGCTTCGATAGCGGCAGTACCGGGATTACATATTGGTCCAGCAGGCAAACCAACGACTGTAGATGAGTTATTAGTATTATAATATGTCATATAATATTCAGAGGTGTGTGCAGAAGTTGATGATAATGCAGGGGCAACTTTATTAGTAATATAGTCAGCTGTTGACTGACATCCAAGAGTTGGAAAATTAACAGTATCATCAAGACGATTGTGAATAACTGCGGATATAGTTTTCATTTGGTCATTGTTAGCAGCTTCCTTTTGAATAATGGATGCAATTATCATAACTTCATAAGTGCTGTATCCGAGTTTTTCAGCCTTCTTTCTATACTCCTCTGTGAATTTATTATCACCGTTTTCAAGGAATTTTTTAATTGTAGATGCGGCACTTTCATCAACATAAAACTCATAGGTGTCCGGAAAAAGAAATCCTTCAAGCCTGTAAGGAACAGAATCAGATGCTTTTAGATCACTTACAAGAGAATAGGTGAACTCTGTTGACTGGATAACAGAAAGCAAAGCAGTTTTATCACAAACATCATTTTCACTTAATTTGTCAACAATTTCAGGAACTGTATAGCCCTCAGGGAAAGTCAGTGTTACAGTTTCACTTGATGCAGTGGCACCCTGAAGTGTAATTAGCATACCTTCAAGACCCATTTTACCATTTAGATAGTAAACACCTGCCTCATATGGTCCGCCAAGGCGAGATGATGTAATAAGAGTATCTCTGAGTTTAACAAAGAATTTACAGAAATTCTTGCATCGAATAAGTCCGTTGTCAGAAAGCGTATCAATTGCATCATCGCTGTTTTCAACCTGTTCGGTAAAAGATACTGTTACGGAAGATTTTGTCTTAGTGATTGCCAAAATATCGTTCATACACATTATTGCATAAATTGAAACAATCATTGAAACTATAATAACTATTATGAAAAACAAATAGGTTGAGCCCACACCTTTTGTTTTCTTTTTCTTCTTTTTATCAGTGCTTTTTTTCGGTGCAGCAGAAACGGCATTGTTTGACACTTCATTTGAAAAATAAATGTCATTCGTATTTGCCTTTTCATTTAGGTTAAAATCGAAATTTTCCATTTTCCCCTCCGTTAGTACAATCAAAAATATTTGATTCTGAAATTATGTAATCTACTGATTGGTCAAACTCATCAGCAGGAATTTTCTTTTTAATAAGGCTATTATAGCACAAACCGATAGAAATAAAAGGGTAATTTTGTAAAAATCGGTCATAGTAGCCTTTGCCGTATCCAAGCCTAAATCCTCTTTCATCAAAGCATATTGCAGGAACTATAATAACAGAATTATTGTAATCTTCAAGCCTTTGACATTTAATTATATCAGGCTCACGGACATTGAATGAACCAATGTTTAAATCATTGAGCGATTTTATTATATAAAAATCCATATGGCCCGACGTATCAGTGCAATAAGGCACAGCAACGCGCTTATTATCAATTAATGCTTGATTAATAATACTGTCTGTTGCAATTTCATCAGTAAGAGAAACATAACAAAGAATTGTTTGAGCGTCATTATAATATCTGAAATTCTGCAAAGTGTCTGCGATTGCCATATCTTTCATCTGCTTGTCTTTCACAGTCTTGCGCTCGGATTTTACCTGTCGTCTGAGTTCAGATTTTATCTGCATTGGATTGACTTTCTGATTTCGTCTGCAGTATCAGCACCTTTGAGTTTTTTTACAATCTCAAGACCAAATTCAATACAAACACCGGCACCGCGGGCAGTAATGAAATTACCGTCAGTTACAACATAGCTGTCTGAAATGACTGCGCCTTCTAATTTATCCATAAATGTTGGAAAAGAAGTAGCCTCTCTGCCTTTTAATAAACCCTTATTGCCTAATATTGAAGGTGCTGCACAAATTGCACACACAGGAGTATTTGTGTTAACTGCGTTATCAATTGCTTTTTGCACGCTTTCACAATTTTCAAGATTTTCAGTACCCTTGCCGCCGCCCGGCAGAACTATTGCCTCTACATCATAAAAATCGAAATCGCTGATTGGCATATCTGCAGCAACTAAAATATTGCACGAAGATTCAATCAGTTCACCCGTAACACCGACCGTTTTAACTTCTATACCAGCTCTGCGCAACATATCGACAGGTGCAAGAGCCTCAATAATTTCAAAACCGTCTGCAAGAAATACATATACCATAACTATTCTCCTTTATTAAGCAGTCCGAAAGGATTTTCAAGTTCACAGCCCTCAAATAAATATTCTTCAATTTCAGGTATCTGATTGAACCTTATATCATCAACACAAATTTTGATTGTAAAACCACGCTTTGAATAATAACTAATTAGCCACTGTTCAGCAGGAATAAGACATATCGATTTAAATCTATTTTCAGCGTATTTGAGCAGTTTTGACATATATCCGCACTGTCTGTATTCTTTAAGCGTACAGGCGGCATAAATATATTTACTGTAAGCCATATTAACTTTGCAACCGACAAGATAAAGTAATGAAGCAATCTTATCGCCATCATAATAAGCTAAGCATTCGGCATCTTTTACATTATCAATAAAAAATTCAATCTCTTCATTACTGTCACCAAAAGCCTCATGCCAGCACTTAATGATATCTTCCTTATTATCAGTATATTTAATCATTATAAACTGCCACGCATTTCTTAAGCCAAATCTCCGGGTTGTAGGATTGCTTTGCCTTTCTTAAGCCTTCAATGCCTAAATCCTCTTCCCTGTTCACATATTCATAATCCATCAGGCAGTTTTTTGTGAATTCCTGATTAATTATCGGATATGCCCCCTGAACATCTGATGGGGCCTTTTCAAAGTGAGTTATAAAACATTTGCCGTTAACTTGCCCCTCACCGAGAGTATAAGCAATAACCTTGCCGTTTACTCTGATTAATCCGCCTTTAAAATCTAATGTATCGTAGTTTTCAAATGCAGAAAGCACTGCTTCAAATTCAAATGAATAATCCTCATTATCATCACTGCTTTTGTTTTCAATCCATTTGCTGTGGAGAGCTATGCATTCATTAATGTTATCCTTATTGAGTTCTTCAAAACACCAATCGGGATAGTTCTTTTTAAAATTGGTGATATGATTTCGCTTGCCATGATATTTTTTTCCGGTGAGTGAGGCCATTTTTTGAATGGAATAAATGTAATCATTATAACCATCATCATAAAAATATTCAAATTTACCTGTGAAGGCTTCTTGAAGCATTGAAAGATAACCTTCTGTAACGCCGTAAATTCTTGCCTTTACACCCTGTGATTTGGCATCTGCAATAATCTGTTCAACTGCATCGGTAAAGTCACCTTCGCCAAGGGGCAATGAATAAGATATATTTTTATCTTTACCCCAGCGGCATATAAAAAAATCTTTATAGTGGCAAATTTCAGTTGAATAAGCTGTTGACCAAATAAAAATATTTCCAAAGGAATATTCACAATTCATACTGTTAGCATGCCTCAAGCATTCATTAACCCACTGTTTATCTTCAATTTCAGGCTTACTAAAGCTAAGCATTTCATAATTCCTCTTTTATTAGTTTAACTATACTGTTATGTATATTTTCAACAGGCAGCGGATTGACTCCGTCAGAACACGGAATAATTTTCCATCCCTGTTTATTTGCAGCATAAAGAGCTGATTTTCTGCAGCTGTTTAAAAAATCCACATTTGCTTCATGGACATCTTTTTTGTTTTCATCACCATTATAGCGTGATGTCATAAGTTTTTGAGATATTTCAACAGGCATATCAAGAAAAATAACTAAATCAGGCTTTGGAATGCCTATTTTGTTATATTCAAAATCTGCACTCCAGTCAAGATAGTCGTCCCATTCACTTTCATCAAGTTTTTCCATTTGATAAATTGAATTAGATGTAGCATATCTGTCAGCAAGAATTAATTTTCCCGATTCATAGTCATTTTTCCAATTTTTTTTATATGATGCAAAACGATCAACTGCATAGAAAGCACCGGCAGCATATGCATTTACATCATCAGCACTTTTTCCGAAATCACCGGCAAGATACATTTTAACAAGCGTACTTGAAGGGCTATTGTAGTCAGGAAGTTTTATTTTTTTATAATCAACTCCCTCACAGTTAAGAAATTCTTCTAAAAGCTGTGTCTGAGTAGATTTGCCGGAACCATCAAGTCCCTCTATAATAATCAATTTTGCCATTTCTTTTTTCTCTCCAGCTTACGCTTTTTGCCGTTTTTATCAACTATATAGGTGTTATCCAACTGACCGACAAGACTGGCTTTATATGAGTCTATATACTCTCTTCTTAATCGAGCCTGCTCTTTTTTTTCATCATCTGTTAATCCATTCGGAGTTTTTGATTTTCGTGCAAGTTCGTTAATTCTATTTATTTTTTCTTGTGTCATTAGTCTAAGAAATCCTTTAATTTTTTGCTTCTGCTTGGGTGGCGAAGCTTTCTGAGAGCCTTTGCTTCTATTTGACGAATACGCTCACGGGTTACATTGAATTCCTTACCTACCTCTTCAAGAGTTTTTGGATTGCCGTCATCAAGGCCAAATCTAAGCCTTAAAACCTTTTCTTCTCGAGGAGTAAGAGTTCTGAGAACATCGGTAAGCTGCTCCTTAAGAAGGCTCATGGATGCAGCATCAGCGGGCGCAAGAGCATCATCATCAGGGATGAAATCGCCGAGGTGCGAATCCTCCTCCTCGCCAATAGGCGTTTCAAGAGAAACCGGCTCCTGAGCAACCCTTAAAATTTCTCTAACCTTATCCACAGGCATTTCAAGATATTCAGAAATTTCCTCAGGTGTGGGTTCACGACCGTTTTGGTGAAGAAGCTGAGAATTAGCCTTTTTAACCTTATTAATTGTTTCAACCATATGAACAGGGATACGAATTGTTCTCGCCTGGTCTGCAATAGCACGGGTGATAGCTTGTCTAATCCACCAAGTAGCATAGGTAGAGAACTTGAAACCTTTTGTATAATCAAATTTATCAACCGCTTTAATCAGGCCCAAATTTCCCTCCTGAATAAGATCAAGAAACTGCATACCGCGGCCTACATATCTTTTTGCAATACTTACCACAAGACGAAGATTTGCCTCAGCAAGACGTTTTTTAGCATTTTCATCATCATCAGCAATTTTAATTGCGAGTTCAATTTCTTCTTCTGCAGTAAGAAGAGGAATTCTTCCGATTTCTTTCAGATAAACCTTTACAGGATCGTCCATAGCAGCATTATCATTTACTGCTACAGTATCTGCTGCATCGGTCTCTTTAGGTAAATCAACCTCAAGAGTTATACCGTCAAGCGTTTCAGCCGAGAAATCATCAATAATATTAATATTGGCTGCATCTATCTGCTCATTTAATTTTTCAAGTTCATCAACATCAAGATCAAGCTCTACAATGAGGTTATCTATTTCCTGGGCAGTAAGGTGTCCTGATGCCTTACCCTTTTCAACAAGTTTTTTAAATGCAGACTGCTTCTTGTCCTCTGAAGAACTTTGAGTAGTGTTATTTTTTTCCATAATCTTTTCTCCTCATATTATGTATTCTTATAGAATAAGCTTCTAAAATCATCGTCACTCATTTTTGATGTATCAGCAGACTTCAGCTGCGCTTTTTCATATTCATCATTAATTGTTTTTATACAATCTTTTATCTCACGCTTAGGATTATCACTGTTATTTGACCTTGCAATGATACCGGAAAGACGACCGAGCTCGCTGTCACTTAAATCAGATGAAAAATTAATTAAATCAGTATCAGAACCATCTTCAATTTTTTTGCAGATCATTGAATAAATCCGTTGAGTAAATCCGGCACTAAGCCGACTGCTGTCAAAATCATCACATAACTTATAGCAGCTTGGATATAGCAGCAGCAGACCGATAAGCCTGTCCTGTGCTCTTACCTGCTTGGTGCTTGCAGATGAGTCAAAACTTTCTTTTCTTGTCTGACGAATATTTTCATCTACAATCCTATTATATTCTCGGCTTTCATTACGCCGCTTATTCCTTTTCTTGTAGTTGTTAAGCTGAATGTGAATGCTTTGCTTTTCAACTCCGAGCTCCTCGGCAAGTCTAGAAATATACAAGTCCTGCTCAATCGGAGAAACATTACATAATACCTTAATGCATTCGTTAAGAAAATCAATCTTGCCCTGTGTAGCATTAAGATTATATTGCTGCCTCAATTTCAAAAGTGAAAATTCAATTTCATTTGAAGCACCGTCAAGCATGCCTTTAAACTTGTCCCTGCCATAAGTTTTAATAATTTCATCAGGGTCCTTACCACCGACTAAAGCAGGAATTTTAATTTTGACATCTGTTTGATTAAATAGTCCGATTGCTTTTTTTAAAGCTTTTTGACCTGCCTCATCTGCATCATAAGCAAGAATGACCTCTTTAGCATAACGGCTTATTAATCTTACCTGTTCGCCGGTAAGTGCAGTCCCGCAGCCTGCCACAGCATTAGTAAAACCTGCCTGGTGCATTGCAATAACATCCATATAACCCTCAGAAAGGATTATTGAGTCATCTCCGCTGTCCTTTGCAAAGTTCAAAGCAAAGAGCTCATTTGTCTTTTTATAAACAATAGTGTCACCTGTGTTGATATATTTTGGCTTACTGTCATCAAGGACCCGTCCGCCAAAAGCAATAACATTACCTCTTACATCAATAATCGGAGTCATCACACGATTTCTGAATATATCATAGCATCCCTTCTTACCCTGTCTTACAACACCGGCAGCAATCATTTCGGAATCCTTGAAGCCTCTTTTTTTGAGATAATTAACAAGTTCATAAAAAGCATCAGGTGCATACCCTAACCCGAAATGCTTTATAGTTTTTAATGATAATCCTCTGTTAAGAAAATAATTTAAAGCAATTTTTCCTTTTTCACTAATCAAATACGAATGATAAAATTTAGCTGTTTCACGGTTAATTTCAAGCACCCTGCGCTTTAATTTTGCCATTGAATCGTCATAGTTTCTGTCATCAGGCATCTGCATACCGGCACGCTCGGCAAGGGATTTAACTGCATCAATATAATCAAGATTTTCTATTCTTTTAATAAAACCAACAGCATCTCCTCCTGCACCGCATCCAAAGCAATAAAAACTCTGTGTATCAGGATAAACAGTGAAAGAAGGTGTTTTTTCATTATGAAACGGGCAAAGACCGACATATGTCCTTCCCCTTTTTTTTAATGAAACATAAGATGAGATTATATCATTAATATCTGTTTTTAGTTTTAAATCCTGCAAAAAGCTGTCAGGAAGCGGCATAATCTCATCTCCTTTATTAAAATACTATTCAACCCAGAACATAGGAACAAATAACTGATTAAATATTTTTACGGAATAGTTGTCACTCATACCGGCTATGTAATCACAAACTGCTCTTTCAGTGCCTTCCTCTTCAGCAATTTGTAAAAACTCACTTGGCATTTGCTCAGGATTTTTCATATAATATTGAAAGAGCTTTTCAATCATGGCTATTGCTTTAGATTCTTCACTCTTGCAAACAGGATTTTTATAAACTGCAACAAACATAAATTTGTGAAGCTCGTTAAAAAGCTGCCAATAATTATCGTCCATAAGTATTCTGTCTGAGCTGTTTTCAATTACATTGAGAACCATGTTATTAATGCGCTCGCTTTTGCTCATACCCAGCTTCATTCTGAGTGCAAGCGGAATATCCTCCTCTGCCATAACTCCGGCACGGATAGCATCATCAATATCATGATTAATATAGGCAATTTTATCTGCAATTCGTATAATCTGACCTTCTAATGTAAATGCTTCTTCACCTTTAGTATGGCAAAGAATTCCGTTTTTAACTTCTTCGGTAAGATTCAGCCCCTTACCGTATTTTTCAAGCTTATCTACAACCCTGACACTTTGCTCATAATGTTTAAATCCGAATGAACTTAAGCTGTCAAGTGCACGCTCGCCTGCGTGGCCGAAAGGAGTATGACCTAAATCATGGCCAAGTGCAATTGCCTCGGTTAAGTCTTCATTAAGCTGCAAAGCTCTCGCAATAGTTCTGGCGATTTGTGACACCTCAAGAGTGTGGGTCAATCTGGTTCTGTAATGGTCACCGCTGGGTGCCAAAAAGACCTGAGTTTTATGCTTTAATCGTCTGAAAGACTGAGAGTGAATAATTCTGTCTCTGTCTCTCTGAAAACAGGTGCGTATGTCACATTCCTTTTCAGGATTTTTCCTTCCTTTAGTATTAAGCGCAAGACAAGCCTTTTGTGACAAGATTTTTCTCTCATTATTCTCAGTAATTTCTCTTATAAGCAGTGACAAGAATTCACCCCGTTTCAGCGATTGACATAGTTTTCAATATTTTATACACAATAATCTAAATTATTCCTTTATTTTTTGTCTTGACTAATTAGCTGTTTGAAGTTATCATCAAATAGAGGTGTCTTTATGGAATTAGGGTTAATAATAGTTCTAGTTATAGCAATAATTGCTGTATTTTTGTACTTTCAAAACAATATTATTGATATTACCAAATACAATATAAAAAGTGAAAATATTATTAATAGAATAAAAATTGTTCATTTGTCAGACTTACACTCAAAACCCTTTAAAAAAGTATTGAAAAAGACTGCTGAGCAAAAACCGGACTTTATTGTAATCACAGGTGATTATATTAATGACAAAGGTAAAAACAAGTCAAAAATGCTTGATTTCGGTAAAGAATTATTAAGCATTGCACCGGTATATTATATAACAGGTAATCATGAAAGACGGCTTGATTATTTTGATGAGTTAATGAACGATCTAAGAGATATAGGCTTTAAAGTTTTATTAAATGAAATCGCTGCTGATTATTCCAACGGAAATGAAATTCATATACTCGGACTTGACGAAGACCAAGCAAATTTTGATGATTATAAAGCAAGAAAGAATGGTACATTCCAATACAAGGATATGACACCTTATTTTGACAATCTTAACAAACTCAGCGGCTTAAAAATAGTTCTTTCACATTTTCCTGAAAATTTTGAAAAAGTTACAGAAAATAATTACTCAGAATATGACTTTGATTTGCAGCTTTCAGGTCACGCACATGGCGGTCAATTTATTTTGCCTTTTATAGGTCCTGTATTTTCACCGGGACAAGGCTTATTCCCGAAATATGCAAAGGGCTCCTTCGGCGAGCACCCGATGCTGATAGTAAGCCGCGGTTTGGGCAATGCAGAGTTTCCCTTCAGACTATTTAACCACCCTGAAATTAATGTAATAACAATAAGCAGAAGAATCCGATAACTTTCAAGTTATCGGATTCTTTATATTTTATCAAATTTTGTTGATATATAATCAAGTTTATATTTTCCGTTGCTTATATCGGTAAGCTTTGCCTGCAAAGCGTCCTGCTCATTTTCTTTAACAGAAAAAGTGATTTTGACATTATCAGAAAAATCGGTGTTAATAATATTTGCCTTGAAATCATTCAGCAGAATATTCATTCTGTCATAAAAACTGTAATCAACAGCAGTATGAAGCACACTGCACTGTGCCATAGTGATTATACGACCTGCCTCAACGGCAATTTTTGATGTGTGCGAATATGCCCGAACCAGACCGCCAGCACCAAGAAGAGTTCCGCCGAAATATCTTGTCGCAACAACGCAGACGTCAACTAAGCCTTCTTTTAGCAGTACATCAAGTACAGGGACCCCTGCTGTTCCGCTCGGCTCGCCATCATCACTGTAACGCTGAATATTGTTATCCCTTAGTACATATGCATAAACATTATGTGTTGCATCCCAATGCTTTGATTTAATTGTATTGATAAACTCTACAGCCTCATCCTGCGTTTTTACAGGCTTTACATATCCAATAAAACGGGATTTTTTTTCTATAAAAGAATCACTGCTTTCAAGTTCAACTGTCTTATATTCTTCCATAATTAAACCTAAACAATAAATAAGGGCGAACAAAGTCCGCCCATAAATTTATGAAATTATGCCTTTTTAGCAATTCTCTTGTTGAATCTGTCTACACGACCGCCTGTATCTACAAGCTTTTGCTTACCTGTGTAGAATGGATGGCACTTTGAGCAAATATCAACCTTCATATCACCTTTAGTGCTTTTTGTTTCATAAGTTGCACCGCAAGCGCATCTAACAGTACATGTTTCGTAATTTGGATGAATTCCGTCTTTCATTAACTTTCACCTCACTTAATCTCATAACGCTAGGTATTATAACAAACACATAACAAAAATGCAAGTGTTTTTTTAAATTTATTTGTAAATACACTCTTTATCAAGGCAAAATGAATAAAGCATTGCCTGCTTAACCGGCTTACCAAGCGTTTTGGCAACAGCTCTTTTATAAAAGCCAATTTGATTTTTATATAATTCAAGCAATTCTTCCTCACTGTCAATTTGGTCCGTTTTATAATCAACAAGAATAAGCTCACCATTTTCTTCAAAAACACAATCGGCAATACCCTGAATCAAAACTTTATCAGAATAATCGGTATCCTCCAGCTCATTTACAGGAACAAATGATGAAACCTTAATTTCTCTGTAAATATTATCGCTTTCAAACATCCGTTTTGCAAAATCGCCTTGAAACAGATTATTAAGCTTTGCTCTGTTAAGTGATTTTGCCTGATCATGGGTAATAAATGACATCTCAGAAAGCCGTTTGATTTCTTTCTCTAAATCTGTCTTTGCATTCGTGTAATCGCAATATTGCATGAAAGCGTGCATAGCTGTTCCCTTTTCTGCTGCAGTCATCCCTGCAGAATTGAGGAATGCAGGCTTTGACTTTGCAAAAAATTTATAGCTTTGCTCCTTTTCATCCAGTGAAGATGCTGTACGCTTTGAAGAGTAGCCTGAAAGGGCCTGCCTTTCATAGCTGAATTTCAGTCTTTCTGTAATTTGTTCAACTATTTCAGGATTTGACTGAGAAACTGTTTCTTCAGAAAAATCAGGCTTATCAATCTCACCCGGAAAATCTATAGACATATCAAAATCTGCAAAAGGCTCAACAGTAATGTTTGCTGAGCAGCACTCACGAAGCTTCTTACCATCCTTATGAAGAAGTGCACAAAGAAGCAGAAAATCAGCGTCACTTGAAATGTGTTTTGCAACAGCAGGAGATATACTGTTATTAGTGATTTTTGACGAAAGTGAATCAATATGCTTTTTGCCTTCTTTCAAAGTGATAAAACTTATAAATTGCTCTTTAGCTCTTGTCATTGCGACATAAAGCACACGCAGGTTTTCACTCATTGAAGCACACGAATTAATATTTTTGATACAGGTATACTGAACAGAATTATATCTGTAAAGTTTTGCCTCATTATTAATCTTAAGTCCAATACCGGCATCTGAATTAAGTTGAATTAAATCTTTTAAATCCTCAGTATTGTATTTATGCCCCGTTCCGGCAAAAATACAAACAGGAAATTCAAGTCCCTTTGACTGATGTATTGACATCAGAGAAACAGCATCTTCACCTACATGGCTTAAACTTGCACTTTCAACATCAAGCTTTGAATTGATTATTGAATCAACATATCGCATAAATGCCGTAAGACCCACGTTATCTCCGTTATCGAAATTTTTTGCAATATCAATAAGTTTCAAAACATTCAGTCTGCGCTGCTCGCAATTGCCCATTGCAGAAATTACGGAAAGATAAGAGGTTTCACTTATAATCTGTCTCAAAAAGTTTTCAACGCTCATGGATGCAGCATATTTTCTGTATCTGTCCAAATCATTAAGAAAAACTGAAAATCTCTCTTTATCGGCGCAAATTGATGCATATAAATTCGTACATTTATGGTTGACTCTTGCCCTTGCAATGTCATCAGCGCTGTATCCGTAAAATACAGACATTAACGTAGCAAGAAGCGGGATATCCTGAACAGGATTATCTATAACCTTCAGTAATGAAATAAGTATTGCAACTTCATTGTTTTCAAATAAATTGACTTTATTATTTGAGATAACAGGTATTCCAAATTCAGTAAACACTTTAGTGAATACAGGCAATCTTGATTTTGCTGAACGAAAAAGCACAGCAAAATCACTGAAACGGATGTTTCTGTATTCTTCTTTGTCTTTAATCTGTTCTTTTGAAGCAATTTTATCAAGTATAAGTTGTGCGGTTTGCATAGCCTCATACTCATCTGAATCCATATTATCGGGAGGCTGAACAATTTTTATCTGTGCTGATGAAATATTCGTTTCTGTGTACTCAGCGCCGTTATTAAGATATTCAGACTCAGTATAATCCATCTCACCGATTTTTTTACTCATAAGGTGTGAAAAAACAAAATTAGTATAATCACAAATACCTTTGCGTGAGCGGAAATTTTTATCAAGAATAATTCTTTGGTCAAAATCAGTATTGCCATTATGATAATCTGAAAACGTATCCTTTTTATTATTAAAGATCTGCGGCATTGCAAGTCTGAAACGGTAAATACTTTGTTTAACATCGCCTACCATAAAGCGGTTATGACCATTTGAAAGCATCTCAAAAAGCTTGTCTTGTGCTGAGTTAGTATCCTGATACTCATCAACCAAAATCTCTTCAAAATTATCCTCATATTCCATAGCCAGGTCTGTTTTTAAAATTTCACCGTCAGAATTTTGGCTGAATAAAAGCTGAATTGCAAAGTGTTCAATATCGGAAAAACTATACGAGTTCATTTCCTTTTTAATTTCGAACATTTTTTTATTATAATCGGCAATAATTTGAATCAGCAGTTTTAAAATAGGATATAAGTATTCACAATCCCGTTCATATTCCTCACTTGTTACAGTTATAATTGGCTGGATATCGGATGATATAACGCTCTTCATCAGCTTTCTGTTGGCAGTAATTACAGCCTTTGCATCACTGATATATCCCCTTTTGCTCGGCATTTTTGAATATGAAATGTTTTCAATAACAGACTTCATATTATCCCAAGTGCCGCTGAGGGCATTTTCCATGTTCTCGGCAATGCTAAGATCGCTGAGCAGGAGGTTACTGTAGCCCTCAAACAACTCATCATCAGGTGAAAGCATATCCTGTGAGGAACGAACTATCTCTTTAATAAATGATGAATAGTATCTTATCTCACCAAACACATATTCTTTCATCCAAGTCTCATCAAGACTGATTTTTGGATTGTATGACTCACAAACTCCGTTCAGCCATTCAATAGGAAATGGCTGAGCCATAATATAATTGTTTATGCGTTTTATTGCATCACTGAAATCACTGTCATTTTTTGCTGATGAAAGCAGTTCCACAAGGAGTTTGAAATCCTCTTTATCTTCTTCATAGAGTGAATTAACAACTTCATCAACAGCATTTTGCTCTATTAAAAGCAGCTCTGAATTATCAAGAACTTTAAAATCCTGAGAAATATCAAGCTTAAAGAAATTTTCACGCACAAGATTCATACAAAAAGAGTCAATAGTGCATATCTTAGCATTAGGCAGTAAAGAAATCTGTTTTTGAACATTCGTGTTATTCGGCTGCTCTGAAAGCAGATTAGCTAAAGATTTTGCAATTCTGCTCTTCATTTCAGCTGCAGCAGCATTTGTAAAGGTAACGATAAGTAGCCTGTCTACATCTACAGGATTAATGTCATCAGTAATTAAGTTTATAACACGCTGAACAAGCACGGCAGTTTTGCCCGATCCTGCAGCTGCACTTATAAGAATATTGCAGCCCCGTGCATCAATTGCATTTTGCTGCGCAGGAGTCCATTTAGGCATTTACATCACCCTCTTTCAGCATTTCAAGAGTCTGATTATTATCAAAATCGTCAAGAACTCTGTTATTAATTTCACGCCTGTTCATACAAATGCTTTTATAATCACAGTATTCACAGGTCTTATCATGATATTTTCCATCTACCGGATTTTGCATAATCATACCATTATGTAAATTAACACCCATTTGAGCTACAAGATTATCAATTTTTCTTGAAATTCTTCCAAGCTCCTCAAGAGTAACAATATTTCCTGTAATACCATCCTTTTTACTGTATTTTACCGGAATATACTTACCGCCTAAGCTATGCTCCATGTGTTCGGCTATTTCATTATTCTCATCATTGAGAACCACACCCTTCATTTTAAAGGTTTGATTCGCCTTAGAATTTAAAATACTGTCATCAGCATTTCGATCCAGACTGAGAATAGAGCGTGCTGAATGCATATAAAGCACACCGGCATTTATTCCGCTTAGTTCATGATTACTTTGACAAAGCGTGAAAAGATATATAAACATTTGCAAATTTAATCCGTAAAGTATATCGCTAAGCAGAAATTTTTTATTTCCGCTCTTATAATCTACAACACGAACATACTGAGTGCCGTTTTCGTTATAAACATCAACTCTGTCAATTGATCCTTTTATTGAGATACTTCCTCCATCCGGCAATGAAATTATTTTTGATTTAACGGGCTCTCCCTCATCACCGTTGCCGATTTTAAGTTCAAGTGCTTTTGCCTCAAAATCAGACTGGTCAAACTCTTCTTTAAGTCGTTCAACGACAGACTGAAGCATTTTTGATAGCCGCATAAACTGATATTTAAAGCGCGGGGTAAATTCAGATGAATTACCCATTTTTGTGTTTAAAAATTCATCAAGATATTTATTTACAATGATAGCAATTTCATTTGAAGATAATTCAGTTAATCCCTTACTTCCTTTTTTCGATATAATTTTTTCAAGAACATAGTGTATTACGGTACCAGTCTGCATAGGATCCATCTCAGCTTTTGTTCTGGGCTTAGCACCGATTCCGAACTTACAGAAATACCTGAAAGAGCATTGAAAATATTCTTCAATTTTAGATGCACTTAAATAGATATCTTTGCTGAATAGCTTTGTAGCAAGGGCGGTATCCTTAATAACAATGTCTTTATTATCTGTTAAAGTCTTTACAGCATTCAGTCTTGAAACATAATCAGTTCTGTTTTCAAAATATGTTTTCAGTGATTCAATTATTTCATTATTATGAGTGTAATTTGATGCCAGTATTTCAAAAGCATTATCTATACTTTCAACCTTATCAATGTTAATATCATCGTCAAAAATTTCGGTCTTGAGATTTGGAAAAATAGCTCTGAGCTCATTTACGATAGAAGATTCTGCTGAATCATTACTTCCGCCGCGATAGGAAACATATAGCTTTTTCCTGCAGCTGCACATTGCCATATATGCAAAATATCTCTCCTGGGCATTTAGAGTTTCTCCATAAGAATAAAGCTTAAAATCATTGCTTATAAGTGCAATTCTGTCACTTTCTGACAAAAGACCTGCTGATGATACACTTTGAGGGAATTCCCCTTCATTTGCTCCTACAATAAAAATAACGCTGGGATTATCGCATCTCATCCTGTCAGCAGATCCGATTTGGACATTGTCAAGACCGCTTGGAAGGGAACCCAAATCCTCATTAGAAATCATAAGAGAAAACAACTTGCTGAAATCCTTAATACTAATTAATTCGTCACCGCCGACAAGTGCCAGCCTGTCAAGAATTTGCATAAGTAAATCCCATATTCTGCCCTGCTCTTTTGCAAGTGCAGATTTACCGCTGTTATCCAGTTTAACAGCCAGAGCTTTCAATTGCGTGTCAGCAGATAAATCAATAAGTGTAAAATAAATTGCTTTACATATATCCCTACAGCTTCTTTTTTTAACATTATGGCAAAATTTTTCAAGCCGTGATACAATATAATCCCTGCTGTCATTTATATTTTTAAGCTGTTTTTTGTCATTTTCAGTTATTTTCTCTGCAAATCCTTTAGTGCTCTGAATAAATTCATTTTTCCATTTTGAGCCGTTTATGCTCCACATATAAACATAATTTTCGAGTGAACAGACGGAATCATCATCAAGTGCAGTCAGACCTGTTTTCAACAGAGAAAAAATATCTTCACTTCTGAACGAATAAACTGCTATCCGCAGCAAAAAGCTCACAAGCATAATTAACGGCTGAGATGAGATATTCTGCCTTTCATCTTTAAAATAAGGAATATTATATTTATTAAAAGAGAACTCAAGCTCGTGCTCATATTTTTCCAGATCACGGCAAACTACTGCTACTTCACTTGCCGTAATTCCCTCTCTTAACAGCTTTGATATTTCAGAAGATGCGTGATCGCACTCATCAGAAATATTTTTTGCGCTGTAAAGTTTTATGTTTTCAGGTTCAAAATCAGCCGATTTTTTTATCTTATTATAGCAGTATTTTTCAACTAATCTTAATTCATCATTTTCTGCACGTCTGTTTTTATTTAAAAATACAGGTGCTTTATAGGCAACATTGGCTTTTCTTGCAAGCTGTTTTAGTATAGAAATATTCATATTTACATATGAAAACAAATCAAACTTATCGCTGTTGATATCAGAGTTACTGCAAAATGTTATGTAAACAGCCTTAGCCTGCTTTATAATGACCTCAATAATCTTATATTCCTGAGCAACAAAGCCTGAAAATCCGTCTATAAAAACAGTCCTGCCCTCAAAATAATCAAGATTCAGCAGCCTTTCATAAAGTCTGGAAAGTTCATTCGCGCTGTCATAATATTTGTCACTTATGAGAGCATCGTAAGCAGCAATTATCAGTGAAATATCGTGCAGCTTTTGCTTAAGTATTTCTTTTTCGACACAGTCTGCAGCAGCAACAATTTCGTCTGCGGTAACCCTGCAGGATTTCATTTCATCATAAATTTTAATAACAGAATTAATAAATGATGTATGATTTATATTGATATTAAACAGCACAAGCTCATCCTGCACCATTTCTATGGCCTTTTTCATCATAACTGCCTTGGAACCCTTGGAGAGCACAGGAAATTTATCTCCTCCATATTGGCGTGAAATTTCATTTGAAAGTCTGGAAAAAGATGAATTTTCAATAAGATTAATCTTTTGCTCACCTAAATCTGATAACAGTCTTCTTTCTGCAATAAAAGAGAACTGCTCAGGAGTGATGAGCAGAATGTCTTTCTCACCACTGTCTATTAAAGATTTGATTGATGAAAATACATATTCAGTTTTTCCTGAACCGGCAGTTCCTAAAATTAATTGCAGCATATAAATCACCAAATATTCTAAAGTATTAGTTCTCAGGCTTGATTAATCCCTCGTGCATCATTCTTTCGTGTGCTTCAAGCATAAAGTCATACATTGGTCTTGCAATATCAAATGCAAGACGAATTTCGTCAATCAGACTTACATCTTCTATATGTTCCATATCATATGCATTATAAGTAAAGCTGAAATTCTTTGCAGCAAGATAAGGCTTTAAATCTTTAGGAGCATCAGGATATCTGTCAGTCTTATAATAATCTCTGCAGTCAAATTCAAATCCGGCATCTTTACAGGATTTAAGAGCTTTTCTGAAACGCTTGGGTTGTTCTAATATCAATTGATGAAGAACATGAAAATGAGTTACTCTCCATGTCCAGAACACTAAACCATAACCATAAGACTGAGGGTAAAATTCAAAATAGTAAAACGGTGCAGCAGGATATTCTTTCTTATGTCGTCTGAAAAATATCCACATATTTTCTCTGTATTTAATTTTTGAACGGTTTCCTCTTGTATCTCTGTGTATCCTTGACACAGCTCGTACAGGGTCAAGATACATTTTATCGTCAATATCATAAAGTATATCTGACAAATCTAGAACCATCTGTCTTAAAGGTACAGTAATACCCTGCTTTAACTCTTCCTTATGCTCTTCATAGAAAATTCGTGAATCATTAAACCTGTTGAGACAAAGAAGTTCGATATCCTTGCCCTTAATACCTGTATAATTATAATTCATTTTTAAGTAATCCTCTGTTTTTCATATGCTGTGCTGCCAGCTTTGCACAAATTTTAGCCGAGTGAAAATTGAGTCCGCCCTGAATCCAAGCGTAATACGGCTCTCTTATCGGTGCATCTGCGGAAAGCTCAATAGATGAACCAAGAGTAAATGCACCTGCAGCCATAACAACTTTACTGTCATAACCGGGCATATCCCAAGGTTCTGGAGACAAATAACTGTCTATAGGGCTTCCGCTTTGAATTCCCTGACAAAATGCCACAAGGCTCTCCTCGTTTTCAAGTCCGAGTGACTGAACAATATCACCGCGCTTTGCATTGTATTTCGGAGTAGTATCATATCCGAAAAGTTCATACATAGCAGAAATATATACGGCGCTTTTAAGGGCCTCTCCTACTGTATGCGGAGCATAGAACAAGCCCATATAAAGCTCCCTGTTATGACCGAGACTCGCTCCTACCTCCTTGCCAAGTCCGGGTGTAGTCAATCTAAAAGCGCATTTTTCTACTAAATCGTGTCTTCCTGCAATATATCCGCCGGTTGTGGCAATTCCTCCACCTGCATTCTTTATAAGCGACCCTGCGATTAAATCTGCACCGACTTCTGTTGGCTCCTGCTTTTGGACAAACTCACCATAACAATTGTCAACCATAACAATTACATCCGGGTTTTTTGTCTTGACAATTCTAATGATTTCCCCGATTTCTTCAACTGTGAGTGATGGTCTAAGTTCATATCCTCTGGAACGCTGAATATAAACCATCGCAGTTTCGCTGTCAACAGCCTCTTCAATTGCAGCTAAATCCGGCTTTTCGTTTTTTAGCGGAACCTCACTGTAATTGACTCCGAAATCTTTGAGAGATCCCATTCCCTCTCCTGTACTTCCTATTACATTATGTATTGTATCATAGGGTGTGCCTGTAACACAAAGCATGTTATCATTTGGTCTCAGCACACCAAAAAGTGCAGTGGCAAGAGTATGCGTACCGCAGGTGAAATTGTGACGAACCAATGCATCCTCGGCACCAAAAACCTGAGCCCAGACAGAATCCAGCGTATCTCTGCCTAAATCGCCGTATCCATAACCTGTTGATGCAGCGAAATGACTTTCACTTATTTTATTATCAATAAAAGCCTTTTGAACCTTCAGTTGATTATATTCGGTAATTTCGTCAATTTCATTAAATTGTTTTTTGCATATTTCAAGTGCCTTTTTTGACACATCCTCAATTTCTTTATCTATTTTAAAAAACGGGGTCATTTGTATATTCTCCATTTTCCTATATTTTTAAATCCCAATCTTTTATAGAAATTCTCATTTAGATCAGCATCACGCATTATGTAGACCGTTCCTTTTACATCACTGCATATGCAGTTAACTAATGCCGAGCCATAGCCCATATGCCTGAATTTGTCATCAGTGCGTACTGCAGTCAAAACTGCATATTCATCAAGTATTGCACTGAGTATTCCCGAAGAAACAATATCATCACCTATACAAAGAGTATAGGCTTTTGCAGTACCATGGCGAACTCTGTGTGATATATCAACATACCAAGCTTTAAAATCCTGTCCGTCATAGTCTACAAAATTATATAAATCCATAAGCTTGGGATATTCATCTATTACAGCTCCCGGCATTTGAGCTTCGCGTTTAGTATCGCTGCTCATTACAAAACCTTCATCATACCTTGCACCAAATTCAAACGCATCACTGCAAAGTATAGAAGTAAAGCCTGTAATGCAGAAAAAACGGATAAGCTCATCAGAATTAAAGCCTTCTGAAAGAGAGAGAGTAATATCACTGTCAAGCTTTGAGATTACAGCAACTGTTTTACCCTCAATAACCTGCCGATAAAATGTTGCAAAATGATATTTTAAACCATAGGATTTCAGGAGCGCCAAAATTCGTACTGAATAAATATCTCTTTTTTCCCAAGAACTAAATTGTGTTTCATTTTCAATCTTTTCAATCATATAATTTATTTATTAGTATCCTTAATAATTTTCTTGTATTCTCAATATCGGATTTTTTGATAACACTTGAGGCTGAATGAATATATCTGCAAGGTAAAGATAAAGCTATAACTCTTGTACCGTTACCGCTTGTCTGAATTGAACCTGCATCATTACCGCCGGCAATTGCCGTTTTAGTCTGCACAGGAATATTATTTTCAGCGGCAAGCTTCATTGCAAGCTTGTACAACTTTCTGTCATAAATTGTTCTGCCGTCCATAAAAGAAACAACAGGACCATTATCAAGGACACATACCCTGTCTGCACCTGATACACCATCAAGGTCCGCAGCTGTGGTTGCTTCAAGAACAACAGCAATATCTGCCTGAACATTTTCGGCAGTACATTTTGAACCTCTGAGTCCAACCTCCTCCTGAACATTAAAGCAATAGGTGCCTTCTACACCTTCTCTGATCAGCTCAATCATAAGCATACAGCCTATGCGGTCATCAAGTGCTTTTGCCTTTACATATCCATCACCAAATTCAACATAATCACTTTCAAAATATGCAAAATCGCCAAGTGATATATATTTCTCAGCATCTTCTTTGCTTGCAGCTCCGATATCAATCAAAAGTTTATTAAAGGAAGGGCATGTCTTTTTTTCTTCGTCATCAAGCAGATGAAATGCTTTATCGCCTATGACACCTTTAACTGCATTATCACCTATTGTTACATTTCTGTCTAAGCAAACTCTTGGGTCTATGCCGCCTACAGGTGAAAAACGTATATATCCGTCATCAGTAATTCCTGTTATTATAAAACCAACCTCGTCCATATGAGCGTTTATGCTTATGGATTTGCATTGTGAATCATCACCGACAAAAGCTATAATTGAGCCCAGGTTGTCAACAATATAATCACAATAAGGTTTAATTTGCTCAATAATATATTCACGAACAGAATCTTCGTTACCTGATGTTCCGTTTAATTCACACAGTGTTTTAAGCATTGAACTCACCTGCTCTTTCCTTAACATATGCCACAATAAGCTTTGCTGTATTCTCAATATCGGCAGTATCAACAACCTCTATAGGTGAATGCATATATTTTTGCGGGATTGAAATAAGAGCGGTTTTAATGCCGTATTCACAAATTGAAATTACATCGGCATTTGTGCCCGTATGACCGCCTCCCATAACCTCGATCTGATAAGGTATATTATTTTTTTCAGCAAGTGAAACGAGTGATTTCGACATCGTTCTGTCCAAAATAGGACTGATACCAATCATGGGACCTTTGCCTAATTCGCCGCAGTCGCTTTTTTTACACATAGGAGTATAACCAAAAGACACATCAACTGCAATCGCTTCATCCACACTTTTATTATAAGGTCCGACTTTTGCGCCTCTTGTGCCAATCTCTTCCTGTGAAGAAAACATAACAGTTATATCTGCATCAATTTTCTTCAGCTCATCAAGTGCCAAAATAATTGCGGCAACGCCTGCTCTGTCATCAAGAACAGATGAAGATAACTGATTACCCAGCAGAGGTGTAAAATTACGCTTAAATGTTACTCTGTCACCTAAACTAATGCATTTTTCTGCCTGCTCCTTTGTCATACCAATATCTATAGCGATATCATCCAGATTAGGACTCTTCTTTTCATCACCACTCTTTTGAAGATGAGGAGGAAGAGTTGAGATAACGCCTCTGTACTCCTTATCACCCCAAACACTCACTTCGTATGCAAGCAGCATTCTGTTGTCAATGCCGCCGCACTTGTCGACCTTAATGAATCCATCATCTGTGATTGATTTAACAATCATTCCGATTTCATCAAGGTGAGCATCAAGTAAAATATGATAGCCCTCACTGCCAAAGCTGCAATAAACATTATTCAAATCGTCAACAGTAACCTCTCCATATTGAGCAAGTATATCGCAAAGAACAGAAACAACATTTTCCTCTGCACCGCTTACGCCAACAGCCGATGTTAATTTTTTCAGCAAACCTAAAGTATCCATTTTGTCACCATTCATTCACTAATCTTTTGAATTCTCTGCCCCTATACTCAAATGTTTTAAACTGATCAAAAGCAGGACAAGCAGGGCAAAGACTCACAATATCGCCGTTTTCAGCCTTATCCTTAGCAATTTCAAGGGCATTCTGCATAGTATCTGTTTTAACAATCTCTAAATTACTGTTTTCATATTCGGGATTTTCAATAATTGAATTGTATATTTTGTCTGCAGTTGCACCGTTTAGAACAAGAAGTTTAACATATTTAAGAATATACGGCACCATTTCACTCATATCATTGCCTTTATCACTGCCGCCCATAAGCACTATAATTTTAGTGCCGAAAGCTTTTAGACCGCTTATAACACGGCTTGGAGATGTAGCAATTGAATCATTATAATATCTGACACCGTTATATTCTCTTACAAACTCAATTCTGTGCTCAACACCTCCAAAGGTATGAGCAATATTTTTAATAGTATCAACAGATACCGCACCCCAGACAGCACTGATGGCAGTGCAATAATTTTCAACATTATGATCGCCGGGAATTTTAATATCTGTTCTGTTCATTACAAGCGTTTTATTTCCGTTTTCACTATAATAGATATCACCGGTTTCAGTATCCATATATGCACCGTTTTCTACTGAATGATTGATACTGAACTGATACAGATGCCCTCTGACATCATATCTCATATCATGATAAACACTATTGCCGATGGAATAGTCACAATCAGCATTTAAAACCGTGCGCTGTGACGAATTTTGATAAATGAGGATATTTCTTTTCGCATCAACATACTCATCAAGGCTTATATGATGATCCTGATGGGTACATTCAATATTTGTTACAACTGCAACATCAGGTCTGTCAATCATATTACTCATAGTAAGGAGCTGGAAAG
>JBKWUD010000028.1:0-31690 GCA_046989265.1 Eubacterium sp.
CATTTTAGGTGCTGATGCGGCAGGAATGAGTACTGTGATTGAAACAATTGCAGCCGTTCATTGCGGTTTTAAGGTTTGCGGCATAAGTCTTATAACAAATCTTGCATGCGGAATTCTTGACAAACCGCTGAGCAGTGAAGAAGTTAATGAAACAGCAAACAGCGTTGCACCTGATTTTGAAAAGCTTGTTAAGGAGATAGTTAAGGCAATCTAATGGAAAATATAAAGTATGAAAATGGGGTATTATATTTACTTGATCAAACACTTCTGCCAAATAAAGAAAAATATATAACACCTAAAACTAAGGAAGAGTATTTTGATGCAATAAAGAAACTGCAGGTGCGGGGTGCTCCTGCAATCGGAATTTTTGCGGCTTACGCTATGGCTCTGCTTGACGAAAACAAAAAGGAACTAAAACATTATCTTGACAGTGCAAGACCTACTGCGGTTAATCTTTCTTGGGCAACTGACAGGATGTTAAAGGCATATAATGACGGAAAAAATCTAATAGAAGAAGCTATTGCAATACATAATGAGGATAAAGAAATGTGCCGCAAAATCAGTGAATACGGCTTATCTCTACTGCACGATGGTGATGGAATTCTTACTCACTGCAATGCGGGAGCACTTGCTACCAGCGAATACGGCACAGGTTTAGGACCACTGCTTCTCGGTAAGGAAAAGGGCTACAATTTCCACGCATATACTGATGAAACAAGACCGCTGTTACAGGGTGCAAGACTGACCTCGTACGAATTGGAGCGTGCCGGAATTGATGTTACTCTGATTTGCGACAATATGGCAAGCATTGTTATGAAACAGGGCAAAATTAACGCTGTACTTGTAGGAACAGACAGAATTGCAGCAAACGGCGATATTGCGAATAAAATCGGCACAAGCGGTGTAGCAATTCTTGCAAAGCACTATGACATACCTTTTTATGTGCTCGGTCCGTATTCAACTATTGATTACAATTGTCCGACCGGTGATGACATCGTAATAGAAGAGCGTGAAGCGGATGAAATAAAGAATATGTGGTACCAAAAGCCCATGGCTCTCCCTGAAACAAAATGCTACAATCCAGCCTTTGATGTTACAGAGCACGAACTGATTACTGCAATAATTACTAACAGAGGCATTATAAGAGCACCGTTTAAAGAGAATCTTGAAAGGATTAGGGACAATGATTAAATTTACAAACGGATTTGTACTTGATAAAAATTTCAATATATTAAAAACAAATGTCTATGTTGACGGCAGTAAAATCGCTGCTATCGGTGAATGTGAAAAAAAAGCTGATACGATTTATGATTTAAACGGAAACCTGCTTATGCCGTCATTTAAAAATGCACACACTCATTCTGCAATGACATTTGCACGCTCATTTGCTGATGATTTACCGCTTGCGCCATGGCTGAATGAAAAAATTTTCCCTATGGAAGCAAAGCTTTGCGGAAAGGATATTTATGATTTATCCCGTCTTGCGTTTCTTGAATATTTAACAAGTGGCATTACAGCATGCTTTGATATGTATTATTTCCCTGAAGATATGGCAAAAGCAAGTGTTGAAACAGGATTCAGAACTGTTATGTGCGGAGCCGTGAACAACTTTAAAGAATCTGTTGATTTGCTTGAAACATATTATAACAGATATAACAATTATGACGAGTTAATTTCATACAAGCTTGGATTTCATGCTGAATACACAACATCTAAAGAAATCATGCAGGGTATTGCAGAACTTGCTGAAAAATATCACGCTCCTGTATTTATGCATTCAAGTGAAACTAAATCCGAGGTTGAGGATTGTATAAAAAGATACGGCAAGTCCCCTACCCGACTATTTGACGAACTTGGTCTTTTCAATTATGGCGGCGGTGCTTACCACAGCGTGTGGATAAATGATGAGGACTTAGAAATTTATAAAAAGCGTGAAGTGTGGGCAGTAATAAACGCAAGCTCAAACTGCAAGCTGGCATCAGGCATAGCACCCGTTTCAAAAATGCTGGATAAAGGGATTAATCTTGCAATAGGAACTGACGGACCTAGCAGTAACAATGCACTGGATATGTTCCGTGAAATGTTCTTGATTGCAGCTACTCAAAAGATAAAAGACAATGACGCTGCATCAACCGATGCAAACGAGATACTGAAAATGGCAACTGTCGGCTCGGCTCACTGTATGGGACTTTATGACTGTGATGTAATTGATGTTGGTAAAACTGCCGACTTGATTGTAATCGACTTGCACAGACCGAATATGCAGCCAATCAACAACATTACAAAAAATATTGTCTACAGCGGATCAAAAGAAAACATTAAAATGACTATGATAAACGGCAGAATTCTTTATGAAAACGGCGATTTTGTTAACATAGACACTAAAGAAATTTATTCTAAAGCACAAGCTGTTATAGACAGAATAAGATAGTAAAAAACCAACTCACAATGAGTTGGTTTTTTCCAGGCAATTAAAGTTGCCTGAAATTCCCACTATATTTGCTGTTTTGCAGACTTGTCCTTAACACTTCAAAGAACATCGGCAATATATTTTTCGATATCAGTCATAAAGCCCTCGCTATTTATTGAAGTTATAATTAAAGTATTCTTTTATGAAGTTTTCCATGCTGCCTTCAGAACCATCCTCACCTATGCAATCCAAATCACTATCATAAAAATCAAGATATGCAATTTTGCAAACATCATCATTTTGAGCAATCATTTCAATATGATGCGGATAATCTTCATATTCTTCCGAATAAGAAACTACCCTAAAATGCCATTTACCTATATCAAACTCATTTTCAGGAATTAAATAATTAACATTTCCGTTATCATAAACATCTTTGACAGGCTCATTAAGAAAAGTATAATTATCTTTTATATACTCAAGCTGATTCTGATATTTTTCTATTGCATATTCAGCAGTCAGTACTGATGCATCGCTTGTAAAGATTGCCATATTTTCATGGTGAATTTGATATTTATAATCCTCATAATCTCCAAGCTTTGATAAATCAACAGTGCAGAGCAATTCATTTTTGTTCAGAAAATATTTGCCGTATAATGTGTAATCACCAAAAAAAGGAAGTGTTATCAGCTTGAAAATAATCAGAACAGCAATAATTATCAAAATAATTCGGATAGGCTTTTTATTTACAGGCTTATGTACTTTATTCATTTCATCACCCAACTCTTCAGGATTACCCATTTTAGTCAATGCCATTTTCTCAGCATAATCAAGGTCATAACCTGCATCAGTATAATATTCAATTCTATCATCAATATGGTCAAGCAGTTCCTGACGGATTGCATTATTCTCTTTTTTGCTTGAAATGTGGCTCAACACAATTTCTATGTATTCATCTTTTGTCATAATAACTCCGTTAAGCATAATTAAGAACCCTGTTCACATTTGCTGAGAAGGAATTCCACTCCTCTTTCTTGGCGGCAAGCTCTTTTTTACCTTTTTTGGTAATGTGGTAATATTTACGTTTTCTTCCATCAACCTCATTCCAATATGCCTCAAGCATTTTTTCCTTCTCAAGGGCATGAAGAATCGGGTATAATGTGCCTTCACTCATTTCAAAAGCATTTTCTGAGCGGATTTCAAGCTCTCGGATAATTCTGTAGCCGTACAAATCCTTATTCTCCAGAACGCTGAGAACAAGAGTTGATGTACTTCCCTTTAATAATTCCTTGCTGTATCTCATAATTTACCTCCAAAAAAACAATACCTTGTATTTCAATGTATTTACATTGTATCACAAGGTATGAAATTTGTCAACAAAAAAACACCGCTCAAGCGGTGTTTTAATTATTTTGCTTTAGTTTCACAATAAAGGCAGCGATATGTACCTTTATCGTCTGTTAATTTAAAAACGTGATCTATATGTTCATTATTACAAATACAACGCGGATTGGGACATTTTATAACATTTTTCAGTCTGTCAGGCAATGACAGATTTTTCTTATCAACTCTGACACTGTCTTTAATAACATTAACTGTAGCATCAGGTGCAATATACGAAATTGTGTCTAAATCCAAATCAATTAAATCATTAATTTTAATGATATCCTTAGAAAAGTTCTTTTTAGACTTAGCATTAGTGATAATAGCAACCTGGCATGAGAGCTTTGAAAGATTAAGAATTTCATAAACTATCATTGCTTTTCCTGCAGGAATATGGTCAATTACATAGCCGTTTTCAATTGAATCAATATTCATTATAAAGCACCTCCCCATTTTAAGAGCGTAATAATAAGAGCCATTCGGATATACTTGCCATTCAAAGCCTGCTCAAAATATTTTGCTCTCGGATCGTCGTCAACCTCGGATGTTATTTCATTAACCCTTGGCAGCGGATGCATTATGGTCAAATCACTCTTTGCATTATCAAGCTTAGGAAGGTCAAGAATAAAGGCATCCTTATGCTTTAAATATTCATCCTCTGAAAAGAAACGCTCACGCTGTATTCTTGTCATATAAAGAATATCTAGATCCGGCATGACCGCCTCCATTTGCTCAACCTGAACATACTTAGCTCCGCTTGGCTCAAGAACATCCTTGATAATATAGTCAGGCACCTGAAGCTCATTCGGAGCAATAAGCACAAACTTAATATTTTTATATCGGCACATTGCCTTAATAAGTGAATGAACCGTTCTGCCGAATTTAAGGTCACCGCAAAGACCTATAGTAAGATTTTCAAGAGCACCCTTCTCCCTGTGAATTGTTAAAAGATCCGTCAGCGTCTGAGTAGGGTGAGCGTGACCGCCATCACCGGCGTTAATAATCGGTACAAGGGTTTTTGTTGTCGCAACTCTGGGTGCACCTTCAAGAGGATGGCGCATTGCGATAATATCAGCATAGTTTGAAACTATTCGGATAGTATCTTCAACCGTTTCACCCTTAGAAGCAGAGGAAGAAGCGGCTTCACTAAAGCCTAAAACATTACCGCCAAGCTCATACATTGCAGCCTCAAAGGAAAGCCTCGTTCTTGTGCTTGGTTCAAAGAAAAGAGTTGCAAGCTTTTTACCGTCACAAACATGAGAATACTTATCACGATTTGAAATAATATCCATTGCAAGAGAAATCATATCATCAATTTCCTGTAATGAAAGATCAGTTGTATCAAGCAAATGTCTCATTTCAGACTCCTCTCTTCTCAATCCTTAGCGCCGTTGATTTTGAGATAATTCTTTATGCGTTCAACATTTTCAGAATTACTCTCATCTTCTTCAAGATATTCAATTATATCGTAAACATCAACAACGGAATAAACAGGAAATCCATATTCATCGGAAACCTCAGCCATAGCCGATTTTTCGGTTTTACCCTTTTCTTTACGGTCAACCATAACAAATACAGCAGATACCTTTGTTCCTTCTATTTTTGAAAGAATTGACATACTTTCCCTGATAGCTGTTCCTGCAGTAATAACATCTTCTACTATAACAATCTCTTCTCCAGATTTAGGAGTATAACCTACGAAAACTCCACCCTCGCCATGGTCTTTTTCTTCCTTTCTGTTAAAAAAGAACGGAACATCAAGACCTTGCTTTGAAAGAGCAACGGCAACTGAAACAGCAATCGGAATTCCCTTGTATGCAGGGCCGAAAAGAACTGCCTTTTTATTGCCCACTTTTTCAAAATAAGCCTTAGCATAAAATTCGCCTAATTTTTGTATTTGTTCACCGGTTTTTATATCACCTGCATTAATGAAATAAGGAATTTTTCTTCCGCTCTTTGCAGTAAAATCACCGAATTTTAAAACACCTGCATCCTCTAAAAACTTAATAAACTCTCTTTTATAACTTTCCATCATTCTCTCCTTATCCTACAAATTCTTCTACACAGCGGCGATAAGCTGCAACAGGGTCATCTGCCTGAGTAATCGGTCTGCCTACAACAATATAATCAGAGCCGATTTCCTTAGCTTTAGCAGGAGTTGTAACTCTTACCTGATCTCCAATCTCACCATCAGCAAAACGAACACCCGGGGTTACAGTCATAAATGCACTGCCGCAAGCATCTTTAACCATTCCTGCCTCCAAAGGTGAGCAAACAACTCCGTCAAGCCCTGCTTCTTCAGCATTCCCGGCATATTTTATAATTGTATCATTAATAGATGCATTAATAAGCAACTCGTTTTGCATTCTCTCCTCACTTGTTGATGTGAGCTGAGTAACTGCAATTAAGAGAGGTCTTGTACCGTCAGGCTTTGTTAATCCCTCAAGTGCTGCTTTCATCATATCGATTGTGCCTGCAGCGTGAAGATTAGTCATATCAACATCAAGTTTAGAAAGAACCAACATTGATTTTTTTACTGTATTCGGAATATCATGAAGCTTTAAGTCAAGAAAAATCTTATGTCCCCTTTTCTTGATTTCACGAACGATTGATGGACCCTCAGCATAAAAAAGCTCCATCCCGATTTTCACAAAAGGCTTTTCCTGCGTAAATTTGTCTAGAAAAGCAAAGGTATCCTCTGCGCTTGCAAAGTCGCAAGCAATTATAACATCCTTACCCATTAGTCTACCACTCCTATAATTTCACTTAATTTATCTATACCAAGGCGCTCGCATTCCTGCGGCAAAGCCTCAATTATATCCTTACAAACATACGGATTTATCAGATTTGCAGCACCAACCTGAACAGCAGTTGCACCTGCCATCATCATTTCAATAACATCCTTAGCTGTAGACACACCACCGCAGCCCATAACAGGAATATTGCACGCCTTTGCAACCTGATACACCATTCTTACTGCAACAGGAAAAACAGCATCACCGCTGAAACCACCCATTTTATTAGCAATAACAGGCTTCCTGCGGTTTATATCAATTCTCATACCAAGAAGTGTATTAATAAGGCAAATACCATCTGCACCCGCCTCCTCACAAGCCTTTGCAATCGCAGCAATATCTGTAACATTCGGGCTCAGCTTAATAAAAACAGGCTTTGTTGTCACAGCCTTTACTGCTCTTGTAACCTCGGCAGCACATTCAGGGTCAGTACCAAAACTCATTCCACCGCCGTGAACATTCGGACAGGAAACATTGACCTCTAAAATTCCAACTTGATTCTCTTTATCGAGCAGTTCACAAGTATATGCATAGTCGTCAACACTGAAACCCGAAACATTCGCTATAACTTTTTTATTAAAATACTCTCTCATTTCAGGTAACTCATGCTCAATGACATGATGAACACCGGGATTTTGAAGACCAACAGCATTAATCATACCATTTTTGCACTCTGCAATTCTTGGTGTAGGATTGCCGAAACGAGGATCTTTGGTGGTCCCTTTAAATGAGAACGAGCCGAGAATATTTATATCATAAAAATCCTTGAACTCTTTACCGAAGCCAAAAGTTCCAGAAGCAGGGACTATCGGATTATCCATCTGCATACCTGCAAGATTTACACTGAGGTTTACCATATAATCTCCTCCTTAACAAGAACAGGACCGTCTTTACAAATTCGCTTATTACCGTATTTTGTCTCGCATGAGCAACCCATACAAGCTCCAAAACCGCATCCCATACGTTCCTCAAAGCTGAACTGACCGCTTGTTTCAGTTGAATTATAAACAGCTTTGAACATCGGCAACGGTCCGCAGGTATAGAAATAATCATAATCCAAATCTTTCATTGCATCGGTAACAAAACCCTTTACACCATATGAACCGTCTGCAGTTGTAACAATTGTTTTGCAGCCGATAGCTTTGAATTCATCTTCATAAAAGATTTCATCTTTAGTATTAAAGCCTAAAATAACAGTAGGATTCTGCCCTGCCTTAATAAGCTCCTTTGCAAGATTATACATAGGCGGAACACCAACACCGCCGCCGATTAAAAGTGGTTTAGCAGATTTGGAGATATCATAGCCATTACCAAGTCCTGTAAGAATATCAAGTACTGTTCCAACGGGCATTTTGCACATCTGCTGTGTACCTTCACCGACAACCTTATAGATAATTGTGATTGCAGAATCATCATAGTCGCAAACAGAAATCGGTCTGCGAAGATATTTGCCCTCCAGTTTAATATTTATAAATTGTCCCGGAGCAGTGATAAAGCTTGTATCACCCTCCAGTATCATTTTATAGACATCCTTTGTCAAAGGCTCATTTAATAAAATTTTATAATTGCTTTGTTTATACATATTTCGTTCCTTAAATTATTCAGCGTCTATTGTAGATACACCAAGTGTAATTTCCTCAAGAACATCGAGAAGAACCTTAACTGTATCAAGAGAGGTAAACATGGTAACATTATTATCAACAGCTGCACGGCGGATTTCAGAACCGTCTGAATGAGAATCGCCCGCATTAATGTCAATTGTATTAATTACATATGCTATATGTCCCTGGCGAAGAGCGATTAAAATCTCATCACTTTCATCAGCAGTAAGCTTATGACGGACACGGGTTCTTATTCCATGATTTTTAAGATATTTTGCTGTTCCTTCAGTTGCCTCAATATTAAATCCCAATTCATAAAAACGCTTAATAAGCGGTAATGCGGCAGGCTTATCCTGATCTGCAATAGTTACGAGAACTGTACCATAGTTGGCAACATTCATACCGGATGCCTGGATAGCCTTGAATAATGCTCTGTTAAGGCTCTTATCATAACCTATTGCTTCACCTGTAGATTTCATTTCAGGCGATAAATAAGTATCCATACCTTTTAATTTACTGAAGGAAAATGCAGGTGCTTTAACATACCAACGCTTTTTTTCAGCAGGATAAATCTCTGAATATCCCTGCTCTTTTAATGAATGTCCAAGTATAACCTGAGTCGCAATATGAGCCATCGGAACAGAGGTAGCTTTTGATAAGAACGGAACTGTACGAGAAGAACGAGGGTTAACTTCAATTACAAAAACATTATCTTCGTCATCAGCTATAAACTGTATGTTGTAAAGACCTATAATACCGATTGCCTTACCTAATTTTACTGTATAATCAATGATTTTATCTTTAACACTTTGCGAAACAGAAAAAGTAGGATAAACGGAAATGCTGTCACCGGAGTGAACACCTGTTCTTTCAACATGCTCCATAATGCCGGGTATAAATACATCCGTACCATCACAGATAGCATCAACCTCAAGCTCACGGCCCATAATATATTTATCTACCAGAACCGGCTGTTCCGTATTGATTTCAACAGCAGTCTGAAGATAATGTCTGAGTGATTCTTCGTTAGCAACAATCTGCATAGCCCTTCCGCCCAAAACAAACGAAGGTCTTACAAGGACAGGATAACCGATATTCTCGGCAACCCTTACACCCTCTTCAATATCTGTAACTGCCAGTCCCTTTGGCTGAGGAATACCAAGTTCGGTCATTACCTTTTCAAAAGAATCTCTGTTCTCTGCCCTGTCAATAGCATTGACATCTGTACCGATAATCGGAACTCCGAGAGCATCAAGCGGAGGCGCCAGATTGATTGCAGTCTGACCGCCGAGAGAAACTACTATACCCAGAGGATTCTCAAGACAAATTATGTTCATAACATCCTCAACAGTCAAAGGCTCAAAATAAAGCTTGTCTGAAGTTGTATAGTCTGTCGAAACGGTCTCAGGATTATTGTTAATAATAATTGCCTCATATCCGGCATCACGAATTGACCATATTGCGTGAACTGTTGAATAATCAAATTCCACACCCTGACCGATTCGGATAGGACCCGAGCCGAGAACGATAATCTTCTTCTTATCGCTGACTATAGACTCATTTTCCTCTTCATAGGTTGAGTAAAAATAAGGAACATAAGAATCAAACTCTGAAGCGCAGGTATCAATCATCTTATATACAGGGAATATGTTATTTTCCTTTCTGAGATTAAATACTTCCGCCTCGGTCATCTTCCAAAGCATGCCAATAAACTTATCGGAAACTCCCATCTTTTTGGCATCCTTTAATGTTTGCAAATCGCCGACATTGGCTGCAAGGACATATTCAAAATCAACAATATTCTTAAATTTTTCAAGGAAGAACATATCAATCTTTGTTGCATTGTATATAAGATTGAAATCACCGCCAAGACGAATTAACTGAGCAATTGCAAACAGTCTGTCATCCGTACCGTTCTTGATATATTCTAAAAGCTGTTCTTCTGTGTACTCATCAAACTTTTTATCATAAAGGTGGCAAACACCTGTTTCAAGTGAGCGAATAGCTTTTAACAGTGATTCCTCAACAGTTCTGCCAATAGCCATAACCTCGCCGGTTGCCTTCATCTGAGTATTAAGTGTATTATTTGCATCTGCAAATTTGTCAAACGGAAATCGTGCAATCTTTGAAACAACATAGTCAAGTGTCGGTTCAAAGGATGCAGGGGTATTTGCAATCTGAATTTCATCAAGATGCATACCAACCGCAATTTTTGCAGACACACGTGCAATAGGATAACCTGAAGCTTTAGATGCAAGTGCAGATGATCTTGAAACTCTTGGATTAACTTCAATTAAATAGTACTGAAAAGAGAGAGGATCAAGGGCAAACTGAACATTGCAGCCGCCTTCAATCTTAAGCTCACGAATAATCTTAAGTGCCGAATCACGCAGCATATGATATTCTTTATTTGTAAGAGTTTGTGACGGACAAACGACTACCGAGTCACCTGTATGTACTCCTACAGGGTCAATATTTTCCATATTACAAATGGTTATGGCAGTGTCATTTGCATCACGCATTACCTCATATTCAATTTCTTTATATCCTTTAATTGATTTCTCAACAAGAACCTGATGAACCGGAGAAAGAGAAAGTGCATTCTTTAGCATAATACGGCATTCCTCTTCATCATCAGCAAATCCGCCGCCTGTACCACCAAGAGTAAATGCAGGTCTGAGTACAACAGGATATCCTATTTCCTCTGCAGCTTTTAAGCCTTCTTCAAGAGTATTTGCAATCTCACTCGGCAATACAGGCTCATCAAGGCTTTCACAAAGCTCTTTAAACAGCTCTCTGTCCTCCGCTCTTTCAATAGCCTCAAACTTTGTGCCGAGGATTTCAACATCACATTCCTTAAGAACGCCTTTTTTTGCAAGCTGAACTGCAAGATTAAGTCCTGTCTGACCTCCGAGTGACGGAAGAATTGCATCAGGTCTTTCATGACGGATAATACGGGCGACATATTCAAGATTAAGCGGCTCCATATACACCTTATCAGCAATATCCGTGTCAGTCATAATTGTTGCAGGATTGGAGTTAATAAGTACAACCTCATAGCCTTCTTCTCTAAGAGCTAGGCAAGCCTGAGTACCGGAATAGTCAAATTCAGCTGCCTGACCGATAACAATCGGACCTGAGCCAATAACAAGTACCTTATGTATATCTGTTCTCTTTGGCATATTACTCAGCCTCCTTTGCCATCAAATCTATAAATTCATCAAATAAATAAGCACTGTCCTGAGGACCCGGTGCAGATTCAGGATGGTACTGAACTGAGAAAAGCTTATTTTGGGCAGACGCAACTCCCTCAGCAGTATTATCAAGAATATTTTTATGGGTAAGTGAAAGAGGTGTTCCCTCAAGTGAGTTGATATCAACAGCATATGAATGGTTTTGTGAAGTTATTTCAATCTTGCCGTTCTTCATATTCATTACAGGGTGATTTCCGCCTCTGTGACCGAATTTCATTTTAAAGGTCCTTGCACCAAGCGCAAGAGATATCATTTGGTGACCGAGACAAATTCCAAATATAGGCAGCTGACCGTGAAGCTGTTTAACAACCTCAATAACAGGCTGAACGTCCTCAGGATTTCCCGGTCCGTTTGAAAGGAATAAACCATCAGGCTGCATTTTCATAATTTCATCCGCAGTGGTATCAAAAGGGACAATGGTAACATTGCAGCCCTTTTCATTAAGCTTGCGAATAATATTAAGCTTAATTCCGCAGTCAATTGCAACAACATCAAACTTGTGATTCGGTGTTCTTGAATACCAGCGTTTTTTACATGAAACTCGGGACACCATATCATTTGGGATAACATAATCCTGAAGCATTTTATATGCCTCATTATAAGGCATATCGGCATCACAAATCATAACCTTTTGAGATCCCTCATCTCTTATAATTCTTGTAATCATACGGGTATCAACACCGCTTATGCCTGGAATGTCATATTCATCAAGCACTTCTGAGAGTGTTTTAGTATATCTGAAATTTGACGGAAGATCATTATATTCTCTTACAATGAGTCCTCCCATAGTAGGAACTCTTGTTTCATAATCATCATCAGTCATACCATAGTTGCCGATTAACGGGTAGGTCATACAAACCATCTGATCAGTATATGACGGGTCGGAAATAATTTCCTGATAACCTACCATAGAAGTATTGAAAACGATTTCATTAATAGCTGTTTTTCTTGCACCAAATCCGTAGCCATAAAACTCTTTACCGTTTTCAAGAATAATTTTTTTATCATATGGCTTCATAAACAATTTCTCCTTTGCAAATAGTTAATATATTCTTACCCTGAACATTCCAACCCTCGAATGGGGTAGCTCGTCCCATAGTGACAAATTCGTCAGGGTTAACAGTCCACTCGGTATTTAAATCAAGTAATGCTAAATCAGCGATTTCACCCTCTGCTATTTTACCTGACCCCAATGAATAAATTTCTCTCGGTTTAACAGACATAATATTTATTAGCTTTTCAAGAGTAATAATGCCTTCTTTAACCAGCTTTGTATAGAGAACTGAAAATGCGGTTTCCAAACCTACAACTCCCATTGCTGAACCTGCAAGTCCTTTACTTTTTTCTTCAGCTGAATGAGGGGCATGATCAGTTGCGATTACATCAATTGTGCCGTCAATCAATCCCTCAATCAGAGCCTGCCTGTCCTCATCGGAACGAAGAGGAGGATTCATTTTAAAGCGTCCGTCCTCCTGCAAATCCTTATCGCACATTGTAAGATAATGCGGACCTGTTTCACAGGTAACATTAACGCCTCTTGCCTTAGCCTTACGAATGATATCAACACTTTCTTTTGTTGAAATGTGACAAACATGATATTGACAGCCCGTAATTTCAGCAAGACGACAGTCACGCTCAATCTGTTCATATTCACTCGCTGAGCAAATACCCTTATGATTATGTACCTTGCAGTATTCACCATCGTGAATATAGCCGCCTTTCAGCAAATTATTGACCTCACAATGAGCAGAAATAATTTTTCCGAGTTTTGCACACTGCTTCATAGCACTGAACATATCCTCCTCGGTTTGAATGCCTGTTCCGTCATCAGAAAAACCTACGGCAATATCCTTAAGACTTTCAAAATCAACAAGCTCTCCTCCACCCTTTCTGCCCTTTGAAATTGAGGCAAACGGATAAACATTAATTACAGCATCTCTGCTGATTATATCAGTTTCCGCTTTAATGTTTTCAACACAGTCAGGCACAGGATTTATATTAGGCATAGGGCAGATTGCAGTGTAACCTGCCTTAGCTGCCGCCATCGTACCGGTTTTAATCGTTTCTTTATAAGAAAAACCGGGCTCACGAAGATGAACATGAACATCAACGAAACCCGGTATTAAATACTTATCCTGTGCATTAAAAACACGATCTACCCCATTTTCAGAAATGGAGGTACCAATAGTATCAATTAAAGAATCTTTTAGTAATATATCTTTTTTTACAAATCCGTCTCCCGAAAAAACGAGAGCTTCTTTAACTAGAATAGTCATAATGCACGCCCTTTCTAGATGTTTATTATAAAATAAATAAATCTAATAGTCAATAAAAATATCTAATAATAATAAAATATTTTAATATTGAAAATACAGGTGCCCTAAGGCACCTGTAAATTACTTTTTAGTAGTCACTGACTTAACCGATGACCAAGAAGAATAATACTTTTTACCGCTTATGGTTTTATATGTGCGAATACGGACATAATACTTCTTTTTACTCTTAAGCTTTGAAATCGTCTTGCTTGTTGTTTTATTCTTTGAAATGGTTACGGTTTTATTACTTTTCTTAAAGCTTTTATTAGTAGAATACTGAATCTGATATCCAGTAGTTCCTGTAGTCTGCTTTTTCCATTTGACAGTAAATCCCTTAGACTTTTTTGTGAGACCCGAGATACTTGTTCCCTTTACCGAAATCTTAAAGGATTTCTTAATTGTTCCGGTATAATTTCCTTTAAAGGTTATTTTAACTGTTGCAGTGCCGGGATTCTTATTATTACTGTATGATACTGTATAATTTGAAGCAGCAATCTTATTTCCCTTGCTGTCTTTCACAGTAACAGTTGGCTTTTTCGCTTTACCGTCGTAGTTATACTTTGTTGATGAAAGGGTTACAGTTTTCGGATAAGCAATTGACTTTGAGCTTTTTATATTTCCGCAAAGCTTACATTTTGTAACAACAGAGCCGTTTTTAGAAGTCGTAGCCTTTGTTGTTGCAGTTATATAGGAATGCTGAGTGTGTCTGACAGCAAAAACAGTTGAATTATCACTGCCTGAACCGCCGAAGGTCATTACTTCATTAGCTGCTGAAGTCTCCTCCTTTTGCTTGCAGAATACAGCATTATATGTCACACTGCCGATTTTAATTACAGCGTGATAGCTGCCTCCGACAAGTGACCATGTGCCTGTAACTGCCTTTGATCCTGTATTAGCATTTGTAATCGTGCATGAATAGTCTTTAGCTCCTGTAATGGTGCCGTTAGCATTAAGAGTTATATACTGTGTAGGAATTATAATTGATGAAAGCGAAGCGCCTGGCGCAAGACGGTGAGTCATATTTGTGCTGTCTACAAGTTCATAGGTACCAATAATTTCAGAAGACTTATAACCGGCTGCATTAACCTTTTCACCCTGATACTCATAAGGCAGCATAACAGCCCAGCCATCAGCAGTTCTAAGCATCTGATGAATTACGGTTTTAAATCCCCAACCGTTATCTACACTATATCTTGTATGATATGCCTGATAGATAGTTCCGTCATCATCAATCAGGCAGGAGCTGTGTCCGCCTGAAAGATAACCGCTTGCCTGATTAGTGAATTTATAGTTTCCGTCAAGTTTCAGTCCCGTATTCTTGGCATCTGTTGCAAGGTTACCGCAGGCATCCTCAAACGGTCCGTCCGGATTTTTTGAACGGTATTCACGAATATTATATCCGCCGTCACCTGCAAGACCGCCGTATGTTAAAAAGAAATAATAGTATCCGCTTATATTATCATATATAATGAATGGACCTTCTCCTGTCCCTTCGTTTTCAGTATTTGTTACAGAAATCTGCTTACCGAAATATATATCATATGATTTATTATTTTTCATATATTCATAGTCTGGAAGTCCTGTTTCTTCAACAAGCGGAATCACATAGCAGCCGCCGCTGTATGAGCCGTACACCATCCACATATTACCCTCAGCATCTACATAAGCAGTCGGATCAATTGCATTTGGATACATACCGAGTGAGCAGTCATAACTTCCGTTTTTATTAAACCATTTACACTCGGCACGGGAGTCAAGACTATTGGTTATAGTACCGTTTTCCACCAGCTTTGCAACATTTGAATTATGATAATCCAATGCTTTAATTACCGGATCATCTGAAACATAATCGGAATTCTTAATGTGCATATTATAATTGGTAATACCTGTATATACCAAGCAATCCTGATATGAATAAGGTCCTTCAACATTATCAGAGGTTGCAAGCCATATTACCGATGAGGTTGCTCCCCATACCGAACAGGCGCCATAAAGGCAGTATTTGCCCATGGTCTCATTATAAATAACATCATTTGCCCAGCAATTGTACTCAAGATTATCCGGGTTATATTTACTTGGAACTGCCAGCTGATAAGCAGTTGTCCATTCTAATGGCTCAGCAAGTTCATTTTTCCAGTCATCACCAAAATAACTTGTTCCGTCAAGTGAATAGCCCAAATCGTTCCAGTTAATCATGTCGTCAGATTCAGCCATAGCAAGATGGGATCCGACAATATAATACTTTCCGTTTTCAGCTTTCATTAAAGAAGGGTCGTGAATAACCGCATGCTGAATATTGCTGCTGTCATATTGATCACCTGCAAATGCGTCAAACGGAACAATACAGCTGAATAAAAAGCAAAAAGATAAAACTAAAGATAAAAACCTTTTCATAACATCATACCTCAAGAATTATTTTGTAGTTGAACCAAAGCCGCCGTCACGAATGCCGTCTGCATCATCATCGACAGTAATTCCGAATTGAAGGAATATGCCCTGAGCGAAACCATCACCTGAACCAACTGTAACACTGTGACCATCATCATGAGCATCACAGGACAGCTTAATCATAATATGACCTTCATTTGATGAGTTATAATAATCCGCATCAATAACTCCGACAGTATTATCAAGCTGAACTCTATGCTTAAAGCCAAGACCTGAACGAGGAAATATATTAAGCACCCAGCCGTCATTTATTTTGCAACGGATACCCGTAGGAATAAGAGTAGACTTTCCCTTTTCAACCATAATGTCATCAGGCGCATAGAAATCATAACCTGCTGAGCCGGTTGTTGCTCTTTTGGGGAGTATTATACTATCATATATTGCCTTAACATCTGCTGTGTCGGGATAATTTTTAATCCAATCCTTTTTAAACTGCTCAAATGATACTTTTTCAAACCGTGCAATTCTATTCATAAATTTATCCTCCAATACTTTATAAAATATATTATATCATAAAATAATATTTATCTCAACAAAAAATACAGGGCAGACACGCAATGACAAAATTATAACATTGTCACCTTATGACTACCCTGCATCGGGGAAAGTAAATTATCTTTTCGGAAGGATAACCTTTGCTTTAAACAAATCACCGTCAATGGTAATTTCAAGTCTGCCATTCATTGCTTTACATAAATTATCAGCAATTGAAAGACCAAGACCGTTACCTTCATTCGTTCTGGCTTTATCACCTCTTACAAAGCGTTCAGTAAGTTCTTCGGGAGATATATCCAGCGGCTCAGCTGATATATTTTTGATTTCGAATATGCTAAACTGACCCGTCTCATATATGTCAGCATAAACTCTTGAGCCTTTTGCAGAATATTTGCGTGCATTTGAGAGCAGATTTTCTATAACTCTAAATGTCTTATTTCCGTCTGCAAAAGCATTTATATTTTGCTTGTCGCCCTTTAGTATTAACTCAAGATTATTGTCAGCAAATTCCTGCTGATGCTCAACAATAGCCTGAGTGGCAAGCTCATTAAGGCTAAGTATAACAGGATTAAGAGTTATTACACCACTTGTTGCCTTAGATGCCTCAATCAAATCGTCAATAAGTCTTTTCAGCTTACTTCCCTTTTCATCAAGAACATTAATATATTCCATAGCGTTTGAATCATTAATATCACATCCTTTGAGCAAATCAACATAGTTGATAATTGAGGTAAGCGGAGTTTTTAAATCGTGCGATACATTGGTTATAAGCTCTGTTCGCATATGCTCATCTTTCACCGCCTTATTAATCGCATTATTAAGCTCAGTGCGGCTGTATTGCAAAGAATTTACAAGAATCTTTAGACTCTGAGGCAGCTTGTTATAATCTACCTGTGGGACAGTTCTGTTATGAGCAGCTGTAATGATTTTGTCCAGATTAAAAGAATATCTTGATATAAATATAACTGCTGAAATGTTCAGTGCCAAGAAAAGGATGCCATCTAATATCAATAAGAATACTGCAAATCCTGATTCATATGCCAAAATCGTCCAGATGATAGCAAAAGCAAAGAACAGCAGATTTACAATTAGATATAAAATAAAGTAGAAAATTAACCTTTTTTTGAAGTTTTGTATTTTATATCCGAAAACGGCTTTAAAATTTTCTTTATTCTTTTTATGAAGCTTTTTTAAGCCTTTAATTTCTAATTTAGTCAGTTTAAATAAAGCGTATATAATTAATATTACTATGGAATTCTTGTAGAATTTACGATCACTTTTGCAAACGCGAATAAATGAAGTAACATATTCTATAAGTATCAGCCATGCTGCCGAACCGCAGGCTGACATACATAATATGATAAGTTTGATATATTCGGATAAATCATCAAAGTTTTCAACAAGAATGGCAAATGCAAAGCAAAGCAGTGCAATTAACGCACCTGAAACAATTAAATGGATGTCAAGAGGAATATAATCAAGGAAAAGTAATTTTACCTTACCGTTATCTTTTTTCTTACCACAGACTACACAAGCAAAAACAGCAAGTGCAATTGACAAAAGCAAAAGCAAAACTGCCAGTATCACATAGCCACGGAAATTAAAACTGTTTAAATAATCAGCTGATGAAATAATTTTCGATAAAATATCCTCATTTTCTGTATCAAGGTCAATATAAAAGTAACCATTATGGTTCTCATCATAAAGGCCGATATCAACAAAGCGATCAAGCATATCATCTGTTTGAGAATATTTATTATTGACCAACCGAAAGGCATATTTTTTATCTTTTAAAATTGTTTTATAATCATCATCTTCATCAAAATTTGTTATATGCTTTTTGGTTTTTGTATCAACAATATAATATTTTAATGTCTTAAGATCATGCAATCTATAATCGTCATCATAGTATTCATCGGAATTTATTGCATCGTCAACATTTTCAACACCCTCTTTTAACAATTCATCAATATTATAAATATCTTGTAATACTTCATAATAAAACTGATCTGTCTGAATAAACGATAATTTTTCTCCATTCCATAATTTTTCGATATTACTTTCTCCGCAAACATTAATACATTCGGCAACATTGATTGAACAAAAAAAAGCACCTAACATAAAAACTATTGATAAAAAAATCGCTGTTGATTTAACAAAAAAATTAATATTTTTCGATTTTGTAGCCAAGACCATACACCACCTTTAAGTATTTTGGTTCTTTAGGATTGATTTCGATTTTTTCACGAATATTACGAATATGTACAGTTACAGTTTTTTCAATTCCGAAAGAAGCTTCCTTCCAAACCGCTTCATAAATCTGTGATGAGGTTAAAACAGAATTCATATTTTTCATAAGAAATTCAAGAATCTGATATTCCCTTGCAGTAAGGTGAACTGCATCTCCGTCAACTGTTACAAGCTTTGTTTTTGTATCAAGAACAAGACCTCCTGTAATAATTTGACTTTCGCTTTTTTTCATTGAACCCAAAAAGGCATAACGCCTTATCTGACTTTTAACTCTTGCCATTAATTCAAGAGGATTAAACGGCTTAGTTACATAATCATCTGCACCAAAAGAAAGACCTGTGATTTTATCTGTGTCTTCACTTTTAGCTGAGAGCAGAATTATAGGAAAATTAAATTTCTCCCTGATTTTCAATGTGGCAGATAATCCGTCAAGCTCAGGCATCATAATATCAAGAATCAAACAATGAATTTCATTATTTCTGATAATATCAAGCACTTCTCTACCGTTATAAGCTGTAAGCACTTTATAATTATCTTGCTCAAGATATATTCTTATTGAATTTAAGATTGCCTCATCATCGTCACAAACAAGAACTGTATACATATTCATCTCTCCCCGTTGACTACATTAAAACAAATTCATTTTAATATCTTTCAAAGAAAAAGTAAAGAATTGTCAAAGAAAAAAACGGTTGATTTATCAACCGTTTAAATTTATAGCTGTTTTACAGTCCAAAGCTTACACTTAATGCCTGATTAACCTTGCCCATATCGTTATTATCAAGAGCACCCATCTTTTCACGCAGCCGACGCTTATCAATCGTTCGTACCTGTTCAAGAAGAACTATGCTATCCTTTGCCAGTCCGCAATCTCTGGCATCCACTTCAATATGAGTAGGAAGATTATTCTTTTCCTTCTGACTCGTAATTGCTGCGGCAATCACTGTTGGAGAAAACTTATTGCCAACATCATTCTGGACAATAAGTACAGGGCGAACTCCTCCCTGCTCCGAGCCAACAACAGGACTTAAATCAGCATAATATATATCGCCTCGTTTAACAAGCATTTTATCACCCTTTAAAATTTAATATTTACATTTATATTTTTTACCAATTGTGAAAATTTTAAACCTCTTATTTCATTATATTCTATGATAATTATTTTGTACTTTATGTCATAATTGAAAAAAAAACATAATATATTGTAGAAAGGAGATTAGAATATGGAAAAATATGAAGATTTATTTAATCCGACATTTTTGAAAAAGTCTGAAAGACGCCCTCAGTTACCGGCTGATGCAGCAGTAACAATGGCATACATTCCTCTTCAGGAAGGGCTTGAAACATATAATGAAGAAGTCGGACTCTCAAACGGAACAATATTTCCACAGCTTAATAAAGAATTTAAGGGCGGGAGGAACCGAAAATGAAAAACAAATTATTAATAAGACTTTCATCTATACAGTTTGCTATGTTTGAAACAAGACTTTTTCTTGACACTCACCCAAACGATAAAGAGGGTCTGGCTCTTTTAAAAAAATATCAGGAAAAGTATAATATTCTGAAAGAAGAATATGAAAAGCAATACGGTCCTCTTACACTAAGCGGAACAAACAGTGATGAGTGGCTGAGCAACCCTTGGCCATGGGACAGCGATTTTGGCTGCACAGACAATAACTAATATAATGAAAAAGGGGGCTGCATCTGCAGCCCCGTGACTATTATAATTTAATGTTTTTTTACTTTGTTTAGCTTCTTATTAATCATAAGGATTTGCTCTTTGGTGAACTTATTGCCAACCATTGATAATGCACGCTTTATAGTAAAGCCTTTAGCCATTTCAAGCATTGTTTTATTCAATTTGAAACCGGCAAAAGACATTCCGCCTCCATCTTTCTTATCTTTTTTATCAGCACTGTTGTCACCTGAAAGAGCCTTTTTCAGCATTGGCACTAAAGATATAAGGACAAGCTTACCTTTAAATGATGACATAATATCACCAAGCGTATCGTTTACAGAATAATATCCAACAGGTGTATCAATCTCAAACCAGTTTATAACATCACCCTCAGACTGCATTATATATTCAGTATTAGGTTCACTTACTTTTTTAATATTCGAGGTATCAGTGCATTGACCTGCGACAGCCTTAAGCTCCGTTTCACCAACATTTTTTACATCAAAATAGAAAAACGGATATTTACCTTTGCTTTGCTTACCGACACTGATTCCGTTTGCAAACAGCTCAACTTCGTTCTGATTAGTATAAACAGTCACTTTAGTAACATCTTCAGCCCTGTCAACATAACGTTTTGAGCAGATGTGAACGAATGGTTCATCACTGAGCCAAGCTTTATATGCATAAAAGCTGTCTTTCTTATACTTACGATCAAATGTAACCAAGCCTTTATGATTCATACCATTTTCACCGCCCTCGGAACGAGCATCGGCAGCAAAATCAAACATATTCCAAACATGAGTTGCCCAAAGGTACGGTCTGTCCATAATCTGCTTAATAAGCTCCTCGTGATAATATGCCTGATATTCTTCAGTATAATCTCCCTGTTCAGGATTTGAAGTATGCCAATTTAAAGCCTCACAGCCATACTCGCTTAATCCTATAGGCTTATTTGGATATTTTTTATGAAATTCATCAAACCACGGACCGTTCATAGCGGTACTGCCGCCGTACCAGCCGAAATAATGGTTATAAGAAACTATATCCGAAATATGAACATACGGCTCATCAATATTACACATCGAAAGAACTGCCATAGTAGTAGGTCTTGTTTTGTCAAGCTTGTGGCATAAATCATTGAGCATATGATGATTGTCAAGCAGACTTTTATCATTTGCACCTGCCATTGTAATCTCATTTGAAAGGCCCCAAGTAACAATACAGGGATGATTATAATTCTGGCATATGAGTTCAGTCATTTGCTGCTTTGTATTATCAACACCATTTGGCATGTGCCTTGAAATATACGGAATTTCAGCCCATACAATCAGTCCCTTTTCATCACACAAATCATAAAACACCTGTGAATGCTGATAATGAGCAAGGCGAACAGTATTTGCACCCATTTCACAAATTAAATCAATATCCTCTTTATGATGCTCAGGTAATAATGCATTACCAATTTCAGGTCTGTCCTGATGGCGTGAGACACCTCTGAGCGGATATTCATTACCGTTAAGTATAAAGCCTTTTTGCGGGTCAATTTCAAATGAACGAATACCAAAACGGCTTGACACCTCATCAACGCTCTCTCCATCAACAAGCAAAGTGGCTTTTGCAGTATAAAGATATGGATCAATAGTACCGTTCCAAAGATGAGGATTTTCGATATTTAATTTAGCAGAAGGATTCTTACCGCTGGCTACAGCTTCAGAAATCACATTACCGGCATCAATTATCTCAAACTTAACCTCACCATCTGCATATGCTTGAACTTCAACTGAACCGCTCACAACAGGAGTAATCATTATGCCCGGTGCACTAAAATAATCCAAGTCAAAATGAGTCTCTCTTACAGAAACAAGACTTACATCACGATATATTCCGCCGTAAAATGTAAAATCAGCCTGCTGAGGATAAACATAATCATTAGGTGAATTATCAACTGAAATTATTAATTCACCGCAGATTGAAGGGAGCTTAACTCTGAAGGTTGAATATCCTCCGTCATGCGTGCATATTAATCCGCCGTTAAAGAATACCTCTGCAGATGAATTAACCCCGTCAAACTGCAGATATACTTCATCGCCGCTCATATCAGACGCATCTATTTCTTTTTTGAAATAACATTTGCCTCTGTAATAATCATTACCGCCGTCCTGACCGTCAATGCCGTTCCAAGTGTAAGGCAAATCAACATCTGTCCAGCTGTTTTTATCTTTTGAAAACTGCCAATCTTTATTAATTATTTTAATTTCTCTCATTATTACTCCTCCATCTGTTTATCATCAAGCCTGTAAAGGAAATGCATGCTCACAAGACAAATGATTGACCCGATAAATGGGAGACATCCTGTCATTGTATAAATTTTATCAGGAACACCTACAGCCTGACTTAACGCATCCAGATTTTCATTATAACCCGTAAATCCTAATGCAAGCGCAACAACAGCAGAACCAACGCCCTGAGCAATCTTCCTAAACAGAGAATATGTTGCGTAAATAGATCCTTCCTCTCGTCTGCCTGTCTGCTCCTCCTGATAATCAATACAATCTGCAACAAGAGCCCACATAAGTGTGAGATAGAAACAGGAGCCGAACATTGCAACACCGATAAAAACAATCCATACATAAGGATTGCTGAATTTAATAAATGTAGCAATACCGCTGAAAATTGCTGATATTAAGAACGGATATGTGCAAAGCTGCTTTTTAGTAAATTTCTTTAAAAGCGGTTTTGTAATAACAATGCCCAGCGCTACAGGACAGCCTGCAATAATCGTCGCTAAAGAAATAAGCTTGGTATTCTGGAAATAACACATAAATACATACTGCATTGAGCTTGTAACCGTCATCATAAGTGCAAGATATGATACTGTAGAAATTGTTACTCCGAGCATATGCTTATTTTTGAAGAAAGACAGCAGAGTTTTAAAATAATTAAATTTCTGCTCGCTGTTAACAGTAGGTTCTACTCTTTCTGTTGTAAGCTTTCTTAACAATGCAAATGAAATAAAGCCTATTATACCCATTATTGCAACAATATAAATAAATATATTTCCACGAGGATTGTCATTATTATCATATACCAGCATAGGAAGAAGAACCATAACCGGTATCTGAGCAAACATTGCTCCGACACTTCTCCAAGTAGAGAGTGAAGAACGCTCGTCTGATTTTGTTGTAATAACGGACTGCATAGACCCGTATGGAACATTTACACTTGTATAGGCAATACTCCATACACAGTAAAGACCCAAACACATTGCTATCTTAACAGCATACGGAGCAGCAGGAACATATATAAACATAAGTATGCTTGCAGCAAGCAGCGGAAGACTTGCCCATTTTATCCATGGCTTGAATTTTCCGTTTTTACCGGGTTTTGTTGCATCACAAAGTCCGCCGATAATTGGGTCATTAATAGCATCAAATATTTTAGCAAGCAAAATAATAACTGCATAATGCTCTGCCTTTATCCCCATACAAGTAACATAGAAAAGCATTAAATAATTATTAATAAATGCAAAGCTCATATTACAGCCAAAATCTCCGAGAGCATAACCAACCTTGTCTCTCATACCAAATGGTTTTAAATCGCTGTTTTTCATATGATCCCCTCTCAAATTTAGTATTTAAATTAAAATACAATTAATTCATAGTATTTCATATTTAGTATACAATATTACAGAGGGTTATGTAAACACAAAATTTTATTAAAAGTTAAAAGCCACCAGAAAACTCCGATGGCTTTTTCGCTAAAACTCTAAAGAATTATAAAAATCAGTTGAATATTTCTGAGTTGAAACAAAATTTTTGAAAATCATCATTTCTTCATCAGAACACCCTGAACGCTTTATAGCAGCATAATCCTTGGCATTAATTACGCCATCATTTACATAGTCAACAGCTATAATAGGAATAACCAATCCAATTTTATCATTGCCTGAAGTTCGTAGAGTTACACTGCGGGTAACACCGTTTTTATATTCTACTGTTGCTGAATATGTACTGTTAGGCTCCAAATCTTCAAGTGTAAAGGCACCATATTCATCTGTAACAGCAGAAATTCCGTTAACTGTTACTTTGGCACCATTAACCGGCAAATCTCCGTCATCAATCTTTGGTGATGACATCATTACAACCTTGCCGCTTATATTAACATTTCCGTTTACAGTTACCGCTGTAGCTGCATTGTAACCGCCATCATATGAATAAAATGTTATTGTGCAAGAACCCGGAGCAACCGGTGTTACGATACCTGTATCTGATACAGCTGCAATACTTTCATCACTTGATACAAAGAATCCTGCCTTTACACTCGGATTAGATACAGCTGTTGAACCGCTGTATTTTGCGGTAATTGTCTGTGGTTCAGCAGACCTGCCTGCAAATGTCATGGATGTTGGAGAAACCGAAACAGATTTAACCTGCACCTTAGCAAAAGCAACATATATTTCATCAGTATACAACTTACCAGACATATTGTCCCTGACAGTCACAACTACCTTTCCGTAGGCTGCATCATTGCTTGATGTCGGGGTGACAGTACTGCCCGAAATTGAAAGGAATTTAGCAGTTTCCAGTGTGTATCCAACAACAGTATAGCTGTCAGCATTTGAAGGATAAACATTAACATCAAAGCTTGCACTGTAATTTGTATACTTTCCAAAGCTTGAAACATTTATCTGAGCAAAATCAGTTTCATCTCCATCATATGTTGCAGTAATTCGTTCAACATATACAAGCGGAGTAAATTTAGCAATAATTGTTTTGGAAGCGTCAGCGGTATATTCAAATTCATTATCAGTTGAGATCACATTACCGTTTTCGTCATACCACGCCTCAAGCTTATAACCCTCATCTGAAGTGGCTTTGAGTTTAAGGGTTTCTCCCCTTTCAACACTTATTGAAGATATATTCTCTCCATTAACAGTTGCTGTTCCGTTTCCTATAGATGCAAATTTAATTGAAATCACATTACGCAATTCAAGTGACTCAATAGCAGACGACAAATATTCTGCAGCATTATCGACATCAGTCTGCTTTGCAAATTCATCATTATAAATAGTTTGAGCATATTTGAGAACAGCCGGCATTGCGGACCAAGTCTCCTCAGTATAATCGCTTTCATTCAACCTTGCAGCCTCATCAAGAAGTGCGCTGAGAACGGACTTATCAGCAACGACCTTTATATTAACATTGACAGTGTAACCTCCGTCATAAGCAGTAAATGTTGCAGTAGTTGAACCAATAGACCTTGGAGAAATGATCATATATTCTCCGCTGTCTCCGATTGCAGTTGAAACACCGACAATGCTTTCATCATCGACAGATGCAATACCTCGTCTTATTGTAGCATTGTTAATTGAAGAGGATGAATTGTAATTAATATTAACATTTTGTGATTCAGAGTTTTCTCCAATAAAGACAAGATCAACTTTATCTGCATTAATACCGGTCACCTTATATTTTGAAAAGGCAACCATTATGCTATCTATAAATTCAGTTCCTTTTGCAGTATCCTTAACCTTAACATACACCGTACCATAAGCACTGTTATTTGATGAAGGAGTAACGGTTGAACCGCTTATAGTCAAATTAGACGCATCACTTCCCAAATAATATTCTACAGTATAATGAGACGGATTAACAGGATTAATATTCACTCCGAAATCAGCAGAATAATTTGTATAATTGCCAACAATATTTACATTTACAGATGCATAATCTACTGCATTGCCACCATACGTCATCTCGATATTATCAACATAAACGAGATTGTTGAATTTTGCTGTTATGGTAAAATAGCCGTCTGCAATACAATTATAATCAGCATTTGATGAAATCAGATTTCCGTTACTATCAAACCAGCCTGCGAACTCATAATCGCTGTCAGGAGATGCAGTCAATGAAATATCATCACCGTTTTTAACAGTAAATGAATCCATATCTGAAATCACAGAGTCACCAAAGCGAACTGAGCCTTTTCCTTCTATATTAACAGTATATTCAACAAGGTCAAGCTTAACAAGATTATTAATCGCCGTTTGAAGATTATTAACTGCAAAATCGACCTGCTCCTGAGATGCAAATTCTGTGCTGTCAATTTCATTTGCATCTGCAAGAGCTGCCAGCATATTATTATAGCTTTCTTCGGTATAATTACGTTCGATAATACTGTTTGCATCGCTGATTACTGCTTCAAGAGCAGATTTATCAGCATAGACTTTAACCAAAATATCAGCTGTATATCCGCCGTCATAAGAAGTAAATGTAACCGTACAGAAACCTATACCTGCAGGTATTACAACACCATTTGAATCCACACGGGCAATGTTTTCATCGCTGCTTACAAAGAATCCCTGCTTTAATGAAGGTGTAGTTGATGAATTTGCCGCAGAGTACTGGATACTGATAGTTTGATTATCTGAATTGACACCGTTGAAGAGAAGTGTATCCGGATTTGCAGACACAGCCTTTATTGCATATTTAACAAATGCAATAGTTACAGTATCAGTAAACTGCTCGCCTGTCAAAGTATTTGTTGCCACAACACTGATTATTGCATAACAAGTATTATTTGAAGCCGGTTTTACCGTTCCGTCATTTGAAACAGAAACTTCAGACGAATTTGTTTTATACTCAACACTGTAAAAATTAGCATTTGATGGAGTAATGCCATAGCTGAGTTTAGCAGAAGCATTAGTATACAATGAAAGAATTCCAACATTTACAGTGTAATAATCTGTATCATTTCCGTCAACGTAAAGAGTAATGCCCTGAATAGAATTGATTTTCTCAAAAACAGCAGTAAAATGTGCGGAATAATCAATATTGAATGTTGCAGTCTGGTCGGTTGAAAGAACATTACCGTCGTCGTCTTTCCAACAGATAAAATGATATCCTTCATCGGCTGCTGCCGTAATGGTTAGACCATTTTCAATTAAAACACATACTGAGTTATTCTCACCGACATATGACTGACCGTCATAAATAACAGAACCACCCTCCATTGCACCAATGTAAACATTAGCATATGGATTCTTTACCAACTCCGAGATTGCTTGATTCAACTCGTCTGTAATATTATTAATTTCCTGCTGAGTTGATGAAGGATTATCGTACACCTCTTCAGCCTTAAGCAAAGAGGCTGTAAGAACAGCAAAGCTTTCTTCGGTATAGAATTCCTCAACCAAATTGTCAGCATTATCAATTGCTGCCTTTAAATTAGTCTTATTTGTCGTTACTGTAACAAATGTCTGAGCAGTATGCCCTCCATCATAAGCAGTAAAAGTAATAACACAATTGCCAACACCAACCGGTGTTACGGTGCCATCAGAATTTACCACTGCTACACTGTCATCACTGCTTGCAAAAAATCCGTGTTTAATTGATGCGCTTGTAATTGAAGAAGACGTATTATATTTAACGGATATTGTTGCATCAGCAGTCTGAGCATCCTCACCAACACCAACAAAACTAAGCTGATCCGGTGAAACAGAAACTGAAGTGACCTGATATTTTGCAAAGGACACCCACATTTCCTGAGTAAAGGTGTTGCCATTCTTAGGATCTGTAACGGTCACAGTTATTTTTGAATATGCAGCATCAGAAGATGATACAGGCTTACATAAGCCATTCTGATCAACTGTTATTTTATCAGGATCTGAGGAGGTATATGTTACAGTATAATCCTCTGCTTCAAGCGGATATACTACAGCATTAACAGTTGTAGAATAATTTGTATAATTAGAAAGGACATTTACACTGATTGTGGCATATCCATTGCCGTCTGCATCATCAATGCAGTTTAACTCCAACCGCTCAATTGGAATATATCTTACAAGAGCTTCAAATGATGAAATAATATCAGCAGTTAAGTCATCAACCTCTTTTTGGCTGACAAAGGAATTATCGGATAACTTTATAACTGCCTCCTGATAATAGGCATCAAATACATTCCACGACTCAACAGACCAGTCATATGGATCCAGGTTATCATAATCACATTCTGCCATTGCAGCTTTTAAATCTTCATAATTTGGAAGTATCTTAACTGTTACGGTACCGTCAATCTCTCCGAATACTGATGTAGCAGTAACGGTGACTGTTCCTACATCACGGGAAGTGAAAATACCGCTTGAAGAAACAGTTGCAAGACTACCGTCAGAAACGGACCAGTCAACATCCTCAAAACCTTGATTCTTCCAAGAGCCGGATTCACTCATCACAACATCAGCAGTAAAGTGAAGTTGATCACCAGCTGTAACCTCATAGTAATTATCATTTATAAGATATGTATCATCCTCTTGTGATGAAATCACAACATCGGTGACGCTGATATTTGCAAAAGCTACAGTAGCAGAATCCGTATAACCACCTGTTTGCGTTGTAACAGTTATATCTGCATAGCAGGATGTATTGCCTATTGCATATGCATATACAACGGCATATCCGTTTTCATCACATTGAACAGTCGCTGTTTTATATTTTGCACGCCTTGCCTCTGTAAGAGCAGCACTCGTATATTGAGTAGTGGTAAGCGGTGAAGCAGAAATAATTACACTTTCTGTATCTGCCGACTCAAAAGTCAGGCTGTTAAATGATGCATCAGCAGGGAGAATATTTGCCGAAACCTCGCACACAGCACCTCTTATACCTGTTGAAATTACGCCAGAATCACACTTTGTCCAAAAATGCTTTTTGGTAAATTCTACTCCCGTCGTCTGAATACCGCTCATTATCTGCTTAGTTGCAGTTGCACCACCGGCATCTTTTACAACAATTTTATTAACTGTACATCCCGTTGCATACATAATGCCATCAGCCGTAACATAAGACAATCCGTCCTCTGTATAAGCGGGATTGTCCGCAGTTGCAAAAACATAAGAGCCGTCAGAATACTCCCAGCCATATGAAAGTGATGAATTAAGTCTTCGCGGATATGTTACAGCATTTACATCAGTGGGTACATCAACATCCAAATAATCATCGCAATTGATTTTTATGTATACTATATCGGTGTTGTCTTTTCCCCAGACTGATATATCATAGGAATTTGTAATTCCGTCCATCTCACATAGAAGTTTTGTATTGTTGCTGGTTATGAAATTATTATTCCAGGTAGATCCATCAATACCAAGGAATGTTAATTCGTCAGTCATGACAGCATATTCTTCGTTCTCAATGGTGAGCTTATAATCGTGCGCAACTGCACCATCGGGCTTAATATTTGTAAATGAAAGAGCAGAACTTTCTCCTTCTTTGACAGAAAAATTACCGGCAAGTTCATAAGAAGTAATCGGAATAGCATCAGGAGCAACAATTTTAATTGTAATAGAATCCTGATAAATTACATAAAGAATAAAGTTTGCAAGAGGTGCGATAACATCCTGTGTGAAAGTTAAAACACCGTCAACAGTGACACCGCTTTCAAGAATAGTAGAAATAATAGAAACAAGAGTTGTATAGTTATCACTGCCCGATTCTATACCAAGTATCAGCAAAATAGCCTTTGCAATTGATTCACTGTCAACAAGATCTCCTGCCTTTGCGAGGGCATTAAAAGCCTCTGTAAGCTTTGCTGTAAGACCATTGATATCAGGAGACACCTTGACCTGAACGGTGCCTTCAGAAATTGCAGTAAAATGACCGTTCTCATCAACCGTAGCAAGATCCGAACCTAAAACACCCAATTGACCTGTAACAGTCCATTCACAAGCATAATGAGTACGAACAGGGGTAATAATACCCTCTAAATCCATTTCATAACCTACAGCTACAGTAGTAGGTATGCTGTCGTAATTCTTAATAAAAGCTGCATTTGGAACAACATCGCTAAGCAGCTTGTCGCTCTTTAAAACAAGCACTCTCACTGTATCCTGTGCAACAGAATTACCGTTTTCATCCTTAAGATAACAAGTTATTCCGACATCAAACTTATTAAGATATTCAGCAATACTTGCATCAAGACTTTCCTCATAATCCTGAAGTCCCATTGACTCTAAAGCCTTATTAACAATCTCAATAACATCCTCTGTATCAAGATCATCAATATCGGTTATATCATTATCAAAAAGTGCAAGCAGTGTACTTTCAAGAGTACTTCCGACAACAGGAATTGTGCCGACCTCATTATGAAGCCAATTGCGTATAGCCTCACCCTTAGTAGCATCATATCCGTGAATTTTACCGTCATTATCTTCACAAAAAGCAAGATATCTGGCATCGCTGTGCCATTCAAGCGAATAATTCTCCATACCTACAGGCATTCCTGATGTAGTCATATCCCAAATTGTGCCATCATCATAAACAAGACAGGCATAAAGCTGAATATCATATTGCTCCATAACCTGAACCTGATCTGTGACCTCGACAAATTCATTATTTTCGTTATAATAATAGATTTGAAAATCATATCCTTCTGTTAAATCATCAACAGCAAATGCAAAAAACGAAACACAGCAAGATGTAATTAACAATACAATTGACAAAAAAACAGAAAGGATTTTTTTACCTTTTTTCACGCAAACTCCTCCACTCTTTTATATCATTATGTCTATTATACAATAATCAATTAAAAATTACAACTTATTAAAAGATAAATTAATGCATATTTATGCAAATGTCTATATATGTAAAAAAAGCTCCTTGCGGAGCTTTTTAATTACCTTTTTCCAGGCTGATTTCATCAAAAATTTTAAGTAAATCCTCAACCTTAGCATCTTTCTTTTGCTGACCCTTTATATCCAGCACAGCATTTCCCTCATGCATCATAACCAAACGGCTGCCATATTCAACAGCAAAACGAAGATTATGAGTTACCATCATTGTGGTAATGCCGTTTTTTTCAACTAAATTCTTAGTGAGATCCATAACTCTTTCCGAAGATTTCGGGTCAAGAGCAGCAATATGCTCATCAAGTATCAGCAATTCTATATCATTAATATTAGCAATGACTAGTGCAAGCGCCTTACGCTGACCGCCGGAGAGCGTTCCAACTTGTATGCCGAGCCTGTTTTCAAGACCCATGTTGCACTGTTCAAGAAGGGTTTTATAA
>JBKWUD010000029.1:0-30827 GCA_046989265.1 Eubacterium sp.
GTACTCATTCCTACCGCATCAGCACCTAAAATGGATAATGCCTTTATTTCTGCCGGAGTTTCAAACTGCGGTCCTGTTAATTGAGCATATACACCGCTTTTCAGCTGTATCTTGTTTTTTAATGCAACACCTTTAATTATCTTTTGCAAATCTTTGTCATAAGCATTGCTCATATCAGGATATCTTGTACCAAGCTCGTCACGGTTTTCACCTATTAACGGACTTTTGATGAAAAATGAGATGTGGTCATTTATCAGCATAAAGTCGCCGACATTGAAATCTTTGTTAATTCCGCCGCATGCATTAGTTATGATGAGCTTTTCAGCACCGAGCAAGCGCATTAATATTATAGGCATTACTGTTTGTTCAGCCGTGTATCCTTCATATAAATGAACCCGTCCCTGCATTAAAACAATTTTTTTATTATCAATTGTACCAAATACAAACTGACCTTTATGTGTTGGTGCAGTAGAGGTTGGCATATCCGGAATTTCACTATAGGGAACTATTGAGTCAATTTTAATTTTATCTGCCAGTGTGCCGAGTCCTGATCCCAGAACGATTGCAATCTCCGGGGTAAAATCAGTAATTTTTCGTATTGCCTCAATTTGTTTTTTTAACATAATCTGACCACCTTGTAAGTTTATACAATATATATTATAATAATTCTTATATACGAAATCAAATTAAATTTTGATAATCTATTGCAATATTAAAATTAATTTGGTATTATTATGTGGTGATAATTTCTTTTTATGGAGGAAAATTATAATTATGAAAAAGGTTGTTTCTGTAGCACTTGCTTTTATAATGGTACTCAGTTGTGTTTTTGCGTTTGCAGGATGCTCAAAAAACGATGGTACATATGATTTAGTGCTTATAACTGATGGCAGCACCATAACTGATAAAGGTCATAATCAAAGTGCATGGGATGGTGTTAAATCATTCGGTGACGAAAATAATATGACATATCGCTATTATCAGCCGAATGTTGATGAAAGCGGTGAGCTGTCCATTGATACTATAGAAAAATATATTGATCTTGCAGTAAACGATGGAGCTAAATATATTGTTCTTCCTGGTGAAGATTTTGCGGTTGCTGCTTATGAATATGCGCCTACATACAATAAAGTAAACTTTATTTTGGTAGATGCTTTCCCTCATTCTCAGGACGATAAATCAGCGAGATTTCAGTCAAATGTTATGTGTATTACCTTTAATCAGCTTCAAGCCGGATTTCTTGCAGGATATGCTTCAGTAGCTGATGGATATACTAAGCTCGGCTATCTTGGATCTGTTAACTCAGCCACTTCAGGTAATTATGGTGCAGGATTTGTACAGGGTGCAGCCTATGCTGCTGATGAAACCGGCACACCGGTTATTCTTGATTATGCAGACTACGACAGTGCTATTCTTGATTATGATTATTCCTTTACAATTAAACCCGTTTATCAAAAAGTTGAAGAGGCTGCAAAGGAAACTTTCAAAGTAAATGTTGTCGGCGGTATAGGTTCAGGTGTTTACACAGATGGTGAGAATGTTACAATAACTGCTGATTCTGCTCCTGAGGGTAAGGTTTTTGACCATTGGGAGGTTAAGAGTGATACTCAAGGCGTCAAGGATAAAAAGGTAAATATTTCTTCTAAAAATAAATCTTCTATGAATCTTCTTGTAGGTGATTGCGACTGCACTATTACTGCTGTTTGGGCAGATGCTGCAACAGTTCCTGTAATTATTACAGAGGCTGACGGTAAAACGGCCCATGAAACTATTTATCCGGAAGAGCATACAAATGCATGGATTACTGCTCCTTCTGCACAACCGGGTATGGTTTTTGATCATTGGGAGGCTAATGATGAATCCATATTTGAAGATGCAAGCAGTTCGTCTACAAATGTTTCTGTTTCTGATCAGAGCGTAACAGTTGTTCCTGTTTATATTCCTTCTGAAAATCCGACATTTATGGTAACTGTAGAAAACGGAACAGGCTCAGGCTCATATGTTGCCGGTGATCAGATTACTCTTGTTGCAGATCCTCCAAAGGATGGATATATGTTCTACAAGTGGGAAAATGTTGATAATCAAGGTCTTTCAACAGGAATTGCTATGGAAAATGAATACTGTTACAGTACTACTTTTGAAATGGTTGACAGATATGCTTCTATTGTTGAAAAAATGTATGATGATGGTACTCAGGTAGTATTCGGAGGAGGAAATCCGCTTTCTGACTCAATCTTTACAGCTACTTGGTCATTTGATTATCAGGTATACGCTTTTGGATCAGGCGTTGATGAATCATCAAAAGGTAATTGCCTTGCTTCTGTTGTGACTGATTATGGTGCTGCACTTAAGCTTGCACTTGCTGATTATAAGGGCGGCTCAATATTTATGGGAGATTGTTCAAATCAATGCATTTATGTAACAGGCAAAAGTATTGTTCCCACATACACAGATGATGATGGAAATGAACAGCAGGATAAGAATTATAATGAAGGATATGCAAATGCATATGAGGGACTTGCTAAAGGAAAGATAGCTACTAAGAATGTTCAGTCAGGTGCAGATGTTCGTCTTTCTTATTCATCAAAATGTTTGACTCTTAATTATTGGATTAAGACAACATAATAAAGCATTAATTTTAACGGGCAGACGATCGTCTGCCCGTATTTTGTAATTTTTATTTTTGAAGCCTTTGATATTCGCTTACTGCAAGCTCATCGCATCGTTCATTATATTTATGTCCGTTGTGACCCTTGACCCATACAAATTCAACCTTATGAATTTCAAGCTGATGGAGTAAATCCTCCCACAAGTCAATGTTAAGCGCAGGTTTCTTATCTGCCTTTCGCCAGCCGTTTTTACGCCAGGAAAAAACCCAGCCCTTATTTATCGCATCACATACATATTTAGAGTCTGTTGTTAAAACAACTTTGCACGGTTGTTTAAGTGCCTTTAATGCTTCAATTACTGCGGTCAGCTCCATTCTGTTATTAGTTGTGTCTTTTTCTGCTCCGCTAATCTCTTTTTCAGTGCCGTTATAAACGAGTACGGCACCCCAACCTCCCGGTCCGGGATTACCGCTGCAGGCACCGTCTGTAAAGATTTCAACATTCTTCATCATATCACCAATATTATATTATTTATATTTGGTATATTTTAGCATTAAAATTGTTAATAATCAATATAGAATATTATTTATATTTTAAAGTCCGACTTGACTTTACTTTAGATATAATTTATTATATATAGGACATATTTTGAATCGGACAAAATTTTTATTAGGAGGTTATTTATTTAATGGCAAAAGAAAATAAGGTGTCTAATTCAGGCGTCAACAGAAAGCGGAATTCTAAAAGGCGCTATTATACCTATAGACAGACACCGAAGAAATCAACCGTGCGTCCTTCACAGGAGAAGGAAAAGGTTAAGATTTCTTTTTTAGGAGGTATGAATGAAATAGGAAAGAATATGACCCTGTATGAATACAAGAATGATATGTTTCTTGTTGATTGCGGTCTTGCATTTCCTACAGCAGAATTGCCGGGTGTTGACCTTGTAATTCCTGACTTTACTCATGTAATCAATAATCAGGAAAGAATAAGGGGTATCATAATTACTCATGGTCACGAAGATCATATTGGCGGTCTGGCATATCTGCTTAAGCAGATTAATATTCCGGTTTATGCGACTAAGCTTACTATAGGTCTTATTAAAGGCAAGCTTGAAGAGCATGGTTTGCTGAATAAAGCAAAGCTTGTTGAAATTAAACCCGGTGATAACATAACTCTTGGTTCTTTCAATATTGAGCTTATTCATGTTAATCATTCAATTCCCGATGCTGTCGGTCTTGCAATAAGATGCCCTGCAGGAATTATTATTCAGACAGGTGACTTTAAGATCGATACAACTCCTGTAGATGGAGATATGATTGATCTTCCTCGCTTTGCAGAATACGGAAAGAAAGGTGTTCTTGCCCTGCTTTCTGACTCTACCAATGCTGAACGGCCGGGAAGCACAATGAGTGAAAGGGCCGTTGGCGAAAGCTTTGAGCTTCTTTTTAGAAAGGCAGGCCACAGACGAATTATTGTTGCAACCTTCGCATCAAATATTCACAGAGTTCAGCAGATAATAGATGTTGCAGATGCCAGGGGAAGAAAGGTTGCAGTAGTCGGAAGAAGTCTTGAAAATCTTGTAAAGGTCGGTTCTGAGCTCGGATATCTTAATGTGCCGGAAAACATATTGATTTCAATTGATACAATACGCAATTATCCTGATGACAAGCTGGTTATTATCACTACAGGTTCACAAGGTGAGCCTATGTCAGCACTAACGAAGATTGCTTATTCAGAGCACAGAAAGGTTTCAATTTCACCGAATGATTATGTTATTATTTCAGCTACACCTATTCCGGGCAATGAAAAAATGGTTAGTAATGTAGTCAATGCACTTATGAAAAAGGGTGTTGAGGTAATATATGAAAATATGTATGAGGTTCATGCATCGGGTCATGCATGTCAGCAGGATTTAAAGTTGATGATGGGCTTGGTTAATCCAAAGTTTTTTATTCCTGTTCATGGTGAGCAAAAACATCTGGCGAAGCATGCAATGCTTGCTGAAAGTATGGGAATACCTAAAGAGAATATCTATATAGGTGATATAGGTAAGTCTATTGAAGTTTCAGTGGATGGAATAAAACCTGTTGCTGATGTTCCGTCAGGTGAGATTTATGTTGACGGCTATGGTGTCGGTGATGTTGGAAATGTTGTTCTTAATGACAGAAAGCGATTATCTCAGGATGGTATTATTATTGTTGTCGCAACTATTGATGCTCACAGCGGGGTTATAGTTTCAGGTCCTGATATAGTATCAAGAGGCTTCGTGTTTGTTCGTGAGAATGAAGAACTTATGAACAGTGCAAGAGATTTGGCCTGCAGAGTCTTTGACGAGCAATATGACAGGCGTTATCATGATTGGAACTCTGTAAAATCTAAAATGCGTGACGAAATTTCACACTTGATGTATGAAAAAACGAAGCGCAGTCCTATGATTTTGCCGATATTTATGGAGATATAGTATTTTAGTATAGGAGAATATTTAAATGAAAGTAATTCTTAAGGCTGATGTAAAGTCACTCGGAAAAAAAGGCGACCTTGTTAATACAAGTGACGGCTACGCAAGAAATTTCCTTTTTCCTAAAAATCTTGCAGTTGAGGCAAATGCCCAAGCTATGAATGAATTTAATAATAAGGAGAAAGCAAAGAAATTTCACAAAGCAGAAGAAATTAAGGCTGCAAACGAGATTAAGGATAAGCTTGACGGTCAGACCTTTAAGCTTACTGCTAAGGCAGGAGCTAACGGTAAACTTTTCGGTTCTGTAACAGCAAAAGATGTTTCAGCAGAGATTAAGAAATCAACCGGCGAGGATATTGATAAGAGAAAAATATCTATGCAGGACATCAAAGCTTTTGGTACTGTTGAGGCCGAGGTTAAGGTTTATCAGGGAATAATAGCTAAAATTTTTGTTCAAGTAACTGAGGCATAAAAATGGCTGATAGTATTAATATTTCATTACCATATAATCTTGAAGCGGAACAGAGCGTTTTGGGTGCTATTCTGCTTGATTCCTCTTGCATGGAGGATGCAATCACTTATGTGAACGCTGATAGTTTCTATCTTCCTCAGCATAAGCATATTTTTTCGGCTATGATGTCAATGTTTACCGGCTCAAACGGTGCTATTGACCCTGTTCTAATTGCCGATTCACTTGCTAAGGACGGAGTGTACGATTTAGCCGGCGGAAGGGATTATCTGCTTCAGCTTTCCCAGTCAGTTCCGTCAACTGCAAATGTTGAAAAATATGCTAAGATTGTAAGGGAGCAATATTATCTGAGAACTTTAATACAGGTTTCTCAGGATATTATTGAAGATGCAAGCAGCGGCAGCGGCGATGCATCAACCTTGCTTGACAGTGCTGAACAGCGGATATATGATATCCGGCAGGGTAAAGAGGTTAACGGACCGGCTAAAATCAGTGATGTTATTGTGAATGGTGTTTATGACAAGCTTAATAAGCTTACCGGTGAGAATAAGGATGATTATAAAGGCATTCCTACAGGCTTCGGTTTGTTAGATAAGTATATAACAGGTCTTAACAAATCTGACTTTATTCTTATAGGTGCTCGTCCTGCCATGGGTAAAACGAGCTTTGCGCTTAATCTTGCATCAAATGTTTCCATGGCTGCAAAGAAAAAATGTGTTTTCTTTTCGCTTGAGATGACAAAAGAACAGCTTGCTGAGCGCCTTTTAGCTTCACAGGCAGGTGTTACCTCGCAAAAATTCAGAACGGGCGAATTAACCGACGATGAATGGATCAGAGTCGGTAATGCTGCATCGTCATTTCAGGATGTAGAATTGTATCTTGATGATACTTCTTCTATAACGGTTCCGGAAATTAAATCCAGAGTAAGACGGCTTAAAAATGTTGATATTATTATAATAGATTATCTTGGTCTTGTTCAGTCTGCAACTCATAAGGAAAACAGAGTTCAGGAGGTTTCTGAGATTACAAGAAACCTTAAAATGATGGCAAAGGACTTGAATATTCCGGTTATTTGCTGCGCTCAGCTTTCCCGTGGCACTGAGGGCAGAGGAAAGTCACATAAACCTCAATTATCTGACCTTCGTGAATCGGGTTCTATTGAACAGGATGCCGATATTGTAATGTTCCTTTACCGTGAGGAATATTACAAAAATGAGGTTGATGACGATAAACAGGATGATATTGATGATTCAATGACTGAGCTGATTGTAGCTAAAAACCGTCACGGTCAGACAGGTACAATTGAGTTATCCTTTGATAAAGAATTTACAAGATTTAGGGCAGTGGATAATGTCAGAGATTACAGCTAAAATTAACAAAACTGTAGAAAAATATAATATGCTGTGTGCTGATGATTTCGTTGTTATAGGTGTATCGGGCGGTGCAGATTCAATGCTGCTTTTGAATTATCTTATTTCAAGAAGAGTAGAATTAAATCTGCGTATTCTTGTTGCCAATGTTGAGCATGGAATCAGAGGGCAGGAATCACTTAATGACACTGAATTTGTAAAGCAGTTTTGTAAGGAACATAATGTTGAATTTGAGTCAGTTTCCATAAATGCGATTGATGAGGCCAAAGAGCAGGGAATGACAGTTGAGGAATATTCAAGAATGCGCCGCTATGATTATTTTAAATCATTCAATCCTGATAAAATTGCTACAGCTCATAATCTTTCTGATAATGTTGAAACTGTGTTATTCAGACTTTCTAGAGGGACATCAATTAAGGGATGCTGCGGTATTCCGGCAATAAGGGGAAATATAATAAGACCCCTTCTTGATTGTACAGGAACAGAGATAAGAAAGGCATGCAAAGATTCTAATATTCCTTTTGTTATTGATTCGACGAACAGTGATAATTCTTACAGCAGAAATTATATTCGCAATCAAATTATTCCTGATTTTCAAAGATTGAATCCTTCGTTTGAGAGCGTTTTAAATCGTTTTATTGAATCTGTTAATGAGGATGAAGCGTTAATAGAAAATGCGGCTAACAACTGTTTTGACGATTGCTTTTATAAAAATGCATTAAGGCTTGATAAGCTTAGAAAATATGAGCCTGCTGTCATTAAGCGTGCTATTATCAAATACATATCACTGTATGATGTATCTCTTGACGATCTTCATCTAAGCGGTGTATATAATTTAGTTTTCAGACAGGGAAGATATCAGATTAAGAAAAATATCTTTGCTATTTCAGATAAAAAGCGGCTGCGTACCGCAATATTTGACCAAACACTGGATTTTGATGATGTTGTCATAAAAAAAAGAATAACATCACGGGATGATTTTTTAAATAATTGTGAACTATTGCAAAAAAAATTTGATTTTTATTGCGACTATGATAAAATAGTCGGTGAAATTACAGTCCGTGCCAGACAGGAGGGTGATGAAATTTCACCTGCCGGGCGCAGCTGTACAAAATCTCTTAAAAAGCTTTATAATGAATATAAGATTCCTGTTGAGGATCGTAATAACATCCCTGTTATATGCGATGAAAAGGGTGTTATAGGAATATACGGCTTTTGTTGCGGTGAGAGAGTTAAAATCGATAACACTACTTCAAGTGTAATTTTATTACAAATCCGTACGGAGGATTAATTTTAATGAGAAAAAACCTTTCAAAGAATTGGAAATCAATAGTATTTTATATTCTGCTTCCTTGTCTTTTGCTGGCTGCAGTGGTTATTTTTACTTCACAGCAAGCAAGACAGTTGATGTAAAATATTCTGAAATCGTTAATCTTTACAGAACTAATCAAATCAGCAGTTATGAGCTTGATCTGAGCAGCGGTGCTTTAAAATATAAACTTTTTTCTGATAAAAAGGATGCTCCTGATAAGACATATTCAGTTCCTAATGTTTCTTATTTTCTAAATGATATCAGTGATTACGTAAATGAATATAACAATACTCATCCAACTAAGCAGATTGTTTATAATTATAAAAAAGGCTCAAATAATTCTTGGTGGATGAGCTTGCTCCCATCATTTATTATTGGCTTAATTATTATGTTCCTTTGCATTTGGGCTATCAGAAGTATGAGCAATACTATCGGGAATGAAACTAACAGAACCCTTGGTTTTGGTAAAATTAAAGCTAAAGCAGCTACAGAGGAAGATACAAAAACGACTTTTGAGGATGTTGCCGGATGCGATGAAGAAAAGGCTGAAATGGCAGAACTGGTCGATTTTCTAAAACAGCCTGAAAGGTATACTCAGCTTGGTGCAAGAATTCCTAAGGGAGTTCTTCTTGTCGGTCCTCCGGGTACAGGCAAAACTCTTCTAGCCCGAGCAGTTGCAGGTGAGGCAGGTGCTCCGTTCCTTTCAATTTCCGGTTCGGATTTTGTTGAAATGTATGTTGGTGTCGGTGCCTCTCGTGTTCGTGATTTGTTCGAGCAGGCTAAGAAGAAAAGTCCGGCAATTGTATTTATTGATGAAATTGATGCAGTGGGACGTCACAGAGGTGCCGGAACAGGAGGCGGCAACGATGAGCGTGAGCAAACACTGAATCAGCTGCTTGTTGAAATGGATGGTTTTGGAACAAATACCGGTGTTATCGTTATTGCTGCAACCAACCGTCCGGATGTTCTTGACCCTGCTCTTTTAAGACCAGGCAGATTTGACAGGCAAATTACTGTTAACAGACCTGATGCAAGTGGAAGAGAGGACATTCTTAAAGTTCATTCTAAGGATAAGCCGCTCGGACCTGATGTTGATCTCCACGATATTGCAATGGATACAATTGGATTTACCGGTGCTGATCTTGAAAATCTTATGAATGAAGCTGCACTCCTTGCTGTCAGAAGAGGTAAGAAAGCAATAACTAACAGAGAAATTATTGATGCAACCTCAAGAGTTGAGCTTGGTACGGAGAAGAAATCACGCAAGTTCAGTGAGAAAGCAAAGAAACTTACTGCATTCCATGAGGCGGGTCACGCTGTGTCATCATACTATATTGAAGGTCATGATCCTGTAAAAGAAATATCTATTGTTCCGAGAGGACTTGGTGCAGGGGGTTATACTTGGTACACGCCTCAGGAGGAAAATTATAACTCACGAAAAGAAATGCTTGACAATCTTGTTTCGTTGTTCGGCGGTCGGGTTGCTGAAGCCATTGCTCTTAATGATATCTCAACAGGTGCATCAAATGATCTTCAGCGTGCAACTGAAATCTGCCGTGACATGGTAGCCAAATATGGTATGAGCGAAAATGTCGGTCCGATTGTTTACGACGATGGAAACGGCGAGGTATTTCTTGGTAAGGATTACGGCCGTGTAAATAATTATAGTGAGCAAACCTCTGCAAGAATTGACAGTGAAGTTGAAAAGCTGATGCGTGAGGCTTACGCTCGTACAGAAAGTATTCTTAAAGAGCATTTTGATAAGCTTGAACTTGTAGCAAATACACTCTTAGCTCAGGAAAAGATTAATGCAAAAGAGTTTGACTCGCTTATGAAGGAAGGAAAACTTCCTGAAAAGGAAGAGAATATTGTCGAAGAGTCAACTGAAGATGTTGTTGAGACTATTGCAACAGAACTTCCGGTTGATAATAATGATGAAGATGATAATGAAAATAAAACATCATCTGAGGACACCACAGAATAAAAAATGCCGAGTTTAACTCGGCATTTTTGTTTATGTATTTACATTTGAAATTTTTTGATATATGAATCAATACAGTTTTGAATAATTTCTTCTGCTGTATTTCTTGGTTTAACCTCTGTAACAGAAGTAGCTTTATCGTGTTCAAGTGTTTTATAAACCTCAAAGAAATGTTTTATTTCATCAAAACGGTGGCTTGGAATCTGGTCTATATCGTTATAGCAGTTATAGTTAGGGTCGTTAACCGGTACAGCAATTATTTTTTCATCTTTAGCACCGCTGTCCTCCATAATAAGAACACCGATAGGCTTGCACTCAACAATGGTCATTGGTTGAATTGTTTCGCTGCATAAAACCAGAACATCAAGCGGATCATTATCACTTGCATATGTTCTTGGAATAAAGCCATAATTAGCAGGGTAGTGGGTTGATGTAAACAGAACTCTGTCAAGCTTAAGCATGCCTGTTTCTTTATCAAGCTCATATTTGTTTTTACCGCCCTTTGATATTTCAATTACTGCAAAAAAACGGTCCTTTTTAATTCTTTTTGGTGATATATCATGCCATATATTCATATCGAGTCCTCCTTTTTCTCATTCATTTTATCATATTAATACTTGACTTACAATAAAATATTGGAAAAATAAAATTTGTATTGACAAATTAGTCTATAATGACTATAATATATACAAATATTTGAAATGCGTTGATGAGAACAATTGTCCTTATGGATTTCGTTTTAGAGAGTTGCCGGTTGGTGTAAGGCAATACAAAGAAGTAGGGAATATCCTCTCTGAGCAGATGCACTGAACAGATAATTAAGTGCATACGGTTGTCACCGTTACTTGACTAGTACATATTAGTGTATGAAGTGCATTGTGTTATCAATGAATAAGAGTGGTACCACGGTAGTTGTTTATTATCGTCTCTTAACCTGTCAGGGTTAAGAGGCGTTTTTATTTATTATAGAAAGAAGAGGGATAGGAAATGAACGAGATAGTTGAAATCCGTTGGCATGGCAGAGGTGGTCAGGGTGCTAAAACAGCAGCTCTCCTTCTTGCAGATGTTGCCTTTAAGACCGGTAAATATGTTCAGGGCTTTCCTGAATACGGTCCTGAAAGAATGGGTGCTCCGATTACTGCTTATAACAGAATAAGCGCTAATCAAATCAGAGTTCACTCAAATATTTATGACCCTGACTATGTAGTAGTTGTTGATGAGGGTCTTCTGGATGTTGTTAATGTAACGGATGGACTTAATCCTGATGGGGCAGTTGTAGTTAACACTAAGAAATCCGCTGATGAAATTAAGAATAAGCTGCACGGATATAACGGCAGGATATATACAATTGATGCACGAAAGGTATCAAAGGCCTGCCTTGGAAAGTATTTTCCAAACACACCTATGCTTGCTGCAATTGTTAAGGTTTCCAAGGTAATGGATTGGGATACCTTTATGACAGAAATGAAGGCTTCATTCCTTCATAAATTTGCTTCAAAGCCTGAAGTTATTGAGGGCAATATGAATGCATTGAAAATGGCTTATGAGGAGGTAAAATCATAATGAAAAGCGATTTAAACAAGCTTGGTCTTGACTGTAAGTGGTCTGATCTTACTGAAGGTATGCAGATTTACGGTTCAAGTACCTCCGTAGAATTTAAAACAGGTGAGTGGGCATCAGTAAAACCTAAGCTTATTGAAGATAAATGTATACATTGTTTTATGTGCGTTCCTGTTTGTCCGGACAGCTGTATTTCAATTGTAGATGGAGCAAGAGGTCCGCTTGATTTAGATCATTGCAAGGGATGCGGTATTTGCGTTAAAACCTGCCCTGTAGATGCATTGGTAATGGAGGGAGTTAAGTAATGGCTAGAAAAGATAGACTTTCAGGTAACGAAGCAGTTGCTGAGGCTCTTCGTCAGATTAATCCGGATGTAATGGCTGCTTTTCCAATTACTCCGTCCACAGAAATTCCTCAGTATTTTTCAAAGCTGGTAGCAAGCGGCAAAGTTGATAGTGAGTTTATTCCTGTTGAAAGTGAACATTCTGCAATGTCTGCAGTAATAGGTGCTCAGGCTGCCGGTGCACGTTCGGTAACTGCAACTTCTTCTGCCGGTATGGCACTTATGTGGGAGGAATTATATCTTGCTGCATCAAACAGGCTTCCTTGTGTGCTGACACTTGTAAACAGAGCCTTGTCAGGTCCAATTAATATTAACTGTGATCACTCTGATTCAATGGGTGCTCGTGATTCAGGCTGGATTCAGATTTATGCAGAGAATAATCAAGAGGTTTACGATAATCTTTGTATGGCTTACAGAATTGCTGAGCATAAGGATGTAATGCTTCCCGTAATGATATGCCAGGATGGTTTTATTACATCGCATGCTGTTGAAAATATTATTCTTAATGAGGATGATGAGGTTAAGAATTTTGTTGGCGAATATGAGCCTGAAAATTATCTTCTTAATCCTGAAATGCCTATGGCTGTCGGTCCTTACAGTGTAACTAACTATTATTTTGAGGCTAAGAGAGCACAGGCTGAAGCTCTTAAAAACGCTAAAAATGTTACTCTTGAGGTTGCTAAAGAGTATGAAAAAATCACCGGCAGAAGCTATGGACTTTTTGAGGAATACAAAATGGCTGACGCTGATTATGCGGTAGTTATAATCGGTTCAGCTGCAGGAACAACAAAGGATGCAGTAGATAAACTCAGAGCAGAAGGTAAAAAAGTTGGTCTTATTAAAATAAGATTATTTAGACCTTTCCCGGCTGATGAGATTGCTGAATCACTTAAGAATGTTAAAGCTGTTGCAATTATGGACAGAACAGAAAGCTATAATGATAACTGCGGTCCGCTTGGTGCAGAGGTTACTACAGCGTTATATCGAGCTAAGGCAGATTGCCTTGCTGTTAACTATGTTTATGGTCTTGGCGGCAGAGATGTAAAAGTAAAGGATATGGAAGGTATTTATTCTGAGCTTGAAAAAATTGCTGCTGATGGCAAGGTTGAGAATCCATATCGCTATATGGGCGTAAGAGAGTAAGGAGGTAAGTCTGATGTATAATTTCAAAGAATTTGTAGCAAGAGAAGATAGACTTGCTCCGGGTCACAGAATGTGTGCAGGCTGCGGCGGCACAATTGCAGTAAGGAATGTTCTTAAGGCAATCAAGCCTGGTGATCATGCTGTTGTAGGTAATGCAACTGGTTGTCTTGAGGTTTCAACTTTTATGTATCCTTATACTTCTTATAAGGATTCCTATATTCATAATGCATTTGAAAATGCAGGTGCAACAATGTCAGGTGTCGAGGGTGCATATAATGCTCTGAATAGAAAAGGCAAGCTTGATGATACATATAAGTTTATAACTTTCGGCGGTGACGGCGGTACTTATGATATTGGTTTTCAGTCACTTTCTGGTGCTATGGAGCGCGGACATGATATGGTTTATGTCTGCTATGATAACGGTGCTTATATGAATACCGGTATTCAGCGTTCTTCTGCTACACCAATGTTTGCAGATACAACAACAACTCCTGTCGGCATTAATTCAAATGGTAAAATTCAATATCGAAAGGATTTAGCTGCAATTATTGCCGAGCACCAAATCCCATATGTTGCTCAAACAACATTTGTTAAAAATTTCAGAGATTTGCACTGCAAGTCTGAGAGAGCTATCTATACTAAAGGTGCTGCATTTTTAAATATTATGGCACCATGTCCTCGTGGATGGAGATATCCAACCTACGATATTATGGATATTTGCAAGCTGGCTGTTGAAACTCGTTATTGGCCTTTGTTTGAGGTTGTTGACGGTAAGTGGATTCTTAACTATGAGCCAGCCAAGTATGTTCCTATCGAGGAATGGCTTGTAAAGCAGGGAAGATTTAAGCATATGTTTAAACCGGGCAATGAGTGGATGATTGAAACCTTCCAAAAAGAAGTAGACAGACGCTGGGATGAACTTGTAAAGCGCTGTGATGGTCATCATTTTTCGTATTAATGTATTAAAGGGCGGATTTATTTATCCGTCCTTATTTTTTCGCAAATATTTCTTGACATTGCCCTTAGGTAAAAAGTTATAATAAACTTATAAAATGAGGTGATGCCTATGAAAATTAAAGAGGTTTGCAAACGAACTGAACTGACTGATAAGGCCATCCGCACCTATATTAGAAATGGTCTTGTGTTTCCTAAATATGATGAGAAATATACAGGGAGAAAACTTTGATTTCTCAGAGGATGATGTTAAAAGACTCCGCCAAATCGCAATTCTCAGAAAATACGGATTTTCTCTAAAAGAAATTAAGGCATTAATTGACAGCGATATAACTGCTAAAGATTTTCTTGATAAGCATATTGTAGATTTGAAGAATGATGTTAACAGTAATATTAATGTTATTAACTCTATGCTTAATGTTTCAAGAGAGAATTTTGAAAATATGGATGACTTGTGTGCTCAGCTTAATAACCCTCAGATAGCCGGCAGACCTATTCCCGTAGATGACAGTAAAAATCCTTATAAACTGCTTTATCAAAAAGAGAAAAAGTGTAGAAAGTTATTTCAGGTTTTATTTAGTTTTCTGGTTTTACTTGCAGCAATTTTCTCTTTTGTTCGCAGCAATTCTTTTTTGATTACTAATAAAAGCGGTATTATTAGCAGTGATTATGAAAGTTTGCAGTATCTTGACAAGAAATATCTTAAATTTGATTCGGGTGAATATGATGCTGAACTGGGGAATATTTTGGTAGAAAATGCAGCTGTAGAAGGTGATTCTTTTTCATCAAAATTTATGATTAATGATGATATATATTCTGTTTCAAATGCACCTAATACTGAAATTGTTTTTCTTGAAACTGATTATGATTACGATTATCCTAACAGCAAATCAGAGTATTATTATGTTGAAGAAAGTGTATATGATAAATATTCACAAATGATTGATGAATATAAGCCTGAAACATATAAATTTAAAATCTGTAATGATAATTATGATGATATTTATATTGATATTTCTGAAGATATGATAAAATCAATATTATCTATTGATAAAGCCACTGCACAAAGTGTTGATATAAGCGGTTATTATCAAAAAGGTTATAATGATGGAATACCGATTTGTGCTTTTGACTCTACCCGAACATTTTATAAATTAATAGGTGAAGTCCAGAAATACGATGATGAATATTATTATTTTGATTATAATGATGCTGATTTCAAGTCCGACGGTGTAACAAAAATTTCATCAAAAGTATATAAGATAGATAATAAATTCTCTGACAAAATACAAGAAATATTATCTAAGCAAAATGGCATAACAATTAAATTTGGAATTGATGAATAAAAGGGGACTATCCAATGGATAGTCCCTAAAAATATATATTCAATTATCTCTTAATATCGTCCCACTTAACACCATCAACCTGGAAGAGATCATCAAAGTTATATGTATTGCTTTCATCCTCTTTATGTGAAGGGTACCAAACCTGTGCAAAGAAAGGATTGGTCTTTGCAATCTTATCATAATCCCAAGCCTTCTGAGGAACATAGCACTCAGGACACCAGTGACCGCCAAGGAGAATAAGAGCAGGAGATGCCTCAAATTCAGCACCGCAGCAACCGCATTTCCATACAAGCTTGCTTGCCATATCACCCTTCTTCATCTCTGTTGATACAAGCTCACCGCCGCGGAACTTAGCTGCTTGCTTCATATCCTCAATATCAAGTTCCGATTCAGGCTTTGATTCGTCATAACCGTGATCAAGCTTATAGTTTTCAGCATCAGAATTATCTTTGTTAAACTTAATGATTTCAAATTCTTCCCAAGTCTTAGGAATCTTTTCCCAATCTTCATATGAGCCATAGTAAGCAGAAAGACGAACAGGATTCTTAGTAGCAACCCAATCAAGAGTACCAAAATCTTTTGTCATAGCAATCTTCTTCATAAACGGCTTTGCACATGCAGCAACAAGATTCTTTGGAAGATAGCGAGGAATTCTGAAATAGAATTCAACCTGAGTAGCAAGTCTGTCAAAATAATCCTTAACAGGAAGATTCTCACGGAAATGAAGGTAATTTTCAAGCTTGTCACCATCAGCATAGAACTGACCGTGGAAATTCTTTGTGATGAACCAGTTAGGTTCAAACAGCTTTTCAGGACCGGCAAGACCAAGCGTGCCGAGGAGAAGAACTTCAAACTCATAGTTGGAAATTCTGTATTCCTTACCTGAACCAATATTGTAGAAATGATTCCAGAAGTCAGAACCAAGATTTCCTGCTTTATCCTCAAGAACAAGGTTGCACATAAGACGGCCTGAATCTTCAACAGTACACCATTCAAGAACGCCGTTAATAGGCACATGGAACATGATAGGGTCCATATTTTTAAGAATGTTTGGATAAAGAATACCTGACTGACGCATTACAACCCAGTTTTTAATACCGCTTTCAACAAATGTACGCTCGGCAACAACTTTTGATACTGCATAGTGATCATAAATTGAAACCTTGATAGGGTCACCGCAGCGTCCCCAATGAATAGGATAGTTACGACCGCCTGTTTCAGCAACAGTACCGATATAGCATACTTTAATTGCATCCGGATCCGGTTGAGCGAGTACAGCCTTGCAAATATTCTGAGCTGCACCAATATTTGTTTTTTGAGTTCTGTATGGTTTCCAGTCAGCTGCAGGTGATACCATACCGCCGATATGAAGCACATAATCAGAACCTGTTACACCTTCAAGAATAGAGTCATAGTCAGTAAGGTCACCCCATACAACCTGAACATTTGGCTTAGCCATAAGAGACTTGAGCTTTTCTTCATTCTTTGGACTCTTTCTTGCAAGCATCTTAATATTGATATCATTTGGATGCTTAATCATTTCCTGAACAGCAGCCCAGCCCATATTACCTGTACCACCGGTAATGAATACGGTTTTCTTTGCCATTAAAAAATTCCTCCTTTATTCAATGACTGACGATTTGTTAAAAATTACAAATCAAAATTTTCTATATAATTATAAACTATTTATAAACAAATTACAAGATTATTTAATAATTTTATATAATAAATTTAACCTTTTATTATGAAAATTTATTAAAAATTGTCTAATGCTAAAAAGTTATTGACAATAATATAAAAATAGATTATTATAGTTATACAATTTCAAATGCTTTATCAAGAGCAACTGAGGGACAGGCCCTGTGAAGTTGCAGCAACCTGCATTTGTAAGGTGCTAAAACCTGCGGTAGTACCGAGTGATGAGGAACTCAGCGCATACGGTTTTACTATCGTATGCTTTTATTTTTATATTTACATATAAGAGAGGTTATGAATATGTCAAAATATTTATTTACAAGTGAATCTGTAACTAAGGGTCATCCTGATAAGATTTGTGATCAGATTTCTGATGCTATTCTTGATGCAATGATTGAGCAGGATCCGCAATCTCGTGTGGCCTGTGAAACTACTGTTACTACAGGTCAGGTACTTGTTATGGGCGAAATAACAACTAAGGCTCAGGTTGATATTCCGTCTATCGTAAGAAAAACAATTATTGATATCGGTTATGACGATGATGCCAAAGGCTTTAACGGCAATACCTGTGCTGTCCTTACATCTATTGATAAGCAATCTCCTGATATTGCAATGGGTGTTGATAAATCATTTGAGCTCAAGGATGGAGAAGAGGACGAGGACAATCTGAATGGCGCAGGTGACCAGGGTATGATGTTTGGTTATGCATGCACTGAGACAGAGGAATTTATGCCTTTGCCGATTTCACTTGCTCACAAGCTTGCCGTCAAACTTACAGAGGTACGCGAAAACGGTATTCTTCCTTATCTTTATTCTGATGGAAAAACTCAGGTTACGGTAGAATATGATGACGGAAAGCCTGTAAGAGTAGCAACAGTTGTTGTGTCATCTCAGCATAGTGCAGATGTCTCACTTGAACAGCTGAGAAACGATATAATTGAAAAGGTTATTAAAGCTACAGTTCCATCTGAGTTAATGGATGATGACACGGTATTCTATGTAAATCCAACAGGCAGATTTGTTATTGGAGGACCTATGGGTGATTCGGGTCTTACAGGCAGAAAGATTATTGTTGATACATATGGCGGATATGCTCGTCATGGCGGCGGTGCATTTTCGGGAAAAGACCCTACAAAGGTTGATCGCAGTGCAGCTTATGCTGCCCGTTGGGTTGCTAAGAATATTGTTGCTGCCGGTCTCGCTTCAAAATGCGAGGTAGAGCTTGCATATGCAATCGGTGTTGCTAAACCCGTATCCGTTTTTGTTGATACTTTTGGTACCGGAAAAGTAGATGATGAAAAGCTTTCTGAAATTGTTAACAAGGTATTTGACCTTCGACCCTCAGCAATTATTAAAACTCTCAATCTTCGCAGACCTATTTACAAGAATGTTGCTGCGTATGGTCATATGGGAAGAGAAGATTTGAATGTCCCATGGGAAGAAACAAATAAGGTGGATGAAATAAAATCATATCTTAAATAACAAAAAAGAGTTGCTATGCAACTCTTTTTATTTATGAATAGTGTTAATTTGCTGAAGTTACAATGTATGGCTGGATTTGCTGAGCAATTTTATTTATCGGCATTGTCTGTACAATTACTTCACCAGGACCTGTTACTACTGTATTAAACAGTCCCTCACCGCCGAATAAAATATTTTTTGTTCCTTTGACAGTTTGAATATCCATACTGCAGGTGCTGCTCATCATAACAAGATGACCTGTATCAAGAATCAGCTGCTGACCCGGCTGTAAATTGTATTTAATCACAGAACCGTCAACCTCTATAAAAGCCATACCGTTACCTGAAAGCTTTTGCATAATAAAGCCTTCACCGCCAAACAGACCGGCACCAAGCTTTTTCTTAAAGAAAATTGATAAATCTACTCCCTCAGTCGATGCAAGAAAAGCACTCTTTTGGCAAATATATTCCTGACCGTTTGTAAGGTCAAGCGGCATTATTTCACCCGGAAAGCTGCTGGCAAAAGCAATTGTCCCTGTTCCGCCAAGGGCAGTATATCTGTTTTGGAACAGGCTTTCTTTTGTCATCATTCGTCCAAGCATTTTTCCTAAACCGCCGTTAGAGGTTGTTTCCATCTTCATATTTGGACTCATCCAGCTCATTCCGCCGCCTTCGGTAATCATTGACTCATTTTGGTCCAATGTGCATATCAGAACAGGGAAGTTACCGCCTTGAATTTCGTATTTCATATTTTTCTCCTTTTTATAACTTGCTGTCTTTTTCAACAGCTTTATTAACTGCATTGTGAACAGCAGTTTCAAATCCGTCAGACTGAAGTGACGTTACTGCTTCAATTGTTGTTCCGCCCGGTGAACATACCTGATCAATAAGCTCCCACGGATGTTCGCTTGATTCCATAATCATTTTAGCACTGCCCAAAACAGTTTGAGCTGCAATCATTAGTGCGGTATCCTTTTTCATACCATTTTTAACACCTGCTCTTGCTAGTGAGTCGATAAACATATAAGCAAACGCAGGTCCGCATCCGGCGATAACACCAAAAAGAGGGAAGTAACACTCATCAAGATATATAACCTGTCCGACTCCGCCGAAAATCTTCTCAGTGATTGATTTATCTTCATTCGTTGCCTGTGAATTTGCAGTATAGGCACACATTGCTTCGCCAACCTTAGCATTAATATTTGGCATAACACGGATAATTCTGTTATCATGCGTAAGAGCATTTCTGATGAATTCAGTAGTTTTGCCTGCTGCAATTGAAATGAGTAATGTATCACTTTCTTCAAGTGAAGGGTTAATTTTTTCAATCACAGATGCAAGTATATTTGGTTTAACTGCAAGTATTACGACATCGCTTGATTTCACAATAGCACATTCATCTTCACAAATATTTATATTGTATTTTGTGGTTAATTTTTCAATAGCAGGGTAAAATATGTCAAAAACATTTATATCATTTTCTTTAACAACACCGCTTTCTATAATTCCGCTGATAATTGCACCTGCCATATTTCCGCAACCGATAAATCCGATAGACATAGCATACCTCCAAGGTTATTCTATATTTATCTTATCATTAAATCTGTTAAATATCAATACCTTTGAGGTGCAAATATTTTTCTTTCGTTGCTTCTCCGCCTCGAATATGGCGCTGGGCCTTGTTTTCCTGCAGGACTTCATTAACCTGCTTTGCGAGGTTCGGCGAAACTTTTGACAGCCGTTTTGTTACATCAATATGTACTGTTGACTTACTGATTCCGAATACCTCTGCGGCTTGTCTAACTGTTGCTTTTGTTTCAATTATGTATTCTCCGAGTTCCACACATCTGTTGTCGTTATTATTCATCATATAAATTACTCCTTTGGTAATCTATATGAGCAAAAAAATAAAGGTATGCAAGGCAGCATACCTTTATTTTATATCATTATTCTTCAGATTTGTCTGTTGTAGACTCTTCTGTCAAATCATTTGCATAATCCTCAAATATATCTGTTATTGATTTCATATTGAAATGATCAACCTTATTGAATTTCAACTCTTCCTTTTCATCTGGCTCAGTACCGTTTTCATCAATGAGTGATAAGGTCATTTTGTCACCGTTAATTGAAAACTTGTATGTTACTGTACTGTTTGCATTCGGATTAGAAAGAATTAGTTTCTTGCCTTCAATTTTATAATTTCCTGTAAAACTGAACGTACTGATATAGCTGTCATATGTTCCGTCCTCATAGAATTCATAACCTGTAAATGATTGTTCACTCTGCCACTTGGCTAAAATTAAAGTTTCATCACTTTTGAATATATCAGACAGCATTTGAGAAGGAGTTTCTTTATGGATACCGCAGTAAATGCCGCTTGGAATTAAAACTATCAAGAGGACTATTACAACTGCTAAAATTATAACCTGTTTTTTAGAGAGTTTTTTAAAATTAATTTTCATATTATTTCAAACCTTTTTCAGTTAATAATTTATCAATTTTCTTTGAAGAATCCAGCAAAGTAGAAACGGATAAATCGTGATTAATCGTGTCAAGAAAATATGCCATATATTTTGACAGCTCAACACTTTGATACCAGTCACGAGAGAGAAGCTCAGGGGTCTGATAAACGCCATTTGTAGTGAATACCTTTTCAAATACCCCTTCTTCGTGTGCTTTATCAAACACCTCAAGACCTGATGCGAAAAGACCGAATGTTGTGCATACAAAAATTCTGCGTGCTTTAAGCTCCTTAAGCTTTCTGGCTACCTCAAGCATTGACTCTCCGGAAGAAATCATATCATCAACAATAATTATGTCTTTACCTTCAACACTATCACCAAGGTATTGGTGAGCAACAATCGGATTTCTGCCGTTTACGACTCTTGTATAATCTCTTCTTTTATAAAACATACCAAGATTTACTCCAAGCTGAGTTGCAAAATAAATGCATCTGTGCATTGCACCCTCGTCAGGAGAAATAACCATAAGATGATTTGGGTCAATTGCTAAATCATCGACGCTGTTGACAAGTGCTTTAATCATTTGGTATGTAGGCATAACATTTTCAAATGATTTATGAGGAATTGAGTTTTGAACTCTTTGATCATGAGCATCAAAAGTAATAATATTTTCAACGCCAAGATTTGTAAGCTCCTGCAGAGCCATAGCACAATCAAGTGATTCACGGCTTGAACGCTTATGCTGTCTGCCCTCATAAAGCATTGGCATAATAACATTAATTCTTTTCGACTTGCTTGATGCGGCAGAAATAACTCTTTTTAAATCAGAAAAATGATCATCAGGCGATTTAGGAATATGCATTCCATACATTTTATATGTAACGGAATAGTTGAAACAGTCAGCGACAATATATAAATCATATCCTCGAATAGAATCATTTATTACAACCTTACCTTCTCCGCTGCCGAAACGGACAAAGGAGGTATCAATCATATATGTATCTCTTTGATAACCGTAAAAGGCAATAGTGTCCTTGTGCTCCTCAGCCTGCTCTTTTCTCCACTTAACAAGGTAAGAGTCGATTTTAGATGCAAGTGTTTCACAGCCCGGTAAAGCAATTATACCAAGCGGACCGTAGGGGATTGTTTGAACTTCTTCTGCTGTGATTCTGGCCATTTAAGTGCTCCTCTCATCTTCATAGAATGAATTGTATTTACATTTTACAACAAAATACTATAAAAAGTAAACTGATTATAGCAATTTTGGAGTTAAATATTTGATAATATTTATTAACTTTTTTTATTCAAATTTAACAAATCAGAGTATTATTTCTCCCGGATTTGCGTTTTTGAACAATTAATATTGCAATTACGCAAATCCATGCAGCAATAGTAATCAATAAACCGTATTTAATTCCTTTTGGGGAATATTTAAGAAGAACTTTATGTTCGCCCTCAGATATATCTGCGGCAAGCTGACTGTCACCAATGGCATAGGCGTTAACCTTGTTGCCGTCTATATATACATTCCAGCCCTCATCATACGGAATAGAAGTATAAAGAATTCCTTCATATCCGGCATTAATTGTGCCTTCAATTTTAGTGTCACTGTAAGAAGTTATGTTTAGGGCACCAAGACTAAGCATATCAAAAGCAGACTCAAATATATTTTTATCTATGTTATATGCATAAATTTCAAAATATGATGAGTCGGTATCAATGCTGCCGCAGTCAAGAGATATTTTAATTTCATCACCTTTATTATGTTTACCTAAATCCATAATATATGGTTCACTTATGCCCTGATATTTATCTTCCTCTTCGTTATTCCAGTAGTAATTCACATTCTCAATTTCAGGAGAGGTAATGTAAACATATAGATTACTGTCGTTGACTGTTTTAATCGTAATATCAACTGTTCCGAAGTCGCTGTTCTCATCAAATTTACTGAAAGAATACATTCCGTTATCAGTTACTTCTTCGCAATCAACTCCATCGCCATCCGTTGAAACAAATTCAGCAGGGATAAATACATTGCTTACACCTGCAGCTCTGTCAATAAAATCTTCCTGAACTTCAAACGGATTGCCTTCTTCATTGTCCCACTCCGAAATGTCACTTGAAGCAGTAAATGCAATAGGAAGATAATAGTCATTTTTAAAAACAGCAGTTTTTTCATCTTCGGTTTTATAAACTTGGGTATAAAAATCTATTGAAGGCTCAAGACTTGCGTCATTCTGCATCAAATATTTAACTGCAAACATCATATTATATACGGGCGTTTGAGTATTATAGGTGTATGAATTAATTCGATTGCCGAACATACCCAGAGAGTATTGGTTTTGTGAATATTCCTCGTATGCCATTGATGAGAAAGTTGACATACCGTTATAGCCATAAAGGCAGGGATCCATTCTTGTGTTAAGATAGCACAGTTCCGTTCTGTAGAAATCATTGTCATTTTCATAAGTGTAATTTATCGCATCTGTATAGCTGTCATAATCCGCCACATAGTCCTTTTGCTCCTGAGTAAACACATAAGAACTCGGCTGAGCAACAATAACCTCACAGAAAGTGATTGCAACAATGGTGATTCCTAAAATGAATTTGCCTGCATGACCTTTTTTAATAAATAACAATACGCCTGTCCAAATAATAACAAATGCAATGCTGACATATATTGTGAAAGAATCAATTTTATTGGTAGGGAACTTTTCATAAAGAACTATTATCAAGAGCCAGAGCATACCGACCATTGCAATGTCTTTGTAAGAGGTTGCTTTAAAATGCATAAGCTCCTTGAAAGCGATTATGAGAATAATAAAGCAATACATAAATGAAAATCTATAAGGCAAATCATTCGGGAAATGAAATGCGTGCCAGATGAAATTCATACAGTTATTGTCAAAGCTGAACGCGAAAAACAGTAAAAGGAGAACATAAAGTGCTTTTTCTTTAAGTCTGATATCCTTATTTGCTATATATAATGGAACAAGAATAACTGCCAGCATGCCGCAGGAAATGTTAGGAAGTACATCATCGCCGGATGAACGAATTGTTGTTTCAAGTCCATCAAGGTGAGAAGAAATAAGATTCAGCAAATCAAAATAGCTTTCAAAGGTAGAAGGAAAGCTGTCTGAGGTTGCCGAACAAGCCTGCAGAATAAAGTAAACAGGAATAAGGGTGCAGGCACAAAGAGCAGCAGCCAGCACAGATGACAACGCAAAATTTAATCCTCTGTTTATAAATTTGTTGTTGGTTACTTTTTTAATTGAATATCTTTTTGTAATAACAAGATTAGGATCAGCCTTTGCATCAAATCCGTTATTAATAAAGAAATAAAGAATAAAGTACAGAATTGAGAAAATACATACCATATATGCCATATAGTATGAACTGAAGAAAAGTAAAGTAAGAGCAGAGACATACAGAATAGGCTTACCTTTATTAATGATGTTTTCAATTCCGAGTGTTATAAGCGGAAGAAGAATCATTCCGTCAAGCCACATTATATTCCAATAATAAGCCAGAAAATATCCGCAGAAAGCATAGAATACACCAAACACAGCTGAAACATATGAATGTCTGCCCAGGCTTTTTTTTATGAAATAAGTAAAAGTTCCTGCAGACAAAGCGGCCTTTGCAATAACCAATGTAGTTATTGCATATGAGATATCCTTTCTGTCAAACAGAAAAATCAAGAAGGATACAGGGCTGGAAAGATAATTAAAATAGTTTCCGAGAAAGCTTGATCCGCCTCCGGATTCCCATGAATAGATAAAGCTTTTATGCTCGGCAATTCTGTCAAAAAACTCAACAAATAATGGTCCGTATTGATGATATAAATCCATTCTCATTACAGTTGTATCACCAAAAGGGAAAAGCTTAAATACTGCAAAAATGAAAGCAATACAGACTATTGCAATAACGGAAGAAAGAAAAACAAATCTGTTGTAAAAGAACATCTTATATATTTTTCCGTTTCTATTGTTCAGCGGATTACTAAGACAATCAAATACTAACAGTCTGTCAAAATAGTAATTAAAGAAAAGAAATATTAACCATGAAACAAGACAAACAAAAGCCGCGCCAAGTGACAAAATGTCACCGAAAATAAACTTACATATCTGATAAAATCCGAAATCAATTATGCATCTGAAAACATATAGAATGACTTGCTTTACGGTTTTTGAATTTGATTTATGATTAAACACAAATCTTTTTTCAAACAAAAATAAAACAGCTGCAGAAATAACAAATGCAATTCCCATAGAAACAGGTGCAGAAATACCAATTTGCGTTTTCATCAGCTGCTTTAAAGCAAGAAATAATATAGTTACAATTCCGTAAAAGCCTGCATAATTTACAGTTTCACCGTTTAGAAATTTGTTTGTGAAAAGTTTTTTATTATTTAAAGTTATATCCATAACGACACCTTTTAGTATTATTATTAATTTAAATAATAGCATACATATATTTATTATTCAATTGATTCAAGCGATTTTTAACATCTTTGTAATATTTGTCCAACACATTGCATAGCATTAATTGAGGTGAAAAGTTTGAGCAAAATTGAGGAAGTTTTGTCTTGTATGAATGAAGAACTTCAAGCTGTATTCAACACACTTGATATAAATATTTTGAGTCGAATTAATGAAATTCGTGTAAGACGAAATAATAAATTGATTATTGTTATAAAAAATACATCATATTTTTTGGATTATAACGGAGATTTGTATGATTATCCGTCAAATAATGCAGTTACGGTAAATGGTGAATGCTTTGACAAGCTGTTTATGTGTTTGTGCGATTACTCGATTTACAGCAATATGGATAATTTAAAAAAAGGTTTTCTGACTCTTTCAAACGGTGCAAGAGTAGGGGTTGCATCAACTGCCGTCTATGATAATTACGGATTGATGAGTGTTAAAGATATAACTTCAATAAATATCAGAATACCCGGAGAAGTAAAAGGCTGTGCAGACGGGATATTAAATTTTCTGTATGTCACTTCTTTTCCCAGCATAATTGTTGCAGGCAAGCCGAATTCCGGCAAAACTACGCTGCTGCGTGACTTGGCAAGAGGATTGTCAAATGGGTTTAACAACAGATATGCAAAGGTTGCAATAGTAGATGAACGCAATGAAATTGCCGGAAAGCAAAATGATAATCTAACTATGGATATAGGTATTAACACGGATGTTATAACCTCTTTTTCAAAAGCTGAGGGCATTGAGCTTGCTACAAGAACTCTATCGCCTGAAATGATAATTTGCGACGAAATATCAACCATAAAAGAGGTGCAGTCAATATTGTATGCATTTTCTTCAGGAATAGCCTTTGCTCTTTCAGTTCATATAAGCAGCAGAGATGACTTGCTTAGAAAGCCTATAATCAAAACACTTCTTGCCACCAGACAGTTTTCATATATTGTATTGCTTGATAATTATACATATAAACCGATTATTATTGAAGCGGAAGAGATATACAATGAAATATGCAGGAATGATAATTCTAATAATATCGTCAACGAGTTTGGGATTAATTTTATCTGACAGATTAAAACAAAAGGTAACTGTTTGCAGAGAGCTTTCTTCATTATGTGATATGCTATACATTGATTTAGGCTATACGGTAACACCAATAACACAGTTAATCAGCAAACTGCTGCTTGATGAAAGATTGAGCAATCTGAGTTTTATAAGTTCTGAAAATATTAAAAGTAAAAAACCAATTGAATCATGTCTGTCAAGTTCAGATAATGCAGAAATTTCACGGTTTTTGTATTCACTTGGGAAAAGTGATATTAATTCTCAAATTAAACTGATCCGGGGCTTTAAGGAATATATAAATAGTGTTGAGGCAGAGTATCACGCTTCATTTATTAAAAATTCAAAACTTTATATTTCTTTTGGATTTTTCGGGGGAGTAGTTATATCTCTGATATTGCTATAGGAGTGAAATAAATTGGATGTTAATTTTATTTTTAAGATTGCAGCAATTGGCATAATTGTTGCTGTACTTAATACACTGTTGATTCGTTCGGGGCGTGATGATCAGGCAATGCTTACAACGCTGGCAGGCGTGATAGTGGTACTAATGATGCTGATACCTCAGATTCGTGACTTGTTTGAATCTGTTCGTGATTTGTTTAATTTGTAGAGTATGATTAAATTTATAGGAATTGCAATCAGTGTTTTGTTTTGCTCGCTTTTGCTTAAGGATAAAAATCGTACCTTTTCAATAATATTATCCATTGCCGGAGGATGCTTATTATTCGCAATTGTTTCAAGCGAGTTCAGCAATATTATTAAATCAATAACAGATATTTCTTCATCGGTAGCATCGACTGCTCCATATATAAAGCTGATGCTTAAAGTACTTGGGATTACGCTGATAACCCAGTTTGTTAGTGATATTTGCAGAGATAACGGTGAAAGTGCTTTAGCCTCTATGACAGAAGCTGCAGCCAAAATAATTGTTGTATCTATAATTTTACCGTTATTTGAGACAGTGATTGCAATTGTGAGTGGACTTGTTAAATGAAAAGATTTATAATTTGTTTATTTATAATTTTGCTTATACCTATGAGTTGTTATGCAGAGGAGTCAGACAATGCTGACGAGTATAAAGAATATCTGAATGGATATGATTTATCCGCATTTAAGGACAATCTCGATGATGATACATATTCTGTTCTTGAGGATTTGGGCATTGCCGATTTTGATTTTGAAAATATTACTGAAATCACGATCGACGAAATAGCAAATGTTTTTAAAAATATATTTGAAGGTAAGCTTGAAACACCTCTGACATCAGCATTAACAGTACTGATATTTATAGTTTTATCATCATTTTTTCAAAGCTTTAAAACAGGTGATGACTCCTCACTTTCTGAGGTGTATTCGACAGCATCTTCATTAATTATTGCAGTAATCTTAGTTATAAAAATAAGCAGTACAATTTCAATGTCATCTGCAGCGATAAATGTAGCAGCTGATTTTATAGTAGCGTTTATTCCTGCCTTTTTTGCTATTGTTGCGACAAACGGAGGGATAACAACCGCATTTTCAACTAATTCAATGCTGCTTGTTCTTTCTCAGGGATTGAGCTTTATTTCTTCGAATGTATTTATGCCGCTTATTAACAGCTTTCTTGCAATCGGTATTTGTTCAGGACTCAGAAGCAGGCTCAATTTAGGTCAGTTGATTTCTTCTCTGAAAAGAATAATTACATCACTGATTTCATTTATTTCTGCAGCATTTGTATCAATACTTTCAATTAAAACTTCTGTATCGGCAAGAGCTGATATTCTCGGAATCCGTTCAATTAGATTTGTAATTAATTCAGTTGTTCCGGTAATCGGCTCCACAATCAGCGAAGGATTATTATCAATACAGAGTTATTCATCATTGATAAAAAGCAGTGTCGGTGTTGTCGGAATTATCAGTGTTGCTCTTGTATTCTTACCTTCAATTATTGAGGTAGTAATTTGGAGAATAATGTTGTCTGTGTGCATAGTTATTTCGGATATTTTTGGCGATAATTCCGTTTCCCTTGTATTAAAAGCATTTAGGGACACAATGCTGCTCGTCAATGTTGTGCTTATTTTATCAATGATGACAACAATAGTTTCAATCGGAATATTAATTGCCGCAAAAACGGCTTAGGTAGATTATATGGATTTTTTAAAGCAATGGACTTTGTGTGTTTGTATTACTCTGGTAATATCGGTAATATTTTCGCTTTTTACACCTAAGGGCAGAATGGCGGGATTTTATAAAATAATTTTGTCTTTATTTATATTCATTTCCTTTTTGTATCCCCTTAAATCATTCAGTATAGTTGATTTTAAAAGCGACAATGTTTTCAGTGAATTTGAATATGAAAATGCCGAGGAGACCGCTTATGAGACTATGATTAATAATCAGGTAAAATCCGTTTTGACTGATAAAAATATTATAGGTGCCGTAGTCTCAAGTGATGTGAAAATTAAGAATGATGAAGCTGTTATTAATTCTGTTCAGGTGGCTGTGCCTGATGAATATGAAACAGATACGGTTCAGAAAGTGATATTTAACACTCTCGGAATAAATGCTAAGGTGATTTATAATGGAAAATAAAATTAAGGAGAATTTTGAAAAAATTTTTAAAGGAGACAAAAAAATTAAAATTTTTGTTGCTTTAGGTATTTTGTCAATACTGTTGATATTGTTGTCAGAGTTTGTTCCAAATGAATCAACACGAAGCGCATCAAGTGTTGATACTGAAGAATATTCCTACAGTGCATACATTTCTGATTTGGAAAATGAAACCGCTGAGATAATCGGCTCTATAGACGGGGTAGGAAAGTGCAGGGTAATGCTTACACTAAAAAACACAAACGAAAGTGTTTTTGCAAAAAATTCCGAAGAAAACAGAGATGACAGTTCTTATTCAAAAACTTATGAATATGTATTATATGACGGACAAGACGGAGAAACGCCTGTATTAATCAAGCAGTATTTTCCGCAAATTCAAGGTGTTGCAGTTGTTTGTGAAGGCGGTGATAATACTGTTGTCAGAGAGCGTGTTATCAGTGCAATATCATCACTTTTTAACATTTCAACATCTAAAATAAGCATATCAAAAATTAGTCAATAAGGGTGATTAGATGAACGAAGATGCAAACAAAATTATTGAATCGGAAGAGACTCCTTCAAAAAAGAGAAAGAAAAAAGAAAAGCCTGTTTTAAGTGAAACAGAGATAAAACTCCGCAAGGCACGAAAAACGAGAATATCGGTTGCAGCTTTTGTACTTCTTTTAGGAATAGGAGTAATGGGCAATTGGTATTATGAAAACACAGATTTGTCAAGCAAAATTGAGCCGCTGATTAATTCGAGCCAGACCAAGACGTTAGGGGAGGCTGAATATGTTGATGCAACTACAGAAATATCAACTGAAGCCAAAAGCAGTGAAAATGAATACTTTTCTTCTGCAAGAGTAGAGCGTCAGACAGCTCGTGACGAGTCACTGGATAAGCTGCAGTCTATTATTGACAGTACTGAAGAAAGCGATGAGGCTCAAAAGGATGCTGCAGAGCAGATTGCCAAAATTTCAAGCTACATAAGTATTGAAAATAAAATTGAAACTTTGGTTACTGCTAAAGGAGTAAATAACTGTTTGGCAGTAATAAGTGATGACGGAAGCAGAGTAGATGTTATTGTCGATGTCGACGAACTCAGTGACTCGGTAATTCTTCAGATTAAGGAAATCGCAATTGAACAATTGGGATGCAGCTTTGAAGATGTTTCAATTATACAGTCAAAGTAAATAATATTTTATCTTGTATATTTATACCCTTTATGTTATAATACTAACAATAAAGGAGTTGTTTTTATGGAAATTACAACAACAAAGGATAAAAGCAGCCTTACAATTTCTGAGGATGTTTTGTCATCAATAGCAACAAATGCAGCAAAGGATGTAGACGGAGTAAGCTCTTTTTCTAACAGACCGGTTGATGTTGTAAGTACTATTAAGCAGGGCAGCTTAAAGGTAATGAGCCCCGTTAGAATATTGCAGGACGGCGATGATATCAATGTCAGTATATATGTCAATCTTTTGCCTAACACAAAAATTCAGAAAGTTGCTCAAAATGTCCAAAACAATGTTAAGGAAG
>JBKWUD010000030.1:0-29907 GCA_046989265.1 Eubacterium sp.
TTGTTGTTGAGCATGATGAGGATACAATGCGTGCGGCTGATTTTCTTGTTGATATCGGTCCCGGTGCAGGTGTTCACGGCGGCGAGCTTATTGCAGCAGGTACTCCGGAGGAGGTTATGGCATGTGAACGCTCTGTAACAGGTCAGTATCTTAGTGGAAAAAGGTCAATTCCTGTTCCTGATAAACGCAGAGCAGGCAATGGCAAAAAGCTGACTATAACAGGCGCACAGGAGAATAATCTTAAAAAGATTGAAGTTGATATTCCACTTGGTAAATTTGTTGCTGTCACAGGTGTTTCGGGTTCTGGTAAATCATCGCTTGTCAATGAAATACTTTATAAGCATCTGGCAAATCGGCTTAACCATGCACGAAAGCATACCGGAAAATTTGATTCAATTAAAGGTATTGATGCTCTTGATAAGGTCATTAATATTGACCAGTCGCCTATAGGAAGAACTCCTCGTTCAAATCCTGCAACCTATACGGGTGTATTTAATGATATCCGTGATTTATATGCATCAACAAATGACGCTAAGAAAAAAGGCTTTAAGGCTAACCGCTTTTCATTTAATGTTAAGGGCGGCAGATGTGAGGCGTGTCAGGGTGACGGAATAGTTAAAATTGAAATGCATTTTCTTGCCGATGTCTATGTTCCGTGTGAGGTTTGCGGCGGCAGAAGGTATAATCGTGAAACTCTTGATGTAAAATTTAAGGGGAAAAGCATTTATGATGTACTTGAAATGACTGTTGACGAGGCAGTTGAATTTTTTGATACTCATCAGAAAATAGCGCGAAAACTGCAAACTCTTTCAGAAGTAGGACTTGGATATATCAAGCTCGGACAGCCTGCAACCACTCTTTCCGGAGGAGAGGCGCAGCGTGTAAAGCTTGCAACAGAGCTTGCACGCCGTTCAACCGGCAGAACGATTTATATTCTTGACGAGCCTACTACAGGCCTTCATACAGCTGATGTTTCACAGCTTCTTAAAGTGCTTAATGCTCTTGTTGATTCAGGCAATACAGTTGTGGTAATTGAGCATAACCTTGATGTTATAAAAACTGCTGACCATATAATTGACCTCGGTCCGGAGGGTGGTAAAGGCGGCGGAAAAGTTGTAGCTGCAGGCACGCCTGAGGAAGTTGCCAAAGTTAAGAAATCATATACCGGGCAGTATTTGAAGAAAATACTTTAAAAATATTTGACTTATATTTCAAATGATAGTATAATTTATTTGAAAAGTACTGTATAAGGAGGTGCAGATAGTGAAGGAAACATATACAAAGCCTGTTGTTGAAGCATTTGAATTTGATACTCTTGATACAGTAACAACTTCAATTCCTCAATTTGATGATGCTGACTAATTGAATAATATTTTTAAGGAGGGTGCTGACCCTCCTTTTTTTATTACAATTGTGTAACCTATATTGATAATTTGACCTTAATTTGATATTATTTTAAGGATAAAACTATGTCGATTTTTGAAAAAGGAGAAAAGATTATGGACAGAAAAGTTGTTATTTTTGACCATCCGCTTATCCAGCATAAACTCAGCATTCTTCGTTCAACTCAGACAAGCACTAAGGATTTTCGCCAGCTTGTTGATGAAATTGCTATGCTGATGACATTTGAGGCTACAAGAGATTTGCCGACTGAAAATATTAAGGTGGAGACTCCTTGCGGAATTGCAGACTGCAAGCATATCGCCGGCAGAAAGCTTGCTTTCGTTCCGATACTTCGTGCGGGACTCGGAATGGTTGACGGATGCTTAAATCTTGTTCCTGCTGCCCGTGTAGGACATATAGGCCTTTACAGAGATGAAGAAACTCATACTCCGGTTGAATACTACTGTAAGCTCCCTAAGGATATTGAAGAGAGAGATGTCTTTGTTGTCGACCCGATGCTCGCAACAGGCGGATCTGCAATTGATGCAATTAGCCAGATTAAGCTGAGGAATCCCAGAAAGATAGTATTTATGTGTATCATTGCTGCCCCCGAAGGACTTAAAGCACTTAAGGAGGCACATCCGGATGTTGATATTTACTGTGCAGCACTTGATGAAAAACTCAATGATGACTGTTATATCATTCCCGGTCTCGGCGATGCAGGTGACAGAATTTTCGGTACTAAATAATTAACATATTTTTGGAGGAAAAACAATGGCTAAAAATAAAGTCAAGGTCGGACAGGAGGGCATTTATGATGCTCGCCAGCTCGGCACAGGTAAAATGATAGTTCTCGGATTTCAGCATATGTTTGCTATGTTTGGTGCAACAGTTCTTGTACCTCTTCTGACAGGACTTTCAATTTCAACAACACTTCTTTTTGCAGGTCTCGGAACACTTTTATTCCACTGCCTTACAAAATTTAAGGTTCCTGCTTTTCTCGGTTCATCGTTTGCATTTCTCGGCGGTTATGCAGCTGTGGCTCCTATGGCAGCGGATGGCACTGCAAATAAAGAAATGCTGCCTTATGCATGCCTTGGCGTTGCATGTGCAGGAATTCTTTATCTTATTCTTGCTGCAATCATTAAGATAGTGGGCATCAACAAGGTTATGAAGCTTTTCCCTCCTGTTGTAACAGGACCGATTATAATTGCAATCGGATTAGGACTTGCACCATCTGCTATTTCTAATTGTAAGACTAACTGGTGGCTTGCAATTGTGGCACTTGCTCTTGTTATAATTTTCAATATATTCGGTAAGGGAATGGTTAAGATTGTTCCCATTCTTTTAGGCTTGCTCGGCGCAGTTGCAGTGGCTGTTATTCTTGCATTGGCATGTGGACAAACTGTTATTGTAGATAATGCGGAATATATAGCAGTTAACGGTAATGCAAGCATGATTCTTTTCTCCACTGATAAGCTTCAGGCACTTAAGGATGCGGCTTGGATAGGCAATCCGATTGAACTCAGTTCAACCGTATTCGGTGGTGTTCATGATTCATCAAAAGCTCTTTCAGCAATTATCGCTATTGTTCCTATAGCTATTGCAACTATGATGGAGCATATTGGAGATATTTCAGCAATCTCAGCGACCTGCGGAAAGAATTATATTAAGGATCCGGGTCTTCACAGAACTCTTCTCGGTGACGGTCTTGCAACCTCGTTGGCATCACTTTTTGGTGCTCCGGCTAATACTACATATGGTGAAAATACCGGCGTTCTTGCACTTTCAAAGGTATATGACCCCAGAGTAATCAGAATAGCAGCAATTTTTGCTATTGTATTTTCATTATCACCTAAATTTGCTGCTGCCATTAACTTAATGCCTACAGCTGTTATCGGCGGTATCTCGTTCGTTCTTTACGGAATGATTTCTGCAATCGGTGTCCGCAATATGGTTGAGTCAAAGGTTGACTTTTCAAAAGCCCGCAATACTATTGTTGCTGCTGTTATTTTAGTAATTGCTCTCGGTCTTACAGAAGGTATTACTTTTAATGTTGGCTCTGCTACAATTACGCTTACCGCTCTTGCAGTTGCATCAGTAGTCGGAATAATTATAAATGCAGTTTTCCCTGATAAGGATTTTGATCCTGAAAAGGCTTTTGAATCAGGTCCAAAAGAGGATAAAAAAGAAGAAAAAACTGATAAATAATTTAATAGTTCATTTTATATTTTTTATGACCTCTGTCAATAATATTGGCAGAGGTTATTTTTTTCGTTTCGGCTTGTACATAAAAATTAAAGGATTGATTATGTGCAATATTATAATAAAGTCGAAATTTGCGGAATAAATACCAGTCAGCTGAAAGTTCTGAGTGAGGAAGAAAAAATAGATTTGCTCAGGAAATCTCAGGCAGGCGATAAGCAAGCGAGGGATAAACTAATTCAGGGAAATCTTCGGTTGGTGCTTTCGGTTTGTCAGCGTTTTGCTAATCGAGGTGAAAATATGGATGATTTGTTTCAGGTCGGAGTAATAGGATTAATTAAAGCAATTGACAATTTTAACCTTAATTTACAGGTAAAATTTTCCACTTATGCTGTTCCGATGTGTATCGGAGAAATACGCCGATATCTGCGGGATGATAATCCTATTCGTGTCAGCCGCTCTATGAGAGATACAGCATATAAAGCAATGCAGGTTAAGGAGCGGCTCACAAATGAAAAGGGAACAGAGCCTACTGTTGATGAAATTGCAGCTGAGCTGGATATGAAAAAGTCAGATGTTGTGCTTGCACTAGAAGCAATAGTTGACCCGGTTTCTCTTTACGAGCCCGTTTATAATGACGGCGGCGATACTATTTATGTTATGGATCAGGTTGGTGACAATAATTCAGATACCGACTGGATAGATGAGATAATGATTAAGGATGAGCTTAAAAATCTGGATGAGCGTGAGCATAGAATACTGTATATGCGTTTTATGCAGGGTAAAACTCAAATGGAAACCGCCAATGAAATCGGCATATCACAGGCTCAGGTATCCCGCCTTGAAAAAAATGCTCTTAAACGAATTAAAGAGCACAGGTGAAACCGGTAATTATATAAATAATAGCTGCATATTTTTCTTTATGTATGAATAATTTATCTTGATAATGAATTGAAAGTATGATAAAATACTTCCGATTATTTTGTGTTGGAGGAGAAAGTTATGCAGTTTTTAACTCTTGCAATGTCCGTGAATGACATTATTGACAAGATTGACGGCTGGGTATGGGGCTGGGTACTCATTGTTCTTATACTTGCGGCAGGTATCTGGCTTTCAGTAAGAACAGGCTTTGTTCAGGTATTCCATCTTGGCAAAGCATTAAAATTTATGGTGAAAAATGAAGAAGGCGGCGAGGGTGAAGTCACCTCTTTCGGTGCACTTTGCACAGCACTCTCAGCAACAATAGGTACCGGTAATATTGTCGGTGTTGCTACCGCAATATGCTTGGGCGGTCCCGGTGCTCTTTTTTGGATGCTTATTGCTGCTTTCTTTGGAATGGCAACTAAATACGCAGAGGGTTTTCTTGCAATTAAATTCAGAGAGAAAAAGGATGATGGTCACTACCTTGGCGGTCCGTTCTATTATATAGAAAAGGGTCTTGGCTCAAAATGGAAATGGCTTGCTAAGTTGTTTGCTGTTTTTGGTATTCTTGCAGGTCTTATGGGTATAGGAACTATTACTCAGATTAACGGTGTAACAACTGCAATTGAGAATTTCTTTGATCCTGATAAAGCTAATGTTGCTTTTTCAATCGGAGAATACAGCTATACATGGGCAACTGTAATAGGCGGTTTGCTTGTAACCTTTTTTGCTGGTCTTGTAATAATCGGAGGAATAAAGAGAATTGCAAAGGTGTCCGAAATCGTTGTTCCTTTTATGGCAATTACATATATTGTATTTGTTCTGATTATTGTGTTTACACATCTTTCGGCTATTCCAAGTGCTGTAGTTCTGGTCGTTAAGAGTGCTTTTGTTCCTAAGGCTGCTCTTGGTGCCGGTGCAGGTATCACTCTTAAGCTTGCAATGCAAAAGGGCATCGGCAGAGGTATTTTCTCAAATGAGGCAGGTCTTGGCTCGGCTCCTATTGCCGCTGCAGCAGCTCAGACTAAGGATACAGTTCGTCAGGGCCTTGTTACTATGACTGGAACTTTTATTGATACAATTGTAATCTGTACTCTTACAGGTCTTTCAATAGTTCTTACAGGTGCTCAGAACAGCTTTGTTGAGGGTTCAGTTGAAGGCGTTAATATAACAACTATTGCATGGCAAAAGGGTCTTCCGTGGAATGAAAATGTTTCTTCCTTTATTCTGATGCTTTGCTTAACCTTCTTCGCTTTTACAACAATTCTTGGCTGGGACTATTACTCAGAGCGCTGTCTTGAATATTTAACAGGCAGTCCAAAGGCTGTTAAGGTTTACAGATATATTTATATTCTCGCAGTATTTATCGGTCCGTACCTCACAGTATCTGCCGTTTGGAATATAGCAGATATATTTAACGGTTTAATGGCATTCCCAAACCTGATTGCGTTGTTTGCACTCAGCGGAGTAGTTGGTAAAGAAACCCGTGCTTATTTTGCAAAAAAGAATCACGATTTAAAAGAACTCTCAAAAGAAAATAAATAATTTAAAAGCAGTAGGCATTTATTGATTTTTAACCATTTGGATATCATTTATTCAAAAAAGTGGTTTGTAGTAAAAAACGCAGTCGGATTTTGACTGCGTTTTATTGATGTGTTAATACTTTATTATTTTGATAATGCTGTAAACTCTTTAGGAGTAATACCATATTTCTTTTTGAAAACGGTTATAAAGTGTGACTGCGATGAGAAACCGAGAGCATAGCAAACTGAGGCGTTGTCAGCTTTTTCAATTAATAATGATTTTGCAATTTCAAGTTTTTTGTTCAAAATGTAATCGCTTATATTTTCATTCATTTCCTGTTTGAATAAGTGAGATAAATAGTCCTGTGATAAGCTGCACTCTGCTGCTAATTCTTTTACGGTTATTCGTTTATCTAAATGCTTGTTTATATATGTTAAGCACTTCCTTATATGAGGCGAGTGCTTAATTTTCTTGTTTTCTTCATGAACACTGTTGGTTAACCTGATAACGCTCTCGGAAATAGCTTTTATTATTTCCTCAGTTGATGTCATTAAATCAATTTTCTGTATAAATAAATCCGAAAATGCATATGCGTCGTCTTCATTCAGTCCGCCTTCAATCGCATATCTTGTTGCAAGTGTTATATAGCTGACTGCCATATATTTATATTGATTTAAATTATTGTCAGACATCTGACCAACTGCAATATCTCCGAACTGCTGAAATTCAGTAAAAAGCTTTTTTATATCGCCCCTCTTAACACATTCAAAAATATGCTTTTCATTTTTATATGGAAGGTGGGGAGACTGCGTTTTATCATTTATCAGAAACGATTTAGTTATTTCACTCGGCAATACCGTTATATTAATAAATTGTGAGAAATTCATATAATCACCTTTGATTATAGATTATAGTTTATAAACCGAAATGTCAAATGAAACTCAATTTTTATCTAAGCAAACAATAATTAGCTAAGTATTTTGATATAAAATGATTCTTATCCATGCTATATTTGGTGTGGTGATTCAATGAAATATGAAAGTATTATAAAAAATATATTTATTAAACATTCTGTTGGAAATCCGGCAGAAGTTAAATTTATTTCGGCAGGGTCATACGGCAGAGTATATAAATGCCGTGATGAAAATAATAATTGTTATGCATTAAAAATATATTTTAAAGAAAATGCTGCTCAGTCGGAATATTTATCTTTGAAAAAATTATCACAATGCACTGCAATTCATATACCTGATGTCTATTTTTATGGGTTTAAAACCGAAGAAATACCTTTTGAATATTTATGTATGGAATTCATAGACGGTAAGAATGCTTTTATGAATTTAAAACTTTTATTTGCATCAAAAAAGAAGAAACGGGAATTTGCCGATCAAGTTACAGATGCTCTGATTGATATTCATAAAATACATGGTGATAAGTTCGGAAATATTGACAACACTCACTATGATAACTGGATTGATTATTACAAAAATTTTGCAGAAGATGTCTATTTAAAAGCAGTTGATAAAAATAAAATAAAAGAATTTGACAGGTATGTTCTTAAAGCAATGACAAAGGCAATCAGCTTTTTTGATGAGATTTTTTGTGACGATATTTCAGAGCCTGTTCTTATTCATGGTGATTTAAATGTTATGAATATAATGGTAGACAGAAGTTTGATGCCTATTGCATTTATTGACCCTTTAAATTCAATATATGCTGACAGAGAATATGACCTTTTTCAGCTGAAAAATCTCACAGGTAATGCTTTTAATCTATATAAAATCTATAAAGAAAAATATCCGGTGTCAAAAAACTGCGATATAAAATGTGCTTTTTACAGTCTCTTTAATGAAGCAAAAGTATATCTTGATACAGGCAGGTATACAAAAGTAATAATGATTGCATCAATATTGAATATTGAAAAGGAATTATATTTATTGAATAAGAAAAGAAACAAATAAAATACATATTTTTCTTACAAAAAATAGTGACAAACAGAGATAATTATTGTATAATATTTCTATTAAATTAATTGAACGGAGGAGTTTTCAAAATGAAACACCCTGAAATCGTAGAAAAGATGACGCTTGAGCAGAAAGCGGCTTTTGTGTCAGGCTATGACTACTGGCATCTTGAGGAGGCACCTGAGCTTGGTCTTCCTAAGATTATGATTACTGACGGCCCTCACGGTCTTCGTAAACAAAAGGGCAAGGACTATGTAGAACCTGAAGGAGAAAAGTCAAAGGCTTCAATCGGGCTCGGTAACTCAGTTCCTGCTACCTGTTTCCCACCGGCATGCACATCATCGTGCTCTTGGGATCCCGATTTGCTTGTTAAAGCAGGCGAGGCAATGGGTGAGGAATGCTTAAAAGAAAAGGTTTCAACAATTCTTGGTCCCGGTACAAATATTAAGCGTGCACCAGTCTGCGGCCGTAATTTTGAGTATTTTTCAGAGGATCCGCTTCTTGCCGGCAAATGCTCTGCCGCTATAATCAATGGCGTTCAGTCAAAGGGCGTAGGCACATCTCTTAAGCATTTCTGTGTTAACTCACAAGAGGCTTTCCGTATGGTAGTAAATGAGGTTGTTGATGAGCGTGCCCTTCGTGAAATTTATCTCCCTGCATTTGAAATTGCTGTTAAAGAGGCTCAGCCTTGGACTATTATGAACTCATATAACAAAATCAATGGAGTTTACGGATCTCAGAATGGTCACACCCAGCAGGAAATTGCAAGAGGGGATTGGGGATTCAAGGGCCTGTTTGTAACCGACTGGGGTTCATCAGTTGACAGAATACCGGGTCTTCAAAACGGTACTGATCTTGAAATGCCTTCATCAGGCAAACTGAATACACAAAGAATTATTGCTGCTGTTAACGACGGCACTCTTGATGAAAATGTTCTTAACGAAAGAGTAGATACAGTTGTTGACTTGATTATAAAATCAAAGCCTGCTCTTGAAAAAGAGCATACATATGATGCTGAGGCTCATCATCAGATTGCTGCTGAAATTGCTGAGGCATCAATGCAGCTTCTTAAGAATGATGATGCTATTCTTCCTTTGAAGAAGGGTCAGAAGGTAGCAGTTATCGGTGAGATGGCTAAGTCACCTCGTTATCAGGGTGCAGGTTCATCCGTTATCAATTGCACAAAGATTACAGATGCTTATTCTCAGCTTGTTGAACTTGGTGTAGATGTTACATATGCACAAGGTTATGAAAAGAGCAAGGACGAGATTAACGATTCAATGTTTGCTGAGGCTGCAGAGGCTGCTAAGAATGCAGATGTGGCTGTAGTATTTGCAGGACTTACTGAGGAGTTTGAGGGCGAAGGCTATGACAGACTTGATATAAATATGCCAAAGTCACATAATGCTCTTATTGAAAAAATTGCTGCTGCAAATCCAAACACAGTAGTAGTTCTTGCAGGCGGTTCGGTTGTTCTCATGCCATGGCTTGACAAGGTTAAGGGATTGCTTAACTCAGGTCTTGGCGGTCAGGCAGGTGGTATCGCAGTTGCTAAGATTTTAACAGGTGCAGTTAACCCTTCAGGAAAAACATCTGAAACATATCCTACTGCTTTTGAAGAAAATCCGACCTACGGATTCTATCCGGGCGGACCTGTCACATCAGAGCACAGAGAGTCTGTTTATATCGGCTACAGATATTATGACAGTGCTAAGAAGGATGTCGTTTTCCCATTCGGTTACGGTCTTTCTTACACAACATTTGAATACAGTGATATTAAGCTTTCAGCTGATAAGATTAAGGATACTGACACGGTAACAGTATCATTTAAGATTAAGAATACCGGTTCAGTTGACGGTGCCGAGGTTGCTGAAATTTATGTAACTGATAAGGAATCAACAATCTATCGCCCCGAAAAAGAACTTCGTGCCTTTAAGAAAGTATTCCTTAAAGCAGGAGAGGAGCAGGAGATTTCAATTGAACTTTCAAAGAGAGCTTTTGCGTTCTTCAATGTAAATATTAACGATTGGTGTGTTGAAAGCGGTGATTTTGATATTCTTGTTGGTGCTTCATCAAGAGATATCAAGCTTACTGCAACAGTTAATGTTGAATCAACAGTTGAATGCGAGATTCCTGATTACAAGGCAACAGCTCCGAATTATTATAACAATGTTGCAAATATTACCCGTGAGGATTTTGCCGCTGTATACGGTGAACTGCCGAATCCTGAAATTGATATTAATAAAAAGATTGATCTTTATTGCTGTCTCAATGATGCAAGACATACAAAGTGGGGCGGAAGAATCTGCAGACTTATTGAAAAGATTATGTCCAAAATGGGTTCTGCTGAAAACGGTGACGGAAAAATGCTTGCTGCAATGGCAACACAAATTCCTGTACGCAATTTCATTGCAATGTCTATGGGCGTATTCTCACCTGCAATGGCAGACGGTTTGCTTATGATTCTTAACGATGATCAGTCAAGTTTTGTAGGTTTTAACAAGATTTTCTGGAGACTTGGCGGTGCTTTAACAAGACTTCCAAACCTTCTCAAGTCTATTTAACATAAATATAGCAATTATGATTTAAAAGGGCTGTTTCACTCAGGTGAAACAGCCTTTCATTCGTTTGTATATTACACAAATAAAACTCCATCCGGATTAGTCCGAACGGAGTTTGTTAATATTAATTTTATTTCATTACAACTGTAGCTACTACATATGCACCGTAGCCTAAAAGTGTAACCGCACCTTGCCAACGATGGAATTTTTTAGTGATGATCGTGGGGACAATTGCTACAGCTATAGCAACAAGGCAAACGATCATATCAACTGTGACTGAAGATGCTGATACTGCAAGAGCACCGTTGCCCTGACCCATTGATACAAACGAACATATCGGGAGAATGAGTGTCAAATCAATAATATTAGCACCTAAAATATTTCCGACTGAAAGTGCGCCCTCTTTCTTTCTGAGTGCAGTGATTGTTGTAACAAGCTCAGGAAGAGATGTGCCGATAGCAATTGCGATAACGCTGATAATTCTTTGAGGAACATGCATAGCCTCAGCAAGAACGGTACCTGAATTTACAAGCAGCTCTGCACCGATTACGGTTCCTGCAGCACCTATCAGAAACATAGCAATATTTTTAACCCATTCTTTAGTGGTTACAGTTTCTTTTGTAGGAACAATATCATCTTCCTCCTGCATACCGATATTGGAAGGGCTCGGCTCTATTTGTGTATCGCTGTTTTTCATTGAAACAAAATTTTCAATGAAGAATACTATGAATATAATGATTAACAGAATAAGACCTATTGTTGACAGTCTGTAATATGGCTGCGTTTCACCCTCAAATGTGAGTGTTTCCTTGGCTGTGAAAATGCAGCCTAATACAAGTGCAACAGATGCAGTGAACATCAAACAAGCTTTTGGTGCAAATTCCTTTCTTTTAACTGCAAAAGGCATACATACTATAAACAGACCCATAATCATTGCAGTATTTGCGGTTACAGAACCAATTGCGTTTCCGGCGGCCATATCAACATTGCCTTTGGCAGTTGCGGCAATACTTACAATCATTTCAGGCAATGTGGTTGCGATTGATACGATCGTTGCACCAATAACAAATTTCGGAACGCCCAAAACTTCGGCAATCCAGCTTGCACTGTCAACAAACCAGTCGCCTCCCTTAATAATAAGAACCAGTCCGATTATGAAAAAAATCAGTGTCACAATCGGATTAGCGTTAGCAAAAAAAGCTTCCATATTTTTACTCCTAATCCTTTTTCTTATAGCTTAATCTATAAATATTAATATACATTATAATACCTATTTTTGTCAATAAAATATATTACTGTTTTTTCCAATAAATAATTGATTTGTTTTACTATCGTTGATATAATAAGTCTATAAATAATTCGGAGTTGATTATATGGCAAAAAAGAAGGCAGATAAAAAAAGCATTTTATCAATTGTAATACCGTTAATTGTTGCTGTTGCAGTAATGATTACTCTTGTAATTTCCGGAAGTATAGCAAAAAACAAAAATGTGTCATCGCCTACAGTAACCGGAACACAGGCCGTAACTACAAAACCGGCTGAAATTGAAGATACAAAGGTAACACTTGTTGCAGTAGGGGATAATCTTATTCACAATACGCTTATTGCTGCAGGTGAGCAGGAGGACGGCTCACTTGATTATAATTCATTTTATGAAAATATCAGTCCTTATATTAAAACGGCAGATATTGCCTGCATAAATCAGGAGACTATGCTCGGCGGCAACAGCTTTGAATACAGCGGTTATCCGATGTTCAATACCCCGTGGGAGGTTGGAGAGGCTGCGATCAATGCCGGATTTGATGTATTTACATGCGCAACAAATCATGCAATGGATGTCGGATCTGCCGGCATTGAAAAGGAACTGGAATTCTTTTCAAAGCACAAAGATATAACTCATATCGGCACAAGTGCAAGCGAAGAGGAATACAACGAAATTACCTATATTGAAAAGAATGATATAACTTTTGCATTGCTTAATTATACCTATGGAACAAATGGAATCTCTATTCCGGAGGATAAGCCTTATATTGTCAATATGCTTACTGAGGATAAGGTGAAAAAGGATATTACCGAGGCACGCAAACATGCCGATGTTGTTATAGTATTCCCTCATTGGGGCACAGAGAACAGCCATGATGTCAACGAAAGCCAAAAAAAATATGTTAAGCTTTTTTCAGAGCTTGGTGTTGATATAGTAATCGGAACGCATCCTCATGTACTTCAGCCTGTGGAGTGGTATGAAAATACGGAAACAGGAAAGAAAATGCTTGTTTATTATTCAATAGGTAATTTTATCAGTCACCAGACTAATCTTAATCAAATGTGCGGCGGCATGGCAGAAATTACCATTGAACGTATTGACGGTGAAATCAAAATCACAAATTCAAAGCTTACTCCTGTAATTGATTATTACAAAAATACAGGCAGCGGTTATAAATTCAGTGTGTACAGATTGTCTGATTATACTGATGATTTAGCTGATTCGCAGGCTCAGGACGGCGCAACTGTTGAATATTTTACAAAGCTTTCAAAAAAAATAGTTAGCGAAGAGTTCTTGGATTTAAATTAATAATTGATAAATGTATAATTTGTACAAAAACGCTTGTTAAAAAGTTGAAATATATAAGCTTTTTTACAAAAATGTGCAAATTTGTTGACATTAATTAAACCAAACGATATAATGTGAATGTATTCAGAACAAAGGCGTTCCGATTTTTCGGAATGCCTTTGTCTTTTTTATTATTTTTTCAATAAACAGAGAGGAGTATTTGCGATGAGTAAGTACACAAAAGAGGCCATTCTTAAAGAAGCCAAAGAAAGCGGTGTTGAATTCATCAGACTTCAGTTCACAGATCTTTTCGGTATTATGAAGAATGTTGCTATTACACTTTCACAGCTTGAAAAAGCACTTGACAATGATTGTATGTTTGACGGATCATCAATTGATGGTTTCGTTAGAATTGATGAGTCGGATATGTATCTTCATCCTGACTTTGATACATGGGCAATTTTCCCGTGGAGAAAGCATTTGAATGCTCAGACAGCCCGTCTTATCTGCTCAGTATATAAGGCAGATAATGTAACTCCGTTTGACGGAGATCCAAGAAATGTTCTTCAAAAGGTTTTTGATGAGGCTGCAGAAATGGGTTATGGCTTCAATGTAGGTCCTGAATGCGAATTCTTCCTCTTTAAGCTTGATGAGGACGGCAAACCAACCCTCAAAACAAATGATGAGGCCGGTTATTTTGATCTTAATCCTATTGATCACGGTTCAAACTGCCGCCGTGATATCTGCCTTGCTCTTGAGGAAATGGGCTACACGATTGAGGCGTCACACCACGAGGTTGCTGAAGGTCAGCATGAGATCGATTTTCAGTTTGGTGATGTAATGACAACAGCTGATCGTGTAATGACTTTCAAGCATGTTGTAAAAACATACGCTACAAAGCATGGCCTGCATGCAACCTTTATGCCAAAGCCTGTTGAGGGTATTAATGGATCGGGTATGCATACAAATATGTCACTTTATGACATTAAGACCGGTAAAAATGTATTTGATGATCCTAACGGTGAGCTTGGCCTTTCGGAAACAGCTTACAGCTTTATTGCAGGTATTATGACTCATGTTAAGGGTATTGCAGCTTTTTCAAACCCAACAGTAAATTCATATAAAAGACTCGTTCCGGGATATGAAGCACCATCTTATATTGTATGGTCAACTTCAAACAGATCTTGCCTTGTTCGTATTCCTGCATCACGCGGTAAGGGAACAAGGGTTGAGCTCCGTTGTCCTGATCCTACCTGCAATCCATATCTTGAAATGGCACTTTGCCTTGCAGCAGGTCTTGACGGTATTAAGAAAGGCTTGAAGCCGGCTCCTGCTTATGATGAAAATGTATTTGCACTTTCTGATGAAAAGCTTGCAGCTGAAGGCATTGATTGCTTACCGGGTTCACTTGAAGAAGCTATTAAGGCTGCTGAAGAGGATTCATTTATTAAAGAAACTCTCGGCGAGCATGTTTTTGATAAATACATTGCAGGCAAGAAGGCTGAATGGGATTCATACAAAACATCGGTTTCTCAATGGGAAATTGATAAGTATATGATTAATTATTAATTTTATCTTTTTGACTGAGATAAAATACGAGGACGCAGTGCGGTGCAAAAATTCGTTCGCATCAGCTAATGATGCTTAAACGAGCCCTCTCTTTTGGCGTAAGCCGTTAATAATATCGGCGCTCTCTTTTGCGGGGGAGCGTTGATATAGAATGCACAATGGGGTGCGATTAAGAGAATTTTCTCTTTAATCGTGCCCTGTTTTATTTTTATAAAAATGATTCTGTCTATAACAAATTATAGGAATAGGAGGAGATTTTATGACATTGGAATCATTGAGTAATGACCTCTGGGGAGTTTGGTTTCTCATAGGTGCGGCATTGGTGTTTTTCATGCAGTGCGGTTTTGCAATGGTTGAGACAGGTTTTACCAGAGCAAAAAATGCAGGTAATATTATTATGAAAAACCTTATGGATTTCTGTATCGGTACAGTTGTATTTATGGTACTCGGAAGTTCTTTGATGCTTGCAGAGGATTATGTAATGGGAATTATCGGTGTTCCTAATTTGGATTTATTTACCGATTTTTCAAACTTTGATGCAAAAGGCTTTGTATTTAACCTTGTATTCTGTGCTACAGCTGCAACAATTGTTTCAGGTGCAATGGCTGAAAGAACTAAGTTTATTACATATTGTATTTACAGCGGTATTATCAGTGCAGTCGTTTACCCTATTGAAGCTGGCTGGGTATGGAATCCGACTGGTGAAGGCTGGCTTACAAAGCTTGGTTACGTTGACTTTGCAGGTTCATCAGTTATTCACATGGTTGGCGGTATATCAGCTCTTATCGGTGCAGCACTTCTCGGTCCTCGTATCGGTAAGTATAAGAAAGATAAAAACGGTAAGGTAGTAAAGGTTAATGCTATTCCGGGTCACTCATTGACAATCGGTGCTTTAGGATGCTTTATCCTTTGGTTTGGCTGGTATGGCTTTAATGGCGCTGCGTGCGTGTCGCTTAATGACGGTATAGGTTCACTTGCAAGTGTATTTCTTACAACAACAGTTGCTCCTGCAGTAGCTGCCTGTGTAACTATGGTATTTACATGGATTAAGGATGGCAAGCCGGATGTTTCAATGACACTTAATGCAACTCTTGCGGGTCTTGTAGGTATTACAGCAGGCTGTGCAAATCTTGATGCTATAGGTGCAACGGTAGTTGGTGTTGTTTCAGGTATTCTCGTTGTAGTAGCTGTTGAATTTATTGATAAGGTTCTCCATATTGACGACCCTGTCGGTGCAGTTGCGGTTCATATGTGCAATGGTGCTTGGGGCGGAATTGCTGTAGGCTTTTTAGATACAGAAAACGGTCTGTTCTATGGCGGCGGTTTCCATCAGCTCGGTGTACAGCTTCTTGGTGTTTTTACAATTGCAGCATACACCACAGTTGTGATGACAGTAGTATTCATAATTCTTAAGAAAACAATCGGACTCAGAGTTTCGGAGGAAGAAGAGCTTAAGGGTCTTGATTCAACAGAACATAACCTTCCTTCAGCTTATGCAGACTTTATGCCTGCTGTAAATTATGCTTCATCAGCTTCAATAAAGGCTGCAGCTCCTGCGGTTGTTGCTCCTTGTGAGCCGATTGCTCCTGTTGAGAAGGCAGTACCTGTTGAAACATATACAACAAATACTGACGCACCACTTACAAAGGTTGTTATGATATTCAATCCTGCCCGCTTTGAGGATATCAAAGAGGCTATGAATTCAGTCGGTGTAACCGGTATGACTGTTACTAATGTAATGGGCTGCGGAACTCAGAAAGGTCATATAAGAAAATACCGTGGTGTTGAGATTGAAGAAATGAATCTTAATCCTAAGATGAAGCTTGAAATGGTTATTTCAGCAGTTCCTGTTGAAGATGTTGTAAATGCCGCACGCAAGGTTCTTTATACAGGCAATATTGGTGATGGTAAAATTTTCATTTATGATGTAGACGATGTTGTAAAGGTTCGTACCGGCGAGCATGGATATGATGCTCTTCAGGGCGAAGATGATGTATAATTTTTGAGCAATATTACTAAATATAGCCTCTCTTTTTAGGGAGGCTTTTTTAGGATAAATAAACAAAAAAAGTGAGTTGCGACTCACCAATAACCGTTGTTATTTTTTATAAAATGTTATAAAAAATTAAAGCATTTTTCAAATATTCTACAAAATTGTTTGTATCTTGTTGAACAATGTTATTTGCGGGTGTATTATTAACATATTATAATATAAATTTATTTATATTAGGATTTTAAGGAGAGGATTTTATGCTAAAGGAAGGACAAATCAGAATTCCGTCCGGTTGTGCTATTGCCGCAATTATTGATAAAAAAGGCAATCCAATCAACGGTTCTGAAATCATTAAATCGATAGCATTGATGCATGACCGTTCAAATGGTCTTGGCGGTGGCTTTGCGGCTTATGGAATTTATCCTGATCACGCCGATGACTATGCATTTCATATATTCTATGAATCAAATGCGGCTCGTCAGCAATGTGAGGAATATTTGTTTAAGCATTTCAATGTCGATGTTGCTGAGCGTATTCCTACTAAAAAGATTGAAGCAATTAAAAACGGACCTGATATTTGGCGTTATTTTGCAAAACCGAACAGAGTACGTATGCGTGATGCCCGTATGGATGAGCTTGAATATGTAGTTCAGTGTGTAACAAAGGTTAACGCAACCTTTGAAGGCTCATATATTTTCTCATCCGGTAAGAATATGGGTTGTTTTAAAGCTGTCGGATATCCTGAGGATGTCGGAGAATTTTATATGCTTGATCAGTACGATGCTTATCTTTGGACTGCTCACGGTCGTTTTCCAACCAATACTCCTGGTTGGTGGGGAGGCGCTCACCCATTTAATATTCTTGATTGGTCCATTGTTCATAACGGTGAAATTTCATCATATGATGCTAACAGAAGATATATTGAACAATTCGGCTATAAATGTACTATGCAGACAGATACAGAGGTTATTACATATCTCTTTGATCATCTTATCCGTCATCACGGACTTCCTGTTGATGTTGCTGCTGATGTTCTCACAGCACCTGAGTGGGATGAGATTGACAGAATGGATGATGAACGAAAGGAATATTTTACAAATCTTCGTTCCATATATAACGGTGCACTTGTTAACGGTCCTTTTTCTGTAATCCTCGGTTCGAGCAAAGGTCTGCTCGCTATTAACGACAGACTTAAGCTTCGTTCTCTTACTGCTGCAACAAAGGGCGACAGAGCCTATTTTGCATCAGAGGAGTCAGCTATCAGAATTATTTGCCCCGATCCGGAAAAGGTTTGGTCCGTAAGCGGTGCCGAGCCGGTATATATTCCGCTCGAAATAGAAAAGGAGGATGAATAATTATGCCTATTAATTTCATTCCCCGCAGATTCACTGTTGTTCGTGATAAAGAGCTTTGCATTAATTGCGGCTGCTGTGTTCGTCAGTGTTCAAATGAGTGCCATTATTTTGCAGAGGATGGCAAGACTGTACTTGCTAATTCAGCAACATGTGTAGCTTGCCACAGATGTGTTGATCTTTGCCCAACAGGTGCTTTAAGAATTGAAAAATATGTTTGTGATTACAGAGATAACGCAAACTGGACTCCAAGATATCAGCAGGAGATTTGCCGTCAGGCAGAAACAGGCTCGGTTCTTCTTTCTGCAATGGGAAATCCTCAGCCCTATCCTATTTATTGGGATAAGATTTTATTAAATGCTTCTCAGGTAACAAACCCTTCAATTGATCCGCTGCGTGAGCCTATGGAAATCCGCACAATTTTAGGACGCAAGCCTGAAAAGCTTACAGTAGAGAAAAAAGGCAAATCAACCACAAAAATGCCGCCTCAGGTTATGCTTGAAACGCCGATTATGTTTTCAGCAATGTCCTTCGGTTCAATTAGTTTAAATGCCCAGAAATCCCTTGCGTGGGCTGCTAAGAACCTTGGCACACTGTTTAATACAGGTGAGGGCGGTCTCCACAGAGATTTGCATGATATGGGTCAGTATGCAGTTGTTCAGGTTGCGTCAGGTCGTTTCGGTGTGCATAAGGATTATCTTAATAATTCCAGATTCGTTGAAATCAAAATCGGTCAGGGTGCAAAGCCCGGTATCGGCGGTCACTTACCGGGTGAAAAGGTTAATGTTGAGGTTTCAAATGCCCGCATGATACCTGAAGGCTCGGATGCTATTTCCCCTGCACCTCACCACGATATTTATTCTATTGAAGATTTGAGGCAGCTTATATGGAGCTTGAAACAGGCTACTAATAACGAAAAGCCTGTTTCGGTAAAGATTGCAGCAGTACATAATGTTTCAGCTATCGCGTCAGGCTGTGCCCGTGCCGGTGCGGATATTGTTGTTATCGATGGCTTCAGAGGCGGTACAGGTGCCGCTCCTACTCGTATTCGTGATAATGTGGGTATTCCTATTGAGCTTGCTCTTGCAGCGGCAGACCAAAGACTGCGTGATGAGGGCATTCGTTCAAAGGTATCTCTTGTTGCAGCAGGCTCTTTCCGATGCTCGTCCGATATCGTTAAGGCTATTGCTCTGGGTGCAGATGCATGCTATGTTGCATCAGCTCCGCTTATTGCTATGGGCTGTCATATGTGCCAGACCTGCAATACTGGCAAATGTAACTGGGGTATTGCTACTCAGCGCCCTGACCTTACAAAGCGTCTTAACCCTGAAATTGCTCACCAAAGAGTTGAAAATCTTATCAATGCATGGAACCACGAGATTAAAGAGATTATGGGCGGAATGGGTATTAACTCCATTGACTCACTCAGGGGTAACAGACTTATGCTCCGCGGAATCGGTTTAACCGAAAAAGAGCTTGAAATACTTGGCATTAAGCATGCCGGAGAATAATAAGGGGGTAGTTCACTATGAAAAAAGTATTCGCAAGAGAAGAGCTTTGCTTAAACTGCCGCCTTTGTGAAGTTTATTGCAAAACTGCTCATTCAAAATCCAAAGATGTGTTAATTGCAAATAAATATGAAAATCCTGCACCTATATCCCGTATTACAGTTTATGGTGACAAGTTTGATTCAGCAGCAGTTAACTGCCGCCACTGCGATGATCCTGCCTGTGTTAAGGCTTGTATCACAGGTGCTATGACTAAGGATAAGAAAACAGGAATTGTTTCTGTAAATGAGGATAAATGTATAGGCTGTATGACCTGCCTTGCAGTATGTCCCATCGGTTGTATTAAAACAGGCAAGGCAGCCGTAAAATGCGATTTGTGTCAGGGTGAGGATATGCCTGCCTGTGTTAAAAATTGCCCTAACAGAGCGCTTGTATATTTAGAGGTAGGAGGTAACGATTAATGAATAAATATATTATTATCGGTGCTTCTGCCGCAGGTCTGGCTACTGCAGAGCAAATCAGAAAAACAGATAAAGACGGCGAAATTACAATTCTTACCCGTGAGGATTATCTCCCTTATTCACGCCCGTCAATCAGCTATTATCTAAAAGGTAAGGTGAAGGAGAGCAATATGTATCTCCGAAAGCCGTCATTTTATAAAGCTAATAAAATAAATATTGTAACGGGAGCAGATGTTAAATCAATTGACCCTAAGGAAAAAATTGTTAAAGCAGGCAGAAAGACTTATTCATATGATAAGCTTTGCCTTGCAACAGGCTCAAAGCCTTTTATTCCGCCTATGAAGAATGTTGCAGGCAAAATTAATGCATACACATTCCTCGATATGGCTTCAACTAAGGCGGTTAAGGCTGCTGCAGATAAGAATACAAAAGCCGTTGTTATCGGCGGCGGTCTTATTGGCATGAAGGCTGCCGAGGGACTTTCAAAGGTCTGCAAAAGTGTTGATGTTATTGAGTTTGCACCTCGTATTCTTCCTTCAATTCTTGATGCAAAATCTTCTAAGAATGTAAAAAAATATATTGAAGAAAAAGGCGGAATTAAATTTCACCTTGAAGATACAATAGTTGAGGCTAAGTCAAAAGGAAAGACTATCACTTCAGTGGTTCTTAAGAGCGGAAAGATTCTTAAGTGTGATTTACTTGTTGTTGCAGTCGGTGTTCGCCCTGAAACAGAGCTCGCGGAAACAGCAGGGCTTGAGGTTAACCGAGGTATTATTACTGACATCGCTACAATGCAGACAAGTGATAAATGCATATATGCAGCAGGTGACTGCACAGTATCAGTGGATATGCTTGACGGATCAAAGAAAATTATTGCTCTTTGGCCTAATGCGGTTCAGCAGGGAACGGTTGCAGGCGCACAAATGGCAGGCGGAGATATGGTTATAGACGGTACATATTCTGTCAATGCTATTGATTTTTACGGCCTTAGAATTTGTACCTGCGGTCTTATCAATGCTCATGGTGAGCAGTATACGGATAAGATTAAGCAAAACGGCGATGAATATAAGCGGCTTGTATTTGAAGGAAACAGGCTTGTTGGCTTTGTTCTTATCAATTCAAGTATGAATGCAGGTATATATACAAATCTTATTTCAAACAAAGTTGACCTTGATACACTTGATGGTGATATTATGGAAACACCGTCACTGTTCTTGTTTGACAGGGATACGAGAACAACTAAGCTTACAGGTTCTAAAGAGGGGGTTAGAGTATGATAGAAGCAGGACTTACAAGATATGAAGAAGTCAATGATAAAATCAAAGAAGAGCTCCAAAAGAAGAATAAGGCAGTTGTTAAGGATGTAAATGGTCAGCGTTATATAGGCTGTGCTCTTGATGAGGGCAAAACTATTGAAGTTCACGGCACTCCCGGAAATGATTTGGCTTGCTATCTAAACGGCGGTAAGGTTATAGTTTACGGCAATTGCCAGGATGCAGTAGGCAACACTATGGGCGGCGGTGAAATTATTGTTCACGGTCACAGCGGTGATGCTATGGGTTATGGTATGCGTGACGGTCAGATTTACATTAAGAATAATGTTGCCTGCCGAGGCGGTATTCATATGAAAGAGTTCAGGGAGATGCGCCCTGTTCTTGTTATCGGCAAAAATGCAGGTTCTTTCCTTGGTGAGTATATGGCAGGGGGTACTATTGTCCTTCTCGGTCTGAATTTGAAAAGGGGAGAAAAGCTTTTCGGAACACACTGTGCATCCGGTATGCATGGAGGAAAAATCTTTATCCGCGGTGCTTTTCCTAAGGAAAATCTTTCCGATAATATTAAAGTAACCGCCCTTGATGATGAGGATATGAAGGAGCTTAAAACATATGTAAGAAAATACTGCAAATATTTTGACGCAGATTTTGACTATGTTATGAGCAAGGGTTTTAAAAAGCTTGTTCCTGCAACTTCACGCCCTTATGCTAATCTTTATACACCTAACTAAAAATTTGCGGGATATTATATCCCGCTGTTTTTATTGCTGTAAAATAAATTTTAAATCAGGAGCTTTCACAATTATGTTCAATAATCTTCATGAAGAATGCGGTGTATTCGGAATTTTTGAAAATAAAACAACTTATGTCGCTCAGTCAACATATTTAGCACTTTATTCCCTTCAGCACAGGGGACAGGAGTCGTGCGGCATTGCTGTAAATGATGACGGTGTGTTTTCTCACCATAAGGGTGGTGGCCTTGTGCCGGATGTATTCCCTCAGAAAAGGTTGGAGGACCTCGGTATGGGCAATATGGCGATTGGTCATGTCCGTTACTCAACCACAGGCGGAAAAAATGCTAACAATATTCAGCCTCTTGTTATCCGCCATATTAAAGGTAATCTTGCTGTAGCACATAACGGTAATTTAGTGAATGCTGCTGATATACGAAAAACCTTTGAACTTAACGGAGGAATATTCCACGGGACAAGCGATACCGAGTCAATAGCTTATACAATTGTTTCTAACCGCCTTTACAGCAAAAGCACGGAGGAGGCAATTGAAAAGACAATGAATAATCTCAGAGGAGCCTATTCCTGCGTGGTTATGACGGCTACTAAGCTGATTGCATTTCGTGATCCTAATGGCTTCAGACCGCTTTGTATTGGCAAAACACCGGATGGAGCATGGTGTGTAAGCTCGGAATCATGTGCACTTGATACAATCGGTGCTGAATTTGTTCGCGATGTGCTGCCTGGTGAAATTGTTACAATTGATGAGAATGGTGTTCATTCAAATAAGACGCATTGCAAGAATAAAGGCACACTTTGCGTATTTGAATACATTTATTTTGCACGCCCTGATTCTGTGATAGATAATGCATCTGTTGAGCTTGCAAGAATGAGAGCAGGTGCATTCCTGGCTAAGGAGAGCCCTGTTGATGCTGATATTGTTATTGGTGTTCCTGACAGTGGACTTGATGCTGCACTCGGTTATGCTAATGAAAGCGGAATACCGTATGGTATAGGCTTTATTAAGAACAGATATATCGGAAGAAGCTTTATTCAGCCGTCACAGGGGCAAAGAGAGGATGCAGTCAGAATTAAGCTTAATGCTATAAAGGAGAATATCAGCGGCAAGCGTGTAATTATGATTGATGATTCTATTGTAAGGGGTACAACCTGCGCAAGAATTGTAAGCCTTCTTCGTGAGGCAGGTGCAAAAGAGGTTCATATGCGTGTTTCATCTCCGCCATTCAAATATCCTTGCTATTTTGGTACAGATGTTGATTCTCAGGAAAATCTGATTGCCTGCAAGTTTGATACCGTTGATGAAATTGCAAAGGAGATTGGTGTTGATTCTCTTGCATACCTTTCAATTGAAGCAACCCATAAGCTTGCTAAGGATGCAGCAGTCGGTTTTTGCGATGGATGCTTCACCGGCAACTATCCGGTTGAAGTTCCGAAAGAGCAGCCTAAAGATAAGTTTGAGGAAAAAATGAATAAGTTTTCGGCTTACTATCAGGTGCTTGATTAGTTTTCAAAGATATAAAAAACCTCACCGAACAAACTTTGTTCGGTGAGATTTTTTATACATTAATTGTTTAAAATGCATTTTTCAATAACTCTGAGAGAAGCATTTCCATCCTCCAGTGAATTGAATTTACTTGAAAACTCAGAATATATATCACTGTATTTTTCATTATAATTATTAAGGTCCTTAATTTCTTCAATCAGCTTTTCCTCTGTTTTAACTATTGGACCCGGAAGTTCTGATAAATCAATGTAAAAGTCACGAAGATTGTTCTTGTATTCCTCAAAATCATACATATAAAAAATGATAGGTCTTTTCAGATTTGCGTAATCAAAAAACACACTTGAATAATCAGTGATTAAAACATCGCTTATAACATATAATTCATTTATATCATCATAGGTGCTGACATTATATACAAATCCTTCATAAGGGGTTAAATCAATGCTGTTTGAAACGAAATAGTGGGTTCTGAATAAAATGACATAATTATCCGCAAATTTTTCTCTTAGTTTATCAAAATCAATTGCAATTTGGTATGTGTAACCTTGACCTGCAACGTGCTGGTTGTCACGCCAGGTCGGAGCATAAAGAATGACTTTTTTATCTGATGGAATTTCTAATTTTTCTTTTATTGATTCTACGTCGTTGTGCGTATAGTTGTAAAGAAAATCGTTTCTTGGATATCCAATAGTCTGAATAATGCTTTTATCCGGAAGATTGAAAGCAGAAGCAAATTTTTCAGTGCAGAATTCAGACGGTGAAATCATATAGGTATATCTGCTGGAATCTATTGTATACTTTCGTTGGATATCCTTAATTGAATTCATAGCGTTTCCGCCCTTAACATCAATATCGTAACCCAACTTTTTAAGCGGTGTGCCATGCCAGCATTGAATATATACCTGATCTTTTCTTTTTATAATTCTTTCCTTAAGTCTTGAATTTGTAATCCAGTATTTCGCTTGTGCATGATATCTGAGATATGCTTTTCTGCCATATTTTAATACAATGGTGTTTTTATTTTCCTCAAGATATTTGAAATCATTCGGATGCTTGAAAGCCCATACAAAAGTAAAGTCATCAAATCTCTCATCATTCAGCATTCTTAGATAAATAGCTTTCGGGCTGCAAGCATACTGCCTTCCCATATATGCTTCAAATATAACCATTTTATCATTTGTTGTATTAGATAAATAATGATGCAGATACTTTGCTCTGCCACGAATAAACATTGCTTTTCTGAGCAATGTTAGAAACCAGTGATGCTGCTTTCCGTAATTTACTAGTTTAGCTTTCAGCCTTTTATTAAACTTCCTTTTTTTCTTCCTGTATTTCTTTTTCCACGACATTATTATAAAAAGCCTCCGATTCGTTTTAAAGAATTAATAAATAATTATTTTACCAAAATCGCTTTGCTTTGTAAATAAAAAATAGATATTTTTTAATATTTTGTAAAATTTTGTTTGATTTGAAATAAAAATATTATAAGGAACTGTTTACATTGAAATGCTGTTCTTTTATGTCTGTTTAATTATATATGGTCTTTATATCTTTCAGCGGTGATTATACCGTTATCTACATTAAGTCTGCATATTCTTGCATTGCGTGCATCAAATGCAGATGCATTTAAACCGTCATCATAATCTCTTGCGTGATAAATTGCATACCATTGACCGTTTTCTTTAATCATTGAGTGATGTCCTGTGCCCTCCTCAAACTCGTTTGCTGCCAAAACAGGGTGATATGTATTATCGTTAGGGTATTTTTCAAATTTAATTTTTGTTAAGTCAGTTTCGTTCGTCTTTGCTCTTGCATATCCTATGTAGTATGTAGGCTGTTCATAACAGTTGCCTGAATACATAACATACTGCCAATCGCCCTCTTTAAAATAGAATGCACCCTCAATTGTGTGCCAGTGCTGACCTTTTTTATACCGGTCCCTGCGGTATATATCTTCATCAAGCGTCGGCTCTACTACTAAAACCGGCTTACCCTCGGGAGTGAATGGGTCAAGCAGTCTGTCAACATAAATGCATGTTCCTATTCTGTCACCCTCAAAGCGGTTTGAAGAATAAAAAATGAATAAGCCGCTCTCGTTCTGAACTACATGGGAGTCAATTGAAAACGGATGAAGAATCCGCTTTGTATTTGTAAACGGACCAAGCGGATTGTCTGCAACCGAAACATGCATTGCACCTCTGTGACCGCCCCTGTCAGGCTCGTCATTATAAATCTCAATTGAGTTATACATATAGAATTTGCCATCAAACTCAATTACACTCGGTGCCCAAAATGCCTCATGATCAGGCATTGTCATAACCTGACCGTAATACTCCCAGTCCTCAAACAGATTGTCTGACTGATATGCATAAATTCCGTCATGACCTGTTGTATAAATATAATATCTTCCGCCGCTTTTAAGGATAAACGGATCAGCCTGACCGATATAATTATCCTTGTCAATTTTTAATAAATGCATTGTCCTGTCCCCGCATTGTTATTTTATTATTGCTCGTTATTAGCAGCTTTTTCTGCTTCAAGCTCCTGTTTTTCCTTATAGAACATATTAGCTTTAAGATAAACCTCAATATATCCTCTTATTACCTCTGCCATATCGCCTTCACTGTAATTCAGCGGTAAAATATGCTCATCATCGTCAATTGCAAGCGGACCTTTTTCATAATCGTTAAAGGTAGGCATAAGTGAATAATTAACCTTTGTTTTAACAATTGAAATCATTGTGAATTCAGAGGTTGCCTCAACAAAACCTGTCTTTTTAGTGTAACGCTCTATAGTAGAGGTTGTGACCTTGTCATTGTGCTTTTTTGTGTAGCATGCATCAAGTACCTTTTCAATGTAGCTTTCGAGCGCTTTGTCAGTGTAGGGCGCCTTAAGCAGCATAACTGTGTCTATATCGGCAATTCCGTATTTGTCGCTTTCGCCGCATGGAATGCCTATAAGATTTTCATCTTTGTCAACATAAACTGAAATAGTTTGAAAATCGTGTTCCATAATTTCACCAACCTTTTTGTGGTAATTATATACTAACCGATTGAAAAATTCAATAAAATATGATAATATTTAAATATAATTTAATCTTTATGGAGAACTTATGAAAAAAGCTCTTGTAACAGGCGGAGCAACAGGAATAGGCAAAGCATGTGCCATTGCACTTAAGAATAAAGGCTATGATGTTTATATAACATATAATGTAACTGAGCCGAATTTTGAAGGTGTTACCGCCGTAAAATGCGATTTGAAAAAAATTGATGAAATTAAAAATTTGTTCAGGCAAATCGGTAATATAGATTTGCTTGTGAATAATGCAGGTGTTTCACTAATTAAGATGATTAATGATGTTACGCTTGATGATTATGAGGCTGTTACTGCTGTTAATGAGAGGGCAGTATATTTCTGCTGTAAAAATGCTGCCTTGTCCATGGTTAAGGTGCATCACGGTGCTATTGTAAATATATCATCAATGTGGGGGCAGTGCGGAGCATCGTGTGAAACACTGTATTCAATGACCAAAGCCGGAGTGATAGGCTTAACAAAGGCTCTTGCCTGCGAGCTTGCTCCGTCGGGAATTACAGTCAACTGTGTTGCCCCCGGTATTATAGATACCCGTATGAATGAACAGTTCGATGCCGAAGAACTTTGTGAAGAAGTTCCGCTTGGCAGACTAGGTACGCCTGAGGATATTGCAAGAGCAGTGCTCTTCTTTGCGGAAAATGATTACATAACAGGTCAGATTCTCGGTGTAAACGGCGGCATCGTATAATTTGGAAAGGAAATATTTATGAAAAGATTATCAGTTAAGATTATCTCAATTATTATGGCAGTTATTTTGATGTCATCTTCATTAACTGCATTTGCTGCCGATAATAAATTCGGTGTGGATGTTTCTTATCATAACGAATCTGTTGACTATGTTCAGCAGGCAAAAGACGGCAAATCCTTTGCAATGATAAGACTGGGATATTATAATCATTTGGACACAGCTTTTTGGAAGCATGTTGAGGATGTGTGCGCAGCTGATATGGATTTCGGAGTTTATCTTTACAGCTATGCTTATTCTCTTGATGAGGCTCAGATTGAGGCTGATTTCGTTTTAGATACGCTTGCCCGAATGCCTGATGAATATAAAGAGCATTTCGTTCTGCCCGTAGCATATGATCTTGAGGACAGTTCAATGACAAAATACGGAAAAACTCAGATTACCAATCAAGCAATGCTTTTTTGTCAGACAATGGAAAAGGCCGGTTATGTCCCTATGGTTTATGCCAATGTAACTTGGTTTAAAAACTATATTGATATTTCACAGATTTATAACAAGGGCTATAAAATATGGCTGGCTAATCCTGTTTCAAATCCCTCTTTTACATCTAAAAAAGAGGTTGGAACGACAGGTATTTATGCTGATATGTGGCAGTACGCCTTCGGTGATACTGATGCAGGCACACTTGACCAGAATGTGCTCTATGACCTTAATAGCTTAAAGCATATTTATAAAACTACAACCACAAAAGCAACAACAAATAAAAACGGCAGTGTTGTAACAAAGTGTTCTGTTTGCGGAGCAGTAAAAACAAAGTCAACAATTTATTATCCTAAAACGATAACCCTCTCATCAACAAGCTACACATATAACGGCAAGGCTAAAAAGCCGAGTGTAACTGTAAAAGACAGCAAAGGCAAGAAAATTTCTGCAAGCAATTATACGGTAAGCTATTCAAGCGGCAGAAAGAATGTAGGCAAATACACAGTAACGATAAAGTTCAAAGGAAATTACAGCGGAACAGTAAAGAAAACGTTTACAATCAAGCCGAAAAATACAACTATATCCAAAGTAACAGCGGGCAAGAAGAAATTTACTGTTAAATGGAAAAAATATACAACCCAGACAACGGGCTATCAGATACAATATTCAACAGATAAGAATTTCAAAAAGAATAACAAAACCGTAACAGTATCCAAGAATAAGACCACAAGTAAGACAATATCAAAGCTTTCTGCGAAGAAAAAGTATTATGTAAGAATCAGAACTTACAAGACCGTAAGCGGAACAAAATACTATAGCTCATGGTCCAAGGCTAAAACTGTTACTACTAAAAAATAAACTAATAGTTTTTGTAACACCTTACCTGCCCTTTTCATAGTATGAGTTAGAAAAGGGAAGGGAGGTTCGACTATGGGTTGCAACAATGGTTGTGGTTGTAATGGTTCTTCATGGATCATCATCCTTATAATCATCCTTTTACTCTGCGGTGGCTTCGGTAACTGCGGATGTGGCAATAACGATTGCGGCTGCGGCTGCTAATCAGCTCACATTGATGGGCGGCAGGGAAACCTGCCGCTTTTACTTTTTATAAAAAGTGCTTGACAAATGATTGTAATAATGATATAATTTAATTAGTTAGCAAAGGCTAACTTTATTCTTGCCATTATAGTTAGCGATAGCTAACTATTCTTCCAAAATCCTATTCCTAATTCCTAACCCTACTAATTATATAATAAGGTTGGCCTTTAGCTAACATTAGAATAAAGTTATTTAAACGGTGCAGATGCATCGTTTTTTTATGTGTGAAAATAAAAGTCAAAAAAAGTCAAAAAAGTCTTGACTTTTATTGACCTTTGTGATATAACATACTTGAAAGACAAGGAAAGTCAAAGTCAAAAATGATTTATGTCTTATCTCAGAATAAAGAAGATGATGAAAATGAAGATGAGCGATTTAATTGCCGATATGATACTTGATATGTTTGATGATTCTACTTCAAGTGTTCAGATTCAGCGTAATGATTTAGCAAATCAGCTTGGCTGTGTGCCCAGTCAGATTAATTATGTTATAACCTCACGGTTTACTCCTGAGGCAGGATATAGAATAGAAAGCCGAAGGGGCGGCGGAGGTTATATACTGATAACCCGTGCCAACAGTAAGGATACTGCAATAATGAGCCTGATAAACAGTATCGGCGATGAAATTGATGAACGTACTGCCAGAGCACATATTTATAACTGTAATTATCAGAAACTGCTTGATGAAAAATCGGCAAAAATGATGGCTGCGGCAGTTATGGACAATAATTTCAGAGGCGTGTCTCAGGCAGTAATTAATACAATCCGTGCAAAGCAGTTAAAACAAATGCTGCTTGCATATATTGATTAGCAAATTTAATAGAATAATACAGGAGGAATTTATTATGAAATGTTCACATTGTCACGAAAAGGAAGCAAATACACACATCAGAAGAATTATAAATGGTAAAAAAGAAGAAATGTATCTTTGCGAGGAATGTGCCAAGGAGCTTGGAGTTATGGATGAATTTGATTTTGAACCGCTCACAATGGATAGCTTTTTCTGAAATCTGCTGGGTGCAGGTG